>NZ_KV799671.1:47287-185030 GCF_001810035.1 Neisseria sp. HMSC058F07 | reverse complement strand
GATGAACTCATTGAGTTTGTGGAAGTGCATATACAACGCATCCACGCCTTTGCCTTCGAAAAAATCGCCTTCTCGGGTGAAGGCCTCAATCGGCGCATTCCAAGTAAGCGAGAGCATGTTTTTTTGCCTTGCAACAAACCACCTGTGCCGTAGCCTTCTATCGGATTGACACGATGGCGGCCATCACTGTGGTAAAGCTTGCCGTGTCCGGCAGTTAATACTTCGTCTATGTATTTTTTCACTGTCCAAGGTTCGTGCATCCACCAGCCTGGCATTTGCCAAATCACGGCATCCATCCACAAGAATTTTTCGATTTCTGCTTCAACATCATAGCCCGCATTAATCACGGTTTCTTGTACATTGTGTCCAAGTGCGGTCAAAACTTCTTTCGCTTTTTTGTGAAGCGTATGGTTCAACTCACCATGCGAATGACCAAACTCTTTTCTACCGTCTAGTAATAAAATATTCATCTTTTTGCCCCTAAAATAAATAATTATAAAAATGGGGCTATCATTATGCCTTTTTACTGCATCTTTATCACTGTAAGTTTAGATTCTTTAAAAGGTTATGTAGGAACTGGACAGCAGGTGGGAAAAACTGAAATTGGGCTTCCTGGTTCTAAAGAAAGGGTGAGCTTCAATAAAAATATCGGTATTTATATCGATCCTGTTACAGGAAATCAAACCCCAACAACTATGGGGATTATTCATTATAGTAAAAATGGATATCATGTAGTTCCGGCTAAACCAAAGGAATAATAGTCTATGAATAATGACATTATAAGATTAAGAATTGTTACCCAAAATGCCTTGATAGGTAAAATTACCAAAGAGGTTAGAGGTGTTTATGTAAGAATCAATGAAAATTGTATAAGTATTTATATCGTTATTGATGGAGATATCTCTACCTATTGGAATGAAGAGATTTATAAAATTGGTACAGATATTATTTCTAATTTTGGTGAGGATTATACTATTGATGAGAATTTAGTTAGGATTGATTACCCTAAATATTTATCTTTTGATAATTATATATGTGTATATAAGCGCCATGAAAAATATGAATAAGATTGGAACTATTTATTTATGACAAGGATTTAAAAAGAATTAAGGATTAATAATGTTTGGTATTTTCTTTAAAGATAAAGGTACATCTTTTGATAATGGATATGGGATGCATATTTTGGCTTCAATCTCTTTAGGTGAATATGTAGAAGAATTACATATTCCAATAGACTATTGGGGTATTGAAGAATATAAAAATAGCTGGGCTACATCTATAGCTGATGGGATAGAAAAAAAGCAACATTCAGTACTTATTACATCTATGCATGAGCCAGAATCTTTAAATTTTATTTCTACATGGATTATTTATTATGATGGGGAAATTTCTTATAAAAGTGCATTCACCTACCAATAGACGCAAGTCATTTTGTAGTAATTTTGGTGCGCCACCCAAATATCCTTTCCCCGAACTGCGATTATTTGCCGAATTTTATGCATACTGTTCAACAACTCCCTGAAAATGCCCTTACTACGCGTTTGAATTTTTTCCGCCAATACGGTCAACTTGAGACTTTTGCAAAGGTCTCGGCCTTTTTGTCGATATTGGCGTGAAGAAATGGTTTAGATGAATGTTTTTTCTGTCTGATGCGCAAAATTATCATGGAGCAGAAAAAAGGATAAACGGGAGATTATGCTAAAATATTGTCAACAATTTTCTGATTCCGCATGATATGGAATCAGCGTTTGACACACATAGACAAGAGGATTTTATGAAATTTCTAGACCGTGAGGCGACCATTGCCAAACCCGGCTTTAATCGTTGGCTGGTACCGCCTGCCGCTTTGGCCGTGCATCTTGCCATCGGGCAGATATACGCTTATTCCGTGTTTAATGCGCCGCTGACCAAGCTTATCGGTATTACTGAGTCGGCTGCAGGAGATTGGAAGCTGACCACGGTCGGTTGGATTTTCAGTATTGCCTTGGCGATGTTGGGCGCGTCTGCGGCCATGTTCGGTACATGGATGGAGCGCGTTGGGCCGCGTAAGGCGATGTTTGTTGCCGCCTGCTGTTTTAGTTTGGGCTTTTTTGTGTCGGCTATTGGCGTTCATACGCACAATCTGTTTTTGCTTTATTTGGGTAACGGTGTGATTGGTGGGGTTGGTTTGGGCTTGGGCTATATCGGGCCTGTATCGACTTTGATGAAATGGTTTCCCGATAAACCGGGTATGGCGACAGGCTTGGCGATTATGGGTTTTGGTGGTGGCGCGATGCTGGCCTCGCCTTTATCCGTGTCGCTGATGAATTTTTTCTCCAGTGAAACTTCAGTTGGCGTAGCGCAGGCTTTTGTCGTTTTAGGATTGTTTTATTTGGTGTTGATGATGTTCGGCGCGTTTACGATCCGTGTACCTGCCGATGGCTGGAAACCTAAAGGTTATGTTGCGCCGAAAAACAAAAGCAAATTGGTCAGCAGTAATCATGTCAATGTCTCACAAGCCATGAAAACGCCGCAATTCTGGCTCTTGTTTTGGGTGTTGTGCTTGAACGTGACAGCGGGTATCGGCGTTCTAGGTCAGGCTTCCGTCATGATTCAGGAGCTTTTTTCCGAGGCATCTGTAGGAAAACAAGCGGCAATTGGTGCGGGTGCGGCGGCAGGTTTTGTGAGTCTGTTGAGTCTGTTTAATATGGGCGGCCGCTTTTTGTGGTCCAGCGTGTCCGACAAAATTGGCCGTAAAAATACTTATACTATTTTCTTTGTGCTCGGCTCGCTGTTGTATTTTGCCATTCCGTCGATTGGCGAGAGCGGTAACAAGGCTTTGTTTGTCATTGGTTTCTGCGTCATCATTTCCATGTATGGCGGCGGTTTTGCAGCCATTCCGGCGTATTTGAAGGATTTGTTCGGCACTTATCAAGTCGGGGCAATACACGGCAGGATTTTGCTGGCATGGTCAACTGCGGCTGTTATTGGCCCGGTGTTGGTCAACTATATCCGCCAAAGCCAAATTGAAAGTGGCGTTCCGGCTGCTGAAGCTTATAGCATTACCATGTACATCATGGCAGGTTTGTTGATTGTTGGTTTGTTGTGTAATTTGAGTGTCCGTTCTGTTCATGAAAAGCATCACGAGAAAGACATTAAGGTCGCGGCACATAGTGGCAATCCCGATGATGAAACCGCTGTATCCGATGCTTATCTGATCAGCAAGAAAGTATCAGCGGGCGGTATCGGCGTATGGTGGCGTTGGGCTTTGGTCTGCATTCCTTTGGGCTATGGCGTCATTATGGTGTTTGTTAAAGCCTTAAGTTTGTTTAATTGATTGTTGAAAATTAGAGGCCGTCTGAAAGTTTCAGACGGCCTTTTAAAATATTAAGCAACTAATCTTTTGATACGCTGATGGTATGTTTGATGTGTTTTAAATTCGCAACGATGGTAAAAGTCATCATCACCAGTAAAGCCCATGAACTCCATTTGCTGATGTGTACCGATGCCCACGCGCCGATTTGGTTGGGATAGCGCCAAACGCCGAATAGGGTTCCCAAATTTTCCGCCAGCCAAATAAAAAATCCGATCAGGACGAAAGCGAGCAGGAGCGGCATTTTGCGAGTGGTGTCATAGGGCGTGTATAAGACCGTTGTCCGGGCATATAGGCCGAGAGCGAAAGCAGCAAGATACCAGCGATAGTCGCCGATATAGTGATGGGTGAAGAAATTGATATAAATCGCCAGTGCGCACAAAGTACCCAACCAATACGGCGGATGGCTTTTGATTTTTAAGTCAAACAGCCGCCATGCTTGAATGATATAGCTGCCGACTGCGGCATACATAAAGCCTGCAAACAGCGGTACGCCGCCGATTTTGGTATAAGCCTCATCCGGATAGCTCCATGATTGGATATCGCCTGATGTCTTGAACCACTCTAAAGCAAAGCCCACCAAGTGAAACAGCGTAATCGATTTCACTTCATCCCAAGTTTCTAGCTTGAAATACAGCATGGCTGCTTGTATGGAGACGGCAAAAATCAGCAGCAGGTCGTAGCGCGAAATTCCCAACAAGCCTGTTTTCGGAACGAGGAACATGGCAATGAAAAACAAGCCTGCAAATAAGCAGGCTCGTGCTTCTTTCAAACCGAAAAACCAAAATTCAACGATAAAGCGTCGCCAACCATGCAAATCCTTGCGTTTGGGATGTTCAGTCAGCCAAGTATCCAGTTTGCCCAACATATTTTCAGACGGCCTCTTTATCTTGAAAATGTTTTAGGCAGATTGAATCGGAATAACGCGGTTTTGCTTACGTTTTGCGCCACCTTCGCAATAGTTGGTTTTGACATAATCTTCAACGATTTGTAAAAACTCGGCAGCGATATTGTCGCCTTTGAGGGTAACTTTCCGTTCGCCGTCTACATAAACCGGCGCAACCGGTGTTTCGCCTGTACCTGGCAGGCTGATACCGATATCGGCAAGTTTGCTTTCGCCCGGGCCATTGACTACGCAACCCATTACGGCAACGTTCAATGATTCAACGCCTGGATACTCAGTGCGCCAAATAGTCATTTTTTGACGTAAATAGTTTTGTACGTCTTGCGCCAATTCTTGGAATACGGTACTGGTGGTACGGCCGCAACCCGGGCAGGCTGTAACCATTGGCGTAAAGGAGCGTAAGCCCATGGTTTGCAGGATTTCCTGACCGACAATGACTTCTTGTGTACGTGGGGAGCCAGGTTCGGGCGTAAGGGAAATTCGAATGGTGTCGCCGATACCTTCTTGCAACAATACGGACAAAGCTGCGGTGGAAGCCACAATGCCTTTGCTACCCATGCCCGCCTCGGTCAGGCCGAGATGGAGCGGGTAACGGCAACGGCTGCCTAATTCGCGGTAAACCTGAATCAAGTCTTGTACGGCGCTGACCTTGCACGACAAAATGATTTTGTCTTCAGGCAAGCCCAAAGCCACGGCTTTTTCTGCCGATTCCAGCGCCGAAACAATCAAAGCCTCTTTCATGATTTCTTCAGGCGGCTTCGGTGTGGCAGAAGCTAGGTTGGCATCCATCATACGTTTGGCAAGGCTTTGATCAAGCGAACCCCAGTTCACACCGATGCGTACGGCTTTATTGTTTTCTGCCGCTGTACGAATCATAAAGGCAAATTTCTCATCGCCTTTTGCGCCTTTACCGACATTGCCTGGGTTGATGCGGTATTTAGACAGGGCCTTGCCGCACTCAGGAAATTCGGCCAATAAGCGTTCGCCATTGAAATGGAAGTCGCCGATCAGGGGCGTGGTGTAGCCCATATCGTCTAAGCGGCTGCGGATTTCGGCTACTTTGGAAGCCGCTTCAGGAGTATTAACCGTGATACGGACCATTTCTGAGCCGGCATCGCTCAACTCTTTGACCTGTCGGGCTGTTGCTTCTGCATCTGCGGTGTCGGTATTGGTCATAGATTGCACAACAACGGGCGCATCGGAGCCGATGATGAGATGGTCAATTTTGACTTGATGTGTCTGACGGCGTTTAGGTGTGGTCATTTTAGTTTTTTCCTGCAACAAAAGAGGCGGATTTTTCACCGGCAACACGGTATTTCAAAGGTTCGATAGGTGTGCCGCCGTAATTGGCTTCCGAGCCGGCTGCAATACCGATCCAAACATTGTAAGGTGCGCCGCCTCTCAGACGTTGTTCGCTTCCGGCTGGAACGATACGGCTGAATACAACTTTTCCATCTTTGTCTGCAATAATCAGATTGCTTCGGTATTGGACTTTAATCCAAAGTTCGTCTTTCTCAACTTTGACAGCAGGTTTCTCTTCTTGTACGGCGGCGGAAGCTGCTGAGGCTGCTTGATCATTGGCCACTTCAGGCTTATTGGTGATTTCTTTTTTGCCGTCTTCCGTCATTTCGCTAACGGCAACATTATCCGTTTTTAAGGCAGGCGTTTTCATCGTATCAGCAACATCTTTGCTGTTTTGAATATTTGCCTGTTCGTTTTCAAAACTGGATTTGCTTTGCCAAAAGTAAACGCCGCCTACAGCCAAAGCCAATGCGGCTATCCCCAATATCCATTTTGGGAAGCCCTGCTTTTCAGTATCTGTGAAGCTTAAGCCGGAGTTGGTGCTGCGTGTTACCGCGTATACATGGTCTTCAAGTTGCGGAGTAATGGAGCGCAAATGTTTGGCGATGATTTGTTCGTCGATTTTCAGAAATCGTGCATATGAACGCAGATAACCTGAAACAAAGACTAAACCGGGAAAGCCGGAATATTCCCCTTTTTCCAAAGCATCAATTTGTTCGGTAGACAGTTTCAAACGTGAAGCAACATCTTGAATATCGATTTTGGCATCAGTTCTGTGTTTGCGTAATTCATCCCCCAATGTTTTGGCGGCTTGTGTGTCGTAGTTGATTTTATCGTTATTTTCCATTTATTGGCCTGTTGTGACGGTTTGTAGTTCGTCTGAATAAGGGAAGTTTGCCCTAAGTTGGGCTTCGTATTCGTATGCGGCGTGTTTATTACCCAAGGCGGTAGCCAAACGCCAGCCTAAAAGCAAATCGTCAGCCTGCAGGACATCAACTTTGCTTTGGTATTGGCGGAAATAATAGTCGGCATCGTTCAGATTGCCTGCCATCATTTTGGTTCGGGCAAGTTCTTTGAAAGCAGGGAAGAATTGCGGATTTGCTGCTAAAGACCTTTCCAAATAGGCTTGGGCTAAAGAGTATTGACCTAACCTTGCGCTGCAAATGCCTTTATTCATATTGGCAATAAAGGGGCTTGGGTAGGTTGGGTCGGCCAGTGCTTTGTCAAAATAAGCCAAAGATTCGGCCGGTGCATTCATTTGATTGCACAAGAACCAACCGTAGTTGTTGTTGACTTCCGCACTATCAGGTTTTAAAGACAATGCTTTAAGAAAGCTTTCTTGAGCTTTGTCTTTGACTTTCAAATACTGATAAATCTCGGCGCGTACCAACCAAGCAAGGTCATTTTTGGAATTGGACTTAAGCGCCTCTTCGATACTTTCAGTAGCTTGGCGGTAGTTTTGGCCGCGCATATATTCCACAGCCAGTTGGGTTTTGATATTAGAAACTTGAATGGCACGTTCTTTAGGGCTTGGGCCGGAAGAGGAAGCGCAGGCAGAAAGAGTCAGTGCGGTAAGTAAAGCGAATCCGAACTTGATTTTCATAATTAACCTTATTGTTCGACCAAAATCTGTTGCCATTTTTGTTGGCGGCGTGTTTTATCTTGTACTTGTCCGGCCAATTGTCCGCAAGCGGCATCGATATCGTCGCCGCGGGTTTTGCGGACAGTAACGACAAAGCCGGCTTGTTGCAGAATATCGCGGAAGACACGGATATTTTCATTGGTAGAACGTTCGTAGCCGGAATTTGGGAAAGGATTGAACGGAATCAGATTGAATTTGCATGGTACGTCTTTAACCAATTCAATCAATTCGCGCGCATGTTGTGCTTTATCATTGATACCGTCGAGCATAACGTATTCAAAGGTAATAAAGTCACGGGGGGCTTTGACCAGATAACGTTGACAGGCCGCCATCAATTCTTTGAGCGGGTATTTTTTGTTGAGAGGAACAATCTGATCGCGCACTTCATCGTTGGATGCGTGTAAAGATACAGCCAAAGCAACAGGCATTGCATCACGCAGTCTGTCCATTTGTGGAACCATGCCCGAAGTGGAAACGGTCACGCGACGGCGGCTCAAGCCGTAGCCATGATCATCCAACATAATACTCAAGGCAGTAACAACATTGTCAAAGTTTGCCATAGGCTCGCCCATACCCATCATCACCACGTTGGAGATAACGCGTTCGTTTTTAGGGGTAACACCCATGGCTTTATTGGCCCACCAAAGCTGACCGATAATTTCAGCGGCAGTCAGGTTGCGGTTGAAACCCTGTCGTCCGGTAGAGCAGAAAGTGCATTCCAATGCGCAACCTACTTGGGAAGAGATGCACAAAGTACCGCGTTCGGCTTCGGGAATAAAGACGGTTTCTACACCGTTGCCCGTGCCGACATCCAGCAACCATTTGCGTGTGCCATCAGTAGATTCTTGTGCCATCATTAATTTAGGCACTTCGATTGTGGCTTGTTCATTCAACTTGGCACGCAATGATTTGGCCAAGTCAGTCATTTCTTCAAAGTTTTGTGCACCGGCTTGATGCATCCAACGCATGACTTGTTTGGCGCGGAAAGGTTTCTCACCCATTTCGGCAAAGTGTTGCGTCAGTCCATTTAAATCGTAATTCAGTAGATTGGTTTTCATGTATTTTTATGTTTCTCAATAAAGCTTTTAAAGTAAAGAGGCTTATCGGTCAGCTTTGCTTTAAAAGCCTTTAGGGTTTCAGACGGCCTGTCATTTGCAGGGCATACAAAGCACTTTTGCCGTCCGATATGGAATCGGACGGCCGTAAAGCGGCTACAGGCTTTTTGCTTTTATCGTGGGCAGATTTCGCTTTGGCTGAAAAAGTAGGCGATTTCAATCGCAGCATTTTCCACGCTGTCAGAACCGTGTACAGCATTAACACTGACAGATTCTGCAAAGTCGGCACGGATTGTGCCCGGAGCTGCATCGGCTGGATTGGTTGCGCCCATCAATTCGCGATTTTTGGCAACGGCGTTTTCACCTTCCAATACTTGAATCATAACAGGATTGCGAGTCATGAATTTAACCAAGTCTTCATAAAAAGGGCGGTCTTTGTGTACAGCATAAAACTCTTTTGCTTCGCGCTCAGACAGATGTTTCATTTTCGCCGCAATAATGCGCAAGCCGTTTTCTTCAAAGCGGCTGTAAATCTTGCCGATGACGTTTTTTTCTACTGCATCGGGTTTGATGATGGAAATCGTACGTTCGATGGCCATGTTATGTCCTTGTTTTTATTAATAGGTGAGTTGCCGTAGCCAAGAGGCGAGGGAAGTGTATTCTACCAAATTTCGCCCCTTTTTGGGAAAGGCATTATTTGCTTAAAGTCAGGTGTGGTTGTTCCAAATAGACTTCGGATTGCATTTCGATCATACGGCTGGCTGTACGGGTAAATTCCTCGGCGAAATCGCCTTCGACATAAATATCGTTTACGCCAACTGCACTGGTGGCGCACAATTTCACACGGAAATCATATAAAACGTCAATTAACCATGTCAGACGGCGTGCTTCTGCTTTTTCTTGCGGGGTTAGACGTTCTAATCCTGAAAGGAAAACCATCTCATAATGTTCGGCTAAATACAGATAGTCAGCTTGTGAACGCGGGCCAAAACATAATGCGCGGAAATCAAACCAGATGGCGCGTTCTGACTGGGCTTTGTGAGGAATTTCCCGTCCATGAATAATGCTGATGCCTGGGTTTAATTCAGAGATTCCGCTCATTTCCTTAAATAAAGCAGCCAGTTTTTGCTCGTTCTCTTCATTATTGGGGACAAAGAAAATTTCGGCAGGACGCAAGGTACGCAATCGGTAATCTTCGCCGCCATCCACATTTAAAACGGTCAGGTTGGACTCGATAAGGGCGATGGTTGGGAGAAAGCTGCTGCGGTTTTGACCTTGAGGATAGAGTTCGGATGGGGCGTAGTTGGAAGTGGCTACCAAGACTACACCTTCACTCAACAGGTTTTCCAGTAAACGGCCCAAAATCATGGCATCGGCAATATCACTAACGTGAAACTCGTCAAAGCATAATACACGTGTTTCTTTGGCAATTTCTGTTGCAACGGCTTTTAAAGGGTTAGCTTCGCTTTTCAAGACTTTAAGGCGTTGATGGATTTCGGCCATGAAGGCATGGAAATGCACGCGACGCTTACGACGATAGGGAAGACAGCCGAAAAAAGCATCCATCAAAAAGCTTTTACCGCGTCCTACGCCGCCATAAAAATAGAGTCCTTTAGGTACTTGAGGGGAACGCAAGCTACGGCCGAGAAAACGGTTGCGTTTTCGTTTGAACATCATCAGCTCGGTCCACAAACGATCCAAATATTCAATGGCTCGCGCTTGGGCTTCGTCGCGGATGAAGTTGGGCTGTTCGGCTGCAGCCTGATACCAAGTCAATGGGCTGTGGTTTTCAAATGGAGGTGGTGTGAATAGTTGGTCTCTATTGCTCATGTGTAACCTTTATTATGCTTTACTGGCGATAGTTGAAACATCATCCACAATAGTTTGGACAGTAGTTGGAATGATGTTTTCATTACAGAATAGTCGGTCTATTATAAATGATTTCAGACGGCCTGCGTTTTTTGCAAAAGCATTGTAGTAAATATAGTTGAAATAGTGTGTGATTGAGGTATACGTGAAAAGAGTCGGCTTTGGTATTTCTTGAGAAAACAAAAAAACGCCGCATTTCTGCGGCGTTTTGCTACTAAGTATTAATGAGCACTTTCTTGCAATGCCAAGTCTACACGCTCACGCAACTCTTTACCCGGTTTGAAGTGAGGAACATGCTTTTCAGGCACTTCCACGCGTTCGCCGGTTTTCGGGTTGCGCCCGATACGGGCAGGGCGGTGGTTCAAGTCGAAGCTGCCGAAACCGCGGATTTCGATACGTTGTCCACGAGCCAGTGAACGGGTCATGGTATCAACCAAGACTTTTACACTGTATTCGACATCTTTAGCCAGCAGTTGGTTGCCATTTTTTTCGGCAAACACTTCTGCAAGGCGAACCATCAATTCAGACTTCGTCATGTCTGCAACCTTATTCTTGGTCGCCGGACAGTTTGGCTTTCAGCAAGTCGCCCAGGCTGGTAGTACCGGCATTGGCAGTTGCAGCGGCGTTAACTGAATTCAGCGCTTCGCGGTTTTCTTTAGCGTCTTTCGCTTTAACAGACAGACGGATGCTGCGGTTTTTGCGGTCAACGGTAACGATAACGGCTTCAACTTCGTCGCCTTCTTTCAGTTTGGTAGTCAGGTCTTCAACGCGGTCAGCAGCGAATTCAGAAGCAGGCAGGTAGCCTTCAACTTCTTCAGACAGAGCGACTACGGCACCTTTGGCGTCAACAGATTTCACAGAACCTTTAACCAAAGAACCTTTGTCGTTTACGCTGATGAAGTTGCCGAACGGATCACCTTCCAGTTGTTTGATACCCAAAGAGATACGTTCTTTTTCAACGTCGATGGCCAATACAACGGCTTCAACTTCTTCGCCTTTTTTGTATTTGCGTACAGCTTCTTCGCCGGCTTCAGTCCAAGACAGGTCGGACAAGTGAACCAGGCCGTCGATGCCGCCAGGCAGACCTACGAATACGCCGAAGTCAGTGATAGATTTAACTGCGCCGGAGATTTTGTCGCCTTTGTTGTGGTTGGCGGCAAATTCTTCCCAAGGGTTAGCTTGGCATTGTTTCATACCCAAAGAGATACGGCGGCGGTCTTCGTCGATTTCCAGGATCATGACTTCAACTTCGTCACCCAATTGAACAACTTTGCTTGGGTGTACGTTTTTGTTGGTCCAATCCATTTCGGAAACGTGTACCAAACCTTCGATGCCTTGTTCGATCTCAACGAATGCACCGTAGTCAGTCAGGTTGGATACTTTACCGAACAGGCGGGTACCTTGTGGGTAACGACGGGTCAGGCCGCTCCAAGGATCTTCGCCCAGTTGTTTCATACCCAAGGAAACACGTTGTTTGTCTTGGTCGAATTTCAGGACTTTAGCTTCTACTTCTTGACCAACTTCCAAAACTTCGCTTGGGTGTTTTACACGGCGCCATGCCAAGTCGGTAATGTGCAACAGACCGTCGATGCCGCCCAAGTCAACGAATGCACCGTAATCGGTGATGTTTTTAACGATACCTTTGATAACTGAACCTTCTTGCAGGTTTTCCAGCAAGGCTTTGCGTTCTTCGCCCAAAGTAGCTTCCAGAACAGCGCGGCGGGACACAACAACGTTGTTGCGTTTTTTGTCCAGTTTGATCACTTTGAATTCAATTTCTTTGCCTTCGAAGTGAGAAGTGTCTTTTACAGGACGTACATCAACCAAAGAACCCGGCAGGAATGCGCGGATGCTGTTGATCATAACAGTCAGACCACCTTTGACTTTGCCATTGATAACGCCAGACAGGATGTCGCCGTTTTCCATAGCTTCTTCCAAAGCGATCCAGTCGGCAGCACGTTTGGCTTTTTCGCGGGACAGTTTGGTTTCGCCGAAGCCGTTTTCAACAGATTCGATGGTAACGGTAACGAAATCGCCAACTTTAACTTCAATCTCGCCCTGAGCGTTTTTGAATTCAGCAACATCAATCAGAGATTCTGATTTCAGACCTGCGTTAACGGTAACGAAGTTTTGATCGATGCCGACTACTTCGGCAGTAATCACTTCACCTGGGTTCATCTCTTGCAGGGTAAAGCTTTCTTCCAGCAGCTGGGCAAAATTTTCCATAGTCATATATACTCTTTTCGGTACACCGCCAAGGGGTGCGGGTTAGGTTTGAAATGACCTGCCGTCCTTGGCGCGGCAGGTTGGGAAATGTTTTCAGACGGCCTTGTTATAGGGTTAACAGGCCGTCTGAAATGAAAACTTCGCGATTATACTCCAAATTTTAAACTTTATGATACCAATCAAGCACTTTTTTTACAGCTTCTTCGATAGAAAGGTTATCAGTATCTAAAAGCAGGGCATCGGGCAGCTGTTTCAACGGAGCAACAGGGCGGCGGCGGTCTGCTTCGTCGCGCGCTTCAATGTCCGACAAAATACGCTCGAATGCAACGCCTTCGCATGGGATACCGAGTTGTTTGGCACGACGTTGGGCGCGGACATTGGCACTTGCGGTCAGGAAAATTTTTAATGCGGCATCAGGGAAAATAACCGAGCCGATATCGCGGCCGTCGGCGACCAAGCCTTTTTCGGTTAGGAAGTCGCGTTGGCGTTGCAAAAGGGCAGTACGCACTTTAGGCAACTGCGCGACGGCAGATGCGCCCATGCCAATCGCTTCGGTACGGATTTGCTCGGATACATCATCGCCGTTTAATAATACAACGCTGCCTTCAAATTGTGCGGGCAAGGTTTCTGCCAGTGTGCTGACGGCATCTTCATCTGTCCAAGCGACATTTTGTTTTTGTGCATAAAGCGCAGTCAGGCGGTAAAGCGCACCGGAGTCGAGGTAAAGAAAACCCAAGGCTTCGGCTACGCGTGAGGCAACCGTCCCTTTACCGGATGCGCTGGGACCGTCGATGGCGATGACTTTTTGCTTGAGGCTCATGTGTTCTCCTGAATGCGATAGGTATTTGAATTAACCGTTTATTATACGTTGCTTTGGCCGTCTGAAAACGAAAATTTTTGTGTGATTTAGATTTGAGGGGAAAGTGGCTCGGCCTTATCGGGTATAATGGCCAAAATCATAATTTAACCGCTTTATCTGATTGTTCGGGCCATCTGAAATAACGGGTCGGGAATGGTCTTAGAATTTAGAAACATTATGTTACAAACCGATAATCTTACTTCTGCACAACCTCAGCGCATTATCACTGCTCAAAATATTTCCGCTCAGGAAGAATTGCTTGAACGCGCTTTACGTCCGAAAACTTTAGACGACTATATCGGACAGGATAAAGCAAAAGAGCAGTTGGCTATTTTTATTCAGGCAGCGAAAAAACGTGGCGAAGCGCTTGACCACACTTTGCTGTTTGGTCCTCCGGGTTTGGGCAAAACTACTTTGGCACACATTATCGCCAAAGAGTTAGGCGTTAATTTGCGCCAAACCAGCGGCCCGGTTTTGGAACGTGCCGGCGACCTTGCAGCCTTGTTGACCAACCTCGAGCCGCATGATGTGCTGTTTATTGATGAAATCCACCGCTTAAGCCCTGTGGTTGAAGAAATCCTTTATCCTGCGCTTGAAGATTATCAGTTGGACATCATGATAGGCGAGGGGCCGGCCGCGCGTTCGGTCAAAATCGATTTGCCGCCGTTTACATTGGTAGGCGCGACGACCCGTGCCGGTATGCTGACCAATCCTTTGCGCGACCGTTTCGGTATCGTGTCCCGATTAGAGTTTTATCAGAATAAAGATTTGGCGACTATTGTTGCTCGTTCTGCCCAGTTGTTGCAGTTGGATATGGGCGACGAGGGTGCGATGGAAGTGGCCAAGCGCAGCCGCGGTACGCCGCGTATTGCCAACCGCCTTTTGCGACGTGTACGCGATTATGCCGATGTGAAAAACAACGGCGTCATTGATGCGGAAATTGCCGATGCTGCCTTGAGTATGCTGGATGTGGACGGTCAGGGTTTGGATGTGATGGACAGGAAATTCCTTGAGGCGATTCTGCACAAGTTCAGCGGCGGTCCTGTCGGTTTGGAAAACGTGGCTGCTGCGATTGGCGAATCAACCGATACCATCGAAGATGTGATTGAACCATATCTGATTCAGCAGGGCTTTTTGCAGCGTACACCGCGCGGACGCGTAGCAACCGAACGAGCCTATCTGCATTTCGGTTTGAAGGTTCAAGAATAATAATGAAGGCCGTCTGAAAACTGCTTTCAGACGGCCTGATACTTTCAATTTCATATGATTGTCGGCAAATATCTGCCGATAATCGGTTAAAATGTCCCTCTTTTCTTTTTTGAAGTTTCCCCATGAATATCTTATCCGTAGAAAATGCTTCTTTTGCCGTCGGCCATGTCGCCTTGCTCGACAAAACTTCTTTTCAACTCGACAGCGGCGAGAAAATCGGTTTAATCGGCCGCAACGGTGCGGGTAAGTCTTCGTTTTTAAAAATTCTCGCCGGTGTGCAAAAGCTCGACGATGGGCAGATTATTGTTCAAAACAACCTCAAAATCGTTTATGTACCGCAGGAATCCTTTTTTGATAAGGACGCAACCGTATTTGATACCGTTGCCGAAGGATTGGGAGAAATTCGCAATTTATTGCGCCGTTATCATCATGTCAGCCATGAGTTGGAAAATGGTTCGAGTGAGGCTTTATTGAAAGAACTCAACGAATTGCAACTCGAAATTGAAGCGAAGGACGGCTGGAAGCTGGATGCGGCAGTCAAGCAGACTTTGGGGGAACTCGGTTTGCCGGAAAACGAAAAAATCGGCAACCTATCCGGCGGTCAGAAAAAGCGTGTCGCTTTGGCGCAGGCTTGGGTGCAAAAGCCCGACGTATTGCTGCTGGACGAGCCGACCAACCATTTGGATATTGACGCAATTATTTGGCTGGAAAATCTGCTTAAAGCGTTTGAAGGCAGCTTGGTCGTGATTACCCACGACCGCCGTTTTCTGGACAACATCGCCACGCGCATCGTCGAACTAGACCGCGGCATTCTGCGCTCCTATCCTGGCTCGTTCTCCAAATACAGCGAGAAAAAAGCGCAAGAGTTGGCGGTTGAAGCAGAACACAACCGCCTCTTCGACAAATTTCATGCTCAGGAAGAAGCGTGGATACGTAAAGGCATCGAAGCGCGCCGTACCCGTAATGAAGGCCGCGTGCGCCGTTTGGAAGAACTGCGCCGCCAGCGCGCCGAACGCCGCAACGTACAAGGGCAGGTTAACTTTAAGCTCGACAGCGGCGAAAAAAGCGGCAAAATCATCGCCGAGCTGGAACACGCTTCGTTTGCCTATGGTGACAAAGTCATCATGGACAAATTCTCCGCCATCTTGCAGCGCGGCGACAAAATCGGCTTAATCGGTCCAAACGGCATCGGCAAAACCACCTTCCTCAAGCTGATTTTGGGCGAATTGCAGCCGACCTACGGCAGAATCCGTATCGGCAGTAAACAGGAAGTTGCTTATTTCGACCAGTTCCGCAGCGCGTTGAATGAAAACGACACTGTGTTTTACACGCTCGGACAGGGCAACGATTACGTTGAAGTCGGTGGTAAGAAAAAGCATGTGATGAGCTATTTGGAAGATTTCCTGTTCCATCCAGCTCGCGCACAAAGTCCCGTCTCATCGCTTTCCGGCGGTGAACGCAACCGCCTCCTGCTGGCAAAACTCTTCACCCGCCCCGCCAATATCCTGGTCTTGGACGAACCGACCAACGACTTGGACATTGATACCCAAGAGCTGCTTGAAGACCTACTGCGCGATTATCAAGGCACGGTATTCCTTGTCTCGCATGACCGTATGTTCTTGGATAATGTGATTACCCAAAGCATTGTTTTCGAAGGACAAGGCCGTCTGAAAGAATACATCGGCGGCTATCAGGACTATATCGACGCAAAATCGCGGGAAGAGAAAATTCAGACGGCCTCTGCGCCTAAAGCGGCTGCCGAGCCTGAAAAAATCAAACCTAAAGCCAACCGCACGGTCAAACTTTCCTACAAAGAACAGCGTGAACTCGATGCCCTGCCTGATGAAATCGCCGCTTTGGAAACCGAGCAGGCTGAAATCAATACCCAGCTTTCCGATCCTGAAATTTTCAAAGATTACGAAAAAGCAGGTGCATTGCAAAGCAGGGCTGAAGAAATCGAGATGTCGCTTTTGGAAAAGCTGGAACGCTGGGAATGGCTGGAAGCGAAACAAAATGGAGAAGCGGTTTAAATTGGGAGTTTTGTCCCAAAGTAGGGCAGATATTTTTCTAAATCATGCCGTCTGAACCCCGAATATTCAAAAACAAGGTCTACAACCAACATGAAAAAAGTCGAGAAAAACGTATTGGTGCTGCATAGCGCTAAGGAAATGTTTGAGCTGGTGGACAAAGTTGAGGACTATCCAAAATTTTTGCCGTGGTACAGCAAGACCGAAGTCATCGAACGTAAAGGCAATGAGCTAAAAGCGCGCCTGTTTATGGACTATATGCGCGTCAAGCAGTCATTTGCGACGCACAACCACAATATCCCGGGGCAGGAAATCCGCATGGATTTGCTCGAAGGGCCGTTTAAAACCCTGCGCGGCACTTGGAAATTTATCGACTTGGGCGATGATATGTGCAAAGTCGAATTCAGATTAGAATACGATTTCTCCAATGCCGTACTCTCTGCCATGATTTCCCCGGTATTCGGCCATCTCGCCGGCACGCTGGTGGATGCTTTTATTAAAGAGGCCGACCGCCGCTATGCTTGAGATTGAAATTGTTTACGGACTGGCCGATAGGCAAGTGTTGAAGGGTATGACCGTTGCCGAAGGAACAACCGTACGCGAAGCTGCCCGACAAAGCGGTTTGGAGATAGAGTTTCCGGAATTGGATTTACAGCAAGCGCCTTTGGGTATTTTCGGCAAGGCTGTGAAAGACGAAACAGCGTTGCGCGATGGCGATCGGATTGAGGTTTATCGCCCATTGTTGATTGATCCGAAAGAAGCGCGACGTAAACGCGCTGGGCAAGAATAAATCAAAGGCCGTCTGAAACTTTTTCAGACGGCCTGTCAAACTGAAAGAACAGTAATGAGCTTGAAAATTAAATTAATTGTCGGTTTGGGCAATCCAGGCCAAGAATACGAACAAACGCGCCACAATGTCGGCTTTTGGCTGTTGGACGAACTGGCATGGAAATGGAAAGTCAATTTTAAAGACGAAAAGAAATTTTACGGCGAAGTAGCGCGCGCCACTACGCCTGATGGTGATGTTTGGCTGCTCAAACCCATGACCTTTATGAACCGCTCCGGTCAGGCAGTAGCCGCTTTGGCTCAGTTTTACAAAATCAAGCCGGAGGAAATCTTGGTGGTTCATGACGAGCTGGATATTCCATGCGGCCGTATCAAATTCAAACTTGGCGGCGGCAACGGCGGACACAACGGCCTCAAAGACATTCAGGCTCGCTTGGGTACGCCTAATTTCTACCGCCTGCGCTTGGGTATTGATCATCCGGGCGACCGTAATCTGGTTGTCGGTTATGTGTTGAATAAACCGTCGGCGGAACACAGACAGCAAATTGATGATTCCATCGCCAAATCCCTGCAAGGATTGCCGGCCGTGTTGAATGGCGAATGGGAAGAAGCAACACGTTTTTTACACAGTAAGTAGCGTACCCAAACCAAACCAAACGGGCAGCCTTGCACATCATGTTCAGACGGCCTGAAAACAGGCAGTGTGATCTGACTAGTGATAAACGAATCAAAGAAACAGTAAATATGAACGAACTGACCAGTCTTATGCAGACCGAAGCCCCAGGCATTGTTGGCGAAACATTAGACTTCTGCCTTTACGAATGCAGTATTGAAGATGCCCCGGATGCAGAAGAAGTGGCACAATGGCGTGATATTTTGAAGGCGCGGGGTGGGAAATTTGTCCGCTTGGCAGATATCTGCCAAACATGGTTGGATGAAGAGGCCGATAAATGAAAGCCTTGCCGTTAAACAAATTTACTGTCGCTGCCTTGATTTGGTTTGCCGCCGCCATTTATGCCTTACTTTTCAAAGAGGGCGGCAATAGCGCTCCACCATTCCCTCATTTTGATAAAGTCGGCCATTTTGGGCTGTTCTTCGGTCAGGCATGGTTGTGTGCAAAAATATTTATTCAAGACAATAGGACTATTCCCTATAAAGGCATTCTGTTTGCCGCTTTATTGTTTGCCATAGGAAGCGAGCTGGCTCAGGCATTTCTGACTGCTACGCGCCAAGGTTCGATCGCGGACGGCATTGCCGATATGGCAGGTACGGCTGCGGCACTGTGGTTTGCAGAAAAAATAAAAGCAGCAAAAAGTTAGACATATTTAAAAAACTTAAAGGCCGTCTGAAATCCTGAGAAATAGGTTTCAAACGGCCTTTTGTTACTTGATGTATGAAGCGATCGTTGCTTTATACCAAATATTTAAAAATTAGAATTTTACGCGTACACCGGCAGATACTTCGTGGGATTGAATTTTGGTCTCTTCAAAATTGCCCCAATAGTTGTAGCGATAGCCAGCATCTAAAGCAACATTAGGCGTTACTTCGTAGCTTACACCAGCCAATGCACCAATACCCATTTTGGTTTTTCGTGAATGTTCTGTATAGTGAAAACCAGGGTCGGCTTCATCAGAATTTAATGAAACGCGATTAATACCTAAACGAGCACCAACGTAGGGCTTAACAGGTGTATTAGTATTGAAGTCATAGATTGCTGAAACGCCAATACTTTGAAATTTCAGTTTGTAATATAAGTGACTGTCATCCTCGTATTCACCTCTTTCAATAGATTTATGATGTGTATAGTCTGCTGCAACACGGAAGTCACCAAAATCATAACCAGCAGATAGACGAGGGCTAAAGCCTTTTGCTTTATCAGAGAATTCCTCTTCACCAGAGTTGTCTTTAATCTTAACAGTAGAATAACCAGCATCAGCTTGAACATAAAAACCTTTGGTTGCATCAGCCAATGCAAATGTAGGCAGGGAAAGAGCAATCAGTGTTACCAGAACTTTTTTCATTGTTTTGTCCTTAATGTAGGATTAGGAGTAGTGGATAATCGCCGGGGTTGGTCGTTCCCAACAATTATTCAGATTGTATTTTCTTGTCGTAAATTAAGCAAATCTAAAAATGTTTTAACTGTTGTAAAAAAGCACTTATAAAAAACACTGTAACAAGTCGTTTAAGAACAAACGGCCTTGCTCGGTCGGGCGGAACACGGTCGGATCTGATTCAAGCAGGCCTTTTTGTCTGGCGGTTTCGATTTGAGCCATGATTTTTGCAGTGGGGACGCCGGTACGTTCCTGCAACATTGCAGCAGGTACGCCATCGGTCAGGCGCAGGGCGTTCATCATGAACTCGAATGGAAGGTCTTCGGAAGCAACGGTTTTGTGCTCAACTGCTTCATGCGGATTGCCCTGCATAGCGGCAAGATAGTCGTTGGGATGGCGACGGCGGACAGTTCGCTCGATACGGTCGGGATAGGAAATTTTGCCGTGTGCGCCTGCACCTAT
This sequence comes from Neisseria sp. HMSC058F07, assembly GCF_001810035.1. NCBI lineage: Bacteria > Pseudomonadati > Pseudomonadota > Betaproteobacteria > Neisseriales > Neisseriaceae > Neisseria > Neisseria sp. HMSC058F07. The sequence goes on along the minus strand of NZ_KV799671.1, from coordinate 165,286 downwards.
GCCTAAGTAATCGCCAAACTGCCAGTAGTTCAAATTATGGCGGCACTGCATACCAGGTTTTGCAAAAGCCGATGTTTCGTAGTGGATAAAGCCTGCGCTTTCTAATGCACCGTGTACAGCATCTTCAATATCCAACGCCGCTTCATCTTGCGGTAATCCTTTTGGCGGCGTATGACCGAAAGGCGTGTTCGGTTCCATTGTCAGATGATATGCGCTGATATGCGATACGCCTGTTGCAATAGCGGTTTGCACATCGTTTAGGGCCGTCTGAACCGTTTGGTTTGGCAGGGCATACATCAAATCAATATTGACTTTATCAAATAATTTCAATGCAGTATCAATGGCTGTCAGTGCTTCTTTGCCGTTGTGAACGCGTCCCAATCGAGCAAGCATATCGTCGTTAAAACTTTGTACGCCGATAGACAGGCGCGTAATACCTGCGTCTTTAAATCCTTGAAACTTCTCAATTTCAAATGTGCCGGGGTTCGCTTCTAAAGTAATTTCCGCTTCGGGTTGCAAGCGCAACAGCGAACGCACGCCACTTAACAAACGGTCAATTGATTCCGCTTGAAACAGGCTGGGTGTGCCGCCGCCGAAGAATATCGTTTCTATCGGTCTGCCCCAAATATTGGGTAACTCAAGCTGCAAGTCGGTTAATAGGGCATCGATATAGGCTTCTTCCGGCAGGCCGTTTTTCAGGCTGTGGGAATTGAAGTCGCAATATGGACATTTTTTGATGCACCAAGGAATATGGATATAGAGTGATAAAGGAGGCAGGGCGGTTAGCTGGCCGGGGCGTTGGAAAGTGATTTGGGTCATGGTATGTGTTGAGGCTCAAGGCCGTCTGAAATTTTTAGGCCGTTATTTTAACTGAAATGTCGGCCGGGAAAGTAATCAGTAGGAAATTTGCGCAGTCTAAGCGCTCAAAAAAGCTTCAATTTCTTCTTCTGATAATTTGGAATTGCAGACAAATTTTATTTTGCCTTGTGAGATGTTGAGTAATGCGGGAACAGTTTTGATGCCGTGTTGTTCACGAAAAGTCTTTAAAGCTGCTTTGTTGCTGCTGTCTGTAAAGCGGATAGTAAGCTGCTTGTTTAAGGAAACGGTAAATAGTTTTGCAACAAAACGGCGACAGTATGAACAGCTTGGTTTGCCTAAAAAGACGATAGCAGTTTCTTGACTATCAATGAGTTGCAGAAGTTCGTCAGGTGTGGTTGGGATGAAGGCAGCGACGTGTTTTGCAAAGGCTGCCAATTCTTCAGGCGAGGGTTTGGGCATGGGAATGAATGTGAGGTAGGCCGTCTGAAGGTTTCAGACGGCCTGTTATTGATTTATAAGGATTCGATTTTTCTTAACAATTCACGCAAAGCTTGGGCGCGGTGGCTTTCGGCATTTTTGATTTCAGGATCAAGCTCGGCAGCGGTGCAACCGTGTTCGGCCAGATAGAAATGCGGGTCGTAGCCGAAGCCGTTTGTGCCGGCTGCTTCTGCCTGCCATTGTCCGCGCCAGATGCCTTCGGCGATAATGGGTTGCGGGTCGTTTTCGTGGCGGACGAGGACGAGTACGCAGACGTAGTAGCAGCTTTTATCGTCTTTATCGGCAAGATCGGCAGAGAGTTTGGCGTTGTTTGCGGCATCGGATTTAGGGTTTTCGCCTGCATAACGTGCGGAGAAAATGCCGGGTGCGCCGTTTAAGGCGTTGGTGCAGATGCCGGAGTCGTCGGCAAGTGCCGGTAAGCCGCTGTATTTGGCGGCATGACGTGCTTTAGCCAGGGCATTTTCAACAAAGGTATGGTACGGTTCGGGACATTCGGGCGTATTGAACTGCGATTGCGGCAGGACTTCGATGTTTAAGTCGGCAAAGAGGCGGGAAAATTCTTTGAGTTTGCCTGCGTTGCCACTGGCAAGGACGATTTTTTCAAACATGGTTTTTCCTTAATGGTTTTCGGTTTGCTGCATACGAGCAATTTGTGCGCGTGCTTTGTGGCGGATGTAAAGGGCAAGGCTGCCGATTTGGGCAAAAACGGCGGCAAAGGCAAACAGAAAGGTGGCAACGGCAAATTGTTTGCTGTGAATGCTTAGAAGATAAGCGCCCAACAGAATCAGTACGATAAACATCAGGGTAAACAGGGCGGTCAGGAGCAGATAGGCTTTTTGTCGGGTCATGGCAGCTTGGGTAAGGGGGAAAAATGTTCTGATTATAACGTCAGATTGGGAATTTGAAACCATGCCGGATTCGTTAAAAAGGCCGTCTGAATATTTCAGACGGCCTTAATTTGAATAACTGATTAACGCAATTCTGTGTGCAGGCGGCTCAACAATGTGGAGGCATCGCTGCCTTTGTATGGGCTGCCGTCTTTGTTCAACAGATGGAGGCGTGCGCCATTGTTGATAGGCTCAACATACACGATGATTTCAGGGTACGTTTTTGGCGCTTCTGCTTTGCCTTTGCCAAATACGCGTTTGAACAGGCCCGGTTTTTTATTGGCAACTGCTTCGCCTTCGGTTGGCGCTTGTTGAACCAAGAAGGCGCGGCGTTCGGCATTTTGACCGATAACAGTCAGGCCGATGCGGTCAAGCGCAAGGGCGGTACGGCGCCAGTTGCGGCCGTAATCGCCTGCCAGCAACAGAGTGCCATTGTCCACACGCGCCAATTCAGAAGCATTGCTGCGGGCGGCAACGCTTTGGGTCAGAGCTTGTTCGGCTTGCTGACCGTCAACGCCCAAATATTGCATAAAGCGGGCGAGGAATGCGGCTTCGAGGTTAGGGTCGCTCTCGCTTGGCTGCCACATCGTAGTGTCTTTTTTACGGTCGGCATAAACTTCTTTCATGCCTTTGTGGGCGAAGAAGATGTCGGTCGAACCGTTTTTACCTTGTTCGATGCGGATGATGAACTTGTCGCGTTCGCTGGTAGAGTAGATGCCGCCCAAGCCGACTTTATCCAGCAGACGGCGCAGGCTGTCTTGAGGGATTTTGGCTCGGTTTTCAGCCCACTCGGTTTCCATTTGGCCGATGGCCGGTTCTTCAGATTTGATGTCGAAACCGTTTTCTTGCCAGAACACTTTCAGCAAAGGCCAAATTTCGCGAGGCGATTTGCCTTCGACAACCAACCAGCGTTGGTTGCCGTCACGCTCAAGGCGTACGCCTTTAACGGATTTCAAGACTTCTGCATTTGCAGGCTGCTGTACGGCTTGGGTGCGGCGTTTGTTGAAATCGCTGGCGCGGACGGCGCCGCTGCCTGCCGGTAATTGATAGAGGTTGCCTTGGTCTGGGTTGTTCAAATCAGGTGGTACTTCCAGTTTGACTAGGCGGTGAGATTGACTTTGATAGTCGAGTTTGGGTTGTTCTTTTTTGCTGCCGGAACAGGCAGTCATGCTAATCAGGGCGAGGGCTACTACGATGGGTTTAATATAGGTCATCTTGTTTTCCTGTGGATGGAGTTCTTAACAGGGAGGCCGTCTGAAAAAGGGTGTTTGGGATTCAGACGGCCTTATTTCCGGATCAGATTTGTCCTGATTTTTCCAGAGCGGCTCGGACTTTGGCTTGACCGGCTTCGGTCAGTGCTACCAAAGGCAGGCGAACATGGGGTTCGCATTTGCCCAATAAGCTCAGGCCCCATTTGGGCGCGGCCGGGCTGGGCTCGCAGAACATGGTGTTATAAATTGGGATAAGTTGCTCGTTTAGACGACGGGCGGTCGCAATATCGCCCTCAAGGGCGGCTCGGCACATATCGGCAAAGAGTTTCGGTGCAACGTTGGCTGCAACGGTTACCACGCCATGACCGCCACACAGCATGAAAGGCAGGCCGGTAGGGTCATCGCCGGAGAATACTGCAAAACCTTCAGGAACGCTGTTGATCAATTCGATGTTGTTACCGATATTGCCGCTGGCTTCTTTCACGCCGACGATATTCGGAATCTCGGCCAAACGCAAAATAGTGTCGTTGCTCATGCTGACGACGGTACGGCCGGGAACATTATAGATAACCATCGGAATCGAAGTGGCTTCGGCGATGGCTTTGAAATGTTGGTAAATGCCTTCTTGCGAAGGTTTGTTGTAGTAGGGAACAACAGATAAGGTGTAGTCCGCACCGGCTTGCTCGGCGGCTTTGGAAAGGGCGATGGCTTCGACAGTATTGTTGGCGCCTGTACCGGCGATAACGGGAACGCGCTTGTTGACGTGTTTGACAGTGGCTTCAATAACGGCCAAATGTTCTTCGACAGGCAGGGTGGCTGACTCGCCGGTGGTGCCGACTGCGACGATACCGTCGGTGCCGTTTTCAATGTGCCAGTCGATTAAGTCGTGAAGTTGTTCGTAGTTGATGCTGCCGTCTTGATTCATCGGAGTAATCAGGGCAACCAGACTGCCTTTTAACATACGGAAACCTTTAATTTTATGGTGTGGGTGAATTATGCAGTGGATTGTAGCTTACTTTGTTGTTTGTGTGAAACATATCCGCTATGAGGCTTTGCTGTTTAATGGTGACTTGTCATTATCTTAATGAATAATACATTTTTAAATCATTGGTTTGTTTGTTTTTAGGTAGAAAAATGATGTCAAGAATTAAAATGTGTTAAGGCGGTTTGAGGCCGTCTGAAAACGGCTGGGCGGAACTTTCAGACGGCCTGATGGTTTTGAATTTGCTGATACATTTCAAATTGGTTAAAATACGCATCTTAATATTTTTTAACGATTCTTGAGAGAAGGTTCAACATGGCCGGAATGACTGAAAAACAGGCGGAATCGCTTGATTTGGTTTATGGTTTGGAAGACAAGCCGCCGTTTGGGAATGCGTTGTTGAGTGCGGTTACGCACCTTCTGGCGATTTTTGTCCCGATGATTACTCCGGCATTGATTGTCGGCGGGGCGTTGGAGCTGCCGGTTGAAATGACGGCTTATTTGGTGTCGATGGCGATGGTGGCTTCAGGTGTCGGCACTTATTTGCAGGTTAACCGTTTCGGGCCGGTCGGTTCGGGTATGTTGTCGATTCAGTCGGTCAACTTCTCTTTTGTTACCGTGATGATTGCGCTCGGTACCGGTATGAAAGAGGGCGGCTTGACTAAAGATGTGATGATTTCAACGCTCTTGGGCGTGTCCTTTGTTGGCGCGTTTTTGGTGTGCTTCTCCGCTTGGCTTTTGCCTTATCTGAAAAAAGTGATTACGCCGACTGTAAGCGGCGTGGTCGTCATGTTGATCGGCTTGAGCTTGGTGCATGTCGGCATTACTGACTTTGGCGGCGGCTTCGGTGCGAAAGCAGACGGTACGTTCGGTTCGATGGAAAACTTAGGTCTGGCATCGCTGGTGTTGCTGATTGTATTGGTTTTCAACTGCTTGAAAAACCCATTGCTGCGTATGAGCGGCATCGCGGTGGGTTTGATTGTCGGTTATATTGTTGCGCTGTTTTTGGGCAAAGTAGATTTTTCCGCCCTGCAAAACCTGCCGCTGATTACCCTGCCTGTTCCGTTTAAATATGGTTTCGCATTTGATTGGCACGCGTTTATCGTTGCCGGTGCGATTTTCCTGTTGAGCGTATTTGAAGCAGTGGGCGATTTGACGGCGACTGCGATGGTCTCCGAGCAGCCGATTGAGGGTGAGGAATACACCAAACGTCTGCGCGGTGGCGTATTGGCAGATGGTTTGGTTTCTGTAATTGCGACTGCGTTGGGCTCTTTGCCTTTAACCACGTTTGCGCAAAATAACGGCGTGATTCAAATGACCGGCGTGGCTTCGCGTCATGTGGGCAAATATATTGCGGCGATTTTGGTATTGTTGGGTTTGTTCCCCGTCATCGGCCGCGCGTTTACTACGATTCCGAGTCCTGTTTTGGGTGGCGCGATGGTGTTGATGTTTGGCCTGATTGCGATTGCCGGCGTGCGGATTTTGGTCAGCCACGGTATTCGCCGTCGTGAAGCAGTTATCGCGGCGACTTCTGTCGGTTTGGGTTTGGGCGTGGCATTTGAGCCGGAAGTGTTCAAAAACCTGCCGGTATTGTTCCAAAACTCAATTTCCGCAGGCGGTATTATGGCAGTATTGTTGAACTTGGTTTTGCCGGAGGATAAAACCGATAAAGCGGTTAAGGTGGAAACCGATAGTTTGGAGCACTAAGCAAGCTTTATTCAAAGGCCGTCTGAAGTTTCAGACGGCCTTTTGGTTTTCGGCTATAATATTGTTTTTATTTGTTATCCGAGTGGTTCGGATAGCCCTACCCGGAAAGGTTTTATATGACGGTTTATTCACTTTTTATCACTTGTCCTCGCGGTTTGGAAGCGCCTTTGACGCAAGAACTCGAAAGCATGGCATGTCAGGATATACGTGCTGTTGACGGCGGTGTGGCATGTAAAGGCACGATGGAGCAGGTGTATTGCATCAACCTGCATTCGCGCGTTGCCAGCCGTGTTTTACTGCGTTTGACTAAAGGCGGTTATCGCAACGAACACGATATCTACAAACTCGCACGAAATCTGCATTGGACGGGTTGGTTTAAGCTGGAGCAGACCTTTAAAGTCAAAGTCGAAGGCAAGCGCGCCAATGTGAAAAGCTTGGATTTTGTCGGTTTGAAAATCAAAGATGCCGTCTGCGATGCATTCCGCGATATTTATGATGCGCGTCCGAGCGTGGGTAAAATCAACCCCGATATCCGCATTCATGCCTTTATCGATGAGCGCAACGTGGAAATCTTTATCGATACTTCCGGCGAAGCACTCTTCAAACGCGGCTATCGTCAGGATACCGGCGAAGCGCCATTGAGAGAGAACTTGGCGGCAGGTTTGCTGCTTTTGGCAGGCTATGACGGTACGCAGCCTTTCCAAGACCCGTTTTGCGGCAGTGGCACGATTGCCATTGAGGCAGCATGGATTGCGACACACCGTGCGCCGGGCTTGATGCGTCGTTTCGGTTTTGAAAAACTGCAAAACTTCGACCAAGAAAAATGGCAAGCCCTGCGCCGTGAGGCTGAAAAACAAATCAAACCGGCCGCCGCGCCAATTTCCGGCAGCGACAACGACCGTTATATGATTCGTGCCGCATTGGCCAATGCCCAAGCCGCCGAAGTGGATAATTTCATCCGCTTTGACGTGCAAGATGCGCAGGCTGCGCGACCGAACGGCGAACACGGCATTATGATTTCCAATCCGCCTTATGGCGTGCGCCTTGCGGAGGTTCAGGCTTTGCAGGCGCTTTATCCGCAACTGGGCACATGGTTGAAACAACACTATGCAGGCTGGCTGGTTGGAATGTTTACCGGCGATCGCGATATGCCGAAATTTATGCGCCTTTCTCCGAAGCGTAAAATTCCGCTGTTTAATGGTAACTTGGATTGCCGATTGTTTTTGATGGATATGGTTAAAGGCTCGAATCGGGGGTAAAACCTGAAATTAAGGCCGTCTGAAAGATGATTTCAGACGGCCTTTTTTTGATTTGTTAAAACCGTCTTTGTTATAACGGAGTTTGCTTTTCTTTTTTTATATTAATGCACTGAAATTGTTTTCAGACGGCCTTTATCAAGGGAGCCGTGTAGATGTAATTATTGAAATTTACAATCTATCAAATTATAAAAACCTATTACAAAATAAAGATGGATTGTTAAATAAAATACCATATCTAGTAGTATTGTGTTTTAATTCACACCATATCTTGTGTTTTATGGCATTGCAATGAGCGGTTTGAAATTCACAATCGAGCAAATTGTATGGCAGGAAGTGCCGGGCGAAGTATCGTTGGCGTTTCTGTTTTCAGGCTGTCCGTTGCGTTGCAAAGGCTGTCACAGTGCCGATACATGGAAAGAGGGCATCGGCACGGAATTGACCGAGGATTATTTGAAAGGCCGTCTGAAACGCTATCGCGGATTAATCAGCTGCGTGTTGTTTATGGGCGGAGAATGGCAGCCGGAAGCTTTGCAGAAAATGCTGGCTATTGTTGCCGAGGAAGGTTTGAAAGCCTGTTTGTACACCGGCCTGGAGCGTGAAGAGCTGGAGGCGGTTTCAGACGGCATCCTGCCTTATCTGACGTATCTGAAAACCGGCCGCTGGCAGATGGAGCTGGGCGGCTTGGACAGCCCGACCACCAATCAGAAGTTTATTGATTTGCGTACGGGCGAAGTGTTGAACCGATTGTTTATCAAAGACAAACCTACGCCTAAAGTTTTTCCAGTGGCTTCAATTTAGCTCAATGTTGTATTGCACTGATTTAAATTGAATTTATTGTATTCGCTGACAGCGATGTTTCAGACGGCCCAACCGTCATTGTTTAATAAATCATCCAAACCATACAGGAGAATTAACATGATTCGGCTGCATCCCGAACAGTTAAACGGAAAACTACAATTCATGCGCGACTACATCAGCGCGCAAAACGCGGCGGACGGCTCGAAAATGGACGCCAACGCCAACGTAACGCAAAAAAACATCGCCACGATGGAAGCGGAAATCATGAAAGACTTTTTCGTGCAGATTAACCGCGCCCAAGTGTCGCGCAAAATCGCCGAAATTTTCGACCAATCTGTTGCCGCCGAATACATCCGCCAGATTGAGGCGCATGAGATTTATGTGCACGACGAAACCAGCCTCAAGCCTTATTGTGTGTCGGTTACGCTGTATCCCTTCCTGCTCGACGGCTTAAGCAAACTCGGCGGCGAATCCAAGGCGCCGCAGCATCTGGCTTCGTTTTGCGGTTCGTTTATCAACCTAGTGTTTGCCATCAGCGCGCAGTTTGCCGGCGCGGTGGCGACGGTGGAATTTCTGACTTATTTCGACTACTTCGCACGCAAAGACTACGGCGACGATTATTTGGAAACCCACGGCAAAGAAATCGCCAACCACATGCAGCAGGTGGTGTACAGCATCAATCAGCCCGCCGCCGCGCGCGGCTATCAGAGCGTGTTTTGGAATATTTCTGTTTACGATCAATACTATTTCGATGCGATGTTCGGCGATTTTGTTTTTCCCGATTTCAGCAAACCGGTGTGGGCGAGCGTGGCGAAGCTGCAAAACTTCTTCCTCAAATGGTTCAATCAGGAGCGCACCAAAGCCGTTTTGACTTTCCCCGTCGTGACCGCCGCAATGCTGACCGACGGCGGCAAATGCAAAGACACCGTGTTTGCCGACGAAATGGCGAAAGAGTTGGAGGAGGGCAATTCCTTCTTCGTCTATCTTTCCGACAACCCTGACTCCTTGGCTTCCTGCTGCCGCCTGCGCAACGCCATTGAAGACCGCACCTTCAGCTACACACTCGGCGCGGGTGGCGTGGCGACCGGTTCCATCAACGTCATCACCATCAATATGAACCGGCTGGAACAAGACGGGCGTGACCTTGCCGCCGAAGTAGCCAAAATCCACAAATACCAATACGCCTACCGCAAACTGATGGAAGAATACCAAGCCGCCGGAATGCTGCCCGTTTACGATGCAGGCTTTATCACACTGGACAAACAGTTCCTCACCATCGGCATCAACGGCATGGCGGAAGCCGCCGAATCGCAAGGCATCAAAGTCGGCTACAACGACGACTACATCAACTTCGTCCAAGGCCGTCTGAAAACCATATTCGAAGCCAACCAAGCCGCCAGCAAACACTACGGCGTGAAATTCAACACCGAGTTTGTCCCTGCCGAAAACCTCGGCGTGAAAAACGCCAAATGGGACAAAGCCGATGGCTACAAAGTCAGCCGCGAATGCTACAACTCCTATTTCTACGTCGTCGAAGACGAAGAAATCAACGCGCTCGACAAATTCCTGCTGCACGGCAAGGAACTGGTGGACTGGCTCGACGGCGGCTCCGCGCTGCATCTAAACCTCGACGAAGCCCTGCCCGAATCCGGCTACCGTTCGCTCTTGGACATCGCCGCGCAAACCGGCTGCAACTACTTCTGCGTGAACGTGCGCATCACCATTTGCAACGAATGCGGCCATATCGACAAACGCACCCTGCACGCCTGCTCTGCCTGTGGCAGCCACGACATCGACTACGGCACCCGTGTCATCGGCTATCTGAAACGCGTATCCGCATTCAGTAGCGGACGGCGCAAAGAGCATGCGCTCAGACATTATCACCGTAAAGCGGCGTAATCGTTGAAAAAAAGATTACTTCAAGCATAAGGCCGTCTGAAACTTCAGACGGCCTTGATTATGTTGAGATAGGCAGGCTCTTTCAATGATATAGTTTTGATTAAAATAAACAAAAACTCTTGACGTCTTCATATAATGAATTAACATATAACATCCTTTAACCTAAATTTAAAAAAGCGAGAGACACATGAAAACATCAGCTTTATTGGCAGCTTTATTGGCAGCCCTGTCCCTGTCAGCATGTGGCGACGGTTCAGGCTCATCTTCTTCTGCCGTTTGTGATGAGTACGAAAAAGCATTTGCCGAAGCAACTAAAGACGTAGATGCCGCAACCAAAGACATGATGCAAAAATCTTTCGAACAAACCAAAGAAGCGTTGAAAAACCTGCCAGCAGACCAACGCGATGCAACCTGTAAAACTTCTTTGGACGCTTTGAAAGGCGTTCCTGCTGCAGAAACTCCTGAAGAAAAAGCCGAAGAAGCCAAAGATGCCGCTGAAGAGGCTAAAGAAGAAGCAAAAGACGCAGCGGAAGATGCCAAAGAAGCTGCTGAAGACGCTAAAGAAGAAGCTAAATAATACGGCTAAGCTTTACAGAAAAACGGATTCCAATGATTTGGAATCCGTTTTTTGTTGTGTGAATCAAGGTGGTTGTTTTAGATAGAACATTTTCAATTTTCAGACGGCCATTTCTTATGCCGTCTGAAAGCGTTAGTTTTAACTAAGTGGAATTGACAACAGAAAGCCATCAATCGAATAACCGCGTGCGTGCGTACCGCACACACCCTACAAATGAATCACAAAGAATTTGAAATTTATGCGTAGGGTGTGGCGCAGCCACGCACGCGGGGGGGGTTACAGGCTACGGTCTGCTAAGGAGTTATATTAAATTTAATGCCTTCCATAATCCTTTGTGTAAAACAACTGTATAAGTAGAATTAAAGTGTGAATTTTTATTTCTAAATTTAAATTCATATCTATTAGATGTTCCATTGCTCCACTTATTTCCGATTGCCCCACAATCGTATAAAACATTCATCAACTTTTTCAGATTATCTTCAGTTAATTTGGAAACTTCACTTATTTCTTTTAATTTACTATAGGGAAATTCTCTTTGTTTAATTTTGCTTATTATTTCATAGAACCTTTCATAATCATGAATATCGATGTAACCAACAATTTCATCACGTATCTCAGGTTCAAAATAGTCTATTGAATATCTTTTTAGTCCTTGCATGATAAGGTTTTCTGTGAATTTTCCATTTGTCTCAATTTCTTTTAAGCAGTTCATCATGCTAATAAAGTCTCGAGGTGTATGTCTTGTCATCTCTAGTAAATATTGCAGAGATGGCTTTCCTTTAATAGTATCAGGAAAAAAATTCTTAAAAATATCAATTTCTTTATTAAAAGATAATTTTGCTCTTAAGTTTACTAGTTTTACTAAGTTAGACCCTTCGGCATAATCAGTATCTTGATACCAGTTTAATTCAAATCCAAAGTCTTTTCTTAATTTATTTTTATTTGGGTTTGGTAGTTTTTCATATAGTTCAGTTCGACAAAGGATAACGATATGAATTTTTTTTTGTTAGAAAAAAATAATAAATTAAGCTTCTCAGCTTCAAAAATTAGTGCTGATAGAGCTTGATATTGTACTTCTCTAGAAGTTAGAATATCATCTAAACCATCAATTATTAGAATTAGACCACCCTCAGTAGAATAACTGATAACTAATTCTTTTAAAAAAGAAACTAAATCCGTAAAAATTGTTTCATATGAGTTGCTTTGAGTTGAACCAGCGGTAGAATACTCTAAAATTTTAGGGATTTGAATTTTAAATTCTTTTTTACTAGATTTTACCGCAACACTTTTTAAATCTGATGATGAAAGAAGTCCAAACTCATCAAGTTTATCAATAGCTTTATTGTACTCAATATTTACTGCATCTCTTGCCCCATGATCATGTCTTAGTTCATCAATTATTGCCAATAGAAGTAGCCAAGACCAAGATGTTGGGTATTTGGCTTCTGGTTCAGCTTGACCTGAAAAAATCTTTCCAAAAGATTTAAAAGGGAATTCTTGCAATCTAATGACAGAAACTCGTTTTTCTTTTGCTTCTAAACGTAGTTTTTCTGCAATGGCTGATTTACCGCATCCTTTATGACCTAATACAAGGAAATTGTTACCAGATTCAATTTCTTGGTATATGTTTTTATAATCTAAATAGGCTTTTTTTAGCAATTCTGGATAACGAGATCCCTCTGTTTCTCCTGATGCTTTGCCAAATTCGATATCCTTAAATTCCATTTATGTTTCCTTATCAATATTGAAATTATAAAACCACTTTCAAATACTTCCCAGTATAACTCCCCTTAACCTTTGCCACCTGTTCAGGGCTACCTGAAGCAATAATTCTTCCCCCTCCATTGCCGCCTTCCGGCCCTAAGTCGACAATATAATCAGCTGTTTTTATAACGTCAAGATTATGCTCGATAATCACTATCGAGTTGCCTTTACCTTTCAGACGGCCTATGACTTCCAGCAGTAAGGCGATATCGGCGAAGTGCAGGCCGGTGGTGGGTTCGTCGAGGATGTAGAGCGTTCTGCCGGTGTCGCGTTTGGAGAGTTCCAAGGCGAGTTTGACGCGCTGGGCTTCGCCGCCGGAGAGGGTGGTGGCGGATTGGCCGAGGCGGATGTAGCCGAGGCCTACGTCCATCAGGGTTTGCAGTTTGCGCGATACGGTGGGGACGGCGTCGAAAAATTCGCGGGCTTCTTCGACGGTCATGTCGAGGACTTGGCTGATGTTTTTGCCTTTGTATTGGATTTCGAGGGTTTCGCGGTTGTAGCGTTTGCCGTGGCAGACTTCGCAGGGGACGTACACGTCGGGCAGGAAGTGCATTTCGACTTTAATCACGCCGTCGCCTTGGCAGGCTTCGCAGCGGCCGCCTTTGACGTTGAAGGAGAATCTGCCGACGTTGTAGCCGCGTTCGCGCGAGAGGGGGACACCGGCGAAGAGTTCGCGGATGGGGGTGAACAGGCCGGTGTAGGTGGCTGGGTTAGAGCGCGGGGTGCGGCCGATGGGGGATTGGTCGACGTTGATGACTTTGTCGAGGTGTTCGAGGCCGCGGATGTCGTCGTATGGGGCGGGTTCTTCTTGGGCGCGGTTGAGTTCGCGGGCGGTGATTTTGGCGAGGGTGTCGTTAATCAGGGTGGATTTGCCGCTGCCGGATACGCCGGTGATACAGGTAATTAACCCGAGCGGCAGTTCGAGGGTAACGTTTTTGAGGTTGTTGCCGCGCGCGCCTTTGAGGACAAGCATCCGCTCGGGATTGACGGGCGTGCGTTCAGACGGCACGGCAATGGTTTTTTTGCCGCTGAGGTATTGCCCGGTAACGGATTTTTCGCATTTTGCAACGTTTTCGGGGGTGTCGGCAATCAGTACGTTGCCGCCGTGTTCACCTGCGCCGGGGCCCATATCGACGACGAAATCGGCTTCGCGGATGGCGTCTTCGTCGTGTTCGACCACAATCACGCTGTTGCCCAAATCGCGCAGGCGTTTGAGGGTGGCGAGCAGGCGGTCGTTGTCGCGCTGGTGCAAACCGATGGAGGGTTCGTCCAAAACGTACATCACGCCGGTCAGGCCGCTGCCGATTTGGCTGGCGAGGCGGATGCGCTGGGCTTCGCCGCCAGAGAGGGTTTCGGCGGAGCGGCTTAAATTCAGGTAATCCAGCCCGACATTAATCAGAAAGCCGAGCCGCTCGGTGATTTCTTTGAGGATTTTTTCGGCGATTTGTTTTTTGTTGCCGTCCAAATCCAGCGTTTCAAAGAATTGGTGGGTTTTAGTCAGCGGCCAGGCGGAGACTTCGTGCAACGGTTCGCCACCGACGTAAACGTAGCGCGCTTCTTTGCGCAAACGTGCGCCGCCGCAGCTCGGGCAGGCGCGGTGGTTTTGGTATTCACGCAGTTTTTCGCGCACGGTTTCGCTGTCAGTTTCGCGGTAGCGGCGTTCGAGATTGGGGATGATACCTTCGAAGGCATGGCTGCGGTTGAAGGTGGTGCCGCGTTCGGACAGGTAGGTGAAGTCGATGACTTCTTTGCCCGATCCGTGCAACACGACTTTTTTGACTTTTTCAGGTAACGTTTCCCAAGCAGCATTGACATCAAATTTATAATGATGCGCCAGCGATTGAATCATTTGGAAATAGAATTGGTTGCGTTTGTCCCAGCCGTCAATCGCGCCTGCGGCTAAGGATAATTCCGGATGGGCGACCACTTTTTCGGGATCGAAGAAGTTGGTATTGCCTAAACCGTCGCAAGTCGGGCAAGAGCCCATCGGGTTGTTGAACGAAAACAGACGCGGCTCTAATTCGGGCAGACTGTACGAACATACGGGGCAGGCGAAACGCGCGGAGAACCAATGTTCTTCTCCGCTGTCCATTTCCATCGCCAGCGCGCGCTCGTTGCCGTGGCGCAGCGCGGTTTCAAAACTTTCTGCCAGCCGTTGTTTGATGTCGGCTTTTACTTTAACGCGGTCGATGACCACGTCGATGTTGTGCTTGATGTTTTTTTCCAGCTTCGGTACTTCGTCAAGCTGATAGACCTCGCCGTCCACGCGTACACGCGCAAAGCCCTGAGCCTGCAAGTCGGCAAAGAAATCGACAAACTCGCCCTTACGCTCACGCACCGCCGGCGCAAGAATCATCACGCGCGTGTCTTCCGGCAGTTTCAATACGGCATCGACCATCTGCGATACGGTTTGACTGGATAGCGGCAGGTTGTGTTCGGGGCAATACGGCGTACCGACGCGTGCGTACAAAAGACGCAGGTAATCGTGGATTTCCGTAACCGTGCCGACGGTGGAGCGCGGGTTGTGGCTGGTGGATTTCTGCTCGATGGAAATCGCGGGCGACAGGCCTTCGATCAAATCGACATCGGGTTTGTCCATCATCTGCAAAAATTGACGGGCATAGGCGGAAAGGCTCTCAACATAACGGCGTTGGCCTTCGGCATACAAAGTATCAAATGCCAGCGACGATTTGCCGCTGCCGGACAATCCTGTTACCACCACGAGCTTGTGGCGCGGAATGTCCAAATCGACATTTTTCAAATTATGCGTGCGTGCGCCGCGGATGCGGATGGTGTCATTATCGTGTGAATGTTTAGGATGATGGTTGCACATATTGTCAGGCCGTCTGAAAAATAAAATAAACGGCTATTGTAGCACTTTTCAAATGACAGACTGGATAGATAAAGCATTTGATATAAAAGAAACAAAGAGGCCGTCTGAAAATATGTTTTCAGACGGCCTTGATATAGGTGGATCAGCTTATCAGTCGATTTTGCGGAGAATTTCGCGTAGGGCTTTTTGCCAGTCGGACGGTTTGATACCGAATTCGGTCTCTAGGCGTGAGCAATCCATAATGCTGTATGCCGGACGCGGAGCGGGTAGGGGGTATTGTTCGGTGGTGATTGCGTTCAGTTCCGGAATGCGGAAGCTGTCGTCTAATTGGTGGGCGGTCTGAAAGATGGCTTTGGTAAATTCGTACCATGTTGCCGATTTATTGCCACAGTAATGGAAGATACCGCGTGGGGAAGTGGGCTGTTGCAATAAACTGATGATGGCATGAGCCAAGTCGCCTGCATAAGTCGGGCAGCCGGTTTGGTCGTGGACAATGGAGAGGGAATCGCGTTCTTTGGCAAGGTGCAGCATGGTTTTAACGAAATTGTTGCCGTATTCGCTAAACAGCCATGAAGTACGGACGATTGTACTTTCCGGATGCGCGGCTAAAGCCAAAAGCTCGCCCGCTACTTTGGATTGACCGTAAGTGCTGCGCGGATTGGTGTAGTCGGTTTCGCGGTAAGGGCATTTGCCTTCGCCGTCGAATACATAATCAGTGGAAATATGGATAAAGCGGGCGTGTGCGGCGCGGGCGGCTGCGGCCAGGTTGTGAACAGCGGTTGCGTTGACGGCAAAAGCAGCTTCAGCGTTTTCTTCTGCTTTATCGACGGCAGTGTAAGCTGCGGCATTAACGATGGCATCTGGTTGGAAGTTTTTGATCATGTGATGCACGGCTTCGGTATCGGTAATGTCCAGCGAAGTCGAATCGGTAGCAATCAGTTCCCAATCTTCGGGCAGGCGGTCGCGCAGACAACGGGCAAGCTGGCCTTTGGCTCCGGTCAATAAAGTACGCATGGTTGAGTATCTCCTCTGATAGCTGTTAAATAGGTGTTCGTGTCATTATAGTGTAAATACGACAAATTCACATTATTGGCGTAGAACAAAATGCGGATGTAGCTGTATTTGGGTAAATTGTCGATATTATCTATCCATAATAATAACTACTTATCGGTATTATGTTTGTTTACTATAACTATAGTTAAAATTCAGCTTTTAACAAGATAGATAAAGGATCTATGCTGTTTGAGAGAGTGTGAATCAATGTTAATGTTTTTATTGTTGCTAGGAGAATGGAATTTAAAAATAGGCCAAACTCCGTCCTTTTATCGGCAAATTCTACCGTTTGATATTTTTGAGTAAATATTTTGCAAAATATTACTAAAATAATAATTGGGCAAGGGCGGATTTGCTCGTTCCGTCAACCCAATATTTTATTAACTTTTGGGAGTAATTATTATGGCATACTGTTACGGGGGGTATTATACTAGACCCCTGGTTAGTTCTTACTGCGCACCCGCGCCTAAGGCTTCCTACTCTTCTTACTACTGCGCTCCTGCAGCAAAATCTTCTGTTTCTATCGGCAGCATCGCTAGCATTGCCAGCGTCGGCGTGTCAGTAGTTAACGCGGTAACCGGTCTGGTTTCTGCTATTGCGGCTTTCTGCCCACCGGCAAAAACTCCTAACTACAAATGTGTTCCGGTTTGCCCACCTTACAACTGCGATCCAATCAAACCGATCCCATGTCCAAAACCACAACCTAAACCTCAGCCTAAGCCTCAACCAAAACCTGAGCCTAAGCCTGAGCCACAGCCAGAACCGCAACCAGAACCAAAACCACAACCAAAACCTGAGCCTAAGCCAGAACCAAAACCTGAGCCTAAACCAGAACCTAAGCCAGAGCCAAAACCTGAGCCTAAGCCAGAACCAAAACCTGAGCCTAAGCCAGAGCCAGACTGCAAAGACTGTGTTGACGACCATAACCAAAACAACTCATACGGTCACGAAGACAAAAACCCAGGTAATGTCATCAGAGCTGAAGACTGCAAAGACGGCAACGTTATCCGCGGTACTGATGCTAAAGATACCATTTATGGTACTGCTTGCGAAGACATCATCTACGGTGGCAACGGCACAGACGTAATCTACGCCGGTGCTGGTAACGACACCATTTACGGCGATGCCGACGGTGACTCTCTGTACGGTGAAGAAGGTAAAGACTACCTGCAAGGTGGTGCCGGTAACGACTACCTGAACGGTGGTTCCGGCGCGGACATCATGCGCGGTGGCGACGGTAACGACGTTTACTTCGTTGACAATGCCAATGACCAAGTTATCGAGTACGGTAATGCACACGCCGGTATCGATACTGTCCGTACCGTTATCGACTACACGCTGACCGATCACGTTGAAAACCTGATTTTGCAAGGTATGCAAAACCTGAACGGTACTGGTAACTCTTTGAACAACAACATCGAAGGTAACGGCGGCAACAACCATCTGTACGGTTTGGCCGGCGACGACTGCCTGGTTGGTAAAGACGGTAACGACTACCTAGACGGCGGTGTCGGCAACGACATCCTGATCGGTGGTACCGGTAACGACACTTACTTCTTCGACAAAGGTTACGGTCACGACACTATCCGTGAGGAAAGCGGTAATGACACCTTGTTGTTCGGTAAAGGCGTTGCAGCTTCTGACGTATTGCTGAGCAAATCTGGTGCTAACCTGACTGTTTCTGTTGGTACTAACGACAGCATCACCATCGATGACTGGTTCACCGGTAACGATCACAAAGTTGAAAACTTCAAGTTTGCTGACGGTAGCACTTACCAAGTAACCGGCCACGGCGACTACTACTCTCTGTCTGCTGTGAACCAAATCCAAGATCAGACTCAGGCTCCTGCCATCTGATAGGATGATGGTTTTTAGGGTTTGTCCCTAAAATCAAAGTCTAAGGCCGTCTGAAACCGAGCTATAAGGTTTCAGATGGCCTTTATTTTGTAAACAATCTGACGAAAGATGCCAAATTGGGCTAAAATATCAAATTCTTCTGTTTACCAAAGAGATACCCGAAATGTCTGAAATCAGCTTGAAAAAAATCTACTCCGGCAAAGTCCGCGATTTGTACGAAATTGACGATAAATGTATGTTGATGGTTGCTTCCGACCGTCTGTCTGCATTCGATGTGATTTTGGATGATCCGATTCCGGGTAAAGGGGAGATTCTGACGCAGATTTCCAATTTTTGGTTTAAAAAACTGGCTCATATCATGCCTAACCATTTTACCGGCCAGACGGTTTACGATGTTTTGCCTGAAAACGAAGCCAAAGTTCTAGAAAAACGCGCCGTTGTGGCTAAAAAACTCACTCCGGTGAAAGTGGAGGCCATTGTGCGCGGTTATCTGGCAGGCAGCGGTTGGAAAGATTATCAAAAAACCGGTTCTGTCTGCGGCATTCAACTGCCTGAAGGTATGCAGGAAGCGCAGCAGTTGCCTGAAGTGATTTTTACGCCGTCGACCAAAGCCGCAGTCGGAGATCATGATGAAAACATCAGCTTTGAAGAATGCGAACGCATCATCGGCAAAGAGCTGGCGGCGGAAGTACGCGCCAAGGCGATTCAGCTTTACACGGAAGCGGCCGAATATGCCAAATTCCGCGGTATTATTATTTGCGATACCAAGTTTGAATTTGGTTTGGATGAAGAAGGTACGCTGACTTTGATGGATGAAGTATTGACGCCAGACTCCAGCCGTTTTTGGCCTGCAGACCAATACAAAGTCGGCACCAATCCGCCATCTTTTGACAAACAATTTGTCCGCGACTGGCTGGAGCAAAGCGGTTGGAACAAAAAAGCGCCTGCGCCTAAAGTGCCTGCCGATGTAATTCAGAAAACAGTCGAAAAATATCAGGAAGCATTGACTTTGCTGACTCAGGATTAATTTTTAAGTTTGAAGGCCGTCTGAAAGAGATATGTTTCAGACGGCCTTTTTATTGTATAAATACTGGATTTTAAGGATAGTTGCCTTTATAATCGAGAGTTGTTTTCAGCGACTGAAAGGCCGTCTGAAAGCTTGTTTATAACCTGCCGCACGGTCTGAAACCCTAACTATGCACATTCGGATTTTAGTGTGCATTATTAGTGTTTTAGCAGTGCGGTATTTTGAAAGGAACAATGATGTTCAATAAACACGTTAAGACCTTCCAATACGGTAATCAAACCGTTACTTTGGAAACCGGCGAAATCGCTCGCCAAGCCGCTGCTGCCGTTAAAGTATCTATGGGCGACACTGTTGTTTTGGTTGCCGTTACTACCAACAAAGAAGTGAAAGAAGGCCAAGACTTCTTCCCTCTGACTGTCGATTACCTCGAGCGTACTTACGCAGCAGGTAAAATCCCCGGCGGTTTCTTCAAACGCGAAGGCAAACAAAGCGAAAAAGAAATCCTGACCAGCCGTCTGATCGACCGTCCGATTCGTCCTCTGTTCCCTGAAGGTTTCTACCACGACATCCAAATCGTAGCGATGGTGGTGTCTGTTGACCCTGAAATCGATTCTGACATTCCTGCAATGCTGGGTGCATCTGCCGCGCTGGTGTTGAGCGGTGTACCGTTTGCCGGTCCGATTGGTGCGGCACGCGTGGGTTATGTAAACGGCGTGTACGTTCTGAACCCGACTAAAGCCGAATTGGCTAAATCACAATTGGACTTGGTTGTTGCCGGTACTTCTAAAGCCGTGTTGATGGTGGAATCCGAAGCCGACATCTTGTCTGAAGAAGTGATGCTGGGTGCGGTTGTTTACGGTCACGATCAAATGCAAGTGGCCATTAACGCCATCAATGAGTTTGCCGACGAAGTTAACCCGGAAGTTTGGGATTGGAAAGCACCTGAAACCAATGAAGAATTGGTTGCAAAAGTACGCGAAATTGCCGGCGAAACCATTAAAGAAGCGTTCAAAATCCGTCAAAAACAAGCGCGTTCTGCCAAATTGGACGAAGCTTGGAATGCCGTGAAAGAAGCGTTGATTACCGAAGAAACCGACACTTTGGCAGCCAACGAAATCAAAGGTATTTTCAAACATTTGGAAGCCGATGTTGTCCGCAGCCAAATTTTGGACGGACAACCGCGCATCGACGGTCGCGACACCCGCACTGTTCGTCCGCTGAACATTCAAACCGGCGTATTGCCGCGCACTCACGGTTCTGCACTGTTTACCCGTGGCGAAACCCAAGCTTTGGCGGTTGCAACTTTGGGTACTTCACGCGACGAGCAAATCATTGATGCGCTGTCCGGCGAATATACCGACCGCTTCATGCTGCACTACAACTTCCCTCCATACTCTACCGGTGAAGTGGGTCGCGTAGGCGCGCCAAAGCGTCGTGAAATCGGTCACGGCCGCTTGGCTAAACGTGCGTTGTTGGCCGTATTGCCAGAACCTGAAGATTTCAGCTACACCATGCGCGTGGTTTCTGAAATTACCGAATCCAACGGCTCTTCCTCTATGGCTTCCGTCTGCGGCGGCTGCTTGAGCCTGTTGTCTGCCGGTGTGCCTTTGAAAGCACACGTTGCCGGTATCGCTATGGGCCTGATTTTGGACAACAACAAATTTGCCGTCCTGACCGACATCTTGGGTGATGAAGACCATTTGGGCGATATGGACTTTAAAGTAGCCGGTACAACAGAAGGTGTGACCGCGCTGCAAATGGACATCAAAATCCAAGGTATTACCAAAGAAATCATGCAAATCGCTTTGGCTCAAGCCAAAGAAGCACGTTTGCACATCTTGGATCAGATGAAAGCCGCCGTTGCAGGCCCGCAAGAACTGTCTGCACACGCGCCACGTTTGTTCACCATGAAAATCAACCAAGACAAAATCCGTGATGTGATTGGTAAAGGCGGTGAAACTATTCGTTCGATTACTGCTGAAACCGGTACTGAAATCAACATCGCTGAAGACGGTACCATCACTATCGCTGCGACTACTCAAGAAGCAGGCGATGCAGCGAAAAAACGTATCGAAGAAATCACTGCCGAAGTGGAAGTGGGCAAAGTGTACGAAGGTACTGTGGTTAAAATCCTCGACAACAACGTTGGTGCGATTGTCAGCGTGATGCCGGGCAAAGACGGTTTGGTACACATCAGCCAAATCGCCCACGAGCGCGTACGCAATGTCAGCGACTATCTGCAAGTAGGTCAGGTTGTGAACGTGAAAGCATTGGAAGTAGACGATCGCGGCCGCGTACGCCTGTCTATCAAAGCTTTGCTGGAAGCACCTGCTCGCGAAGAGAAAGCAGCCGAATAATCTGATTATTCAGGCTTAAAACAAAAGGCCGTCTGAAATTTTCAGACGGCCTTTTGTTTATTTAAAAGATGAGTTTAAAAAACGGGTTTCGCCTTTACTTTGATTGAACGGATTACTACAATGCTTGCAATCTAATAAATATTTTAATCTCTCAAGGAGTATGCAATGAATGCTACACAATTAATCAGCCGGCTGACGCAAACCGTCGGTGAAAAATACATCATCACAGACCCGGCGAAAACCGAACAATACCGTCAAGGCTATCGTTTTGGCGAAGGCAAGGCGCTGGCAGTTGTCCGCCCGGGTACGGTGTTGGAAATGTGGCAAATCTTGCAGGCATGTGTTGAGGCTGATGTTATCGTGATTACGCAGGCTGCCAATACCGGCCTGACTGGCGGCTCGACTCCTGACGGCAATGATTACGACCGAGATATTGTGATTGTGAATACCATGCGTCTGAACATCATTCAGCCGATTAACAATAACGAACAGGTTGTCTGCCTGCCCGGTTCTACCTTGAATCAATTGGAGCTGCTGCTGAAACCTTTAGGCCGTGAGCCGCACTCTGTAATTGGTTCGTCCTGTATCGGCGCATCTGTATTGGGTGGCGTATGTAATAACTCCGGCGGTGCATTGGTACAGCGTGGTCCGGCTTATACGGAAATGGCCCTGTTTGCACAAATCAACGAAGAGGGTAAGCTGGAGCTGGTCAACCATTTGGGCATTGATTTGGGCGAAACCCCTGAAGAAATTCTGACCAATCTGCAAGGTTTCCATTATCAGAAAAAAGACATTGTTCAAAATGCAGGCAAAGGGCATGACCATGCTTATTGCGATCATGTCCGCCAAGTGAATGAACCGACTGCCGCCCGTTTTAATGCCGACCCTGCACGTCACTACGAAGCATCAGGTTGCGCGGGCAAGCTGATGGTGTTTGCCGTACGCTTGGATACGTTCCCACAAGAAAAACAGACTGCCGTTTTCTATATCGGTACAAATGATATTAATGAGCTGACCGATATTCGTCGTGCTGCTTTGAGCGAGTTTAAAAACCTGCCTATTTCTGGTGAGTATATCCATCGTCATGCTTTTGATATTGCTGCCGTTTATGGTAAAGATACTTTTTATATCATTAAGACGTTCGGTACCCACCAACTTCCGAAACTGTTTGATCTGAAGGCCCGTGTGGATAGATTCAGCAAAAAGATAAGTTTCTTACCAAAACACTTCTCTGATAAATTCATGCAACTGATCAGTAAGATTTTGCCCGATCACTTGCCGAAATCTATGCGCAACTATCGGGATAAATATGAACATCACCTGATTTTAAAAATGGGTGGCGAGGGGGTAGAAGAAGCGCGTGCTTTCTTGAAGGAATATTTTGCAACCCATGGCGGCGCATTCTTTGAATGTAATGCCGAAGAAACGCAGGCGGCTATGCTGCATCGCTTTGCTGTGGCTTCTGCCGCGATCCGTTACCGTTCTGTACATGATGATGAAGTAGAGGATTTGGTTGCACTCGATATCGCCTTGCGTCGTGATGATCGTGATTGGTTTGAAACACTGCCGCCCGAAATCGACAATAAAATCATCCATAAATTGTATTACGGACATTTTATGTGTCATGTGTTCCATCAGGACTACATCATTAAAAAAGGCAACGACTGTATGGCTTTGGAACATGAAATGCTCCATCTGCTTGACCAACGCGGTGCGCAATATCCTGCCGAGCATAATGTCGGTCATCTGTATGAAGCCAAGCCCGAGCTGAAACAGTTCTATAAAAAACTCGACCCAACCAACAGCTTCAACACCGGTATCGGTAAAACCAGTAAGAAGAAAAACTGGGCAGAATAAAGCGTAGTTAAAATAAAGGCCGTCTGAATATTTCAGACGGCCTTTTTATATGTTTGCTTATCAGAACAGATTACTGATGAAAATCAGCAGAATCACCAACGGCACGAGGTATTTCACATAGGCAAACCAGATATTGACCGTAGTATGGTTGCCTTTGTAGAGCAATTCGTCCTTCGCTTCATCTTTCATCACGAAACCGACGAACAAGGCAGAGCCGAGCGCGGTCAGCATAAACAGGATGTTGCCGCTGATATAGTCAAAAGCATCGAAAATGTTTTTACCAAACACGGAAATATCTTTCCATGGGCCGTAGCTCAAGATGGAAGGGATATTGCCGAAGATAAAAATACCTGTCAGTACGATGGTAATAGCCGCTGCGCGGCGGATTTTGGTTTTCTCCTGAATGGTCGTAATCAACACTTCATAAATGGTCAGAGAAGTGGTCAGCGCGGCAATCAGAAGCAGTGAGAAGAAAATCACTGCAAATACAGGGCCTGCCCACATATTGGAGAACACGATCGGCAGGCTTTGGAACACCAGCGTCGGGCCGGAGTTAGGGGCAACGCCAAAGCTGAAGAGGGATGGGAAAATCATAAAGCCAGCCAACACGGCAATCAAAGTATTGGTAATCGCGGTAATTACGGCCGTCTGAACCAGATTTTCGTTTTTATCCAGATAGCTGGATAACGTAATCATCACGCCGAAACCCAAGCTCAAGGCGAAGAATACTTGGCCCAAAACGAAGACGAACAGTTCGGCCGTAATTTTGCTGAAGTCAGGTTTCAGATAGAAGGTAATGCCTTCCATAGCGCCCGGCAGAGTAACGTTGCGCACGACCATGGCAATCAGGAATAAAAACAGCAAAGGCATCAGGTATTTTGCCGCTTTTTCAATACCGCCGATCACGCCTTTGACCAAGATCCATTGGTTTACGACCACAAATAGGAAGGTGTAAAAGGCAATTTCCCAAGGGCTGTTTTCGATGTGTTCGGTAAAGAAGCTTTTGGTAACTTCGCCGGAAACCGGGCTGGAAATATCCAAATTGCCGCCGATGATATTGACGATGTAACTGATGACCCAACCGCCGAGCACCATGTAATAGGCCATGATGCCGAATGCGCCGAGCAGGCCCATCCAACCGACCAATTTCCAAACTTTGGCAACGGGTTTGCCATTCATTGTGCCGCCAAACGTATCCAGCGCGTTCACGCCTTTACGGCGACCGATGACGTTTTCCACCAAGATCATCGGAATACCGATGACCAGCATGGCGATACAGAACAGAAACACATACGCGCCACCGCCGTTTTCACCAACCAGATACGGGAAACGCCATGTCGCGCCAAAGCCGACAGTCGCGCCGGCAACGGTAAGGATGTAAGTCAAACGGTTGGACCAGGTTTGACGGGGTTGATTGGAAGACATAAATACTCAGATGCATAAAAATAAAGACAACATTTTACCGCAAAGATTTAACGAATCTTGACTAAAGTCTGAAAAGAATATTAGTTAAAAAAACCATGTAATGGAGAATTTTTAGTGGGTTTCTCTGGTTTGCTTGGTATTGAAACCTGCAAACAGAGAATTTGTCTGAAGCGATATGAATGATTGAAAGAGCCGTAACGATAAAGGCCGTCTGAAAAGTGGGATATGGGAAAAAGGTTGTTGTGAGGATATTGGATAGCACTAAGGTGTGTTTTCAAGTATGTCGGCAACAAAGATGGTATTTATCTAAGGCCGTCTAAATAACATCCTGTAACCTTAGTTTGGATAGTTACCAATCGGTTTTCTTTCTATAAAACGATTTGTCTGAAATTGAAACAGCACAGATTGATGCGGAAGAGACGAGAAAGAGAAAAGGAGTAATGGCAATTTAATGAGTGGAGATGGGGTTTAGAAATGATGGCTTCTTTAGATAAGAAGGGCCGTCTGAAAGTACGCCTGTTTGGTTGCCAAATTTTAGATAAAAAAAACCATCTATACTAAGGGGAAAGTATAGATGGCCAAACACATTACGGGGAAAACGTCTTACTCACTTACTCACTTCTTTCGAAGCAAGTGTTACTCAGACAGGCGAATTATACAATAGTTCAGTCTTTACAGTGTTAAATTCTGTTAAATAAAAATGATAAGGTTTAGATGTTTGATTTTAAATGTATAAAAAATCCATATTGTTTAAAAAATTATCGAAAAAATTTGGAATTTTTTTAGATTTGGATAAATTTCCATTCTCCTGTGGCCAAATCATCGACATTCCAGTCGCCGAATTTCTCACGGTGGAGCTGTTCGACACGGTTGCCTGCGGCTGCAACCATGCGTTTGACCTGATGGTATTTACCCTCGGTAATGGTCATCATCAATGTGGTTGGGGCGGCTAATACTGCTTCGGCTGCGGCGACGGTTTCATTATCGTCATGCAGGAGAACGCCGTTTTTCAGTGTGGTGCAAAGGGTATCGTCGGCAGGATGTTTCAAAGTGACGCGGTAGAGCTTCGGAACTTTGTGCTTGGGCGAGGTAACTCGGTGGTTAAATTGCCCGTCGTTGGTAATAAGAATAATGCCGGTTGTGTCTGCATCCAAGCGGCCGACTGCCTGCATATCGATATTGCGCATGTGGTCGGGAAACAGACTGAAGATGCTTGGATATTGCTGAGGTTTGTGCGAAGTCTCGTAATCTGCAGGCTTATGAAGCAGAATGTAGAAATGGGGCATGGGGACGGCGGCAATTTCTTCGCCGTCAACAGACAGGGTGTGCACTTGAGACGGGTCGATATCGTCTTTGGCACGATTATGGATTTCGCCGTTGATGGCAATGCAGTCATTGTCTATCAGCCATTGGCATTGCTTGCGGCTGCCGAGGCCTTGTGATTGGATGTATTTGAGCAGTTGCATGGTTGGTTGAAAAGTAGGAAATGTTCAGACGGCCTTTATTGTACTGGAAAACCGGTGTTTAGGCCGTCTGAAAAGTAGGGGCAAAAAAATCGCCCCTTTAAAATTTTAAGGGGCGCAAAAGGAACACAAACCACTACCAAAAACTGTTACAGGGCAAATTCTCCTATTTGATGTGTTGCCGGATAAAGTGCTTTCATCAAGTCATGTGGTGAAAGCGAGAAATCTTTGCTGTTTGTCGTCAGACGGCCTTGCTGAGGCGTAAGTTCAAGCAATCGAGCGTTTGCCGACTGGATAAACTTGTTTTTCGTGCGCTGCATTTTTCTTTGCAGGGCGGAAACAACGCGGTTGTACAGACTGTCTTTTTGTTTGACTTCGCGTGTACCAGTAACCCAGCTCAAGCGTGTATTGCCGTCTTCATCTTCAATCAGCAGGATGCCGGTTTCTGATTGGGGCGATTTGCCCATACAAGGGAGCCAAACATAATATCGGCCATCTAAAGTAATGAATACTGCGTCGTGTACTTCGCACTCATCGCAACATTTGGTGGCGATCAAAGAGCGGATGGCTTGCTGGTGCAGTCTCAGAATGTCGAGGGAGACTTGCTTAAAAATACTTTCGGGCATTTTCTTCTCCTTTCATTCTGTTGTGCGGTTGTTTTGTTTCGATGGGTTGTATTATACGGCGATTTTTTAAATTTGCAAATGATAATTGTTCCTATTATTTAATTTGTAAGTAAAGTATTGATTATTAAATAAATTAAATTTAAAAATTTTTTAGAAATTGGGTTTTCTACTCAAAAATGACGTAATAGATGGCCATTAAATGAAAAAAGAATAAAGGCCGTCTGAAAAAATCCAGCCGTAAAAAGGCATTTAAACAGCAGCTAAAGTTTTGCTGACTATACATTTCAGACGGCCTTCAGTATGATTCAGGACGTTTTGATAATTGTAGAAACCACCAACCATGAGCCAACGTCAGATTATCCTCGATACGGAGACCACGGGTCTTTATCCTGAAAACGGCGACCGTCTGGTCGAATTTGCCGGCTTGGAAATGATCAACCGCCAAATGACCGACTCCAACCTTCATTTATATGTTCACCCCGAACGCGATATGCCGGAGGAGGCGGCGAAGGTGCATGGTTTGACGATTGAAGTATTGGAAGCGAAGAATGCGCCGCCGTTTGCCCAAGTGGGTAAACAGATTGCCGACTTTATACGTGGCGCAGAGCTGATTATCCATAATGCTAAGTTTGACGTCGGCTTCCTGAATATGGAATTCCGCCGCATGGGTTTGCCTTCTATCGAGGAACTCGGTTGTAAAGTGACCGATACGCTGGCTATGGCGCGTGAAATGTTCCCGGGGCAAAAGGCGAGTTTGGATGCGTTGTGTAACCGCTTTTCCGTTGACCGCAGCAAACGGGTTTTGCACGGCGCGTTAATCGACTGTGAGCTTTTGGGTGAAGTCTATCTTGCCATGACGCGTCAGCAGTTCGACCTGATGGGCGGCGAGGCGGAAGAAGAGGGTGAAGTCAAACAAACCGTTATTGCGGAAACCAAACGTACGTCGCAGTTGAAAGTCATCAAAGCCAATGCGGACGAGCTGGCGGCACATGAAAAATATTTGGACGATTTGGGCGAAGCGTGTGTATGGCGCAAGGCAGAAACACCGGATGAGGCCAATGCCGGAGCGTCAGCATGATGCGCCGCAATATCGCTTTGATTCCTGCTGCCGGTGTCGGTGCGCGATTTGGTGCAGGAAAACCAAAACAATATGTTGAAATCAATGGTAAAACCGTATTGCAACATACCATAGAAATTTTTGAGCAACACCCCCGCATAGATTTAATTGCCGTTATTCTTTCGCCGGAAGATTCGGTTTTTCAGACAGCCCTGTCTGAGAAAGTGCGTGTCTTTCGAGTAGGAGGCGCAAGTCGTGCTGAAACGGTACGCAACGGCGTATCTACTTTATTAGAACAAGGTTTAGCCGAGGCGCAAGACAATATCTTGGTTCATGATGCCGCGCGCTGTTGCCTGCCTGCCGAAGCGTTAACGCGTTTGCTTGATGAGGCAGGCGAGAATGACGAAGGCGGCATTCTGGCCATACCGGTGGCCGATACGCTCAAGCGGGCAGACGGCAGTCATCATATTGATGAAACCGTTGCACGCGCAGGATTATGGCAGGCGCAAACGCCGCAGCTTTTTCAGACGGCCTTATTAAATCGAGCCTTATCGGTTGATGATTTGAGTGAAATTACGGATGAAGCATCAGCGGTTGAAAAACTGGGTATCCGACCGCGCTTGGTGCAGGGTGATACGCGCAATTTAAAATTGACGCTGCCGCAAGACGAATACATTGTCAGATTGTTGCTCAAGGCCGTCTGAACAATTAAAACCCATTATTTAAGGAAACAATATGAATATCCGTGTCGGACAGGGCTACGATGTCCATCAGTTGGTTGAAGGGCGAGATTTGATACTCGGCGGCGTCAACATTCCGTTTGAAAAAGGCTTGCTGGGCCATTCCGATGCCGATGCGCTTTTGCATGCGATTACCGATGCCCTGTTGGGCGCGGCCGGTTTGGGCGATATCGGCAGCCATTTTCCTGATACTGCCGCCGAATTCAAAGATGCAGACAGCCGTGTGCTGTTGCGCGAGGCTTATCAAAGCGTGCAGGTATTGGGTTGGAAGGTGGTTAATGTCGATACGACTGTGATTGCGCAAAAGCCAAAACTTGCGCCGCATATTCCAGCAATGCGCGCCAATATTGCCGTAGATTTGGGTTTGCCTGAAAACTGCGTGAACATCAAGGGTAAAACCAACGAAAAACTTGGCTATCTGGGGCGTATGGAAGCCATTGAAGCGCAAGCGGCAGTATTGCTGATTAAAGCCTAAGAGCTTAAAATTACTTTATTATTCAAACTGAAGGACTGACAACATGGCAACTCAAGACGAACTCAAACGTATTGCCGCCGAAAAAGCGGTGGAATTTGTTCCTGAAAACGAATACATCGGTATCGGTACCGGCTCTACCATCAACTTCTTTATCGAAGCTTTGGGTAAAAGCGGTAAGAAAATTAAGGGTGCCGTGTCTACTTCTAAAAAATCCAGCGAGCTTTTGGCGAAATATGAAATTCCAGAAGTTTCACTGAATGAAGTGATGGGTTTGGCGGTTTATGTTGACGGCGCAGACGAAGTCAACCACGCGCTGCAAATGATTAAAGGTGGCGGCGGTGCGCATTTGAACGAAAAAATCGTGGCCAGTGCATCCGATAAATTTGTCTGTATTGCCGATGAAAGCAAATATGTTTCCCGTTTGGGTAAATTCCCGTTGCCGGTAGAAGTGGTTGAAAATGCCCGTTCGCTGGTGTCGCGCAAACTGCTTGCCATGGGCGGACAGCCTGAGTTGCGTGTCGGCTATACTACTTTCTATGGCAACCAAATCGTCGATGTTCACGGCCTCAATATCGACCAAGCCCTGAAAATGGAAGACGAAATCAACAAAATCACCGGCGTACTCGAAAACGGTATTTTTGCCCGCGATGCCGCCGATGTGTTGGTTTTGGGTACGGCAGAAGGCGCAAAAGTCATCCTGCCTTGTCAGGATTAATGAAGATTAATCAATCTTAAAGGCCGTCTGAAAGTGTATTAGGTCTTTCAGACGGCCTTCAATTTGGCAAAATATGCAAATTAGTAAAATTATAAAATGGTTGCCCGTTGTTTTATCCGTTTTGGGCGCGCTTGGTTACAGCTCACGCGATACCGAGTTGATTCGTACAGGGGTAAGCGTTGCCGCAACATTGGCACAAAGCGACAATATCGGTTTGGAAAAGGTCAATGAATGGCTGGGTGAAAATGTCGTCAAAGCCACATCTGACACCAAAGCCGAAGCTGAACCCAAACCGGAACAAAAACAAAAGTCATTGCGACAATCCTACACATACAACGGAAAAATCATCAAAATCCATGATGGCGATACCGTGCATATTATCGATAGCGACGGCCGGAAACACAAAATCCGTATGGCCTATATTGATGCACCGGAAATCAATCAGGCTTATGGTACGCAATCACGAGATAATCTGATTGATGCCGCATTGAATAAAAAAGTCAAAGTCCGTGTGTTTGAAGCTGACCGCTACCAGCGCGAAGTTGCCCAAGTATCTGTCGGCACGATTGACTTGAATTTAATGCAGATACGGGATGGCGCCGCATGGCATTATGAAAGTTATGCCAAAAAACAACAAAGTAAAACCGCTTACACTGACTATTCGGCCGCACAAAAACAAGCCAAGGAAAAACGAAAAGGCTTATGGAAAAAAGACAATCCGCAAGCACCTTGGCAATTTCGCCGTCAAAATTATGAGCAGCAGAGCGGTGATAAAAAGCAGTCTGATAAACAATGGTTCGGGATTTGGTAGGTTTTAAGAAAGAGACTGTCTGAAAACTTTCAGACGGCCTTTAATCATTAAGGTTTAGTATAAGATAAGAATGAGTGGCAGGTTTATGATTGGAGGGTAATAGAAATAAAAGTGTGGTGTAATATTTTTAAGAAGGGCGGATATGAAAAAAGACACCGTTAGCTGGTGTCTTTAGTATCTGGCAGAGAGGAAGGGATTCGAACCCTCGATACGCTATTCACGTATACACGCTTTCCAGGCGTGCGACTTAAACCACTCATCCACCTCTCTGTGGACTATTATCCTGACTTGTTATCAGAATAATGTGAAAAATTGACTGATTGATTTATCAGTGGTGCCCAGGAGAAGACTCGAACTTCCACACCCGTGAGGATACTAGCACCTGAAGCTAGCGCGTCTACCAATTCCGCCACCTGGGCAATTTAAATTTTCTTAAGCAAAGAAGCACCAAATTATTTGGTGCCCAGGAGAAGACTCGAACTTCCACGCCCGTGAGGACACTAGCACCTGAAGCTAGCGCGTCTACCAATTCCGCCACCTGGGCTTTGCTTTATTCTTCAATTTAAGGTAGAGTTGACTACCTGAACTGCGAAGAAGCAGCTATTATATATTTTAAAAAAAGAATGTCAACTATCAAAATGAACAAAAATACTAAATCTTTAAATTTACGAGAAAAAGACCCGTATTTGGAGCGGGAGAAACAACGTTACGCTCATCCGTTGCCCAGCCGTGAATGGGTCATTGAATTATTGGAACAAAAAGGTGTGCCGACAAAAATCGAAGCGTTGGCACATGAATTGTCGATTACAGAAGATGAATATGAATTCTTCGAACGCCGTTTGAAAGCGATGGCACGTGATGGTCAGGTGTTGATCAACCGACGTGGCGCGGTATGCGCGGCAGAAAAATTGGCATTGGTTAAATGTCGTGTCGAAGCGCATAAAGACGGTTTTGGTTTTGCTGTGCCGCTAACGCCGACGGGCGAAGGTGATTTCGTTTTGTATGAGCGTCAGATGCGCGGCGTGATGCACGGGGATATTGTTACCGTTCGTCCTGCCGGTATCGACCGCAGAGGCCGTCGTGAAGGAACGGTTTTAGATGTGGTGGAGCGTGCGCAGTCTAAAGTGGTCGGTCGTTTTTATATGGATCGTGGCGTGGCTATTTTGGAGGCAGAAGACAAGCGTTTGAGCCAAAGTATCGTGTTAGAGCCTGAAAGCGTGGCGAACTTTAAACCGCAATCCGGCCAAGTGATTGTGGCTGAAATTGAGACGTATCCTGAAGCGCATCGTCCTGCTGTGGCTAAGCTGATTGAAGTGTTGGGCGATTATGCCGACAGCGGTATGGAAATTGAAATTGCTGTACGCAAGCACCATTTGCCTCATCAATTCAGCGAAGCGTGTGTCAAAGCCGCGAAGAAAATTCCCGATCATGTGCGTAAAACCGACTTGAAAGGGCGCGTGGACTTACGCGATTTGCCTCTGGTAACCATTGACGGCGAAACTGCGCGGGACTTTGACGATGCGGTTTTTGCCGAAAAAATTGGCCGCAACTACCGCTTGGTGGTGGCGATAGCTGATGTCAGTCATTATGTCCGCCCTGATGACGCGATTGATGTAGATGCTCAAGAACGCAGTACCAGCGTGTATTTCCCGCGCCGTGTGATTCCAATGCTGCCGGAGAATTTGTCCAACGGCATCTGCTCTCTCAATCCTGATGTTGAACGCCTGTGTATGGTGTGCGATATGGTGATTACCTATGCCGGCAATATCAAGGAATACCGTTTCTATCCGGCAGTAATGCGTTCTCATGCGCGACTGACTTACAATCAAGTTTGGGATTGGATTTCAGACGGCCAGGATTATCCGTTTAAGCAGCAAATCGATACTCTGTATAAGTTATTTAAAATCTTGCAGAAAAAACGTTTCGAGCGTGGCGCGGTTGAGTTTGAGAGCGTTGAGACTCAGATGATTTTTGATGACAACGGTAAGATTGACAAGATTGTTCCCGTTGTCCGCAACGATGCGCACAAGCTGATTGAAGAATGTATGTTAGCGGCGAATGTTTGCGCGGCAGAATTTTTGCTGAAAAACAAACATACGGCTTTGTTCCGTAATCACTTGGGCCCGACTCCTGAAAAACTGGCCACCTTACGCGAGCAGCTTGGTTTGCTGGGGCTGAGTTTGGGTGGCGGCGATAATCCGACGCCGAAAGACTATGCTACGCTTGCCGAGCAATTTAAAAACCGTCCGGACGCGGAATTGTTACAAGTGATGATGCTGCGTTCTATGCAGCAGGCGGTTTATGAGCCTCATTGCGACGGTCACTTTGGTCTGGCTTATGGCGCATATGCACACTTTACTTCGCCTATCCGCCGTTATCCCGATTTGACGGTACATCGCGCCATTAAAGCTGTATTGAACGGACAAACTTACCAACCCAATAAAACCTGGGAGGCTTTGGGCGTGCATACCTCTTTCTGCGAACGCCGAGCCGATGATGCCAGCCGCGATGTGGAAAACTGGCTGAAAACTTATTATATGCGCGACAAAGTCGGCGAAGTTTTCAGTGGCAAGATTTCGGGCATGACCAGCTTCGGTATTTTTGTAACCTTGGACGATATTCATATCGACGGCTTGGTACATATCAGCGATTTGGGAGAGGATTATTTCAACTTCCGTCCTGAAATTATGGCAATTGAGGGCGAGCGTAGTGGTGTCCGTTTCAACATGGGCGATACGGTTACTGTAAAAGTCGCGCGAGCCGATTTGGATACCAGCAAGATTGATTTGACCTTAATCAGCGGCGGTTCAGTCGGTAAGAAACGCGGAGGTAGAAAAGCAAAACCTGTAAGCAAGCCAATAGCTGCTGACAAGTCTGTCGAAAAGCGTAAGCGTAAACTGTCGGCTAAAGAAATTGATGAAGCGTTGGCTGCTCCCATGAAGGCAAAGAAGAGCAAGGTGAAAAGTAAACCTGCCTCCAAGCCTGCCAAGCCAAGCAAACCTAAAGCCGCAGGCAAGAAAAAAACGCAGGCGAAAACAACTTCCGTCAAAGCCGGGCATAAAAATAACGCGCAAGGCAAAAGCGTGAAGATTAAAGTAAAGAAAGCTGCTAAGAAATAAGCTGCATTCAATTCAGGCCGTCTGAAAAGTTTCAGACGGCCTGAATTTGTGATTTTATGAATAAAACCAAGGATAAATTAAGATGATAAAACTATACGGTATTCCCAATTGCGATACGGTTAAAAAAGCGCGCAGTTGGTTGGCGGAAAACGGCATCGAGTTTGAGTTTGTAGATTTTAAGAAAAACGCCCCGACTGCCGAATTGATTGATGGCTGGCTGGGTCAGGCGGCTTTGGAAATTTTGCTCAATAAAAGAGGTACGACTTGGCGCAAGTTGGATAAAGATGCGCAAGAATCTGCCGCCACAAAAGAAGGTGCGATTGCTTTGATGGTGGAGAATCCCAGCATCATCAAGCGGCCTGTATTGGTCAAAGAAGGACAGGTTCATGTCGGATTTTCAGTAGAAGCGTATCAGGAAATTTTCGGATAAGGTATTTTTAGGTTTTTAGGCCGTCTGAAAAAGCAAGCCTCGAAAAAATACGTTACAATACGCGCTTTGAGCCTGTTTTCAGGATTTTAAGATTTTTGCGGCAGCATTTTCTGGCTGCCGCGCCAAACTTTTCTTTCGGATAAATATGTTCCATATTGTTGAAAAATATAAAACACCCGCCCAGATTGTTTTAGGTATCATCGGTCTGACCTTTATCGGATTCGGTGCCAATAACTTGTCTTCGCCGGGTTCTGATTACATTGTCAAAGTCGGGGATGAGAAGGTCAGCGAGCATGCTTTACAGATTGCGATACAAAACGAGCAGGCTGCCGGCAATAATGCACCTTCGCGTGATGCGGTATTCCAATCGTTATTGCAACGTGCTTATCTGAAGCAAGGTGCCAAGCTGATGGGCATCGCTGTGTCTCAGGAGCAAATCAAGCAAGTTATTGTGGATGATCCGAATTTCCATGATGCTTCCGGTAAATTCAGCCAGGATTTGCTCAAGAAATATTTGGATCAACGCAGGATGACCGAGGATCAGTTCGTTGAAGATATCCGCGAACAGTTCCAATTGCAAAATCTGTTGAATTTAGTGCAAAACGGCGCTTTGGTCAGCGATGCGCAAGCACGTCAGTTGATTAACCTGACTCAAGCAACACGTACCATCCGTTCATTTACGTTCAGCCCTGAAGCATTTGCGGCACAAGTAAAAGTAGATGATGCGGCTTTGCAAAAGTATTATGAAGCGCATAAAAAAGATTACTTGATTCCTCAAGCCGTTAAGCTGGAATATGTGGTTTTGAACATCAAAGATTTGGCTGACAAGCAAACCGTCAGTGCGGAAGAAGTACAAAAAGCTTACGACAGCAAAAGTGTAGATTTGTCGCCAAGAGCCGAAATTGCGCATATTTTCATTCCGGTCATGCCTAACGGAGATGAAGCAAGTAATGCGGAAATTAAAGCAGAAGTGGACAAAATGGCTGCGGAGCTTAAAGAGCATCCGGATTCGTTTGCCGAACTGGCGGCCAAGTATTCCAAAGACTTGTCCAGCAGCAATAAAGGCGGCAACTTGGGTTATCTGAGCAAAGGTGGCGGCAGCGGCTTTGGACCTGAATTCGATAAAGCGGCATTTGCATTGGGCAAAGGCGAAGTCAGCGATACCGTAAAATCATCTTTGGGTTATCACGTCATTAAAGTTTTGAATGTCGAAGCTGAGCCGACTTTGGAACAAGCCAAAGCGCGTATCGAAGCAGCCTTGAAACTGAAAAAAGCAGCTTCTGCCTTTAATGCTGCTAAAGAAAAATTGGGTGAAGATGCCTTCAATGATCCATCTTCTTTGGCAAAAGCAGCCGCCAATTCAGGTTTGAAAGTGGAAAACTTGGATGAATGGGTGACCAGAGCGGGTGCGAAAGAGGCAGGTTTGCCTGAAACGTTGATTAATGCTGCGTTTAGCGACGATGTACTGAAGAAAAAACACAATTCTGAAGTAATTGCCATCAACAACGAAACCGTTTGGGTCATTCGTGCGAAAGAAGTGCGCGAAGAGAAAATCGCACCATTTGCGGAAGTCAAAGACAATGTCCGTGCAGCATATCAGCGCTCTGAAGCCGCCAAACTGGCAGAGAAAAAAGCCCAGGAAACTTTGGCCGCATTGAAAGCCGGTAAAGCTGCTGATGTTCAATGGTCGCCTGTTTCTCAATTGAGCGCACAAGATGCACGTAAAACCATGTCTCCGGAGGCTTATGCAGCTTTGCTGAAAGCGCGTCCTGTCGGCGGCAAACCTGCGTATACATTGTTGGAAGGTATGCCTGCGCCGGTGATTATGGAAGTTCAGAGCGTTTCTGCTCCTGAAAATGCCGATTCACAGATTCCGGCTGCTAAACAGGCTTTGGTTCAGCAGCTTTCCGCCAATGTTTTCGATGCCTTGCTCCAGTATTTGGATAAGAAAATCGATCGTACGCAAGGTGCACAACAAGTTAATAATGCTGCCGAATAAGCAGAATATTAGAGTAGGGCAGCCGGATGAATTCCGGCTGTTTTCTTATTTTTAGCTATCTTTTTAAAGGCCGTCTGAAATCATGAGTAAAAATCCTGATGCCTTTGTCCGCTTGATTAATGCATTAAAAATCCTGCCTAATGTCGGCCCGAAATCCGCTCAACGCATGGCTTACCAGCTTTTACAGTACAAACGCGAAGAAGCGCAGGAGTTGGTGGATGCTTTGCAGTTTGCCTTAAGACAGGTGCAGCATTGTCGGATGTGTAATACATTTTGCGAAGGCGATTTGTGTGAAATTTGCGCCGACGAAAAACGTGAGAAAAGCCGCTTGATGATTGTGCATATGCCGGCGGATGTTTCCAGTATGGAGGCGGCTAATTGCCATGATGGCCTGTATTTTGTTTTGATGGGGCAAGTCAGTCCGGCGCAGGGCATGGATATTTCGGCAGTGGCATTAGATAAGCTGGTTGCCCGTTTGCAGGCGAGTGATATTGAGGAAATTATCATTGCAACCAACTTCACAGCCGAAGGCGACGCGACAGCGTATGTATTGGCGGAATTGTTTAAAAATCTTCCTTATAAAGTCAGCCGGTTGGCAAGGGGAATCCCTTTGGGCGGCGAGATGGAATATATGGATGCCGGTACTTTGGCACAGGCTGTTTACGATAGAAGAAATATCCAATCTTAAATGCCAATATAAAAAGGCCGTCTGAATGTTTTTCAGACGGCCTTTTCATTGATGAAATCAGATTATTTGCAGCTGACGCCTTGAATTTGAGGCGTATCACCGTTGCCGACTTTAAATGCGCATTTGGTTGCGCTGCTGCCGGATACGGTAACAACACCGTTTCCGCTGTTGAGGCTGACAGGTTCTTTTACGCCCATGCCGACAGCAGTGGCTGCCAGTTTTTGAACATCGGCGTCGGAGTAAGCGGTATTGTTTGAACTGATTTTGATTTCTTTGGCGGCATATGCATTGAAGCTGAATGACAAACCTACAGCTACGGATACGAGGGCCAAGAATTTTTTGCTGTTCATTAGTGTATTTCCTTTTTGATGGTGACAAAGTGTGTCACAGCTTCAGAATAAGGGCGATTGGCCGATTGTGCAAGTTTTTCGGCGGAATTTACGGGAAGATACATGGTTTTACATACACTTTATCCCTGAATGCTACATCAGTCGGGCAATCGGACGACCTGTCGGTTTTACGGTACAATAAGCCATTTTTGACAAACGAATGAGGCATTTTTGAATGGCTTCTTTAGAAACTTGGATAGGCCTGCGCTATTTGCGTGCGAAAAAACGCAATGGCTTTATGTCATTTATTACCATGATTTCAATCGTCGGTATCGCCTTGGGTGTAACGGCGCTGATTGTGGTGTTATCGGTAATGAACGGATTTCAGAAAGAGATACGAGGTCAATTGTTGAACGTCGCACCTCATGCAGAAATCGGCTATTACGATGTCGGCAGTGCGCCGGGTTGGCAGAGTTTGCGCGAATTTGTAAAAGGCAAAAAGGAAGTATTGGCCAGCGCGCCTTATGTTTCCGATCAGGCTTTGCTTGCTAATGCAGGAGAAGTGCGCGGTGTACAAATACGCGGTATTTTGCCGTCTGAAGAAAAAAATGTCGTTGATTACGGCAAGGATATGCCGGCCGGCAGTTTCGACGATTTGAAGCCGGGCGAATTTGATATTATTTTGGGTCAAGGGCTTGCTGAGGCATTGGGCACGGAGATTGGTGGCAAGGTTACAGTGATTACGCCTGAGGGGAATGTTACTCCTGCCGGTGTAGTGCCGCGCTTGAAGCAGTTTAATGTGGTCGGTGTGGTAAAAACCGGTGTATATGAAGTCGATAACACATTGGCCATGACGCATATCAAGGATGCGCAAGTCTTGTATCGACTGGGAGAAAATGTCGGTGGGCTGCGTTTACGATTGGCTGATCCTCAGAATGCGCCGTCTTTCATTGCCAAGTTGATTCCTGATGCTAAAAAAGATGAAGTATGGGTGCGCGACTGGACGTTTAACAACCGCAGCTATTTTGAAGCCGTTGAGTTGGAAAAACGCATGATGTTCATCATTTTGACACTGATTATCGCGGTTGCTGCGTTTAACCTCGTTTCTTCTTTGGTAATGGCGGTAACGGAAAAACAAGCCGATATTGCGATTTTGCGCACTTTGGGTTTGTCCCCGGGTGGGGTCATGAAGATTTTCTTGGTACAGGGCGCATTTGCGGGGTTCTTTGGTACGCTTGTGGGCGTGGTATGCGGTGTATTGTTGGGGTGGAATGTTGGTAAGATTGTCGCGTTTTTTGAAGACCTATTTGGCGTACATTTGATTAACTCACAGGTTTATTTCATCGATTACCTGCCTAGCGATGTGAACTTGAAGGATGTCGCCGTTATTGCCTGCATTTCGCTTGGCTTGGCATTTATCGCCACACTGTATCCGAGCTGGCGTGCTGCAAAAACCCAACCTGCGGAGGCTTTGCGTTATGAGTAAGACAATTTTGAAATGTACCGGCGTTGGCAAAAGCTATAATGATGGCGCATTGAATGTACAAGTGTTGAATCATTTGGATTTTGAAGTTGCAGAAGCGGAAAGCGTGAGTATTATTGGTTCGTCAGGCAGCGGTAAATCCACATTGCTGCACCTTCTTGGTGGCTTGGATATGCCGTCTGAAGGCAAGGTGATACTGATGGATCAGGATTTGGGCGGCTTGAGCCAAAAACAGTTGGGTGAATTGCGCAACCGTTATTTGGGCTTTGTGTATCAATTCCACCATCTATTGCCTGAGTTTTCTGCTTTGGAAAATGTCATGATGCCGCTTTTAATCGGCAAAATGCCCAAGGCGATGGCTGAGGAGAAGGCTGTCAATATGCTGAAAAAGGTTGGCTTGGACAAGCGTATGCTGCACCGTCCGAGTGAACTTTCCGGCGGCGAGCGTCAGCGTGCGGCGATTGCCCGTGCTTTGGTTAATGAGCCGAAATGCTTATTGGCGGATGAACCGACGGGAAACCTTGACCGTAAAAATGCGCAAAATGTGCTGGACATGATGCTGGATTTGAAACGCGAATTGAACACCAGCCTGATTGTGGTGACCCATGATGATGAGCTGGCTGAGCGTTTCGACCGGGTAATGACCATGAAAGACGGCAGCCTGCAAGTGCTGCAATAAGGTTATTATTTCAGGCAAATATTTTATGCTTTGAACGGTATAATAGAGGCCGTCTGAAAATAGGTTTTCATTTATGGAAACGCTGTTTTTCAGACGGCCTTTCTTTTGTCCGTATCAATCAAGCATAAACCATGAATCCAACCAACTCTATCCTTTCCTCTGCCGCAGATGCGGCCATAGCGTTTTTCCGCCGTCACGAAGTACAGGGTGCATCCGTTATTGAGCCTTATGTGGTTCGACTGTTTGCAGCCTTGCAAAACGGGCATTCGTTTGTTTATTTGGATAAAGCGGATGTTGATGCCTTAAGCAACTTGCCGAATTTGGTCGGTAATGCGGATAAACCGCTTATCCTGCAAGGCCGGAAATTGTTTTTAGGGCGGATGTGGCAGTTGGAGCATGATTTGGCTGTTGAAATCAAACGGCTGGCAAGTGCCGAGGCGGAAGAAGTGAATTTCATGGTGGCTTCAAAAAGCCTGAGCGACTGGTTTGATACTAAAGACAGCAAAGAGCAACGGGATGCTGCTGCTTTGGCCTTGCTGCAAAACTTTATGCTGATTACCGGCGGGCCGGGTACGGGGAAGACGACGACCGTCGCAAAGCTTTTGGGTCTGATTTGCAATAACAGTACGAAGCTGCCCCGTATTGCGTTGGCTGCGCCGACAGGTAAAGCGGCTGCACATATGGCACGGGCTTTGCAGCGTGCTTTGGACGGTTTTGATTTGTCTCCGAGCATTAAAGCGCATTTGGAAAACTTGGAAGGGCAGACTGTCCATCGTTTGTTGAAACTGCGTCCGCCGCAAATGCGCCCTGTGTTCAATCATGAATATCCGCTTGCTTTGGATGTTTTGGTGGTGGATGAGGCGTCGATGTTGGATTTGCCGCTGGTGTTGGATTTATTGCGCGCCGTGCCTACCGGCTGCCGTCTTGTGTTGCTTGGCGATGAAAACCAGTTGCCGTCGGTTGGCTTGGGAGCCGTGTTGGCAGCATTGTCGCGTCCGACGGCTTTGGATAAAGAAACCGCTGAAAAGCTGGAAGTGTACCTGCCCAATCATGGCTTTGAGATAAAAGGGCAGCCACAGGCTTTATCGCAAAACAATGCCAAATTGACGTTCAGCCACCGGTTTGGTGCAGACAGCGGTATCG
Organism: Neisseria sp. HMSC058F07; assembly: GCF_001810035.1. NCBI lineage: Bacteria > Pseudomonadati > Pseudomonadota > Betaproteobacteria > Neisseriales > Neisseriaceae > Neisseria > Neisseria sp. HMSC058F07. Next base: position 124,719 of record NZ_KV799671.1, on the reverse strand, counting down.
GCTGTTTGGCAAGGGCGGTGGTTTCCGGGGAAAAGCAAACTGCGGTTGAACAGTTTGACAAGTTCCCCAAAGAATTGGAAATGAAATCAGGCCGTCTGAAAGAGCAGGTCGCCTTGCTGTATCAAAAGCAACAGGATTATTGGCAGGCCGTGGCAGAGAATAATGTTGCACTCGCCTATGGTCATGCTGCCGATGTAGTGGTATTGGCGGCTTGGCGGCAGGATGCGGATGATTTGAATCAGGCTTATCAAGAATACTTGCAACGACAAGGCAAGGTTTCGGGCGAAACGCCTTGGTTTGCCGGACAAATCATCATGATTACCCACAATGATTACATGCTGGAAGTGTTTAACGGCGACATCGGTCTGATTATGAAAGATGAAGAATCGTTGAATGGCTTGTCTGCCTATTTTCCTGAGAAAGATGGATTCAAAAAAATTGCCATCAGCCGTTTGCCCGATTTTGAATCGGCTTTTGCCATGACGGTGCATAAGAGCCAAGGTTCGGAATATCGGGAAGTATGGCTGTTGCCCCCGTCAGTGCCTGCAACGACGGAAAGCGAAGAAGAAGCCCGAGGTTTGGATAAGGCTCTGCTTTACACAGCCATTACCCGTGCGCGTGAACGTTTTGTGTTTTGGGGAAATGCGGAGGAATTATGTCAGGCTGTGGGATGCCATCAAAAACGCAGGACGGCATTGGCCGATGCCTTGGAATGGCAGTTTGAACAGCTTGATGAGCAGGATTCTGTTTGACCTGAATCAAGAGGCCGTCTGAAAGAGGATAAAGCGTTTAAATCTGCTTGACTGATTACACTAATTTACATACGATAAAAATAATTAGTAAATAAAATGAATAATTTATACGAAATTCATAATTTTGTACGCTTTATCGAATACTTCACTTTCAATACCTTCTTTTGGAGAGTCGGCATGAAATTTCAAACCAAACTGATTGTAACCTGTATTTTATTGGCTTCATCGTCTTATTCTTTGGCAGAGAATGCTGATGGCGGACGTGATGCGGCGGCTTTGTCCACCACCAACGATTACGTCAATTCCGGCAGTATTATTCGCAAAGATGACGATAAAATCAGTATTTTCAATGATTTATTGACTATAAATGGTGGTTTGCGCGTGCGTGCGGATACCAAAGACATCAATGCCAACAACAGCAGCGTTAATCCGACGCCTGAAGATACCAATGCCAACTTTAATGCGGAGTTTTGGTTACGCGCAAAACTGTATAAAGATTGGAAATTGGTTGCCCAAATCGAGCCGAATATCGATTTGGAAACCGGTAAGTTCAACGGCGATCATGATGTGCCGGTGAATAAACTGTATGCCGAAGGTACTTTGTACAACAATATTAAAGCGCGTGTCGGTAAATTTGGTGCGTTCTCTTCATACGGCCGCGTATGGGATACCGAAGTAACCGGCGGCGAAATCTTCTTCGACAATAAAACCCTGCCTACCAAAATCTATGCGGGCCGCCGTACTGGCAATCTAAACGACAACACATGGGGCATTGGTGGCCGTCGCAGACATTTTGCCGCAGTTCAAAGCGTGTTGCCTGTAAATGAGAATATCAACGTCGGCGCAACGGTCAGCTACATGAAAGACATCGATGTACGCGGTGCGAAGAAAAATGCGGTCTTTGGAGAAATCGGTACGGATATCAAGTTTAATGACGATTGGCATTGGATGGCCGCAGTCAGCAAGTCCAATATCAAAGCCTATAATGATGCCGGACAAAAAATTAAAAATGATGGCGTGTTAACTGAAGTACGCTATAAATTGGCCGACTGGAACGTCCGCAATTCTTACGACGTATTCTTGAACTACCGCCGTGTCGGTTTGTTGTCCGGTGTCTCTTCTGTTGAGGATTACAGCAAAAACGTCCAAGGCGTGCAAATCGGTGCGACCTATATTCCTTGGAAAAACTGGAAACTCAAAGGCTTCTATTTGGCCGGTAAACAGGTTACACCTACTGTCGGCACGGATAAGCAGGATGTAAACGTTATTCGTGGTCAGTTAGAATATAAATTTTAATCATTACAAATAAAAAACAGGCAGGATGTCCTGCCTGTTTTTGGTTTTCAGACGGCATGGATATGGGGCCGTCTGAAATAATGGATTCGACGCTTACCAGCTATCGCGTTTCATACGGTCAAGCTGGCGGCGGTCGCGTTTGGTTGGGCGTCCGTCCGGATAAGCGGCACTGATGCGGCTGGCTTGGTCGAGCTGTTTTTGAGCTTCGCGTTCGGCAGCCGTTTTCATGTCTTCTTCGTAGAGTAAACGCGCTTCCGGTGCCGGTCGGCGTTGATGATTGAGCGCGGCAACTTTGAATTTGTAGGGAAGGGAGTTCAAAGTCATGTCGATGGTGTCGCCGGCAGAAATATTTTTGCTGTTTTTCACCTTTGAGCCGTTTACCAAAACCCTGCCCAGCTCAATATGTTTTTGTGCCAGCGCGCGGGTCTTGAAAAAGCGCGCGGCCCAAAGCCATTTGTCCAAGCGCATGGACGAATTGTCATGATCGTTTTTCATAGCCTGTTTGAAATGATTGAACTGAATTGAAGTTTATCATAAGATACGGCACTTCATGAGTTTAGTGCAGATATACTATTTCTTTGTTAAAGGCCGTCTGAAAGATTTTTTATTGCAAAAGATGGCAGTTTCCCTTTGAGAAATGCTGTCAAATACGTCTGATTAGCGTATCATGTCAGCAACCGTTACCGAGAGCTTTGTTTTATGAAACCCGTTTTTTTGGACTTCGAACAACCCATCGCCGAATTAACCAATAAAATTGACGAGTTGCGATTCGTACAAGACGAATCTGCCGTTGATATTTCCGACGAGATTGCCAGACTGCAAAAGAAAAGCAGCGAGTTGACCAAGTCAATTTTCAGCAAGCTGACTCCGGCTCAAATTTCACAAGTGTCCCGCCATCCGCAACGTCCTTATACTTTGGACTACATCAACGGTATTTTTACCGATTTTGAAGAGTTGCATGGCGACCGCCATTATTCTGACGATCATGCCATTGTCGGCGGTTTGGCGCGTTTCAACGGCCAAAGCGTGATGGTTATCGGCCATCAAAAAGGTCGCGATACCAAAGAAAAAATCCGCCGTAATTTCGGTATGCCGCGTCCTGAGGGTTACCGTAAGGCATTGCGCTTGATGAAGACTGCCGAAAAATTCAATATTCCAGTTATGACCTTTGTCGATACACCAGGCGCGTATCCGGGCATTGGTGCAGAAGAACGCGGCCAGTCTGAAGCCATCGGCCGTAATTTGTACGAACTGACCCGCCTGCATGTGCCGGTATTGTGCACCATCATTGGCGAAGGTGGTTCGGGTGGCGCGTTGGCAGTGGCTGTCGGCGACTATGTTAATATGCTGCAATACTCGACTTATTCGGTGATTTCTCCCGAAGGTTGCGCCTCTATTCTTTGGAAAACTGCTGAAAAAGCAGCAGATGCCGCGCAAGCATTGGGTATTACCGCCAAACGCCTGCAAGAATTGGATGTCATCGACAAAGTGATTGATGAGCCTTTGGGCGGCGCACACCGTGATTTTGAAACCACGATGAAAAACGTTAAAACCGTTTTGGAGCAGCAATTAAGCGAAGCGCAAAGTATGACCATGCCTGACTTGCTTTCTCGCCGTTTTGACCGCATCATGGCTTACGGTAAATTTACCGATAAATAAGTTTGACTGCTGAAAAAGCAAGCAGATGTCGCTGCTTGCTTTTTTTGTGTTCTATTTTTGAGTCATTCACAATTTCAGGCCGTCTGAAATGTCGCAAGTATCCCCTGATTCCCTATTTAAAAGTTTTCAAACAGCTTTTCCTGATTTGCCGAACCATACTGTTTTTGAAGTTGGCTTGAGTGGCGGATTAGATTCTGTCGTCCTGCTGCATCTTTTGCATCGGATGCGCGAATTTCGCCATTTTGATTTGCGTGCCGTTCATGTTCATCACGGTTTAAGCACCAATGCCGACAGTTGGGCAAAATTTTGTCAGGATTATTGTCAGCGTCTGGATGTTGCCTTGCGGGTGTGCCGCGTTAATGTGCAAAACCAAGGAAAAGGTTTGGAAGCGGCAGCTAGGGCTGCCCGATATCAGGCATTTTCAGACGGCCTGAGGAAAATTATTGTTTTGGCCCATCACCACAATGATCAAATCGAAACATTTATGTTGTCGGCTGTGCGCGGGGGCGGATTACGCGGTATGGCAGCCATGCCTGTATGGCGTAATTTAAATGAAGAAATTCAAATCTGGCGACCACTTTTGGCATTTTCTCGTCAGGAATTGGCTGAGTATGCGCAACAGTGGGGATTATCTTTTGTTGAAGACGAAAGTAATGAAGACTCCGGCTATTTACGCAATTGGATGAGAAATCAGGCTTTACCGCAATGGCAGCAGCGTATTCCGAATTTTGAGCAGCAAATTTGTGCCAATGTTCGATTATTGCAGGAAGATTTGCAGCTTTTAGATGAATTGATTGAGTCTGAATACCAGCGCATTAGTCCAAACGGAATATTCAGCATCAGCCTGTGGAGGCAATGTACGCCGCTTTTGCGTCGTCGACTGCTTTGGTATTTTTTGCGAAAGCAAACGGAATCATTGCCTTCTTATCACAGTATTGCCGATTTTGCCCGAGTATTGGAAACCGCTGATCAGGCGCAGTTGAATTTGCCAGATGGGGAACTGGTCGCATATCGGGACAAGCTGTTTGTTTGTCAGGAAAGTGAGTTTCAAAAACTGCCTTGGTGTAATGGCAGGGAAGTTCAAGGCCGTCTGAAAGATATTTTGCTCGAAAATGGTTTTGTTTTATTACCGTTTAAGGGAGGTTTGTCGGAAGAGGAGTTGGAGAAGCCGGCGGTACTTAGAAGTGTGGTCAAAGGTGATGTGATTCAGTCGGGACAGAGGGAAAAATCAGTCGAAAAACTATTGCAAGAGTGTCATATTGTGCCACTCGTCCGTAAATATTGGCCGATTATCCTAAGTATGGGCAACAAGTGCCTTGCTGTTGTTAATCTTCGGGTGGGAAGCGATGTTCAAATAGGCGAAGGCTATCTGCCTGTTCATGAAAAGTTGGTCAAATATATAGCAGAAAAGTAAAGAGAATAACTTTAAATTTAGTAAGTATTAGTAATTTAACTACTTGTGCTAAGTGTATATATAATAAGCAATACAGCTTATGTTAGAGCATCTGCACGAATAAACTTTTGCGATTAAATGTAATCTTGTGGAACTATTTCAAAGCGATGCTGTCTTTATTGTGCACAGCACGCTTTACTATTTTTTGGTTTAAAGCAGTAAAACGATTAAAGGTTGGGTATGAACGATCGCCAAATAGATCAAGTTTTGGTGGAGCGCGCGCAGAAAGGTGACCATAAGGCATTCGAGATGCTGATGTCCAAGTATCAGCGTCGGCTAAACAGACTGATTTCCCGTTTTATTCAGGATGAGCATGAAGTGCACGATGTAACCCAAGAAGCAATGATTAGGGCTTATCGTGCGCTGGTTAATTTTCGCGGTGAGAGTGCGTTTTATACATGGCTGTACCGTATCGGTATCAATACGGCAAAGAATTTTCTGACCACTTCGGGTCGCCAGTTTTTTGTCAGCTCGGAAGCAGCCAATGAGGAGGGAGATGTTCTTGATTTAACCGATCAGATTGCGGATTACCATACGCCGGAAGCTGAAATGATGAATCGGGAAATCTTGCAGACCGTCGAAGCAAGCATTGCGCAACTGCCAGACGATATGCGTCAAGCCATTACGCTTAGGGAAATGGATGGCTTGTCTTATGAAGAAATAGCTCGGGTAGTGGATTGTCCGATAGGTACTGTACGTTCGCGTATTTTCAGAGCGCGTGAACTGATTGCAAAAGATTTGCGGCCGCTGTTGGATACTTCTGAAGATCAAAGGTGGTAATAAAAATGAACGAAAAAACAAATAAAGCATTGGAGTATGTGTCTGTATTGATGGACGGTGAAGCATTGACTGATGAGATGCTGGATGCCGTATTGGCAGACGAGGAAGCTATGCGCGCTTGGCATGAGTACCACATTATCGGCGACTGTATCCGTCAGGGCGCGGCGGTGAAGATGGCTGATGAAAGTATGCAAAGCAAAGCATTTACAGTGCCTCAAGCCGAAGCTGAAGGCAAACAGAAAAAATATACTCACCGCGAAGCGGCCAATAACGGCTTCTTTAAATTCTTTGCAGCCGCTGCCAGCGTGTGTGCCATTGCTGTGACGGCATGGCAGTTTACGCCGCAAACTTCTCGTGACGCTATGCCGGTTGCTGAGAAGTCTAATGTTCAGCCTGCACAAGATATCATTCCGGTAAGCGGTACGCCTGACGATAAAGTGGCTTCCGAACCAGGTGAAACCGTTGTGCCGAATGCGGCAAAAGACGGCAAAATTGAAAACCGTCCGACTGTCCGTACCGAGCAGAAAAATGAGCAGCAGACTGTTGTGCAGTAAAAAATGAAATCATGCAAAACCCTTGCTTTATGGCAAGGGTTTTTATTTTTGCAGTAAAACCGTCAGGCCGTCTGAAAGCATAGCTTCAAAGAAGTCAAAACAGTTATAATGCGTTCCATGAAACTGATTACCTCTGCTCAAAACGAACAGCTCAAACATTTATTCCGTCTTTTGACACAGGCCAAAGCAAGGCGCGAAAGCGGTGAAACCGTATTGGAAGGCGTACATCTGCTGCAAACTTATTTGCAAAGCGGCGGTACGCCCAAACAGGTTTATCTGCCTGAAAAGAAACAGCAACATTCTGAAATTCAAGAAATTACGGCGCAGTTGGACGAGGGATTGATTACTTGGGTCGGTAACGAAGCGCTGTCTAAAATCACCAGTCTGACCGATGCCGATGATGTGATGACTTGGATTGATATTCCGAAACAGGCAGGCTTGCCTTCAAACGGCGATTGCGTGGCATTGGAGCGAGTACAAGACCCCGGCAATGCAGGCACGATTTTGCGCAGCGCGGCGGCAGCCGGAGTCAAGCAAATCGTGTGCAGCAATGATTCCGTAGATATTTGGTCGCCCAAGGTGTTGCGGGCGGGAATGGGCGCGCATTTTTTGCTGTCTATTTTCAGCCGGGTGGAATTATCCGCTTGGATGGAAAAGTATCAGCATCCAATTTGGGCAACCGCCTTGGGTGGCCGCAATATCGGGTTGTATGAAATGAACCTCAGTCAACCCTGCGCTTGGGTATTTGGCAACGAAGGCAGCGGCGTGAGTGAACGAATAAAAGAGAAGGCTGAAGCCTGTGTCAAAATTCCCATGTTGGGGCAAACCGAATCCTTGAATGTCGCGATGGCGGCAACGGTTTGTCTGTTTGAACAAATGCGGCAGCGTATCCATGCCCAGGCCGTCTGAAAACCATAATATGAGTTTATTTTAAGGAACGAAAATGCAAATACTGACTTTTGATGAAGCGGCACGCAGCCGATTGATGGAATTGCTGGATGCCAAATCCGAAGCCCACAACACCATGCGTTGTGATGAAGTGCAGGGTTTTATGATGGCTTTATTGAGCGGTCCGGATGCTTTGAATCCGACCAACTGGCTGCCTGAGATTTTGGGTGAAGAATCTTTGTTTGATGCCAAAGAGCGTACTGAAATCGAGCGTTTGGTCATGGCAATGGCCGCCGATATGCGCATGAAGCTCAACGAGAAAATCCTGCCTGATTTGTGGTTTTATGAAGATGAAGCCGGCAATCCGGATTTCTACACTTGGTGTAACGCCTATCTTTACGCACTGGATATTGTGCCTACCGATTGGTTTGAAGCAGTCGATCAGGAAGAGTTTGAAGATTTGTTCTATCCGATTATGGCTTTGGGCGGTATTTATGACGATGAGGAAAACGGCGAAGTCATCTTGCATCTGAATGAAAAAGAGCTGACCCAGTTGGAATCTGATTTGCCGCATGTCCTGCTGGATATTTACTGGTACTGGCAGGCCATCATCAATAAACCGCAAACCGTCCGCCGCGAAGGCGAAAAAGTGGGGCGCAACGATCCTTGCCCGTGTGGCAGCGGTAAAAAATACAAAGCCTGCTGCGGCAAATAAGAAAAATAAATAGTGCAATAAAATAAAAAGGCCGTCTGAATGCTTGAAATTCAGACGGCCTTTAATGTTTTGTCTTAGAACAACGAGGCCAACCAAACAAACAGGATGGTCAGTGCAATGGTCAAGGCGCAGCCGATTTTGGCCACGGTGCCGATGATGAAGCCGATAAACGTACCGATACCGACTTTGCCTGCCTGCCAAGTGTCTTTGCGTGCGATAAATTCACCGATGGCCGCGCCTGCCAACGGGCCGAGCAACAGGCCGGGAATAGAGAAGAATGCGCCGACGATGCCGCCGATAAACGCGCCCCAAACCGCAGTTTTACTTGCGCCGGTATATTTTGCACCCAATGCGCCCGCCACATAGTCCATCGCAGTACCAAATACGGCAACGATGGCCAAAAAGGTCAGCGTACCCGAGCCAAACACTTGATAATCGCCGGCATAACCCAACAACCATGCGCCACCAAACATCAAACCCAATCCGGGCAGGGCGGGATAAATAGTGCCTAAGATGCCGACAACAATGGCAATCAAGCCGAGAACGATGAGAACAGCAGTCATGAGGTTCCTTTTGAATTTAAGAGTGTAATAACGGCAGTATTATGGGCACGTTTTGTTATATTTTCATGAGGGATTGTGCAATAAAATGAAAAATTATCCGGAGGCGCGCTCAATTAAAATTGATGGATAAATATCTAAGCGAATTATTGTGAATCATGTTCTGAATGATTGAATAAATTTCTATTCAAATATAAAAGCAGGCCTACCAATACGGCTAAGTACACTGCAACCCAATACGCATCTGTATAACCAATAGCCTTTGCCAGCCGTAGGGCGGCGAAACCGGCTGCGTAACTGCCGAGCAGGACGACGGAAAATTGCAGGCTGCTGTCGAGTGCAGCGGTGGCGCGGTCTGATTTGTCCATCACCAACGCCAGTATCACCGGCAGCAGCAGCGTGTAGCTCAGGCTCAGGGCGATGATTTGCGCGGGCGGCAGCCAAGGGTGGGCACGTGCGAGCGTATCGATGGCGGTCATGGACACCAAAAGCGGCAGTTGCAGCGCGTAGAGCAGGAATACGAGTTTGCGGCGCGGATAATTGCGCGAAAACCAGCCCGACAGCGGCGTTACAATCAGGCAGGCAACAGGAATGCCCACCGCCAGAATCCCGCCCGTCTGCTTCGGGTTGAAGCCCAAATCCGCCAGCTTGGGCACAAAGGTTGCCGCCATAAACGCATACGGTACGGCAACGGCAAACAGCAAAACCAGCCACCGCCAGCCCGTTTCAGGTTGCTGCCAAAAAGAAACTAGCCGCGTTGCCAACGCCGTCCAACTACCTTGCGCAGTCGGACTTTCCGGCTCGCGGTAGTACAAGAGTTGCAGCAACATCAGCAGGCTGAACGCCAGCATAAAGCCAGCCGCCGCCGTCTGTCCGTATTCCTGATACAGCCACAATACCAGCGCGCCGCCGATCATTTTGCCGCCGCGTGCGGCCATCGTTTGAATCACGCCGCCGAAACCGCGTTCGCGGTGCGGCAGGACGATGCATGACAAACCCAGCATCGCGCAGCCGTACACCGCCGACATCGCCGAGAGCAGTACGCAGCAGGTCAAAAGCAGCGCGAAGTTCTGCGTTATGTCGGTACAGGCCATCAGCCCGAACACTGCCGAAAGTCCCAGCGTCGCCGCCAGCAGCCAGCCGCGAAACCGCCCGAACCGCCCCGCCGGCCGCCGTTCCATCAGTGCGGCAAACAATACCTTCGCTGCTTCGATACTGCCGATTAAATGAATCCAGCTCAGTTGATTCAGGCTATAACCGTGATTTTTCAAAATAGCGACCAGTGCGACCAGATAAAAACCGGTTAGCGTGAATTTGTAAGTGCTGCCGCCGATAAGCAGCAGCCAGTCGCGTGAGTTTGGGGAAGTCTGATTGTCGGACATCACATGATTCTTTTGAAGATGAGGCAAATAAAGGGACAAGGCCGTCTGAACATATTGGGTGGTAATACTTGATTTGTATTTAAATAGGTTTAGTATCTTTTCAGACGGCCTTCAACGCTTCTTCTGCGCGAAGTAGGGCGGTTGTTTCATCTGCTTCAACGATGTAGTTCACGCCCAGCGCGGGGCCGAGTTTGGACGATTGTTCGCGGAATAACGCCAGTTGTGCCGCGTCGGGTTCGATAAGGAGCATGGCGGCGCAGCGTTCGGACAGTTGCGGCCGATGTGCCTTTATCCATTCGATGTAAGTTTTACGGTCGGCAATGCGCTGTTCGTCGCTTACCTGCCGCCGCATCGGGGTGCAGACGGTGGCGAAGCGGGGGTTTTGGTTTAACAGGGTTTCGAATTCGGTCAGCCAGCCGGCGAAGTCGGCGACGTGGGTCAGGTCGGTCAGGTAGATGGTGCCTTCGGGCAGGGTTTTGGCGGGGGTGAAGTAGTGCATGGGATTCCTTTGGGTGTTTTGGAGGAATAAACGGTAGGCCGGGCATAAATGTCCGACCTATGTTTTTTCAGACGGCCTCTATCATTTCAGCTTCATTTAAAACTTCCATTCCGCACTCACGCCCACGCTTCTGGGGCGTTGGTAGAGCGCGTCTTGGCGGTCGGCGCTGGAAATGAATATGGGTTGGCGGCGGTTGAGCACGTTGTCGGCGTAGAGTGAGACGCGGCCTTGTTTGAAGTTGTAGGCGGTGTAGAGATTGACTTGGTTGTATGCGCCGATTTTGCCCGATTCGGCATTATCGGCGGCGGAGTAGTAGCCGCCGTAGAAGCGCACGTCGCCGCCGGCTTCCCAGCCTTTGTCGTTCAGGTATTTCACGCCGATGTTGGCGGTGTATTTGGGCGCGCGGCCGAGTTTGTTGCCTTCGATGCCGCTGTCGGGATAGCTTTTGATTTTGGTGTTGAGCAGCCCCAGTCCGGTGGTGAGTTTCAGGCTGTCGGTCGCCTGCCAGTCGGCGGCAAGTTCCGCGCCGTAGGTATGGACTTTTTTGGCGTTGCGGATGACGACGGAGTTGGTACCGAGATAGAAGGGGAGCTGCATGTCGCGGTAGTGGTTCAGGAACAGGTTGCCGGAGAGTTGCAGGCGGCGGTCTGCGCTGCGCCAGCGGGTGTACCACTCGTAGTTGTTCACATATTCGGGTTCATAAGTGTAGGTTACGACGGGGCGGCCGAAGGTGATGCCCGCGCCGCCGGGGTTGTAGCCGCGTGCGGCTTTGATGCCGCTGACCCATTGGTCGGTGGGTTTGAAGGCAATGTCGATTTTGGGCAGGAACACGGTCTGGCCTTTGTCTAAATCAAGGTGCAGTGCGCCGCTGCCGCCGCTTCTTTTGTGCGTTTCTTTTTCAAGGCGGGCGGCGGCCGTGATGTCCCATTTTTCGCTGGGGCTGTATGTGGTTTCGGCAAACAGGGCGTGCACGCTGTTGCGGTCGTCAAAGGTGTTGCGGCCGCCGATGCTACGGATATCTACCCATTCGTCTTGTTTGCTGCGGATGTAGTGCAGCCCGGCAAGGCCTTTCAGACGGCCTTTGTTTGAAAAATGCAATACTGGCTCCCATTGCAGTTCGCGGCCTTTTAGTTCGGCGGGCACGCCTTGCGGGCTGACGGTCATCGGCAGGTGCAGCCGCTCGTTGTGGTAGCGGCCATAAACCAGTTTGTTTTCCAGTTTCAGATAGTCGTTAAGTTGCCACGATACGTCCCAGATACCCGATGTCGAGCCGGTTACGAACACGGGTTTTTCTTTTAAAAAACGGCGGCTGGCGGTGTTGCCCATGATTTCGTTTTGCGGCGCGCGCGAACGGATGTGGTTCAGCGTCAGGCGGCTGTAAAAATCGGGATGGTTTTCGGGCGTGAGCAGAAGTTTGAAGCGCACGTTGGTGTTTTCCACGCGGCGCGGATTGCCGGTTGGCTCGTAGGACACGAACGGCTCGTAGCTTTCGCGCTGCTGCCGTTCCGCGCTCAAGCGGAAGGCAAGGTTGTTTTTCACAATCGGGCCGGACACTACGCCGGCGATGTTGCGCGTTTTCTGGTTACCCAAACCCAAGCGCAGCGCGCCTTCCCATTCGTCGGTCGGGTCTTTGGAACGCATCACCACCGCGCCCGCCACCGCGTTCTGCCCGCGCACATGGCTTTGCGGCCCGCGCAAGACTTCCACCTGCTGCATGTCCCACAGCGATTGCGTGCCGAAAGCGTATTCGTTGTAAGTGGCAGAGCGGCCGTCTATGGACAGGTTCAGGCGCGGCCGCGTGCCCGCAAAAAATGCCACCGCACCGACGGCAGGACCGGAGCCGTCCACGCCGCGCACGGTCGGCAAATCGTTGCCGCTACCCAAGTCCACCGTGTTCACAGTCTGTTTGAGCAGGTCGGTTGCGGAAAGGTTGTGGCCGCTGCGGTCGATGTTCGGCGCGGTGAAAACGCGGTTGGACGTGGCGGTTTCAAAGCCGCTGCGGTTGGTGCGTTCGCCGGTGACGACGACTTCTTCCAACTGCACCTGTTCCGCATCTTGCACCGCATCGGCGGCATAAATCCATTCGGAGGCGAAAGCGGCGGCAAGCAGCAGCAGGCGGCGGAGGGTGTGTTTCTGCATTTCCTTATCCTTTCAGACGGCATACGTCGGGGTGGATTGGACATCAGGTAATCCAATTGCTCCGTCAGTATGCAAATATTTGTGTTTACACATTTACATAAAACAAACTATTAATGTAAAGTATAAGAAATAAGAAACAGGAATGCAAGTGTTTATCATTCACTCTGTTTCCCCTCTTATCGTGAATTGTCCAAAAAAATCCCTCTCCTATTTTGGGGAGAAGGTTAGAGGAGGGAAATTCTGTAATCTTCATGAATTTAGCCTGCTAAGCATCCGACAGCCTCTATCAGTAGGGCAGTGAAGGAATAAGGAAAGAGGCCGTCTGAAACGCCGCCGTATTGCCATTGCCGCCGTGGGGAAATATGATAAGCATCCGACTTGCGGATAACTTTAATGAAAAACCTTTATGAACAAAATCAAAATCTTCTTACCATCATGACCGCCAGCAAACAACAAACCATCGCCGACACCGCCCGCCGCCTGTTCCGCGAACATGGCTTTTCCGCCGTATTCGTAGGCAGTATCTGCGCCGAGGCCAGCGTCAGCCGCGTCACTTTTTACAAATATTACAGCGGTAAAAACGCACTCTTGCAGGAAATTGTTACCGAGCAGAAAAACCGCGTCCGTGCCGAATTTGAAAATCTGCTTGAACGGCAATGCAGCCTGCGCGAAGCCGCCGAGGCTGTGTTTGTCTTGCAAAAACAATCGTTTGAAGAACTTTATTCCGCCGCTTTCCTGCGCGACATTGAAGAGAACACCGATTTGGAGCTGGAGCGATTTTTCCACGAATTGAACGAAGAAAAATACGCTTTTATGCGCGGCTTCTTCCATACTCTACAACAACGCCGCCTGATTCAGCCCGATTTGCCGGTGGAGCTCATTGACTTGTTCATCCGTCAGGCAGATATATTGATGCACCATCCGCAACTGACTGCACTTTATACCGCTGCACCACAAAAGCTGCCGCAGGATATATTGGGGTTGCTGCTGCACGGTTTGTCAGGGAAAGAATAGATAAAAAAGAATAGAAAAAATTTCAAATATGAATATTCAGACGGCCTTTCGGTAAATAGCTACCAAAAGGCCGTCTGAAAATTAAATGGAATTATAAACCGCAGGTTTTGGGTTTGTTTGCCAAAATATTGATGACTTTACGTTCAGCTTTTTGCGGCTCGATTTTGATTTCGCTTTCGTCTTCTTCGCTGCCGTCGGAGAAACGTTCCGGCATTTTTTCGCTGTCAAATGCCAAGTCGCCGCCGTGTTTCAGGCTTTGACCGCGTTCCAAGCCGACAAAGTCGAAAAGTTCGGTATCGGCCAAATGTGATGGAACGACGTTTTGTAGCGCGGAGAACATAGACTCAATACGGCCGGGGAAACGTTTGTCCCAATCGCGCAGCATGTCACCGATGACTTGGCGTTGCAGGTTGGGCTGAGAGCCGCAGAGGTTGCATGGAATAATTGGGAATTGCTTCAGCTCGGCGTATTTGATCAAGTCCTTCTCTTTGACATACGCCAGAGGACGGATGACAATGTGTTCGCCGTTGTCGCTGACTAGTTTGGGAGGCATGGCTTTGAGTTTGCCGCCGTAGAACATATTCAGGAACATAGTGGCAAGAATGTCGTCGCGGTGGTGTCCTAAGGCAATTTTGGTGCAGCCCAATTCTTTTGCGGTGCGGTAGAGGATGCCGCGGCGCAGGCGGCTGCACAGCGAACAAGTCGTTTTGCCTTCGTCCAACACGCGTTTGACGGTGGAATAAGTGTCTTCTTCAACGATTTTATAGGGAACGCCGATGCTTTCGAGATAGGTTGGCAATACTTCTTCGGGGAAGCCCGGCTGCTTTTGGTCGAGATTGACGGCGACCAGTTCGAAATCAATCGGCGCGCTGGCTTGAAGCTGGCGCAGAATGTCTAAAAGGGCGTAGCTGTCTTTGCCGCCTGAGAGGCAGACCATGATTTTGTCGCCCGGTTCGATCATGTTGAAATCGTTAATCGCATCGCCGACAGCGTGGCGCAGGCGTTTGCTGAGTTTGTTGTTTTCTAATTCTTGCTTGGTTTTTTTGGACATGGCTGTTTGTGCTTTGAAATAATAGAAAAATTTAAGGGCGGTATTGTACCGCAAAAGAATAAAGGTCGTCTGAAAAACTGCGCCTGCTTGGTTGAAGCGGCGTTTTCAGACGGCCTGATATTTGTGCTTTATTTGATTTGAAGGGCGTTGATTTTGATTTCAACCTTCCAGTCGGGCGAAGCCAGTTTCGCCTCCACGCAGGCGCGGGCCGGAGCGCGTTCGGGCGCTGTCCATGCGTCCCAGGCTTCATTCATAGCGGCGTAGTCGTTCATATCGGGCAGATAGATGGTGGCTTCTAAAATGTGGGCTTTGTTGGATTGGCATTGGGTGAGCCATGAATCGATTTGCGCCAAAACATTTTCAGTTTGCGCTTTGGCATCGGCTTCAGGATTTTCGGGAACCATGCCGGAGAGGAAAACCAAGCCGTTGGCCACGACGGCTTCCGAATAGCGTTTGCTTGTGCCAAGATAGCGGATGTCCATGTTGTCTCCTGATTTCAAAAAGAAGGTATGGTAACATTGCGACTGTTTACGTTCCACATTTAAGAGGGGCTGTCTGAAAAGGATGGCGGAAAACAACCCATGAGTAAAGCAGAATATCCGGTTACGCAGGCAGTACGCTTTTTACGCAGTAAGAAAATCGATTTTGTCCCTTATGTTTACGCATATGAAGAACATGGTGGTACGGCGCGTTTTGCCGAATGTACGGGCAAGCCCGAGCATCAGGTCATCAAAACGATTGTTTTGCAGGATGAGCATAAAAAAGGTTTGGTTGTTTTAATGCACGGTGACAAACATATTTCCACCCGCAATCTGGCGCGCGAACTGGGTTTGAAACACATCGAACCGGCAACGGCAGATCAGGCGGCGAAATGGACAGGATATTTGGTCGGCGGGACGTCGCCGTTCGGTATGAAAACCGCGTTGCCGGTTTATGTGGAAGAAAGTATTTGGGCTTTGGACGAGATTTTTATCAATGGCGGCAAACGTGGGTTTATCGTAGGCATGAAGCCTGAAAACCTGCGGACGCTTAATCCGCAAGATGTTCATGTTGCAGTGGACGCGTAAAGGAGGGGAATACAGATGGAACAAGTGAATTTATACGAAATCTTGGGTGTATCTCAGGATGCGGATATCAACGTTATCCGCGAAGCTTACGGCAAATTGGTGGCCAATCCGGATATTCAGAAAGATGCGGAGCGTTTCAAAGCCATCGGACAGGCGTTTGAAGTATTGTCTCATCCGGAAAAACGTTTGGCTTATGATGCGGCTATGCAGTACGAGCGTCAGGAAGCCAAAGACAACAGCTTCAATAATACGGCGACAAATGTGGTCAACACGCCCAGCTCTGACGTAAAAAACTATGTTTTTATTGCTTATGTTACATATGCTGTGGGCTTATTGATTTTGTTTACCCCCGTTGTCGGTGTGATTATGGCGTATGTTAAACGCGATGAGGCTCAAGGCAGTATTTACGCCAGTCATATCGATTATTTGATTAAGACATTTTGGGTGTCTTTAGTGGGTACGGTTTTGGGAACTTTTACTACACTGATCTTAATTGGTTGGCTGATTTTATTGGTAACTGCCATTTGGTTTATTTACCGTGTAGTCGTCGGACTGATTAAACTGAATGAAGATAAGCCTGTTTCCAATCAAGGATGGTTTTAAAGCATGGCATATTTATTGGCAAGTATCGTTTGCAGCGTGTTGGTGTCTGTCTTGCTGAAAGTGGCGCGCAAGCAAAAAATCAATATCGAGCAGGCGGTGGCGGTGAATTATATCGTTGCCGTCACTTTGACCATGCTGGTGTTAAAACCCGATTTGAGCAATCCGCAGGTATTTTTACCGACGTGGTGGCTTTTTGCGGCCTTGGGCATATTGCTGCCAAGCGTGTTTGTCATTATGGGCAAATCCGTAGATGCGGCAGGTATCGTCAAATCGGACGCGGCACAACGCTTATCGCTGTTTCTGCCGATTGTCGCTTCATTCACGCTTTTCCATGAGCAGTTGACCGAAGGCCGTCTGATCGGTTTGGTATTGGCATTTACGGCACTGTTTTTCTTGCTTTGGAAAAGCGATGGCGGCAAGAAATCCGGCGGCTTCAGCACGCAAGTAATGCTGCTTTTGAGCGTCTGGTGCGGCTACGGCGTCATCGATATTTTGTTCAAACAAGTGGCGAAAAGCGGTACCGCTTTTGCCGGTAATTTGCTGGTGGCGTTTTGTTTGGCCGGTATCTTGATGTTTGGCTACCTGTTTGCCAAAGGAAGCAAATGGACCAAAGAGGGCATAGTGGGCGGTATGATTTTGGGCTGTCTGAACTTTTTGAATATTGTTACCTACATCTCGGCACACCAAATCATGAAGGATAATCCAACCTTGGTCTTTGCCGGTATGAATATTGGCGTGATTGTTTTGGGTACGCTGATCGGTGCGGCAATATTTAAGGAAAAAATCAGCAGCATTAATGCAGCCGGTATCAGTATTGCTATTTGCTCGATAGCCTGCCTGTTTTATTGGCCGCAGATTCGCAGCTTACTGGGTTAAAAATACTCAGGCCGTCTGAAAGTTTTCAGACGGCCTTATTTTTATTATAAAATAGCCATTCATGCGCTGATTTGGCCGTGTGGAAATTATTTTGCGCTTACGGGCGTTTCTATGTTAAACAAAGAAGTTGAACTCACACAATAATATCGATAGTTACATCATGAAACATATTAAAAAACACATTCAATGCGCCGTTTTCGGCATGCTGGTATTGTCCGGTTGCCAATCGTATCAGGAAGATCAAAGCCGCCGCAGTAAAATGGCTCAATTCGCGCTTAACCATCCCGTGGCCGCCCAAGTTATCGGGATGGAAGACGAAGGCTTAATCAATATGACCAGTAATGCCACACGCTTTGCCGAGCGTACAGGTTTGGACGACAAAGCAAACGGCGACAGCAGGGGAACACAGGTCAATGCCGTACGCCAAGCATTGTGGCAGGCGGCGATTGCTTCTAAATTCGACAGCATTATTGCAGAAAAAGCAGGTAATGCGCGTCTGACGGATATGGAGTTGCGAGAAGGTAAAGACGACTACTTCAGCCGCTACCTTGCCGACCAGGCAGTCGATCAACGTAATAACCGTATCGGCCGCAGTATCGGCAGTGCCAAACCCGACAGCGATATGAAGACGCTGGCGGCAAGCATTTTGTTCTACTACAACAAAGTAGGCTTATGGACGGCTTCCGAAGTGAACAACCGTTGGCGCATCAAACAGGAAAAACTTTCAGACGGCCAGTATGCCGAGGCATTGAAAAATATCGCCAAATTGGATCAAAACGGTATGACCGAACAGGAACGTAATAGTTATAAAACCGGTACGTTCAGCGAAATCAAACGTTCGGTCAAAGCCATACGTCAAGTCGAAGACTGATTTTAAGACTTCATTATTGAAAGGCAATTGTTATGAATTTCCCTCCGCGTTATGTCTCAAACACCCGTATGCGCCGTATGCGTAAAGATGATTTTTCACGTCGTCTGATGCGCGAGCATACTTTGACGGCAGATGATTTGATCTATCCGGTTTTTGTATTGGAAGGCCAGAATCAGGAAGAGGCAGTCCCATCCATGCCGGGTGTCAAACGCCAAAGTTTGGACAAATTGTTGTTCACTGCTGAAGAAGCACTGAAGCTCGGCATTCCTATGCTGGCTTTGTTTCCCGTGGTAACGCAAAACAAAACCGAGTTTGCGGAGGAAGCTTATAATCCTGAAGGCTTGGTGCCGACAGTAGTACGAACCCTGCGCGAGAAATTCCCAGAGCTGGGTATCATGACCGACGTTGCCTTGGATCCCTACACCATTCACGGTCAAGACGGTTTAACCGATGAAAATGGCTATGTCCTCAACGATGAAACCATTGAAGTTTTGGTAAAACAGGCTTTGTGTCATGCCGATGCAGGCGCACAAGTCATTGCCCCGTCAGACATGATGGACGGACGTATTCTTGCCATCCGTGAAGCCTTAGAAGATGCCGGACATATCCATACGCGCATTATGGCGTATTCGGCAAAATATGCTTCAGCGTTCTATGGCCCGTTCCGCGATGCCGTCGGTAGTTCCGGCAATCTGGGTAAGGCAGACAAGAAAACCTACCAAATGGATCCTGCAAATACTAACGAAGCCTTGCACGAAGTAGCATTGGATATTCAAGAGGGCGCAGACATGGTTATGGTAAAACCGGGTCTGCCGTATCTGGATGTCGTCCGCCGAGTCAAAGACGAATTCGGCGTACCGACGTATGCTTACCAAGTTTCCGGCGAATATGCCATGCTTCAGGCTGCCATTCAAAACGGTTGGCTGGATGGCGAAAAAACCATTTTGGAAAGCTTATTGGCATTCAAACGTGCTGGCGCCGATGGTATTTTGACTTACTACGCGATTGAAGCGGCAAAATTGTTGAAGAAGTAAAATAAAGAAATAAATTAAAAAGCGGCAAACAGTGTTTATCCTGTTTAGCCGCTTTTTTGTATTACTTAAGATTGGCTCAATAGGGCCCGACTAAGGTTTATTTTTTGAAAATCTAAAGAGTTTTGCATAAACAAAGGCCGTCTGAAAAAATAGTCCCCTGATTTTTCAGACGGCCTTATATGATTTAAACCTTAGTGGTGGCTGCAACCGCCGTGGGTTTCACGCAAAGCTTCGGCTGCTTGTTCGTCTGCGTGGTAGCTGGAGCGAACCATTGCGCCGATCGCGGCATTAGTAAAGCCCAATTCGTATGCTTCTTTTTCAAAAACTTTAAATTGGTCAGGCGTTACATAGCGTAGGACGGGCAGGTGGCCGTCTGAAGGTTGCAGATATTGGCCGATGGTAATCATCTCGATATTGTTGGCACGCATATCGCGCATTATTTCGCGTACGTCCTCGTCTGTTTCGCCCAAGCCGACCATGATGCCGGACTTTGTCGGGATATGGGGCATCATTTCTTTGTAACGGCGCAGAAGCTCGAGGGAGTGTTGGTAATTGGCACCCGGACGGGCTTTTTTATACAGGCTTGGATGGGTTTCTAAGTTGTGGTTCATCACGTCGGGCGGTGTTTCTGCCAAGATTTCCAGTGCGATGTCCAAACGGCCGCGGAAATCGGGAACAAGGATTTCGATTTTGGTATTCGGGCTGGTTTCGCGGATGGCTTTGATGCAGTCGGCGAAGTGTTGGGCGCCGCCATCACGCAGGTCGTCACGGTCGACGGAAGTAATCACGACATAGCGCAGGTTCATGGATTTAACGGATTCGGCCAAGTGTTTAGGCTCGTCAGGATCCAGCATATTGGGGCGGCCATGACCAACGTCGCAGAACGGGCAGCGGCGGGTACAAATATCGCCCATGATCATGAATGTGGCCGTACCCTTGGTAAAGCATTCGCTGATATTTGGACAAGATGCTTCTTCGCACACGGTATGCATTTTTTGTTCGCGAAGAATGTTTTTGATTTCAAAGAATTTCTTGCCCGGTAATTTGGCGCGGATCCATTCGGGCTTTTTCAATTTTTGTTCCAATGGAACAACTTTAATCGGAATGCGTGCAGTTTTATCTGCGCCTTTCAGTTTGATGCCGCGTTTTGGGTCGTTTTTTACTTCTTCACTCATGGTGATGTGTTCTTTCTGTCGTTATAAAGGCCGTCTGAAAAGCTTATTGTAGTCTTTATGAACTAAGGGCTTGTGGGTTCAGAGGGGCAGTTAAAAGATGGTGTTGGGGTCGAATATTTTCAGACGGCCTTATGCCAGCTCTTTCTGTAAATGCTTGGTCAGTTTGTCTGAAACTTCTGCCAAGCCGGGTGCCGGAGAGACAAAGTCGGCAATTTGGGTCATTTCCATACCGGCATAACCGCAGGGGTTGATATGGGTAAACGGACTTAAATCCATGTTCACGTTAAGCGCCAAGCCGTGGTAAACGGAGCCGTCTTTGATACGCAGGCCCAGGGAAGCGATTTTACGCTCGCCGACATAAACGCCGGGACGTTTGGGGTCGGCGGCTGCTTCGATGCCGTATTCTGCCAAGGTGGCGATGATGCTGTTTTCAAGTGCGGAAACGATATGGCGCACACTGGTCTTACGGCGTTTGAAATTGATCATCGTATAAACGACCAATTGGCCAGGACCGTGGTAGGTAATTTGACCTCCTCTGTCAATTTGGACAACGGGAATATCGTCGCGGATGAGGAGGTGTTCGGGCTTACCGGCCAAGCCTTGAGTGAATACGGGCGGATGTTCGACCACCCATAATTCGTCTTCGGTATTTTCGTCACGCGAGGCATTAAATGCCTTCATGGCTTCGAAAGTCGGCAGGTAATCGACCAAGCCTTTGTGCACGATTTTCATTACAGCACCACTTTTACCAATTCGTGTGAAGTCAGGTCGCGGTAGATATTGTCGAGCTGCTCTTGATTTTCAACATTTACATGGACAGTCGCGCCGGTATAGTTGCCTTTGCTGCTTGGGCGCGTAGTAATGTGGTGCGGCTCGGTATCGGGAGCGTGTTTGCGCACGGTTTCCAAGATGGCGGATTCAAATTCCGGATGAACCACGCCCATGACTTTTACAGGAAAGGTGCAAGGGAATTCAATTAATGATTTTTTTTCGGTTGAGTCTGTCATGGTTTACTACCTTTTTTGGTTAGCCAGGGCCGTCTGAAAAGTTTTCAGACGGCCCAAAATCCGATATATTTTATCGTAAACGTCCATATCGGGCTATTAAAAATGATGTTTTAGAAAATAGGTGCGGATAAGCTGTTTTCAAGTCTTGAAATGGAGCGCTTCAGCCCAATTTTGAGCTACATTCTGATTTAACAATGATTGAGATTTCTAACTATGCCGACAAAAGACAAATATTTCGAGGAATACAGTGCGCTGGCTACCTTGCCTTTACGCGATGTCGTGGTGTATCCGCATATGGTATTGCCGCTGTTCGTCGGTCGTCCTAAATCGATTGCAGCCCTTGAGGCGGCAATGGCTAATGATGATCCGGTTTTCCTGTTGGCCCAGCTTGACCCTAATACAGAAGACCCTAAAGCTGAAGATTTGCACCAAACTGGTACGGTTGCCCAAGTTTTGCAGGTTTTGAAGCTGCCTGACGGCACCGTTAAAGTGTTGGTAGAAGGTATCCGTCGTGCGCGCGCATTGACGGTTGACGAAACAGGCGGACTGTTTTTATCCCATGTGGAGGCGATTGATGAAAACAGCGACAAGGACAATCCCGAAATTGAAGCCTTGCGCCGTACCTTGCTGACTCAATTTGAGCAATATGCGAAATTGAACAAAAAAATCCCTGCCGAAGTTATCAGTACCATCAGCAGTATCGATGACAACAGCCGTCTTGCCGATACTATTGCCGCGCATTTGCAGCTGAAATTAGAGCAGCGTCAATATGTACTGGAGACTGCCGGCATTGTTGACCGTTTGGAATTTCTGCTGGCGCAGTTGGAAGCCGAACTCGATATCATGCAGGTCGAGAAACGCATCCGTGGCCGTGTGAAACGTCAAATGGAAAAATCCCAACGTGAGTATTACTTGAATGAGCAAGTAAAAGCGATTCAGAAAGAATTGGGCGAAGAAGACGAGCGCGACGAGCTGGATGCGCTGGAAAACAAAATCAAAGAAGCAGGCATGAGCAAAGAGGCTGAAGAAAAATGTCTGTCTGAATTGAAAAAACTGAAAATGATGCCGCCGATGTCTGCGGAATCTACCGTCGTGCGCAACTACATCGATACTTTGCTTGAGTTGCCGTGGAAGAAAAAATCCCGTGTCAGCAAAGATATTGCCAAGGCTGATTTGATTTTGAATGCCGACCACTATGGTTTGGAAAAAGTTAAAGAGCGCATTTTGGAATATTTGGCCGTTCAAAAACGTATGGACAAGCTCAAAGGCCCGATTTTATGTCTGGTTGGCCCTCCGGGGGTGGGTAAAACTTCCTTGGGTGAGTCGATTGCCAAAGCCACAGGCCGTCAATATGTGCGTATGGCGTTGGGCGGCGTGCGTGATGAAAGCGAAATCCGCGGCCACCGCCGTACCTATATCGGCTCTATGCCGGGCAAAATCTTGCAAAATATGGCGAAAGCGGGTGTGAAAAACCCATTGTTCCTGCTTGATGAAATCGACAAGATGGGCAGCGATTTCCGTGGTGATCCTGCCAGTGCTTTGCTTGAGGTGCTGGATCCTGAGCAAAACAACAAGTTCGCTGACCATTATGCCGAAGTCGATTATGATTTGAGCGATGTGATGTTTATTGCCACTTCAAACAGCTTGAATATCCCGACTCCGCTGCTTGACCGTATGGAAATTATCCGTCTGTCCGGTTATACGGAAGATGAAAAAATCAATATTGCCATGCAATACCTTGTGCCGAAACAAATGAAGCGTAATGGTGTGAAAGAGGGTGAGCTGGTGGTTGATGAAAGTGCCGTGCGCGATATTATCCGTTACTACACCCGTGAGGCCGGTGTCCGCTCGTTGGATCGCGAAATTGCCAAAATCTGCCGCAAAGTGGTAATGCAGGTTACTTTGAATGAGGACAAGAAAAAAGCGTCCAAATCCAAAACAGTAAGCAAGGCCAAGCCTAAAGCGATTAAAGTTACTGAGAAAAATCTGCATGACTATCTGGGCGTGCGCCGTTTCGACTATGGTGTGGCCGAAAGCGAAAACCGCATCGGTCAGGTAACCGGTTTGGCTTGGACCGAAGTCGGTGGCGAGTTGTTGACTGTTGAGGCAGTAGCTTTGCCGGGCAAAGGTACGATTCAATGTACCGGCCAACTGGGCGATGTGATGAAAGAATCGGTATCGGCCGCATGGTCGGTTGTCCGTTCTCGTGCTGAATCAGTGGGTTTGGCTCCTGATTTTTACGAGAAGAAAGATATTCACGTCCATGTGCCTGAAGGTGCGACGCCAAAAGACGGTCCGAGCGCAGGTATCGCCATGACTTTGGCGATGGTTTCTGCCTTCACCAAAATTCCGGTGCGTGCAGACGTGGCGATGACCGGCGAAATCACTTTGCGTGGCGAAGTTTTGCCTATCGGCGGTTTGAAAGAAAAACTGCTGGCTGCTTTGCGCGGCGGGATCAAGCATGTATTGATTCCAAAAGACAACGTCAAAGATTTGGAAGAAATCCCTGAAAATGTCAAAACCGGTCTGACCATTCATCCGGTCAAATGGATTGATGAAGTGTTGGCTTTGGGCTTGGAAACTCAGCCTGAGCAATGGGCGGCTGAATTGGCGGTTGCCGAGACCCCGCAAACTTCTAAGACGAAGTCAAGAACAAAAGCAACCAAGCATTAAGTTGGCCGTCTGATGTTGCAAAAAATGTGGTTTTGCCCTGAATGCCACAAAAATAGGGCAATTCCACATCTTTTACTTGACATGATAATTTGAGAATTGCTATAAAGTGCGTATGTGCTTTAAAAGTGCTTAAGCCCCGAGTATTCGGGCATTTCATCATTTTTTACGATAGGAAGGGACTAATTGTGAACAAGTCTGAATTGATCGAAGCAATTGCTCAAGAAGCCGGCATTTCCAAATCTGCTGCGCAAAAAGCTTTGGATGCTACTACTAATGCCGTAACCAACGCGTTGAAAAACGGCGACACTGTTACTCTGGTCGGTTTCGGTACTTTCTACGTCGGCGAGCGTGCCGAACGTCAAGGCCGCAACCCTAAAACTGGCGAGCCTTTGACTATTGCTGCCGCTAAAACTCCTAAATTCCGTGCCGGTAAAGCATTGAAAGACGCTCTGTAATTTAGAGTCTTTCCCTGAATGGGAATAAAAAACCGATTTGATTCGGTTTTTTATTTTGAAGGCCGTCTGAAAGTTTTCAGACGGCCTTTAGTTTGTTGAGTGCATAAAAAGGCTGAAATTCTAATGATAAAAGGATTACAGCCTTTTTAGTTTATCTTGTTACATTTGATTTTTATATTGATATACCTTATCATTAACGGAAACACAGTATTCAAAACAAACCGCACTTATCGAAAGAAGGGGCAAATAGCCATTCATAACCAATCTTTCAAATGTGCCACACATTCGTCAGCACTTCTCACATTTCTAATAATCTGATTTTTTAAAACAAATGAAAAGAGAGGCTTATGTCTACCATTCCTTTGTCGCGCCTGAAAAAAGGCGCAGTCGTACATATTGATTCCATCGTTTCCAATCCTGTTTTTGGTGATTTGGATACCTTGGTAACCCGTCGCCTTGCAGATTTGGGTTTTTCCAGCGGAATGCCGTTGCAAGTGATTGCAGTGGGTGGTTTTGGGAGAGGCCCGTTTGCGGTACGTTTGGGTAACCAATCTCAATTTTCCCTGCGTTTGGAAGAGGCTGGGAAGATTATGTGTCGTATCG
This sequence comes from Neisseria sp. HMSC058F07, assembly GCF_001810035.1. Lineage (NCBI taxonomy): Bacteria > Pseudomonadati > Pseudomonadota > Betaproteobacteria > Neisseriales > Neisseriaceae > Neisseria > Neisseria sp. HMSC058F07. The sequence goes on along the minus strand of NZ_KV799671.1, from coordinate 99,613 downwards.
TTGAGGCCGTTTAAGGCCGTCTGAAAGAATAAGGAAAAATGATGGAACTAAGCTATTTTGCCTTGATTGGCGCGCCAAACTGCGGCAAAACCGTTTTGTTCAACGGTTTGACCGGCTCACATGCCAAGGTTGCCAATTATCCGGGCGTAACTGTCGATAAGCGCGAGGGCGCCTTCCTCGACGACGAGGCCGTCCGCATTATCGACCTGCCGGGCACATACAGCCTACGCACGACCAGCCCCGACGAAGCGGTGGCGAAAGATGTAATGGTAGGCAAGATGGGCATTCCGCCCGATGCCATTATTGCCGTTGCCGACGCGACCAACCTGCGTATGACCCTGCGCATGATTTTGGAACTGAAAACGCTGGGACTGCCTATGGTGGTGTCGCTGAATTTGAGCGACGTGGCCCGCAAAAGGGGCTTGAATATCGACGCGGCCAAACTGAGCGAGTTGTTGGATGCACCTGTTTTGGAAACAGTTGCAGTGAGCGCGTCGGGTGTACAGGCTGTACGCGAAGCCGTGGCGAAGCTGCCGCGCAAACGCTCTTTCCCCGCAAACCCCGCCTCTGCCGAACGCACGCTCGATGCGCTGGATAGCGACAAACTTTATCAAGAAGTCGAATCGATTTTGGCACAAGTGGTACGCACCCAGATGACGCTGCCCGCATGGCACAAAAAACTCGACGACATCGTGCTGCACCCCGTCTGGGGCATGATTATGCTGCTGGTCATCCTGTTTATGGTGTTCCAAGCGGTTTACACATGGGCGGCGCCGATTATGGACGCCATCGAAGGCGGCTTTACCGCGCTGGGCGAATGGATAGGCGCCAACATGGAGCCGGGCATCCTCAGCGACTTGCTCGTCAACGGCGTCATTGCCGGTTTGGGCAGCGTGTTGGTGTTCCTGCCGCAGATTACGATTTTGTTTGCCTTTATCCTGCTATTGGAAGACTCAGGCTATCTGCCGCGTGCAGCCTTCCTGCTGGATAACATCATGGCAAAAAGCGGTTTGTCCGGCCGTTCGTTTATTCCCCTTTTGTCCAGCTTTGCCTGTGCCGTTCCTGCCGTGATGTCGGCGCGTACCATTAACGACCCGCGCGAACGCCTTGTTACCATCGCGGTTGCGCCGTTGCTGACTTGTTCCGCACGTTTGCCAGTGTATGCGCTGATTATCGCCGCTGTTATTCCTGACCGTACAGTGGGTGGGATTTTCAACCTGCAAGGCCTGACATTGTTTATTCTTTATATCGTAGGCATTCTGTCGGCTGCATTGGCAGCGTATATCATGAAACGCTTGGCGCGGATGAAAGGCAATGTGCAACAATTCCCACTTTTGATGGAATTGCCGACTTTCCGTACGCCTAACTTCAAACACATCATGACCAGCTTGTGGGATAGGGTAAAAGCCTTCCTGAAACGCGCGGGTACCATCATTTTTGCGTTGGCCGTGGTTCTGTGGGGCTTGGTAAGCTGGCCGCAACCGCCTGAAGGCGCAACCGGTGCCGCCATCGATTACAGCTTGGCAGGTACGCTTGGTCATGCTATTCAGCCGTTTTTTGCACCTTTGGGTTTTACTTGGGAAATGTGTATCGCCATGATTCCGGGTATTGCCGCGCGTGAAGTGGTCGTTGCCGCATTGGGTACCGTTTATGCCGTCAGCGCGTCGTCTGAAGATGCCGTACAAAACGCATTAATTCCCATCATACACAACAACTGGGGCTTGCCGACTGCCTTTGCCTTCTTGGCTTGGTATGTGTATGCTCCGATGTGTGCCGCGACTTTGACCGTGATTAGACGCGAAACCAAATCCACGAAAAATATGCTTATGATTACAGGCTATTTGTTCCTGATGGCTTATTTTGCCGCATTCGTGGTTTACCAAATTTCTTCAAGGATACTATCGTCATGACTCAATATATTATCGTCGGCTTGATTATGCTCGCCTGCGTATTCTTCCTCTTGCGAAAATTCGTGTTCAAACCGAAAAAACGCGACTGCAGCAGCGGCTGCGGCAAATGCGGCGGTTGCGGTTAAATAAAGAGGGTTAGGTAAAAGTAAAAGGCCGTCTGAAATGGTTTCAGACGGCCTTTTTTATTGCTCTATGGCTTTTCAGATTCAAAACTAGGTATCTAGGACTTAGCACTAAGATTTATTGAACGGGAAGCCTGAAATGTCCGGTGATAGTGTAGCGATAGAGAATATCGTCTTCACGGGTTCCAGAACCGATATTATGGATAATCAGGGGCCTGTCGCCGATTTTTCGATCGGAGACAATGCCGATATGGGGACGGTTGCCTTTTAGTTCCCAAGTTACAATATCGCCAGCTTGATAGTTTGTATCTTGAACTGCCCAGCCTTGACGCGTGAAATAAGTCATTAGGTTAGGTACGCGGCGGTGGTCAATATTGGTATCAGGTTGTTTCAAACCCCAGCGTTTCGGATAGACGGAAAAGTTGCGGCTCATGTCTTGATGAACAAGATCTTGCAAATCTATATTTTGGTCGCGCAAGGCACGGATAATGACGTCTGTGCAAACGCCTTTTGATATCGGCACATCTCCCATCGGATAAGTGAGCTTCGTGTAAGCTGGGTCGTAACGAAGGGTTTTGCCGATTTGGTTGCGCGCAGATTGTACGATTTTCGGTGATGGTCCTTTGGGTTCGGTAATTTTTTGTTGTAGGAAATCGGTATTAATACTTAGGATAGAATTGTGATGACGAGCAAAAAATACAACTGTTGTAATCAGAAGGATAGAAAGCGCAATACTGAGAACTATGGGCTTAAAGGCTATTTTGTGTTTCATGATATATGCACGGCTTAGATGTTGTCTGCATTATTATCAGATTTTTGAGTGGGTTGGCAATGCATAATGGAAAAATGGTCTTGAGCAAGTATGTACGGGCAAATAATAGATGAGTGTTATTTGGGTATTACCAAAACATTTTTTGTAAATATAGATTTTAAATTGGCATATGATAAAAGGCCGTCGGAAAACTTTTCAGACGGCCTTAGTTATTGGAGAAGGCTATTTCAATGCTTCTAACAGCTTCCCGTGTATTCCACCGAAACCGCCGTTGCTCATGACCAAAATATGATCGCCTGCTTCGGCATTTTTCACAATTTCGGCAACAAAGGCATCGAAGTCTTTGCCTACGTGCAGTTTGTCACCTAAAGGCGCGAGGGCTTCGGCGACGTCCCAGTCCACGCCACCGGCGTAGCAGAACACTTGGTCGGCATTGTTTAAGCTTGCGGGCAGGGCGGCTTTCATGGTACCGAGTTTCATAGTGTTAGAACGTGGCTCGAGGACGGCGAGGATGCGTGCGTTACCGACGTGCTGGCGCAGACCTTCGATAGTGGTTTCGATGGCGGTCGGGTGGTGGGCAAAGTCATCGTAAACAGTGATGCCGTTTACCGTGCCTTTGATTTCCATACGGCGTTTGACGTTTTTAAATGCACTTAAAGCTTCGCAGGCCGTCTGAATATCGACGCCGGCATGACGTGCAGCGGAGATAACGGCGAGGGCGTTCATACGGTTGTGTTCGCCCATCAGTTCCCACGCGACGTGTCCGACTGTTTCGCCGTGATGACGTACGTCGAACGAGCCGTCGGCATGGACGGTACCAACCTGCCAGCCTTGTTCGGTACCAAATTTTTCTACGGGCGTCCAGCAGCCTTTATCCAGAGTATCTTGCAGGCTTTGCTGTTGGCCGTTGCAGACGATGAGGCCTTCAGACGGCACGGTGCGTACCAAATGATGGAATTGGGTTTGAATGGCGCCCAAATCGGCAAAAATGTCGGCGTGGTCGAATTCAAGATTGTTCAAAATGGCGGTACGCGGACGGTAGTGTACGAATTTGGAGCGTTTGTCAAAAAAGGCAGTATCGTATTCGTCGGCTTCGATAACGAAGAATGGGGATTTTGAGTTAGGGTCTTGGCGCGGGGGTTGTGGCAGACGGGCGGAAACGCTGAAGTTTTCCGGTACGCCACCAATCAGGAAGCCCGGAGCGAGACCGGCATATTCCAAGACCCAGGCGAGCATGGAGGCGGTAGTCGTTTTGCCGTGTGTGCCGGCTACACCGAGTACCCAATGATGGTGTAATACGTTTTCAGCAAGCCATTGCGGGCCGGAAATGTAAGGCAGGCCTTTATTCAAAATGGCTTCAATCACATCCATGCCGCGTTTGGCAACATTACCGATAACGTAAATATCGGCTTTAAATTCGTCCAATTGAGCGGCATCAAAACCTTCATGTACGTCTATGCCCAAGGCTTCAAGCTGGGTGCTCATCGGCGGATACATCTTTGCGTCGCAACCGCTGACTTTAAAACCTGCTTCTTTGGCAATAGCCGCTACGCCGCCCATAAATGTGCCGCCGATACCGATAATGTGGATGTGTTTCATGATAAGACTGTCTTTGGATAAATTAATTTTAAAGCCGTCATTATAACGGAGTTTGGATAAAGAAAGGGGTCGTCTGAAAAGTTAGGCAACAACAAGAATAGGAAAAAATGCGAAGAATTGATTTTAAAAGGAGGGCGTTGAGGTTTTGCAAGTATGGGATTGGGGTTAGCCCTGCTTTGGAAAGAGTTATTTGATACGGTAAAGTCGTTCACGAAGGTCAGGTGAAGCATTGCCTCGAACTCCTCCATGCTTGATAGCGTGAAGTTTTCGATAATAGGTTTACTTGGATAGACTTTAGAGAATGGGGGGTATTCAATTAATGCCGTCTGAAAAATAAGTCCTGAGCAAACCACGCTACGACTTATTTTCAGACGGCATTTGTATTCTGTGTTTTGCGATTTCTATTAAAGCGCTGCTTCCGAGCGTTCACCGGTACGGATACGAATAGCTTCTTCAACCGGATAAATGAAGATTTTACCGTCACCGATTTTGCCGGAATGTGCGGTTTCTAAAATGGCATCAACAGCCTGATCGACTTTGTCGTCAGCCAATACCAATTCGATTTTCACTTTAGGCAGGAAATCAACTGCGTATTCTGCGCCGCGATAAATTTCCGTATGGCCTTTTTGGCGGCCGAAACCTTTGACTTCGCTGACGGTCATGCCGGTAATGCCGATTTCAGTCAGGATTTCGCGTACATCGTCGAGTTTGAAAGGTTTGATAATAGCTTCGATTTTTTTCATATTAAGTCTCCTTGTTTGCAAAAAGGCCGTCTGAAACATTCAGACGGCCTTTGTTCCATCAAGTTCGTTCAAATTTTATTTGAGTGAACTTATTTCTTTTTCTGAGCCGGTAGGTCGGTACATACGCCCAATGCCACTTCCGCAGCCATACCGATGGATTCTCCCAGGGTTGGGTGTGGGTGGATGGTTTTACCGATATCGGCGGCATCACAGCCCATTTCAATCGCCAAGCAGACTTCACCGATCATATCGCCGCCGTTAGGACCAACGATACCGCCACCGATGATGCGGCCGGTTTCAGCATCAAAAATCAGCTTGGTGAAACCATTGTCGCAACCGTTGGCAATTGCACGGCCGGAAGCAGCCCATGGGAAGTTGGCTTTGGTAATTTTGCGGCCGGAAGCTTTGGCAGACAACTCGGTTTCGCCAACCCATGCCACTTCAGGAGAAGTGTAAGCAACACCCGGAATAACGCGCGCGTCAAAGTAGGCTTTATGGCCGGCACAGTTTTCCGCAGCAACGTGGCCTTCGTGAACGGCTTTGTGTGCCAACATCGGTTGACCGACGATGTCGCCGATAGCGTAGATGTGCGGCACGTTGGTGCGCATTTGTTTGTCCACTTCGATGAAGCCGCGGTCAGTTACAGCAACGCCTGCTTTTTCGGCGCTGATGAGTTTGCCGTTAGGCGCACGACCGGCAGCCACCAATACGGCATCGTAACGTTGTGGCTCTTTAGGCGCATTTGCACCTTCAAAAGTAACGTAAACGCCGTCTTCTTTAGGCTCAACAGCAACAGTTTTGGTGTTGATCATGATGTTGTCAAAACGGTATTCGTTTTGTTTTTGCCATACTTTAACCAAGTCGCGGTCTGCGCCTTGCATCAGGCCGTCCATCATTTCAACAACATCCAGGCGAGACCCCAAAGTGCTGTAAACCGTACCCATTTCGAGACCGATAATACCACCGCCGATGATCAACAGTTTGCCTGGTACTTCTTTCAGAGCCAGTGCACCGCTGGAATCGATGATGCGTGGATCTTCAGGAATGAAAGGCAGTTTGGTTACGCGGCTACCTGCTGCAATGATACAGTTTTTGAAGGCAACGATTTTTTTCTCGCCGGTAGGAGTCGCTTGCTCGTACACGTCGCCGGTAGTCAGCGACACTTCCAAGTGGTGCGGATCTAAGAATTGGCCGTCGCCTTGGATAACGTCTACTTTACGGCCTTTGGCCATGCCTGCCAAACCGGTAGTCAAACGGGAAACCACGCCGTCTTTGTAAGCACGCAGCATGTCGATATCGAGTTCAGGCTCTGGGTATTTGATACCGTTGGCAGCCAAGTGACGCACTTCATCGATAACGGCAGCATTGTGCAACAGGGCTTTGGAAGGGATACAGCCAACGTTCAAGCAAACGCCGCCCAAAGTTTTGTAACGCTCGACGATGGCAACTTTCAAGCCTTCGTCAGCAGCGGCAAATGCAGCAGAATAACCGCCAGGGCCGCCACCCAATACAACTACGTCGTATTCGGCATCGGCAGAACCGCCGAATTGAGCAGCTTGAGGAGCAGGAGCGGCTGCTTTAGGTGCTTCTTGCGCAGGAGCAGCTGGTGCTTCGGCTTTAGGAGCGGCAGCCGCACCTTCGGCTTCAACGACTGCAATCAAGCCGCCTTCGGAGATTTTATCGCCGACTTTAACTTTAACTTCTTTAACGACACCTGCAACTTCGGCAGGTACGTCCATAGTGGCTTTATCGGTTTCCAAAGTAATCAGGGTATCGTCCACAGCAATGGTGTCGCCTACATTTACTTCAACCGCAATAATATCTACGTTTTCGTGACCGCCAATGTCGGGCACTTTTAATTCAACTAAGCTCATGTCTAATCTTTCTGAATGATGTTCGGACTTCTTTTTTCAGACGGCCTGAGTAAAAAGGCCGTCTGAAAATGCTCGGATTACAGAGTAATGCGGCGGAAGTCTTTCAACAGGTTAGCCAGGAATACGGTAAAGCGCATACCGGCGGCACCGTCGATGACGCGGTGGTCGAAGGACAGGCTCAATGGGCACATCAGGCGAGGAGCGAATTCTTTGCCGTTCCAAACCGGTTTAATTTGGGATTTGCACACGCCCAAGATGGCAACTTCAGGAGCATTCACGATTGGCGTGAAGCCTGTACCGCCGATACCGCCCAAGCTGGAAATGGTAAAGCATGCGCCTTGCATTTCTTGTGGTTTGAGCTTGCCTTCGCGGGCTTTTTTAGACAATTCGGTCAGCTCTTGGCTGATTTGTTTCAAGCCTTTTTGATCCACGTCTTTGATTACTGGAACAACCAAGCCGTTTGGCGTGTCTGCTGCGAAACCGATGTTGAAGTAGTTTTTCAGCACCAAGTTGTCGCCATCCAAAGAGGCGTTGAATTCAGGGAAGGCTTTCAGTGCAGCAACAGAGGCTTTAATGATGAAGGCCAATGGAGACAGTTTCACGCCTTCGCGTTCCCATTCTTTGTTCAGCTGTTTGCGGAATTCTTCCAATTCGGTCATATCCGCTTCCTCGTGTACGGTAACGTGAGGAATCACAACCCAGTTGCGAGACAGGTTTTGACCAGAGATTTTCTTAATGCGAGACAATTCTTTAACTTCGACGCTGCCGAATTTAGAGAAGTCAACTTTAGGCCATGGCAACAAGTCCAGACCACCGCCCAAAGAGGCAGCGGCAGGTTTGCCTGCACCGCTTTGCATAACGGATTTAACGAAGGCTTTAACGTCTTCGCCCATGATACGGCCTTTCAGACCGGTACCTTTAACTTGACCCAAATCTACACCCAATTCGCGCGCCAGTTTACGTGCGGAAGGACCTGCATGGGCTTTGGCAAAAGCAGCTTCGTCAATTTTGGCAGCTGCAGGTGCAGCTGGAGCAGGCGTAGCGGCTGGTGCGGGAGCAGCAGGAGCCGGAGCAGCGGCTGGTGCAGGTGCGGCAGCTTGAGCGGCAGGAGCAGGAGCAGCTGCGGCGGAACCGGCGGTTTCTACTTCGATAATGGCAGAACCTTCAGATACTTTGTCGCCAACTTTTACAAATACGGCTTTAACAACACCGGCTTCTGTACATGGTACGTCCATAGTGGCTTTGTCGGTTTCCAGAGTAATCAGAGTGTCGTCAACGGCAACAGTGTCGCCAACTTTAATTTCAACGGCAATAATGTCTACATCTGTATGACCGCCAATATCCGGGACAACAACTTTTACAGTTGCCCCGCCTGCAGGGGCTGCGGCAGGAGCGGCAGCGGGAGCTGCAGGAGCCGGGGCTGCATCGGCAGCGGCGGCATCGGTTTCAACGGTCAGAATAACGCCGCCTTCAGAGATTTTATCGCCAACTTTAACTTTAACTTCTTTCACGACACCGGCTGCATCGGCAGGTACGTCCATAGTGGCTTTGTCGGTTTCTAAAGTAATCAGGGTGTCGTCAACGGCAATGGTGTCGCCTGCTTTAACTTCTACAGCGATGATGTCGACGTTTTCATGACCGCCGATATCAGGGACTTTGATTTCTACGATACTCATTTGAGTTCCTTTAATATTTTCAGTTTGATGCCGTCTGAAAACTGTTTCACACGGCATCGGTACAGTTTGTCTGTTCAAACCATTCAAACATTTGGTTTTCAGACGGCCTAATGTTAACAGGCCGTCTGAAACATCAATTAGCGTTTCCAGCTAGGAGCTGCATCGGCTTTAATACCATATTTTTCAATGGCTTGTTGAACGGTTTCTTTGCTGACTTTGCCCTGTTCGGCCAGAGCGCTCAATGCAGCAACGGCAACGTTGTAGCGGTCAACTTCGAAGAAGCTGCGCAGGTTGGCACGGCTGTCGGAACGACCGAAGCCATCGGTACCCAAGACGTGGTAGTCGTTAGGGATGTAGGCACGGATACGGTCAGCATAGCTGCGGATGTAGTCGGTAGCGGCAATAACCGGACCGTCATGACCTTGCAGTTGAGAAGTAACAAACGGTACTTTTGCAGTTTCCAATGGGTTCAGACGATTGAAGCGTTCCACTTCGATGGCATCGCGGTGCAGCTGGTTGAATGATGGGCAAGACCAGATGTCTGCTTCTACGCCGAAGTCGGCTTTCAACAATTCGGCACCGGCAATGACTTCTTGCAGGATGGTACCGGAACCCATCAATTGGACTTTTTTATCGCCTTTGCCGCCGGCTTTCAGCAAGTACATACCTTTCAGGATGTCTTGTTCTACGCCTTCAGGCATGTCCGGATGGGTATAGTTTTCATTCATCAGGGTGATGTAGTAGAACACGTCTTCGTGGTTAACATACATACGGCGCAAGCCATCGTGTACGATAACGGCTACTTCATATTGGAATGTCGGATCGTAAGTTACACAGTTTGGAATCAAATCTGCTTGAATGTGGCTGTGGCCGTCTTCATGTTGCAAACCTTCGCCATTCAGTGTTGTACGGCCGGCTGTACCACCCAGCAGGAAACCGCGTGCATGCATATCGCCTGCTGCCCATGCCAAGTCGCCGACGCGTTGGAAACCGAACATAGAGTAGTAGATGTAGAAAGGAATCATGGCAAAGTCGTTGTTTGCGTAGCTGGTCGCAGCAGCAATCCAGTCAGCCATAGCACCTGGTTCGTTAATACCTTCTTGCAAGATTTGACCGTCAACAGATTCTTTATAGAACATCAGTTGGTCTTTATCTTGAGGAGTGTATTGTTGGCCTTTAGGGTTCCAAATACCGTATTGACGGAACATACCTTCCATACCGAACGTACGGCTTTCATCTGGAACGATAGGCACCACGCGTTTGCCGATTTTTTTGTCTTTCAACAAAGTAGACAGGATGCGGACGAAAGCCATGGTGGTTGAGAATTCACGGTCACCGCTGGATTTCAGTTGAGTCTCAAATGCTGACAGTTCAGGCACTTCCAGAACTTCTTGGGTAGGTTTGCGTTGAGGCAGGTAGCCACCCAAAGCTTCACGGCGTGCATGCAGGTATTTGTATTCTTCGCTGTCGGGAGCAAAAGTCAGGTAAGGCAGGTTGCCACTGTCGATTTGCTCGTCGGTAACAGGAATGTCAAAGCGATCACGGAATTGTTTCAGAGAAGCTTTGTCCATTTTCTTGGCTTGGTGAGCAACGTTTTGACCTTCGCCGGATGCACCCATGCCGTAACCTTTAATGGTTTTAGCCAAAATGACAGTAGGTTTGCCGTCGGCGTGGTTCACTGCGCGGTCGTAAGCGTTGTACACTTTTTGAGGGTCGTGACCACCGCGGTTCAATGCCCAAATTTGTTCATCAGTCATATCGGCGACCAATGCTTTCAGTTCAGGCGTATTGAAGAAGTGTTCGCGAACGTATGCACCGTCTTTGGATTTGTAAGTTTGGTAGTCACCGTCCAGGCACTCTTCCATACGTTTGCGCAGGATGCCATCTTTGTCTTTTGCCAAGAGGCGGTCCCAACGACGACCCCAGATGACTTTCACAACATTCCAGCCGGCGCCGGCAAAGTTGCCTTCCAGCTCTTGAATGATTTTGCCGTTACCGCGTACTGGACCGTCCAAACGTTGCAGGTTACAGTTGATGACGAATACCAGGTTATCCAAGCCTTCGCGTGAAGCCAGAGCAATAGCACCTTGGCTTTCAGGTTCATCCATTTCGCCGTCGCCACAGAATACCCATACTTTACGGCCTTTGGTTTTAGCTAGGCCGCGAGATTCCAAGTATTTCAGGAAACGGGCTTGGTAAATCGCCATCAATGGGCCAAGACCCATAGATACGGTTGGGAATTGCCAGAAGTCAGGCAACAGGTGAGGGTGAGGATAGGAAGGCAGACCATGACCGGCAACTTCTTGACGGAAGTTGTTCAATTGGTCTTCAGTCAGACGGCCTTCAACGAAAGCGCGTGCGTAGATACCAGGGGCAACGTGGCCTTGGAAGAATACCAAATCGCCTTCTTCGCCTTCACCTTTAGCTTTCCAGAAGTGGTTGAAGCCGACTTCGTACATAGTGGCGGCTGATTGGAAAGATGCAATGTGTCCACCCAATTCCAAATCTTTTTTACCTGCGCGCAAAACGATAGCGGCAGCGTTCCAACGAACGAATGCACGGATACGGTGTTCGATGTTTTGGTCGCCAGGGATGCCTTTTTCGTCTTCAACGGAAACGGTGTTCAAGTATGGAGTAGTGGTGCCATGGGGCATACGGATGCCTTTGTCACGGCTGTATTTGACCAAACTTTCCAGCAGATACTGGGCGCGTTCGCTGCCTTCATATTCTAAAACAGAGCTTAACGCGTCTAACCATTCTTTGGTTTCAATTGGGTCAACATCGTGTAATTGGGTGGACATAATATCTATCCTTGTGTTGAGTGTTTTTCAATGACGGAGTATTACTCCGATATTTTCGTTTGTGAACATATATGAGTTAAAAACGAAAATTCCTAGAGTCAAATTCGAAAAAGTCTTAATTACTGAAATGTTTTCAATACGTTATAACCATTGATGAAAAATCAGAAAGAATAGAACTTTTTGCGAACCGGCCAACCTGCAAATGCTATCAGTAATTGGGCAAACTGGCAAATCATGCTGTAGATATTGATAGGATGTAAAGGTTAAAATAAGATTTTTTAAAAGAGTTATGGAGCTTGTTTTTAAATCGGGATATTGAGTGGATACAGTAAAAAAGCATCAGATATTTGAGTAAATGGATTCGAATACGAAAAATATTTTTCAAATTTCGTTTTAAATTGAAAGTTTATATTGGATTTAGGGTTTGAAAGAGAAAATTTAGATTATCTGATTCTTTACAAAGAGAATAGGCCGTCTGAAGACTTTAAAGAGATTAAGAGGAAATGGGATTTGAAGATGATAATTATTTAGGAAGAGTAAATGAAAAAATGACATGTACAGGCTTTTAGTTTAGCTCTGAACATGTCATTTATGTAGGAAGTTAGAATTTCAGACGGCCTTTAAACTGCAGAGGATTTTTGGGCAAATTGCTTCCATTGAGCTAAAAGCTCTTTGAGAACATCTTGCTGCTCATGTCCATGTTGGATGGCTTCTTGCAGCCAAAAACATGCGTTATTGATGTCTTTCTCTACACCTAGGCCGTGGTAATAGAGACAGGCAAGATTATATTGGGCCATTGTATCCCTTTGTTTGGCTGCAGCTTCAAACCATTTTGCAGCTTGGGCATAGTCGACAGGTACACCTTGTCCACTGTAATACATCATGCCAAGATTGGTTTGGGATTTGCTGTGTCCATGTTCTGCGGATTGATGGTATAGATCCAGTGCTTCAGCGTAATTTTGTTGACGTTTTAAGCCATAGTGCGCTGCAAATGCCAGTTTGTATAGGCGCTCGGCCTCTTGACGTTGGAGGGCGATTTCTTTGGTTAACTCATAGTTTTGCTGGTTATTCAACGCACTGTCAGATAGAAGTTTTTGGTAAGCGACAAGATTGCCTAAGTCGGCTGCGCGTTGATAATACTGACGGGCGGTGTTTGCATCAACTGCTCGTCCCAATCCGTAGCGATGGATATCTCCCAAAAGGCGCAAGCCTTCCGGATCATTTTGGTCCGCAGCAGACTTGGCGTGTTGATAGGCTTTTTGAGGGTTTCGCTCGGTGTTTTTTCCCAAAAGATAGATTTCGGCAAGTGCTACATGCGCATTGCTGTCACCTTGTGCGGCAGCTTTTTCAAACCATTCCAATGCTTCAGCAGGATTTGATGCGACTAAGAGTTCTGCAAGAGAAGTTTGCGCCGGAACAATGTCGTAATTGGCGGCAATGCGTAAATGTTCGATTGCTTTTTCAGGATTTTGTGCGACACCTTGACCCAATTTATATTGAAGACCAAGTTGCCAGTGTGCTGCAATAAACCCCTGTGCGGCAGATTGCTGGTAGAGTTTATGGGAGTATTCTAAATCAGGGGTGCTTGAGTATTGGTAGTGTTGGGCTAAGAAATATTGCGCCTGAGGGTTTTGTTGCTCGGCAGCTTTCAATGCCCATTTGACTGCTTCTTGGTCATTGCCGCTATCCGCATATAAACGCATCAGGCGCAGCTGGGCCGGGACCAAGTCTTCTTTGGCAAGTTCTTGATAGGCTGAAATAAGCGTTTCTACTTCTGCGCCGTTATTTTCTTGTAATTGGAGAAGATTGTAGCGGGCATAGGGATGACCGGCTCTTGCCGCTTGTTTTAAATATTCAACTGCAATTGCTAAATCTTGTTCGTTTTCTTGGTTTTCGAACAGGCATCCTGCCAGCTGAAATGCAGCCTCAACATGCCCGGCTTCTGCTGCTTCGCAGAGCAATGGGATGGCTCGTGCAAAGTCAGGTGGGTCTTGAGTGATTAATTTTTCTGCTAGCAGAAAAGATTCTTCATATTGTTGAGCATTCATCGGTTTGCTTTTATATTTTGTGAAGGATTAGGAATAAAATAATCGGCCGACAGGGTGCGGCCGTTATGATTTTGTAATTTTGAGGTTATTTACAAAAACAGGCAACCGTATTTGTACTTTTATACTTAGAATAATGGAATAATTTTTTTTATGCTGCATAAATACAACAGAAGGATATGATAAAGTGGGTTGAGAAAATACTTCTGCTGTTTATTCAGTTTAAATTATTTATCATCCGGTTTTTTACGCCACAAAACAAGTAATTTGCCAATATGTTGCACCAGTTGAGCACCCAGTGTTTCACACAGGGCATCACAAATTTCAATACGTTCAGCACGATCATCGCCAAAAACACGGACTTTAATCAATTCGTGTGCTGTCAATGCGGCGTCGGTTTCTTTAATGACGGAGTCGGTCAAACCTTGTTGGCCAACAATAACAACGGGATGAAGGTGGTGTGCTTGGGCTTTCAAGGCCAAAATTTCTTTGGTGCTTAGTTTGTTGTCGCTCATTTTGATAAGTATCCAATTAAAAAGAATAATGGCTATATTGTACGCGATTTAGAACATTTACGGGGGAAATAACGTACAATGCTGATTTCAACTTAAGCATTTCAAATCAAGATGGCTGTACGCTCAAAATCTTCAAAAGCATGGCTGCATGAGCACGTCAACGATCATTATGTCCATATGGCACAAAAAGACGGATATCGTGCCAGAGCGGCTTATAAATTATTGGAAATCAATCAAAAAGATAAATTAATCAAGCCGGGTACGGTTTTGGCGGATTTGGGCAGCGCGCCGGGAAGTTGGTCACAGGTAGCGGCCAAGCTGGTCGGTAAAACAGGGGCAGTGTTTGCTTTGGATATTTTGCCGATGGATGCTATTGAAGGCGTGTCGTTTATTCAGGGCGACTTTAGGGAAGATGCTGTTTTGGAACAGTTTGAAGCCTTATTGGATAATCGTCCGTTAGACCTTGTAATCTGTGATATGGCACCCAATATGTCAGGCAATGCCGTAACAGACCAGGCACGCAGTTTTTATTTGTGTGAACTGGCTTTGGATTTTGCCTCCCAACATTTGAAAACCGGAGGCAGTTTTCTAGTGAAGGTGTTTCAAGGCGCGGGTTATCAAGAGTATACGGCGGCTATGCGTGAAATTTTTGCCAGTGTACAAACTCGAAAGCCGGATGCTTCCCGCAATCGTTCCAGTGAGATTTACCTATTAGGTAAAAATAAACGCTGACAATGTAGGGTAGGTGCTTTAAAATTCTTTCCCTTGATTTTATTTATTTTGTAACCATGGAGCCTGTTCAGTGGGGAATACCATTAAAAACATATTAGTCTGGGTAGTGGGTGGTGCTATGCTTTTAGCAGCATTCAATGCACTCAGCGATAAGCAGGAAGATAAACAGCAAATCGAATATTCTCAATTTATTCAGCAAGTTAATAGTGGCGAAGTATCCAATGTCAATATTGAAGGATCTGTTGTCAGCGGCTATCTGATTAAAGGTGAGCGCACCGATAAAACTGCCTTCTATACCAATGCGCCTTTGGATGACAACTTGGTTAAAACACTGTTGGATAACAAAGTACGCGTCAAAGTGACTCCGGAAGAAAAACCAAGCATGCTGGCCAGTCTGTTTTACAGCCTGCTGCCTGTTTTGTTGTTGATCGGTGCATGGTTCTACTTCATGCGCATGCAAAGCGGCGGTGGCGGTAAAGGCGGCGCCTTCTCTTTTGGTAAAAGCCGTGCGCGTTTGTTGGATAAAGATTCCAATAAAGTGACTTTTGCCGATGTTGCCGGTTGTGATGAGGCAAAAGAAGAAGTACAAGAAATCGTAGATTATTTAAAAGCCCCCAATCGTTACCAAAGCTTAGGCGGTCGTGTGCCGCGTGGTATTTTGTTGGCTGGTAGCCCTGGTACGGGTAAAACATTGCTGGCCAAAGCGATTGCTGGTGAGGCAGGGGTGCCATTCTTCAGTATCTCAGGTTCTGACTTCGTAGAAATGTTTGTCGGTGTCGGTGCGAGCCGTGTCCGCGATATGTTCGAGCAGGCCAAGAAAAACGCTCCATGTATCATCTTTATTGATGAAATTGATGCGGTCGGCCGTCAGCGTGGTGCCGGTTTGGGCGGTGGCAATGATGAGCGTGAGCAAACATTAAACCAATTATTGGTTGAAATGGATGGTTTTGAAAGCAACCAAACTGTTATTGTGATCGCAGCAACCAACCGTCCTGATGTACTTGACCCTGCGTTGCAGCGTCCGGGCCGTTTTGACCGTCAAGTCGTTGTTCCATTGCCTGATATTCGTGGCCGTGAGCAAATCTTAAAAGTACACGCTAAAAAAGTACCTTTGGATGCCTCCGTAGATTTGACTTCTTTGGCTCGTGGTACACCTGGTTTTTCAGGTGCGGATTTGGCAAACTTGGTCAATGAAGCAGCTTTGTTTGCCGGCCGTCGCAATAAAGTTAAAGTTGATCAAAGCGACTTTGAAGATGCGAAAGACAAAATCTACATGGGTCCGGAACGTCGCAGCATGGTGATGCACGAAGATGAAAAACGTGCAACAGCCTATCATGAGGCCGGTCATGCAATCGTAGCGGAAAGCCTGCCGTTTACCGATCCGGTTCACAAAGTAACGATTATGCCTCGTGGCCGTGCATTGGGTTTGACTTGGCAACTGCCTGAGCGTGACCGCATCAGTATGTACAAAGACCAAATGCTGAGCCAGCTCTCAATCTTGTTTGGTGGCCGTATTGCTGAAGATATTTTTATTGGCCGTATTTCTACCGGTGCATCTAACGACTTCGAGCGTGCAACTCAAATGGCACGCGAGATGGTAACGCGTTATGGTATGAGCGACAAAATGGGTGTGATGGTTTATGCTGAGAACGAAGGTGAAGTATTCTTGGGTCGTAGCGTAACCCGTTCTCAAAATATTTCCGAGAAAACCCAACAAGATATCGATGCGGAAATCCGCCGTATTTTAGAAGAGCAATACCAAGTGGCTTACAAAATCTTGGATGAAAGTCGTGATAAGATGGAAACCATGTGCAGGGCACTGATGGATTGGGAAACCATCGATCGAGACCAAGTTTTGGAAATTATGGCTGGTAAACAGCCTAGTCCGCCTAAGGATTACAGCCACAATGTCCGCGATGACAAAGTAGAAGAGCCTGAAGCTCCTGTTGCTGAAGCTGTTGAACCTGTTGAGCAAAATGAGGTTCAGAATACTGAGTCAGTAGAAGCAGACAAAACAGATAAATCTGTATAAGGTTTGAAACAGAAAACGGTAGCTTTTAAGCTACCGTTTTTATTTTGAAGATAAGCTAAAGGTCTCAGGCTAAGTGCGCCTGTTGCTGCCTAAAAGGCGGTTGGATGCCTGATTAATCAGGTATCCAAGAGGGATTAAGGGGGTATTTGGGTAGAATCAGTGGATATTTGAAACACAAACAGCCGAAAATCTTTGTTTAGGTTTCGGCTGTCGGGGGAAAAGGAATTTTGCAAAGGTCTCAGGCCGTCTGAAAATTTTCAGACGGCCTGATTTTATTTGGTTAATTACAAAACAGCCAAAGCTGCTTCGTAGTCAGGCTCGTTCGCAATTTCAGAAACCAATTCAGCGTGGAGAACTTGGTTTTGCTCGTTCAAAACCACCACTGCGCGGGCAGTAAGGCCACGTAATGGGCTTTCTGTCAGTGTAACACCGTAATCGTTAGAAAAGCTGCTGCGGAATGTAGAAAGTGTCACAACATTTTCTAAACCTTCTGCGCCGCAGAAACGGGCTTGTGCAAACGGTAAATCGGCAGAAATGCACAAGACGACGGTATTGTCCAAAGAAGAGGCGCATTTGTTGAAAGTGCGGACGGACTGGGCACATACGCCGGTGTCAATGCTAGGGAAAATATTCAGCACTTTGCGTTTGCCTGCAAAGTTAGCCAATGATTTCTCAGATAGGTCTGCTGCTACCAATGTGAAATCAGGTGCAACTTGGCCGATGGCAGGCAAATTGCCGTTTGTAGAAATAGGAGAGCCTTGGAAAGTAACTTGAGCCATGATTCAGTCCTTGTGTCAGGAGGAAAATAGGATAGGCAGGATTTTAGTAATGACGGCGACGGAAATAGAACATGCCTTCGCTGTCAATTTCTAAAATATAGCGGCCGTTTTGGACGGCGGCATAACCGCTTTTGCCCTCGGTATAAGGCTGCAAAGCAGCGTGTGAAATCAGATAGTCGGTCAGTTTGCTGCCGTCTTGGGCGATATTGTCCACCATTTTTGCAAAGGCAGTGTGGCAGACGCCGTTGGCTGACCAGCCGGCTGAAACGCCTTTTTCATTTTTTTCCATGCATTGGCCGCTGATGACTTCTAAGTCGGTAGGGTGCTTACCAATCAGATTGATAACACCGCCCTCTATGCCGTTAATCGGATAGGTGCGTTGTTTCTTACCTTCTTTCGTTTCGCCTTCTTGTGCTGTACCTAAATCCAAACCGGCTATGGCTTGTTCATCGATATATTTAACTTTGAAGGTAGGTTTAGGCGCTTTGCCTGAAGCAGCATCATTGGCGGCAGTATCTTCAGATTTACCGCCGCAAGCAGCCAATGAAAGGCTGAGCAAGATAAGGGGGAAGGTTTTTTTCATATGAGAAACCCTAGAAAAACGGTTATATTTCGAATAATAAACGATATTATGGCCGTCTAAAATTTTCAGACGGCCTTGCTATTATTTCAACGGACGAATACCTACTGCATCGCGTACTTTATCCAACAATTCGCGTGCTTCTTTACGCGCTTTTTGTGCGCCGGCCTGCAAAATATCTTCAATTTGAGAGGGTTTGGCTGTCAACTCATTGTAACGCTCGCGAGGTTCTGCGAGTTCGGCATTGATTTTTGCGCCCAAGAGTTTCTTGGCATCACCCCAAGCAAGGCCTTCGGCCAGCATTTGTGTGAATTCGGCAGTTTCAGACGGCGTGGAGAAGGCTTTGTAGATTTCAAACAGAGGACTTTCATCAGGCTGTTTTGGTTCACCGGGCTCTTTCATGTTGGTGATGATTTTGTTGACCGATTTTTGGGTTTTCTTGTCGTTTTCCCAAAGCGGAATGGTATTGCCGTAGGATTTGGACATTTTACGTCCGTCCAGGCCGACCAAAAGTTCGACGTTTTCATCGATTTCTACTTCGGGCAGGGTGAAGAGTTCTTGGAAGCGGTGGTTGAAGCGTCCGGCAATATCGCGCGCCATTTCGACATGTTGGATTTGGTCGCGACCGACTGGAACTTCATGGGCATTGAACATAAGGATGTCGGCAGTCATAAGGATAGGGTAGCTGTACAGGCCCATTTCCACGCCATGATCCGGATCTTCCTGACCGTTTTCGGTGTTTGCCTGTACTGCGGCTTTGTAAGCGTGTGCGCGGTTCATCAGACCTTTTGCGGTGATACAGGTCAGAATCCAGTTCAACTCCATCACTTCGGGAATATCACTTTGACGGTAGAAAGTAGTCTGTTCCGGATTGAGTCCGCAGGCGAGCCATGTAGCGGCAACAGCTTGAGTAGATTGATGAATCATTTCCGGCTCATGACATTTGATGATGCCGTGATAGTCGGCCAAAAAGAGGAATGATTCGGTATTGGAATCTTGCGCCGCGCGGATAGCCGGGCGGATGGCGCCGACGTAGTTGCCCAAGTGCGGAATACCTGTTGTGGTAACGCCTGTTAAAACTCGTTTTTTGCTCATGAAAGTATCCTTCGGCGCAAAGGCCGTCTGAAAATTAATATGTTGCCGATTATACCTGATTCTTCTTGATTTTTCAGACGGCCTTTTATGTATGGGGTGAATGGAAAAGAAAAGTTATACACATAAAATCATAAAAATTAATCATTATAAAACAATAATATAAATTAAATTTACTATTTAATGAAAAAATAACTCTTGAGTTATCCACATTTGCGCCTATATAGGCTTCAACAGAAATATATTTGTAGAGGAACGTAAAATGAGATTTGATAAATTGACTGCTAAATTTCAGCAAGCTCTGCAAGAAGGTCAAAGCCTGGCTTTGGCTGCGGACAGCAGCTATCTCGAGGCTGGTTTTATCTTAAAAGCATTGCTTGATGATCAAAACAGTGGAGCTGCTGCGTTACTGGCTCATGCAGGTGTGAATGTGCCTCAAGTGAAACAACGTTTGCAGCAGCATTTAAACAGCCTGCCGAAAGTATCCGGCCAGGGTGGCGATATTATGCCCAGCCGTGAGCTGCAAGCTGTATTGAACTTGATGGACAAGGCTGCAACCAAACGCGGCGATGCCTATATCGCCAGCGAACTTTTCCTGTTAGCTTTGGTGCAGCAGAATGACGCTACCGGCAAAATTTTGAAAGAAGCCGGAGCAACCGAACAAAACATCAATGCTGCAATTGACGCGGTACGAGGAGGACAAAACGTGAATGATGCCAATGCTGAAGACCAACGCGATGCGCTGAAAAAATACACACTCGACCTGACGCAACGCGCCCGTGACGGTAAACTTGACCCCGTTATCGGCCGCGACGACGAAATCCGCCGTGCGATTCAGGTGCTGCAACGCCGTACCAAAAACAACCCTGTGCTGATTGGTGAGCCTGGTGTGGGTAAAACCGCTATTGTTGAAGGCTTGGCGCAACGTATTGTTAATGGCGAAGTGCCCGAATCCCTGCGCAATAAACGCCTGCTGGTTTTGGATTTGGCGGCATTGATTGCCGGTGCAAAATACCGTGGCGAATTTGAAGAGCGCCTGAAAGGCGTGTTGAACGATTTGGCGAAAGACGACGGTAATACCCTGATTTTCATCGACGAAATCCATACTTTGGTCGGCGCGGGTAAAACCGACGGTGCAATGGATGCGGGCAATATGCTGAAACCGGCTTTGGCACGCGGCGAACTGCACTGCATCGGCGCGACCACCTTGGACGAATACCGCCAATACATCGAAAAAGACGCGGCACTCGAACGCCGCTTCCAAAAAGTATTGGTCGGCGAACCCAGTGTGGAAGACACCATCGCCATCTTGCGCGGTTTGCAGGAACGTTACGAAATCCACCACGGCATCGACATCACCGACCCAGCCATCGTTGCCGCTGCAGAGTTGAGCGACCGCTACATCACTGACCGCTTCCTGCCCGACAAAGCGATTGATTTGATTGACGAAGCAGCCAGCCGCATCAAAATGGAGCTGGACAGCAAACCCGAGCAGATGGATAAACTCGACCGCCGCATCATCCAGCTCAAAATGGAAAAAATGCACGTTGCCAAAGAAAGCGACGAGGCCAGCAAAAAACGTTTGGAGTTGATAGACGAGGAAATCGACGGTCTGCAAAAAGAATACGCCGATTTGGACGAAATCTGGAAAGCCGAAAAAGCCGCCTCTTCCAGCACTGCCGACATCAAGAAACAGATGGACGACATCAAAGTCAAAATCGAGCAGGCCAAACGTCAAGGCGATTTCGCCCGCGCGTCCGAACTCGAATACGGTGAGTTGCCGAAATTGGGTGCACAGTTGCAAGCAGCAGAAAGCAATCCTGAGGGCAAAAAACAAAACAAACTCTTCCGTACAGAAGTCGGCGCAGACGAAGTAGCCGAAATCGTATCGCGCATGACCGGCATCCCTGTGTCCAAAATGATGGAAGGCGAACGTGACAAGTTGCTGAAAATGGAAGAAGTGTTGCACCGCCGCGTGGTCGGTCAAGACGAAGCCGTGCGTGCCGTCTCCGACGCCATCCGCCGCAGTCGCTCCGGTTTGGCTGATCCGAACAAACCTTACGGCAGCTTCTTGTTCTTGGGTCCGACCGGCGTGGGTAAAACCGAGTTGTGCAAAGCCTTGGCAGGCTTCCTGTTCGACAGCGAAGACCACCTCATCCGTATCGACATGTCCGAATACATGGAAAAACACGCCGTTGCCCGCTTAATCGGCGCGCCTCCGGGCTATGTCGGCTACGAAGAAGGCGGTTACCTGACCGAACAAGTCCGTCGCAAACCGTACAGCGTGATTCTTTTGGACGAAGTGGAAAAAGCCCATCCCGACGTGTTCAACATCCTGTTGCAAGTTTTGGATGACGGCCGTTTGACCGACGGACAAGGTCGTACAGTAGACTTTAAAAATACTGTTATCGTCATGACTTCCAATATTGGTAGCCAACATATCCAACAAATGGGTACTCAGGACTACGAAGCAGTAAAAGAAGTTGTGATTGAGGATGTGAAAGAACATTTCCGTCCTGAAATGATCAACCGTATTGACGAAGTCGTCGTGTTCCACGGTTTGGATCAGGCCAATATCCGCAGCATTGCGAAAATCCAGCTTAAAGGTTTGGAAAAACGTTTGGAAGCGCAACATCTGCATCTGAAAGTCGATGATGCTGCCTTGGATCTGATTGCCAAAGCCGGTTTCGACCCTGTGTATGGTGCCCGTCCGCTCAAACGCGCCATCCAGTCGGAAATCGAAAATCCGCTGGCAAAAGCCTTGCTTGAAGGCAAATATGCGCCCGATAGCACAATCCATGTTAAAGAAGAGGGTGGTAAACTCTTGTTTGCATAGGATTAAATTGATGTAGTATATTGTTGTAACAGGCCGTCTGAAAGAATTCAGACGGCCTTTCTTGATTATTGATTTATATTATATAATTGTTATGTGATTTGATTATTCTTTGAATTTTAGGGAATTTGATCAAATTCTTATGCCTTAGTTTGATAAAGAATGCGCTATAATCCGACTTGTTTACCAAGTTTCTTGCTAAATACCTAATTTAATGTAATAATACTACAATGCAAAAACTGACTAATCAAAATCTTCACATTATTTTGTCGGAGCGCTTAAACGATACCGACTTTGTTCTTATCCTCAATGCCTTAATCAAATTTTTGCGCCGAGGAGGCAAAAAGAAGGCCTCCGAACGTTTTGATTTGATTTTATCTACGTTAAAACAAGACGATGCTTTATGCCGTCAATTCAGCCTGCGCTTTTATACTTGGCTGTCTAAAGTTCACATTTATCCTGCGCTGATTAAGCTGGGTATTTTCTCTCGCCATAGTTTTACCCGGGAAATGGGCATACGGATTTATGAGCGGTTCAGTCCGTCTTATAAAGATTTTTCCAACTTGCGCGAAGTTTTTTTATATCTTTTCCATTCTGAAAACGATGATAAATGGTTGCAAACACTGAGTTTGCGACAATGGCTGGGTATGTATGAATTGTTGTTGGCCAAGGCGGATCCCGCTTTGCTTCAGACGGCCAGCCGACAATTGACAGATGCACGTTTGCGTGCGGTAGAAATGTTGTCCATCTGGATTGCTTCCGAAGCGATTGAGCCGGATTTAATACGGATTGCCCCCCGTTTGTTGGAAGCAGATTCTGCATTTGTTGCTTTACAGCGCGAAGTTGCGAAGATGGTGGAACATTATCGCCATGGTGAAGAAACTTATGACACGGCACACTTGGAGGTTATGTTTGACCAGTGTGAAAAGCAAATTGACTATTTGCGCCGTCGCGGTACGGGAGCCGGGTCTGGTTCGTCGGTAAAAGTTGCCCACTTGCTCGAACGCCTGCAACAAACCATAGACCGCCTGAAATTATTGACCAATATTCAAATCGAAACCAGCCGCACCCGCTTAACTGTCAATCTGATGAATGCGATGATTTATGCGGCGGTGGAGCAATACAGCACCAGCCACTTGCGTAAAAGCAGTATCCGAATGCTGGCACGCAGTATTACGGAAAACAAAAGTCATCATGGCGAGCATTACATTACGCGCAACCGTAGCGAATATTTCAAAATGTTTTATTCCGCAGCAGGCGGCGGCGTAATTATTGCTTTGATGGCATTGAATAAAATCCATATTGCGTCTTTGGGGTTCGGCGAGTTTACGACTTCATTCCTTGCCGGACTTAACTACGGCTTAGGCTTTATGCTGATTCATATGCTGCACTGCACTGTTGCGACCAAGCAGCCAGCCATGACGGCGGCGAGCTTTGCCGAGCAGGTGGACTCAAATGAAGGTAGCAAAGCGGTGGACAATAAATTGGCAAAACTGCTGATTGATGTGTGCCGTTCGCAAAGTGTTGCCGTGTTTGGCAATGTATCGATTGCCATATTGTTGGCGGCGGGGATCGCTTGGGGTTATGCCTACACGCATGGTCAGCCTTTATTAAACGAGGCGGTTACAGCCTACCAGCTTAAATCTATTGAGATTTTTACTCAGCCGACCTTATGGTATGCCGCTATTGCCGGTGTATGGTTATTTTGTTCGGGTATTATTGCCGGCTTTTTTGACAATCGTTCCGATTATCTAAACCTGCGTCAGCGCCTGCCGTTTAATCCGTTGTTACGAAAAATCATGCGTCCGGAGCCACGCCGCCGTTTGGCCGCTTATATTCATAAGCATTACGGCTCGCTTATGGGCAATTTTATTTTCGGTATGCTTTTGGGGATGACCGGCTATTTCGGCCATCTTTTCGGCTTGCCGCTGGATATTCGTCATGTAGCGTTCTCTTCGGCAAATTTGGGTTATGCCGCGATTAGCGATCATGTAGATATATTCACTTTTATGCTTGGCTTGGCAAGTGTATTGGCAATCGGCATGGTGAATCTGGTGGTCAGCTTTTCTTTGGCTTTGGCTGTTGCGCTTCGTTCACGCGGCACGCGTTTGGGCAGTATGCGTAATCTGCTGAAAAGCTTCTGGAGTCAAGTTAAAGCCAATCCTTTGATTTTGCTGTATCCGGTTCAAGTGAATAACAAAGAAAACACGAAGTAAGATTGAAGAAAGGCCGTCTGAATATATACTTTTCAGACGGCCTTTTAATTTAAAAACTATAAAGATTAGGCTTGCAGAGAGGCGCGGTTTTCCAAAACTTGGTCAATCAAACCATATTTTTTAGCTTCATCGGCAGACATATAATTGTCGCGGTCGGTATCGCGTTCCAAGTCGGCCAAATCGCGATCACAATGTTTAGCGAGTAAGCGGTTCAGTTTCTCTTTGATTTTCAGCAGCTCTTTAGCGTGAATTTCAATATCGGAAGCCTGACCGGCCAAGCCGCCGCTGATGAGCGGTTGGTGAATCATGATGCGGCTGTTTGGCAGGGCAAAGCGTTTGCCTTTTTCGCCTGCGGACAACAGGAATGCGCCCATGCTTGCCGCTTGGCCCAAGCATAAAGTAGAAACATGCGGCTTGATGAAGTTCATGGTGTCGTAAATCGACATACCGGCAGTAACCGAACCGCCCGGAGAGTTGATATAGAAGAAGATATCTTTATCAGGGTTTTCACTTTCCAAGAACAGTAATTGCGCAACAACCAAGTTGGCAGATTCGTCTGTCACCGGGCCAATCAAGAAAACGATGCGCTCTTTCAAAAGGCGTGAGTAGATGTCGAATGCGCGCTCGCCGCGACCGCTTTGTTCGATAACGGTAGGGACAAGGTAATTATTGAAATCGAAGGACATTTTTGTCTCCTGTTAATGATGGAAAAGCACCAAAGCCATTTAAAGCGCTTCGGTGCTTTTGATTGTCTGTTTCAGACGGCCTTAGAGCAATTAAGCTTGTGCGCCCATTACTTCGTCAAAAGACAGCGCTTTTTCAGTTACTTTAGCTTTGCTCAGAACGAAATCAACAACGTTGCTTTCTACTGCCAAAGAAGTCGGGCCTTGCAGGCGGGAAGGCTCTGCGTAGTACCAGTCGATAACTTCTTGAGGGTCTTCGTAGCTCTCAGCGAAGTTGGCAACAACGGCTTTGATCTGGTCTTCAGTTGGCTCAAGTTTGTTTTCTTCAACCAATTTAGCCAAAATCAGACCTAAAGCAACGCGGCGTTCTGCTTGTTCTTTGAACATATCCAAAGGCAGATCTAAGTTGGCAGCGTCAGCCATACCTTGGTTAACGAAGTTTTGTTTCATTTCGTTTGCCAAGCGGGCGGCTTCTTCGTTGACTAAAGCAACAGGAACTTGCAAATCGGCTGCCTTGAGCAGGGCGTTCATTACAGATTCTTTAGTTTGTTCACCGATGCGGCGCTCAACTTCGCGGCCGACGTTTTTCTTCACTTCTTCACGCATTTTGGCAACGTCGCCGTCTTCAATACCCAGTGCTTTAGCAAAGTCAGCGTCAACTTCAGGCAAAGTAGCTTCAGAAACGTTGTTCAATGTGATGGTGAATACGGCAGATTTACCGGCAACATCTTTACCGTGGTAGTCTTCAGGGAAGTTTACGGTAACATCTTTGCTTTCGCCGGCTTTCATGCCGACAACACCGGCTTCGAATTCAGGCAACATTTGACCTGCACCCAATACGAAAGCGTAGTTTTTAGATGCGCCGCCGGCGAAAGGTTCGCCGTCGATTTTGCCTTCGAAGTCGATGATGACGCGGTCGCCGTTTTGGGCTTCGCGGTCAACATGGTTGAAGCGGGTGCGTTGTTTACGCAGGATTTCTACAGTTTGGTCAACTTCGGCATCGCCAACGGTTGCAGTTACTTTTTCTACTTCTTGGGCAGACAGATCGCCGATGGTTACTTCGGGGAAGACTTCAAAAATAGCGGCAACTTTGAAAGACTCTTGATCGTCTTGTTCTTCAACGCCTTCAAAGCGTGGGTAACCGGCAACTTTCAATTCTTGAGCGACAGCAACTTCGTAGAATTCGCGTTGTACCAATTCGTTGATAACGTCGTTTTGTGCGCTTGCGCCGTACATTTGGGCAATCATTTTGAACGGTGCTTTACCCGGACGGAAGCCGTCAACTTTTGCACGGCGTTGGGTTTGTTTCAGTTTTTTCTCAGTTTCTGCGTTGATTTTGGACCAAGGCAGAGACAATACTACTTTGCGTTCCAGATTTTCTAAAGTTTCAACAGTTACGCTCATCGTAAGCCCTTAAATTTGTTGTGTTTAAACGGTTATCCTTCTGCTCAGTATTCCGAAGAATTTCGGAAGCGTGCATAAGGTCAAAATTTAGCTGCTTAGTATAACACAATGTTTCACGAATAACATAAAAAGGCCGTCTGAAAAGTAGGAAATTCTTTTCAGACGGCCTTTGTGTTTCGATATTGTTGTTTTTTACAGCTGGTCTTTTTGAGCCAGAATTCGTCGGCTGCCGTTGATGTCTGCCGGAGAGAGAACACCGGCATTTTCAAGCGCATCTATTAAATTGGCGGCACGGTTGTAGCCGATGCGTAATTGGCGTTGCAGGGCGGAAATGGAAGTCTTGCGGCTTTCTAATACGAAGGCAACGGCTTGATCGAATAGCTCATCGCTGTTTGCGTTCGGATTAACAATATTGGTGGTTTCGATGGCTGCTTCGCCACTGAGCAGGCCTTCCACATAATTGGTCGGAGCCTGTTTTTTGACGAAATTGACGACTTGATGTACTTCATCATCGGAAACAAATGCACCTTGCAGGCGTGTCGGTTCTGCGCTGCCCGGTTGCAGGAATAACGAGTCGCCGTATTTGAGCAATTCGTCTGCACCCATTTGGTCAAGAATGGTGCGGCTGTCGATTTTGCTTTGTACGGTAAAGGCCATGCGTGTCGGAATGTTGGCTTTAATCAGGCCGGTAACCACATCGACACTCGGGCGTTGGGTGGCGACAATCATGTGAATGCCTGCTGCACGCGCTTTTTGGGCAAGGCGTGCGATTTGCTGCTCAACGGATTTGCGTTCAGTCATCATTAAGTCTGCTAACTCGTCAATGACGACCACAATCAGTGGCAGTTTTTCCAGAGGCTCAGGATCGTCAGGATTTAAGCTGAACGGATTGAGCAATGGCTTGCCTGCTGCTTTGGCTTGTTCGACTTTTTGGTTGAAACCGTCCAGATTGCGCACGCCGGCATGGGAAAGCAGGCGATAGCGTTTTTCCATTTCGGCAACACACCAGTTCAACGCTTGCCCAGCCTCGCGCATATCGGTCACAACCGGGCAGAGCAGGTGCGGAATGCCGTCATAAATGCTCAATTCCAGCATTTTCGGGTCAATCATGATGAAACGGACTTCGTCGGGCGAGGCTTTGAAGAGCATGGACATAATCATGCCGTTCACACCGACGGATTTACCCGATCCGGTCATACCTGCAACCAAAAGATGCGGCATTTTTGCCAAGTCACCGACAACGGGCGTACCTGCAATATCCTTACCCAAAGCAACGGTCAGTTTGGACTTAGCGTCGGTAAACACGGGAGAAGAGAGGATTTCGCTCAACATCACGTCTTGGCGTTTCTCATTGGGCAATTCAATGCCCATGGTGTTTTTACCGGCAATAGTTTCTACGATACGTACCGCTTGCAGAGACATCGAGCGCGCCAAATCTTTGGACAAGGCGACAATTTGGCTGCCTTTGACACCTTGTGCCGGTTCGATTTCGTAGCGGGTAATCACGGGGCCGGAAGTGGCGGAAACAACCTGTACGCCGATACCAAATTCAGCCAGCTTGGCTTCGATCAATTCTGCGGTTTGTTGCAATTCATCCGGATTGACGGCAACCGGTTCTTCAGACGGCATACGCAACAGGTTCATGTTGGGTTTGTGGTATTCGCCGTTGTTTTTAGGTTCAGTATCGTCAAACAGGGAAGTTTGGATTTTAGGAGGCGGCGCAACAGATACGGCAACGGTTTTACGGTTGCTGCTGCTGCCTGCCAACGGAGCAACCGGAGTAGCGGTAATGGTTTTGGCTTCTTTAACCATGCGGCGCGTATTTTGGGTTTCCAAAGTTTCGGCGCTGACATCTTCTTTTTTATTTTGATATTGCGACAGTTTTTTCATCAAGCTGCCAAACAGGCCGCCCATATGGCTGCCGGATTTGGCCATGACTTCCAACCATGACACCTGAGCCAACAGGGAAATGGATAACAGCAACATCACCAGCATAATCAACAGGCTGCCTGATTTACCCAACAGCCAAGCCAAGCCTGAGCCGGCCAATAAGCCGACCAAGCCGCCGGCACCGACGGGAAGGGATTCGCTCAATGCGTTGTCAAACAGAAAATGTTCGATAATCGGGCTGCACACCAGCAGGAGGAATAATGCCAAAGCGGCTACGCCGTGATTGTAAGGTTTATGGTTTTCCTGCTTTTTCATGGGGCGGAAGTTTTTGTAGAGGAAAACGCAAGAGGCGACGATCCACCACCAAGATGACAGGCCGAACAGATAATATCCGACATCGGAAAGATAGGAGCCAAAGAGGCCGCCGAGGTTGGCGACATCGTTGCTTTTGGGAACGCTGCGCGACCATGCAGGGTCGTCCATGCTGAAGCTGGCCAGAGAAATGGCCAGATAAATGGTGATAACCAAGCCAAACAGCCATAAAGCATCATTAATCAAGTTAACGACATGCTCGGGGCGCGCTTTTTTTTCTTCATTTCTTTGCAGCTCTTTGGCGGCCTTGAGACGTTGGGAGACTTTATTGTCGGCTTGAGTTTGTGCTTTGGTGGATTTGCGTGTGGTCGGTTTGGCTGCCGGTTTGGTAGAGACGCGTTTTTTTGTTTGGGTTTTAGAAGATTTTGCAGTCATGAGATAAAGGCCGTCTGAAAAGACCGGAGGTAATGTGCGTAAAGGACAAATTATACCGTATTTACTAGGCACAAGAAATTGAAACGGGCGTAATCATTATAGGATTCAGGCCGTCTGTTTGGCGTGACGAAAATTTTGGATTTCGTTTCCACCTATTCAGACGGTCTGATGTTTTGATTGATTTGGACTTACATTCTGCCCAGTTCGCGCTGGAGGGCTTGAATGTTTTTCTCCCTATCCAAAACCGCGCCTTGCAGCGTACTGATGGCCTGTTGATTGACGCTGCCGCCTTTGGCCGTCCGCGCTTGGCTCAGTTGCTTTTTGGCATCGGCCAAAGCCGCGCGTTCATTGGATAACTCGGTTTCCAGAATAGAGCGGCGGCTGTTGACGCCGGAGGATTTTGGAACCGGAGGAGGAGCTGTTTCAGAAGCGGTGCGGACAGGGGCAGGTTTGGGTGTTGCTTTGTGGTTGGATTTTGCCGCTGTATTTTTGCTTTTTGCTGGAGCAGTTTGTGATGTCGGCGCGTTGAGTGTAGGCGCATCGCTGACCGGGGCATCGTATCGGCTGCTGCTGTATTTGCCGACAATCGGCAAATCGTTAACGGCTTGGCAGTTGCCGCTTGGGCGCGAGGTATAGACAATCGAGCCGTTGACTTCACAGGTGTAGATTTTTGCGGCATGGGCTTGGCTGTTGAAAATGGCAAGCGGCAGCAGGGATAGGGTAAGCAGATATTTTTTCATGATTCAGGTAGGGCTGATTCGTTGCACTTGAGCATTTTATTCTTGTTCAGACGGTATGGGCTGCTGTTTTTTAGCTTTTGCACTGTTTTTGTTTTTGCTCGGTTTGTCGGCTTTTTTCTCTTGTTTATCGGATTTTTCCGCGCGTGCCTTTTTCTTAGGCTTTGCACTTGCGCGTTCATCAGAGGCATTGAGGCTTCGGATGTTAAGGTGGTAACCGCTGCCTTGATGGCCGCTAATTTTAGGCAATTGAGCCTGTGCACAGGAGGATTTAGGTTCGGAGGTATAGCTGCCGTTGCCGCAGGAATAAACTGCGGCAGCTGCATGAAGAGAAATGCCCAAGACGAAAGAGGATACGAGGAAGTATCCGGCTTGTTTGATGGTTGAAGTCATGTTTTTCCGTATTGTGTTTTATTTCAGACGGCCTGATGGCTCTATTTTTATTGGGAAAACTTGGCTTCGACATCAACTTGGATTTGCTCAAGCTCTTCCTGCCATTGCAGCCAGTTTTCTTCCAGTTGCGTTAATTTTACTTTAGTTTCTGTTAATTGTGCGAGTGTCTCTTGCAATTTGGGTTTATTTTCTTCTGAATAAGCAGATTCTTGTGCCAAAAATGCTTCACAGGCCGTCTGAATATCAGTCAATCGTGCGATTTCTTTTTCGGCTTTGTCGATTTTTTGCTGAATCGGTTTGCTGCGTTTGGCCTTTTCCTGACGGATTCGTGCTTCTATGCGCTTGGTGTCCTTACGGCTTTGGCTTTGTGCAGAAGCGGCGGGAGCTGCAGCGTTTTCTTGTGCCAACCGCCATTGACGGTAGTCGTTCAAATTGCCGTCGAAGTTGTTCAGACGGCCTTTGTCGATAAGGAGGAAGCTGTCGGTAGTCGCTTCAAGCAGGCTGCGGTCGTGCGAAACGACAATCAATGCGCCTTGGAAACTTTGCAGGGCAAGTGTCAGGGCGTGGCGCATATCCAAATCTAGGTGGTTGGTCGGTTCGTCAAGCAGTAGCAGATTAGGTTTTTGCCAGATAATCATGGCAAGGGCGAGTCGCGCTTTTTCGCCGCCCGAAAAAGGCTCGGTCTTTTGAACCGCCATATCGCCAATAAAGTTGAAACCGCCTAAAAAGTTGCGGATTTCCTGTTCGCGGACTTCGAGCGAAAGCTGTTGGATATGCCAAACCGGACTTTGGTCTGCACGTAAGGTATCCAGTTGGTGCTGGGCAAAATAACCGATATTGAGCTTTTCGGAGCGTACGATGCTGCCGGAAAGTAAATCGATTTTTCCAGACAAGGCTTTGATAAATGTGGATTTACCGCTGCCGTTAACACCCAGCAGGCCGTAACGTGCGCCGCTTTCCAGAGACAAGGTGATATCGTGCAAAACAGTTTTGTCGCCATAGCCCAAGTCGGCATGGTCGAGTTTCAATAATGGGTTGGGCAGGTGGGTCGGATTGGCAAACTCAAAGGAAAACTCGCTATCCAAATGCGCAGGGGCGATGCGCTCGAGTCTGGCCAGAGCCTTCATGCGGCTTTGGGCTTGTACGGCCTTTGTGGCTTTGGCTTTAAAACGGTCGATAAAGGATTGCAGATGTTTGATTTGTGCCTGCTGTTTGACGTAGGCGGCTTGTTGTTGCGCCAGACGTTGGGCACGTTCCGCTTGGTAGAAATCGTAATTACCGCCGTATTGGGTCAGTTTTTGTTGCGACAGTTCGATGGTGTGCGTTGTGGTGGCATTCAAGAAGTCGCGGTCATGGGAGATGATGATTTGCGTACAGGGCAGGGAGGCGAGATAGTTTTCCAGCCACAACACGGTTTCTAAATCCAAGTGGTTGGTCGGTTCGTCCAAAAGCAGCAAATCGGCACGACAAATCAGTGCTTGGGCGAGGTTGAGGCGCATACGCCAGCCACCGGAAAAGGATTTGACGGGGCGCGTATGTTCTTCTTGTGCAAAACCCAAGCCGTTAAGCAGCTTGGCAGCGCGTGCCGGCGCGGTATAGGCATCGATTTCTTCAAGTTTGGCGTGATATTCGGCTTGCTTCATGCCTTCGTTTTGAGCTTCTGCTTGAGCCAAGGTCGTCTGAAAAGCCTGTAATTCGGCATCGCCTTGCAAAACGTAGTCTAAAGCGGAAATATCTAAATCAGGCGTTTCTTGAGAGACGGAAGCAAGGCGCCATGTTTTGGGAATAAGGATTTCGCCGCCATCTTGCGTGATTTCACCTTTTATCAGCGCAAACAGGCTGGATTTTCCTGTACCGTTTTTACCGATTAAACCAACGCGTTGGCCGGGGTTGATTACGGCATCGGCTTTATCGAGCAGGACTTTCAAACCGCGTTGTAGGGTGAGTTTTTTGATTTCTATCATGATGGCAGGCAAGGGGGTGTAAAACGAAAGGCGTTATTTTACCTGAAAAGACATATAAAAGGCCGTCTGAACAAGTATGAAAACGAAATCAACGATTTCTATTTCACTTATTCAGACGGCCTTTATGAAATGACGGTTGGAAATGCTTTCAAATTGTCTGTTGTTTCAATTAAATTTGAAGATCGGCATTGTCCGCACGGATTTGGCGCAGGAATTTTTGTGTCCGCTCATGTTTGGGATGATTGAACAAATCTTGCGGGCTGCCTTGTTCGACAATAACGCCGCCATCCATCACGACGACGGTGGTTGCCACTTCCAAGGCAAATTTGATTTCATGCGTAACGACAACCATGGTCCAGCCTTCTTGTGCCAACTCCTTCATGGTATCCAAAACATCTTGCACCAATTCAGGGTCAAGCGCGGAAGTCGGTTCGTCAAACAGCATCAATTCAGGCTGAATTGCCAATGCTCGGGTAATGCCGACGCGCTGCTGTTGACCGCCGGAAAGCTGGTAGGGGTAGAGGTCAATCTTATCGCTCAAACCGACTTTTTCAAGCAATTTGACAGCCTCTTCACGCGCTTTGGCGACAGGCTTGCCTTGTACGGCAACCGGCCCTTCCATGACGTTTTCCAACGCAGTTTTGTGCGGAAAGAGGTTGTATTGTTGGAATACCATGCCGGACTTGCGGCGCAGTGCCAAAATATCGTGTTTGCTTGGTTTTTTGGAAAAATCGATGCTTAACGGCTGCGCATTGTCAAACTCGATTTGACCTTGTTCAGGCATTTCCAAAGCGTTTAAACAGCGTAAAAACGTGGTTTTGCCTGAGCCGGAAGGGCCTAAGATAACAACCACTTGTCCTTTGCCGACATCCAAATCGATGCCGCGCAAAATGGTATTTTCGCCAAAGGTCTTATGGATATTGCGGATTTTAATCATGACAACTCCTTATTTGGCGATATAGCGGTCGAAACGTTTTTCCAAACGCGCCTGAATCAGAAACAGCACTTTGCAGAAACACCAATAAACCAATGCGGCTTCGATATAAACCGGTAGATAGTCATAGGAGCGATTCGCAATCTGTTGAGTAACTTGGAATAATTCAGTTACCGTTACAACTGCTGCAAGCGAGGTATTTTTGAACAAACCGATAAATTCATTGCTCAAAGGCGGTACGGCAACGCGGAATGCCTGCGGAGCGACAATGCGGCGGAATGTCTGCATATAGGTCATACCGATGGAGAAACCAGCTTCCCATTGACCTTTAGGTACGGACAAAATTGCCGCGCGTATGGTTTCGGAAGCGTATGCACCAACGTTGAGCGAAAAACCGATGATGGCGGCAGGAATCGGGTCGATATAAATACCAACAGATGGCAGACCATAGAAGACCACTGCTAGTTGTATTAAAAGCGGTGTTCCACGAATGACAGAAATATAGAATTCAACCACTTTAAGTAGAATTTTTTGAAGAATTCCACCAGGTGGCATGATTCTTACCAAAGCAACGGCTACAGCAATAATCATACCGATAACGAAAGAAGCAATCGCCAGAGGAAGAGATACTATAAAGCCGGCTTTGACCATAGGCCAAAACGCGCTGATGAGCATATCAGCGCGTGTTTCCGTCATAAACGGCAGAGAGGCAAGGAAATTATTTAACACTGATGTCTTTTCCGAAGAATTGTTCGCCCAGTTTTTTCAGCGTACCGTCGGCCTTCAGTTCGTTCATGGCTGTGCTGAATTTGGCCAATGCCTCATCATTGCCTTTATTGACAATCAAGCCGGAGCCGACTTTTTCGTCAGCCGGGGCAGACCAAACGATTTTTACACCAGCATCAGGTTTATTTTTCAGATAGTCCAATACTGCCAATTCGTCGTTCAGGGTTGCATCGGCACGTTTTTGTTCAATCAGAGTCAGAGATTGCGCCAAACCATCTACCGGCACGAGTTCAGCTCCTGCCGCTTTGGCTTTTTCGCCATAGTTGCTGGTCAGGGATTGTGCGGTTTTCACGCCTTTGATGTCATCGATGGATTTGATGTTGCTGTCTTTGCGTACAACCAATACGGCACCGCTCCAGCTGTAAGGCTCGGATTTGTCAAAAGTCGCTTGACGTTCAGGGCTGGTCAGGCCGACTTGGTTGGCGACCACGTCAAAACGGCCAGCTTTCAAACCTGCCATCATAGAGTCCCAACGTGTTTCTTTAAATTCAACTTTGATGCCCAGTTTGTCGGCGACTGCGCGGGTTACTTCGACATCGTAGCCGGTCAATTTGCCGTCTTTGTCGTGGTAAGTGAATGGTGCGTAAGTACCTTCCGTACCGACAGTGATGGTACCTTTGTTGTTGATACGCTCAATCAATGAGCCTGAGGCCGCACCGGATTGTGCCGGAGCAGAAGAAGCTGAGTTGCTACCTTCTCCACCGCAAGCAGCCAAAACTACTGCAGCGATGCTGCCGAGTACGAATTTTTTCAACATGGATTTTTACTCCTGACTTTAAGTGTGTCATTTAGTATTAAAGCGTGCATTCTAAGCGAAACTGCCCAAAATACAAAATACATCTTATGCCTTAAAAGGCCGTCTGAACGCTGATTTGTTCAGACGGCCTTGAATGATGTATAAAAAATTCAGCTTATGCAATTTCAAGCCACATGACTTGATAGGGTTGCAGTACTAAGTCCTGATTCAGAGAAACGGTTTGGCCGCTGATCAAATCGTGCGCTTTGAACGGCATGGCCTGCAAGGTGTGCGCACTGATGGTTTGCGCTTGTTCGCTGAAGTTACCGAATGCCAAAAGCGCGTTGTTGCGCATATAGCCGATGATGTGTTTGTTGTTGGTGTTGAAGGTGACCAATCTACCGCCATTAAAGCGCGGATTGCTTTGGCGGATGGAAATCATATGGCGCAAACCTTGGAAGATTTGACCGGCAGTGGTCGAGCTGTCATGGCGTTGGTTGTACAACTCCTCATTGTAACGAGGACGGTGTGCCCAGCGGCTGTCGTCGCTCTTATTGCTGTCTTGCGACCAGTTGTCGTCATTGAGTGTACCGACTTCGTCGCCTAGGTAAATCAGCGGTAGGCCGCCGGTACTCAAAGCAATGCTGTACAAAAGTTTAATGCGCTCAACGGCATATGGATCGTTTTGCGCCAAGCCGACCAATGCCGCGGCTGTACCGCTGACACGGCAGTCGCCTGTGCTTGGGTTGTATTGGAATGGTACGCCGCGCGCGAAGCTGCCGTCGAAATGGTTGACGAAGAAGCGGTTGAGGAATTGGCGGTGGTCGTAGCCGTGGATGCCGAATTGCGATGCGTCTTCGTCGGCGAACGTCCAGCCGATGTCGTCATGGCTGCGGACGTAGTTGACCCATGCTGTGTGGTCGGGCAGGTTGTGGCGGTAGGTCAGTGCTTGATGGAGCAGGTTGACTTCGCGCGTGGCGAGGGTGTTCCACAACAATGCCATTTGCAGAGGGTTGTAGCCGATTTGGCATTCGTCTTGGCTGATGTATTGGACAACTTGGTCAGGGTGGACAATGGCTTCGGATTTGAAGAACACGGCTGGCGCTGCGATACGCATTACGGAGTTAAACGCGCGAATCAGAGCGTGTGCCTGAGGCAGGTTTTCGCAGCTTGTGCCCATTTGCTTCCAAATAAAGGCAACGGCGTCCATGCGCAGAATATCAACGCCCAAGTTGGCAAGGAACATCATTTCCCCTGCCATGGCACGGAATACCCATGGGTTGCTGTAATTCAAGTCCCATTGGAAGGAGTTGAACGTTGTCCATACCCAGCGTCCGTCTTCCAGTTGGGAGAAGCCGCCCGGATGTTGGTCGGGGAAGATTTCACGCAGGGTGCGGTCGTATTGGTCGGGCATCCAGCGGTCGGGGAAAATATAGTAGAAGTTGTCGTAGAGCGGATCACCGGCGGCGCAGCCTTTGGCCCATTCGTGTTCGTTAGAAGTATGGTTGAAGATGAAATCGACAACGGCGGAAATACCCGCTTCGTGCAGCGCGGCAATGACATCGCGCAAGTCGTCTATTGTGCCCAGTGCCGGATTGACATCGCGGTAGCTGCTGACAGCATAGCCGCCGTCGCTTTTGCCTTCAGGGCATTTAAACAGGGGCATCAGGTGCAGATAGGTCAGGCCCAATTCTTGGAAATAAGGGATTTTGGCTTTCAAACCTTGCAGATCGCCTGCAAATAAATCGACGTAGCACACGCCGCCAACCTGTTTGTTGGACAAAATCCAGTCAGGATCGTTTTCGCGTGCGATATCGATGTCTTTTAAGGATGAGTTGCGTTGGGAATAGCTTTGCCATGCTTGGGCAATCAGTTGCTCCAGCATAGGGAGGACGGCTTCGTTGTTGTTGTATACGTTGTCCAGCTCGTGCATCAGTTTTGGGAAGTGTTCCTCAAGTCGTCTGTCAAACTGTTTCCAGTCTTCAGATGTCTCGATGCTTGCACGCTGTTCGGGGGTATAAATCGATAGGGTGCGTTCTTTAAGGTGATGCAAGGTCAAATCAACCTGTTGAGTCTGGGTCAACATAATGCCTACTCTGAAATTAAGGTGAAATTGTTTTGAAGCTTGGTTTCACTTCTTTTACAAATCCATGCCGATTGTGGGCGGCTAAGACTGTAATTTTGCGTCAAGAGACTGTCTCAATGATACTGGAAGTGCTTGAGTGTGCATAGAGTTTTCAAGGTTAAGAAGGATGATTTTTCAAGTGTTTGATTTTGATTAAAAGTAAGGTTGAGCATATGGAAAGCGGCCTTTTGACGAACTTATCTTTCAGACGACCTGAGTCTTGTGAGAAAAACTTTTATTTTTATTATCTTAGACATCTTTTTATTCAGATATGGCCGTCTGAAACATATGTACAGCATAATGGGTCGCTTATTTTGTTTAAAAATGAGTCATAGAGATTAAGTTCATGACTTCTGATGTAAATCAAGATTCTATAAAGAGGCAGTTATTGTGTTTTAAATAGAGAGAATGTACGAGCTTCATTCATTAAAAAATGAATCCATCAGTTTTCTTATTGATAGTGGTTATTATGTAGATTATCAAGTTAATAAGGAAAAGGTGTTTGTCTGGTTTGTCATGCTTTTTTAATATTATTTTTTAAAATTAGACTTGACCCATTACAAGCAATTACTTAAAGTATCCATCTTATTTTTACACAAGAAAACGGGTTGTCCCGTTCTAAAAAATGAGCGCAATCAAACCACCACAAATCACTGTATTCGACAGCAAGCCAACCGATGCTTATTTCTTCGGTACTTGCGTTCTCGACCTTTTCATGCCTGAAGCAGGCATGGATGCCATTACTTTAATCGAACAACAGGGTATCCGTGTCCATTATCCAATGGAGCAAAGCTGCTGCGGTCAACCGGCCTATTCGTCAGGCCATCCTAAAGAAGCCTTTGATGTTGCCAAAGCGCAACTGGATTTATTCCCTGAAAATTGGCCGATTGTCGTGCCTTCCGGTTCTTGCGGCGGCATGATGAAACACCACTGGCCGACTTTGTTCAAAGGTACCGAGTACGAGCAAAAAGCCATTGATTGCGCCAATCGTATCATTGAATTTACCCACTTCCTGCTGGCGATTGGTTACAAACCTGAAGATAAAGGCGAGCCGGTTAAAGTGGCTGTTCATACTTCCTGCGCGGCGCGTCGCGAGATGAATGTACATTTGTCAGGCTGGCAGTTGATCGACGGCATGGAAAATGTTGAACGTATCGTTCACGACCATGAAAGCGAGTGCTGCGGTTTTGGCGGTACATTCTCTGTGAAACAAGCCGATATTTCCGGAGCGATGGTAACCGACAAAGTTGCCGCGCTGAAAGAAACCGGCGCAACTGAAATCATCAGCGCGGACTGCGGTTGCATGATGAATATTGGCGGCAAAATCGCTAAAGACGAACCCAATATGCCACGTCCGAAACATATTGCATCTTTCCTGTTGGAACGCACCGGAGGTAAAGCATGAGCGCGCGCGAAAATATTTTAGCGAAATTGAAAAAAGCCGATGCCTTGCCGATGGAAGAACCGCCGGTTTTCGATTATTACCGTGAAATGGGTGTTTCTTGGGCAAACGATGTCGAACGCTTGAAACATTGGGCGGCTGCCATGCGTGCCGTCAAAACTGAAATCTATTGGGTTACCAAATCCAACTGGCCGCAAGTATTCCGTCAAGCCGCCGAAGGCAAGGGCTTGAAAAACATTCTGCTTCCATTGGAAACAGAACATGGTCAGCTGGCCCGTGCAGCTTTGGCCGATACCGATATTGAACCGCGTGGTTTTGAGCGAAAAATCGACGACTGGAAAAACGAATTCTTTACCGATATTGAGGCTGGTTTTAGCGGCTCTAAATGCGGTATTGCCCGTACCGGTACGATTATGCTGGAGTCCAGTCCTGTCGAGCCACGCAGCCTGAGTTTGGTTCCGCCTGTGCATTTCTGCTTGTTTGACACCAGCAAAATGTACAACGAATTACATAATGCTGTTGAAGGCGAAAAACTGGTAGAAAAAGGCATGCCTACCAACGTTATTTTGATTTCCGGCCCGTCTAAGACTGCTGATATTCAATTGACTTTGGCCTATGGTGCACACGGCCCGCGCGATTTGGTGGTTTTGGCCGTTCTGCCTGATCACATTTCCCCTGCCGATTTGGAGGAAAAAGCATGAGTTCCCAAACCATTAAATTCCATATGAAGCCGGAAACGTTCAAGCAAAACGCCGCGATTTCTTTGCAAGACAAACCTTTGCGTAAAAGCTTGCGCACAGCGATGGACATGCTGATGACCAAGCGCAAAGCCGTTTTGACAGATGAAGAAGAGCTGCAAAGCCTGCGTGACTTGTGTGAGCATGTCCGTCAACGTTCGTTGTCCAAATTGCCTGCATTATTGGAACAGCTGGAAGAAAACCTGACCAAGTTGGGCGTTAAAGTCCACTGGGCAGAAACACCTGCCGAAGCCTGCCAAATCATTCACAACATCATTACCGATAAAAACGGTAAGCTGATGGTGAAAGGCAAATCTATGGTCAGCGAAGAGATTGAGCTGAACCATTATCTGCAAGATCAAGGCATCAAAGCGATTGAGAGCGACTTGGGCGAGTTTATCGTTCAAATGGCCGGCGAGAAACCAACCCATATCGTGATGCCTGCCATTCATAAAACCAAAGAGCAGGTTAGCGAGCTTTTCCATCAAAACCTCGGCACTCCATTAACAGATGATGTAGACCAGTTGACTGGATTTGCGCGTAAAGCATTGCGCGATATTTACAGCACTGCCGATGTCGGTTTGAGCGGTGTGAACTTTGCCGTTGCTGAAACGGGCACTTTGTGTCTGGTCGAAAATGAAGGCAACGGCCGCTTGAGTACCACTGTACCGCCTGTGCACATCGCCATTACCGGTATTGAAAAAGTGGTTGCGAAGCTGTCGGATGTTCCGCCTTTGTACAGCCTGCTGCCACGCTCCGCCATCGGTCAGAACATTACCACTTATTTTAATATGATTACCGGTCCTCGCCGTAGCGAAGAGCTGGACGGCCCTCAAGAAATGCACTTGGTACTGCTTGATAACGGCCGTAGTCAAGCGTATGCAGAAGATCAAATGCGCCGTACCTTGCAATGTATCCGTTGCGGTGCGTGTATGAACCACTGTCCGGTTTATACCCGTATCGGTGGCGCGGCCTACGGTACGACTTATCCCGGCCCGATTGGCGAGATTATCTCTCCGCATTTGTTAGGCTTGGATGCGACACGCGATCTGCCGACTGCATGTACCATGTGTGGCGCCTGTGTTGAGGTTTGTCCGGTACGCATTCCGATTACCGAACAAATGCAACGTCTGCGTGTTGAAGCGCAACGTTCGCCAACAGAAACCGTTCCTCATCCTATCCGTGGTCAAGGCGCATCGCATACCTTCGGCGAGCAAATGGCGTGGCGTACGTTTAACGGCATTTTCAGCGGCAGTAAGGCTTATCGAGCATTCGGCTGGGCTGCTACCAAATTCCGTGCATTGACGCCAAGCAAGCAGTTAAGCTGGACCAATAACCATGTTCCGATGAAACCTGCCAAGCAAACATTGCATGAGATGATGGCAGAAAGAAAACGTCAGCAAGAAAAAGCATAAGACTTGAAAATAAAACCTGGGGGATAAAAGCCTCAAGTTTTATTTTTTATTGAATACTGCTGGTGTAGCATCGCTATTTGTAAAGGCATTTGATTTGATTATTGTATTTTGATTCTTTTGAATAAAAAGGCCGTCTGAAAGATTTTCAGACGGCCTTTATTACATCCAAAAGTTTTTGTCTAAGTCCTTAGAGCAATACTTTTTCTACACCGCCGTTATTGGCTTTTTTTACAAACTCATCCAGCCAGTTTTCGCCGAGGATGTGTTTCGCCATTTCGATGACAATGTAGTCGGCAGGCATATTGTTGTCGTCGGCGTAGCGGCTCAGGCCTTGCAGGCAGGCTGGGCAGGAGGTAAGCATTTTGACGGGTTCGCCCTGAGGCAGCTCTTTGAGGTTTTTCTCAATTTCCTCTTGTTTGCGGAACTTGACCTGAGTGGCAATGTCGGGTCGTTTGACGGCAAACATACCGGACTCGCCGCAGCAGCGGTCGCTTAAGACGACTTTCTGTCCCATCAGGCTGCTGGCCATTTGGGTGGCATTCATGGTTTTGATCGGGGTATGGCAAGGGTCGTGGTAGAGGTATTGCTGACCTTGTACGCCGTTTAGCTGCACACCTTTTTCAAGCAGATATTCATGGATGTCGATGATACGGCAGCCTGGGAAGATTTCTTCAAAACGGTATTTTTCCAGTTGGTCGTAGCAGGTACCGCAACTGACGACGACGGTTTTAATGTCGAGGTAGTTGAGGGTGTTCGCCATACGGTGGAAAGCCACGCGGTTGTTGGTGCTCATTTCTTCGGCTTTAGCCTTATTTCCGCCTGCGTCTTGCGGATAGCCGCAACACATATAGCCCGGCGGCAGGACGGTTTGTACGCCGACATGCCAGAGCATGGCTTGAACGGCTAGTCCGATTTGGCTGAACAGGCGCTCAGAGCCGCAGCCGGGGAAGTAGAACACGGCTTCGGCATCTTCCGGAGAAGCCGGATTGCGGATGATAGGAATACTCTTGTCGTCTTCTATACCCAGCATGGAGCGTGGAGTTTTAGCAGGCACGCTTTTCGGCAAAGGACGGTTGATGAAGTGGATAACCTGTTCTTTGATTGAGGCGGTACCGACGGTGGCTTTCGGTTCGGCTTTTTGCTTTTTAGTGCCAATCGGAAGAAGCTTGCCGATTTTGTAGGCAAAGTTTTGCGCTGGGAAGCCGGTCTGTATCATGGCGGCGCGAAGGGCTTTAATGGTTTTCGGGCCTGTGGCGTTCAAAAATGCCATACCCATTGAAGCTGCAGGCGCAAAGCGTTTGTGGCCGGAATCGGCAAGGTAGTTGCGGACGGCTACGGTAACGTCGCCAAAGTCGATGTTGACAGGGCAGGGCTTAACGCAGCGGTGGCACACGGTGCAGTGGTCGCCGATGTCCATCAGTTCTTCAAAATGCTTGACGGAAACGCCGCGACGGGTTTGTTCTTCGTATAAGAAGGCTTCGGTCAGTAAGCCCACACCGAGGATTTTGTTGCGGGGGCTATACAGTAGGTTGGCACGCGGAACATGAGTAGAGCAAACAGGTTTGCATTTGCCGCAGCGCAGGCAGTCTTTGACGGAATCGGCGATGGTGCCGAGGTCTGATTTTTCCATAATCAGCGATTCCGCACCCAAAAGCTCGAAAGACGGCGTATAGGCGTTGCGCAGGTCCGAGCCTTTCATCAGTTTGTGACGGTTGAAGGTGTGTTTGGGATCGACTTGGTTTTTGTAATTCCAAAACGGTTGCAAATCTTCATCTGTCAGGAATTCGAGCTTGGTAATGCCGATGCCGTGTTCGCCGGAAATTACGCCGCCGAGCGAACGGGCGATTTTCATGATGCGTTCCACAGAACGGTAGGCCGTCTGAAGCATTTCGGCATCGTCTGAGTTAACCGGA
Source organism: Neisseria sp. HMSC058F07 (assembly GCF_001810035.1). Lineage (NCBI taxonomy): Bacteria > Pseudomonadati > Pseudomonadota > Betaproteobacteria > Neisseriales > Neisseriaceae > Neisseria > Neisseria sp. HMSC058F07. The sequence goes on along the minus strand of NZ_KV799671.1, from coordinate 57,426 downwards.
ATATTGGTGTGAACGTTACCGTCGCCGGCGTGCATATGCAGGGCGACGAAGACGCGGCTGCGTACGGTTTTGGCGTGGATTTTGCCCAAGCCTTGGATAATTTTGGTATCTGTTTTGCCGCTGAAGATTTCAGAAAGCGGCTTCATTACGTCCGCTTTGACAGACACGCGCAGGCGGAAATCGCGGAAGGCAATAAAGCAGCTTTCATTGTTTTTGGCTTCGGGCGCAGCGTGGACGGCTGCGCCATAGCGTGCTTTATAGTCGGCAAGCGGCGCGTCTAAGTTAGCAAGCAGCCATTCCCAACGCGCTTTGACAGCGGAAACGTGGGCTAGGGCGTGTTTGCCGCGTTCGCCCAATAGTTCGGCGGTTGGCAGGTCTGTTCCCATTTTGTCGATGGGGAGTTTGCCGGACAGATATTGCTCTAAGGCGGCACAGAGTTTGAGTTTGTTTTGAATGGAAAGCTCAATGTTGATGCGCTCGATGCCGTCTGAATACTCACCGAGCCGCTCCAGCGGAATCACTACGTCTTCGTTGATTTTAAAGGCGTTGGTATGTTTGGCGATGGCGGCGGTGCGGCTGCGGTCAAGCCAGAAGGTTTTGCGCGCTTCTGGAGATATGGCGATAAAGCCTTCGCCGTCGCGGGCGCGGGCAAGTTTGCAGATGTGTTCGGCGGCTGCCTGTACGGCGGCTTCGTCATCGGAAACCACGTCTGCCAGCAAGACCATTTTAGGTCGGCCTTTACCTGCCGCTTTGGTGGCATAACCGACGGCGCGGACGTAACGCCAGTCTAAATGCTCCAAACCCGCCAGCCGAACGCTTTCATGGGTAAGCAGGAAATCGCGGATTTCGACGATGGAAGGCGTTGCGGTGGCGACTGTACCGAAAAATTCCATACATACAGTACGCGTGTATTTCGGCATTTTGTGCAATACGAAGGCGACGCTGGTGATGATGCCGTCTGTGCCTTCTTTCTGCACGCCGGGCAGACCGCTCAAGAATTTGTCGGTAACGTCTTTGCCCAAACCGACTTTGCGGAATTTGTGGCCGGGGATTTCCAAGCGTTTGGTATTGACGATATTGCGGCCGTCTGAATCCAACGTATGTACATCAAACAAGGCGATTTCTTCATCGTGGATTTTGCCAAAATTGTGGCGAACGCGTTCGATACGCAACCATTCGCCTTGAGGGTTGATCATGTTCCAGTAGGCGAGGTTGTCCAAGGCAGTACCCCACAGCACAGCTTTTTTGCCACCTGCATTCATCGCCACATTACCGCCCACGCAAGACGCATCGGCGGAAGTCGGATCAACGGCAAACACCAAACCCGCCTGATGCGCGGTTTCTTCCACCCGGCGGGTTACTACGCCTGCGCCACAATGGATAATCGGATGTCTGCCGTCCAAGCCTGCCAGCTCAACATATTCGACGCCGCGATGCTTGTCGAGTTTTTCGGTATTGATGACTGCGCTGTTTGCGTCTAAAGGTACTGCGCCACCAGTGTAGCCGGTACCGCCACCGCGTGGGATAATGACCAAGTCCAACTCAATTAAAGCGCGCACCAAAGGCGCGATCTCTGCCTCGGTATCAGGATTAACGACAACAAACGGATACTCCACGCGCCAGTCAGTCGCATCGGTAACGTGCGTTACTCGAGCCAATCCGTCAAACATAATATTGTGCGGCTTGGTAATTTTGCTTAAGCGATCCAAAATTTGATGGCGTTTTTGGCTGGTTTCATCAAAACTGCTATCAAAACGCTCGACTGCTTTTTCTGCTGCTGCAACCAAGACATCCACTTGCCGATTATCGTCGCGGCGTTTGCGGATTTCATTTAAGCGGTGGCGCATTTCCCGCACCAGCGCGGCGCGGCGTTTCGGATGCTCCAGCAAATCATCGACCAGATACGGATTACGCACGACCACCCAAATATCGCCCAATACTTCAAACAGCATTCGTGCCGAACGTCCTGTTTTGCGTTGACCGCGCAGGTCTTGCAGGATTTGCCACGCTTCGTTGCCCAACAGTCGGATGACGATTTCGCGGTCGGTATAAGAAGTATAGTTATAGGGAATTTCTCGAATACGCTGAGGGGCAGTAGTCGTGGTCATGGTCGTGTTCCGTTGATGGATGTAATGTTTTTATATTAAAGGCCGTCTGAAAAATGCAATTTCTTCTTGATGGCGTAAAGTGTTAATGTAGTGTAATTTTCGATATTTTTCAACGGAAAAGACAATAAACATTTCAATGGGAATGATTTTCAACTAGGTAATATTGTTTACAATCTTGTCATGTAAATGATTTTCAGACGGCCTGACAGATTTTATCGCTTGAGTTTTTCTGTAAAACCGCTATAATGCGTTTCTTCTATGGCGGGTCTCCCCGCATGGTAATTCGGAACACCGGGTCAGGGGCGGAAGCCAGCAGCCCACTCTGATGAGCCAGTGCCGGGGGTTCGGCTCGCCACCTTATTCAAAAATGCCGGAGATGGTTAAGTCTCCGGCATTTTTCATTGTATAAAGCGTAATAAAAAGGCCGTCTGAAATCTCATTTTCAGACGGCCTTTGAGTTTATGAGCCAGCTATTTATGCTTCTTCTGATTTTGTATTGGGCAAAACGCAGTTCAGGATAATGGCCAATACGGCGCATAAACCTACACCGGCGAAGCTCAAAGTACCTACTTTGATAATCATGCCGCCGATACCTGTCGTCAATACGGAACTGACGATAACCAGATTTTTCGGCTGCATCAAATCGACTTTCGCATCAATCAATGTTTTGATGCCCAAAGAGGCGATTGTACCGAACAGCAGCAACATAATGCCGCCCATAACCGGCATAGGAATCGAAGCCAAAAACGCGTTGAACTTACCGAAAAATGCCATGAAAATCGCAAAAATTGCCGCCCAAGTCATGATAACGGGGTTGCTGTTTTTGGTAATCATCACCGCGCCGGTCACTTCACCGTAAGTGGTCACAGGCGGGCCGCCGATCAAACCGGCCACGCACACGCCCAAGCCGTCGCCGGCGAGGGTTTTGTCCAAGCCCGGGTCTTTAGTGTAGTTTTTGCCGGTTACATTACCGATGGCCATAATGCCGCCGATGTGTTCGATGGCCGGGGCGATGGCAACGGGCAACATAAACAAGGCAGCCTGCCAGTTGACTTGAGGCGTTTCAAAATGAGGGACGGCAAACCAAGGAGCGTTGATGATGGCGCTGGTATCGACCAAGCCCATGATCAAAGCCAACACATAGCCTGAAGCCACGCCGATCAGAATCGGAATCAGCTTCATCATTTTGCTGCCGAAGACAGAAACAATGACGGTTACCGCAAAGGTAAAGCCGGACAGAATCAGCGAGTCGATATAGTCGATGACCTGTTTTCCATCCGCCTGACCCATGGCCATGCTGCTGGCTGCAGCGGCCACGGACAAACCGATTACCATAATCACCGGACCGATAACCACGGGCGGCAACAGCTTGTGTACCGCATCTAGACCGCGCCATCTAATTAGCGCGGCAAAGACAAAGTACATGAAACCTGCCGCAAACAGGCCGAACATGGTAGAAGGCAGGCCCCATTCGCCGATGGAGTAGATAATCGGTGCAATAAAGGCAAAAGAAGAGCCGAGGAAAATCGGCACTTTACGTTTGGTAACCAATTGGAACAACAAAGTGCCCAAGCCTGCGCCCAATAATGCCAAAGCCGGGTTCAGTCCCGTCAGAAGCGGCACAAGCACCATGGCACCGAATGCGACAAACAAAATCTGCGCACCGGCTACCGCCGTTTTAAGCTGATTCATAAAAGCTCCGAAGAAAATTCAAATGGCGCAGATTATACTGATTTATCCTAATTGTGAACATTTATTTACAAAAGGCCGTCTGAACATATGTAACGATGACACCTGTTCAGACGGCCTTATTCGATAGCGAATTGTTAATAACTTATCAAAATCGATTAGGAAAATTTTCAGCCGCGTGTTTCGCGCCAAACCAAATAATCGCGCAGGGGTGGCATGGGCGGATTGATGCAGTGCGGACAGATGCCGGTTGTGTCTTCATCGTCGCTGTCGATATGGTAGTCGTTTGGATCGAAGCGCACCTGCTGCATCACAGCTTGCGCCAATGCTTGTTCCTGTACGACATCAAATTCAAATTTTTCCAAAATCTCATTCAATAGGCAGATTTCGCCGTCGCTGAAAGATTCGCTGTGTTTGACAATGAGGCGTTGATAATCTTTATTGCTGATTTTTTCGTGAAGTAAATTGGTCTGGATAGTCATGATTTTATTGTTGAAATAAGATGGTTAAGGTGCGGATTATAGCGGATATCGTGTCGGCTGTTTCAAAGGGCGTCTTTAAGTTGACGGGCTTTGGCGAATGTGGGGATAAATCTGTTCAATTCAATATTGACTGCCTGAAAATCGCGGCTATCAAAAAAATCGCCGATACGTATGGTTTTTCCCTGATAATCGAAAGACCATGCACCTTGTACACATTTTTGGATACGTAAAATATTGGGGACATTGTGAATTTTTCGTTTCATACCATTTTGGTAGAGGTTTTCGTTTGGCAACCTCTGTTTCCTTCCTTGTGCAACAGGAGCTTGGGGAATATGGTCACGAGAATGCCATTCGGAGATTTCTGACAACGGGAAACTACGCCAACGCCCAATGGAAAACAAGGTATAACCATGAGACAGCGTATGGTTACGGATCTTGATGTTTTCACGTCCGAAAAGTTGCCAAAGAAGGCCGTAAACAAGTGAACCGACTAAGTAGAAAGTAAAAAGTAAAGGGATGAGAATGGCTTCTAAATTAGTGAAATAGTGCTCTTCAAGGTAAAACGGCGCGATGCATGTAAGAACAAAGGAAAACATAAGAAATACCGCGGTAAAACCGATTTCCTGCGAGTCATGTACAACACGAGCAGATACGGCAATGCCGTCGGGCATGCGTTCGATTTTATAACGCGAAGATGCCATCAATAGCCTCCTATTTTTTCAGCCTGATACGCTTTTTGCAGCGGCCTAATTTGCGCCAAGCGGGCATGATCGATTTGTTCGGCAATTAAATGGGCTTTGCCTTGTGCGCGGCACTCGGCGGCAATTTTGCCTGCATCTACTTGATTGGCGGCCTCAAGTAAGGCCAGCCAGTGTTCACGTTGCGGATAAGGCGTGTTTTCAAGATTCAGACGGCCTTGTTTGTCGGCCACGCAGACGTTTAAGGCCGTCTGAAAACGTTCGGGGCGGCGGAATGCGTCGGTTTTTTTCAAAACATTCAAAATAGTTTTACTTTTGAACTGCCCGACTTGATGGAGCATGATGTGCCAACGGCAGACGAGTTCGGCAAGCTCGGCGCAGTGTTTGGGCGCGCGCAGGCGTTGATTGACTTCGCGGACGGGTTCGACGCCGTTAAGGTCGTGTCCGTAGTGTTTCGGCAGTATATCGGCCGGTGTTTTTGCCTTGCCCAAGTCGTGCAATAAGGCAGCATAGCGTTCAGCGAGGGACAGGTTCATCTCGGCGGCTCGTTGTACAACCATCAGCGTATGAATACCGCTGTCGATTTCGGGATGATAGTCGGCGCGTTGCGGTACGCCGAAAAGGGCATCGACTTCTGGCAGTAAAACTTTGAGTGCGCCGCATTCGCGCAAAACTTCAATCATTCGGCGCGGATTTTTCTCCATCAAGCCTTTGGCCAATTCCTGCCAGACACGTTCGGCAACCAAGGCATCCGCTTCGCCGTTTTCTACCATTTGCCGCATCAGCGACATGGTTTCATCGGCAATTTGAAAACCATAACGCGCGGCAAAACGGGCGATACGCAAAATCCGCACAGGGTCTTCGGCAAAGGCAGGCGAAACGTGGCGCAGGATGCCGGCCGCCAAATCTTGTTGTCCGCCAAAAGGATCGATGATCGTGCCGTCTGAATCCTGAGCCATGGAATTGATGGTCAGGTCGCGGCGCATTAGGTCTTGTTCCAGCGTAACGTCTTTATCGGCATGAAAACTGAATCCGGCATAGCCTTTGGCAGTTTTACGCTCGGTACGGGCGAGGGCGTATTCTTCGTGGCTGTCCGGGTGGAGAAAGACGGGAAAATCCTTGCCAACAGGTTGATAGCCTTGAGCCAACATGGTTTGCGCATCTGCACCGACGACTACCCAGTCGCGGTCTTTGACGGGCAGGCCTAAAAGATGGTCGCGGACAGCGCCGCCGACAAGATAGGTTTTGATGGTTTGTGTATTCATATAAAAATCGAACGATATAAAAAGGCCGTCTGAAAAGCCGTATTGGGTTTTCAGACGGCCTGAGTCAGAACGCTATTATGACGCTTTAGGTTTGTTGCTGTCGATAATCTTCAGTCCTGCGGCGACAACAAACCATATCGTTATGCGGCATATCCTTTATAATAAGCCCATTCAAATACGGAGCGGCAAATAATGCAGACTTGGCACGAGGCAATTGGTGCGGAAAAAGAAAAGGCGTATTTTCAAACGATTTTGGAGAAGGTGCGCCATGAAAGGCAGGCGGGGATAACCGTTTATCCGCCCGAGCGCGATGTATTCAATGCCTTTCGGACGACTGAATTCGGAAATGTAAAGGTAGTGATTTTAGGGCAAGACCCGTATCACGGTGCGGGTCAGGCGCATGGTTTGGCGTTTTCCGTCCAGCCTGAAATTGCGGTGCCGCCGTCGCTGGTCAATATTTATAAAGAGTTGGCGACGGATATTGAGGGTTTTCAGATTCCGCAACACGGCTATTTGCAGCATTGGGCGGAACAGGGCGTGTTGCTGTTGAACACGGTATTGACTGTCCGTGCCGGTTCAGCGCATTCCCATGCGACTTTTGGCTGGGAGGCGTTTACCGATGAAGTCATCCGACAATTGGATAAGGAACGCGAGCATTTAGTCTTTATGCTGTGGGGCAGCCATGCGCAGAAGAAAGGCGCGTTTATCGACCGCAATCGCCATTTGGTGCTGACCGCGCCGCACCCTTCGCCTTTATCGGCATATCGCGGCTTTTTTGGCTGCAAACATTTTTCGCAGGCAAACGCTTATTTGCAGGCACATGGTTTAGAGCCGATTGATTGGCAGGTTTAAATAAGATGAAAGGCCGTCTGAAAGCAGATTTTCAGACGGCCTTATGCTTTAGTCTCAAATCGAATATTCAATCAGCTCGTTTTGAGAAAAGACATAAACCTGTTTCGGAATCAGCCTCAATTCTTTGCCTTCGGCGATTTGGTAACGCGCGGCATCGCTGCCTGCCAGCGTGATATGCACGTCTTGTTTGTCGTGTTTTACCACAATATGCGTCAATGCGCCGACGGCGTGGATTTTTTCGATTTTGGCGCGGATCATCGGGGTTTCGTTTTCGGCGGCAAGCTGCCATTCGTGCGGACGGATGTAGCCGATAGCGGTTTGTTCCTGCCATTTGTAGTGCGTGTCCAATTTCCACGCGAAGCCGTTGTAATGCCAGATGCCTTTTTCGATTCTGCCTTCGAAGGCGTCGGTTTCGCCGAGAAATTCGGTAACGAAGGCGTTTTCAGGTTTGCGGTAAATGGCTTCGGCACTGCCGGTTTGCTCGATTTTGCCGTGGTTCATGACGACGATTTCGTCGGAAACTTCAAGGGCTTCTTCTTGGTCGTGCGTCACCAGAATGCTGGTTACGCCTAGGTTGTGATGGATGTCGCGCAGCCAGGTGCGCAATTCTTTGCGCACTTTGGCATCCAGCGCGCCGAAGGGTTCGTCCAAGAGCAGAAGTTTGGGTTCGACGGCGAGGGCGCGGGCGAGGGCGATGCGTTGGCGTTGGCCGCCGGAGAGCTGGTGCGGATAGGATTTGGCGAGTTGGGAAAGCTGCACGAGTTTGAGCAATTCTTCGACTTTGGCGCGGATTTGTTCTTTGGACGGGCGTTCGGACTTGGGCAATACGGTCAAACCGAAGGCGACGTTGTCAAACACGTTCATGTGGCGGAAGAGGGCGTAGTGTTGGAATACGAAGCCGACTTTGCGCTCGCGCACATGCTTGGCGGTTACGTCTTGGCCGTCAAAGAGAATTTGGCCGCCATCGGCGTTTTCCAGTCCGGCGATAATGCGCAGGAGCGTGGTTTTGCCGCAGCCGGATGGGCCGAGCAGGGAAACGAGTTTGCCGGTGGGGACGTTGAGGTTGATGTTTTTCAGCGCGTGGAACGCTCCGAAGTGTTTGTTTAGATTTTGAATAGTAATGCTCATGCTGCGTTCCTTTCAGCGGCGGCGAGTTTTTTGTCTTGTAATTTTGTGATGATGTTTTGCACCAGCAATGTGGCCAAGGCTAAAAGTGCCAATACGCCGGAGAGGGCGAATGCGCCGGTGAAGTTGTATTCGTTGTAGAAGATTTCAACCAAAAGCGGGATGGTGTTGGTTTCGCCGCGGATGTGTCCCGATACCACGCTGACCGCGCCGAATTCGCCCATCGCGCGGGCGTTGGTGAGGATGATGCCGTAGAGCAGCGCCCATTTGATGTTGGGTAGGGTAACGCGCCAAAACATCTGCCAGCCGCTTGCGCCGAGTATTAGCGCGGCCTGTTCTTCGCTGTCGCCCTGCGCCTGCATTAAAGGAATGATTTCGCGCGCGACAAAGGGGAAGGTAACGAACAGCGTCGCCAAAATAATGCCGGGGATGGCGAAGATAATCTGTATGCCTTGCGCTTCAAGCCAGCCGCCCAATGCCGTATGCGTGCCGAACAATAAGACGAACATCAAACCGGCCACCACGGGCGATACGGAAAACGGCAAATCGAGCAGGGTGGTCAGCAACTGCTTGCCGCGAAAGTCGAAACGGGTCAACAGCCACGCCATCGCCACACCCAATACGGCATTGATAGGAACAACAATCAGAGCGGTAATCAGGGTTAATTTGATGGCAGACCATGCTTCGGGATCGGTCAAGGATTGCAGGTATAAATCCCAACCGCCTTTTAAGGCCTCGTAGAATACGGCAACCAAAGGCACGACCAGCATCAGCAGCAGAAAGCCCAAGGCGGTAGCAGTCAGCAATACGCGCAGCCAACGCGGTTCGCTCAGGTTTGGATTGGTAGAATGGGTTTTCATGTTAGTGAAGTCTCTATTTATTCTTGTATCCGTTTAGGCCGTCTAAAAAATGTTTGCTTGATGTTTCAGACGGCCTATTGTTTGTTAAACCTTCGCTCCGGCACGGCGGCTCAAAGTCCATTGCATAATGTTTAAAATCAGCAGGATGACAAACGAAATCATCAGCATAAACAGAGCAACGGCAGACGCGCCCTGAGCATCGTATTGCTCCAGTTTGCCGGTAATAATCAAGGGCAGGATTTCAGACACCATCGGAATATTGCCCGCGATGAAAATGACCGAGCCGTATTCGCCGGTAGAGCGGGCAAACATCATGCCTGCACCGGTCAACAAGGCCGGTGTGATTTCAGGCAAGAGAACACGGCGGAACGTAGTCCAACGGCTTGCGCCCAAAGTTGCCGCTGCTTCTTCATACTCGCCCGACAATTCTTCCAATACCGGTTGTACGGCGCGGACGATAAAGGGCAGGCTGACGACAATCAGCGCAATCCAAATACCGATGGGCGTAAAGGCGATTTTGATACCCAAAGGCTCGAAAAAACGGCCTATCCAGCCATTGGGCGCATACAGGGTTGCCAACGCAATGCCTGTTACCGCTGTCGGCAGCGCAAACGGCAAATCGACCAAAGCGTTTACCAACCCTTTGCCCGGAAATTCATAGCGCACCAATACCCAGGCGACCAACGTGCCGAACACGATATTGGTTAACATCGCATAAAACGACATCCGCAAGCTCAGCCAGACGGCCGCCAAGACATTGGGTTCGGTAATCGTGTTCCAAAATCCGCTCCAGCCGATTTCTGCTGCTTTGGCCGCCATCATCGCAAACGGCAAAACCACCAAAAGCGACAGGCATAAAACCGTCAAACCCAAACTGAGCTTGAAACCCGGCAATACAGAAGGCGTTTTGAGTAACAACATAATGGCAACCGTCAGAATTTAATACACGCTTACTTTAACAAGGCAGTCTGAAAACTGGAAAGAATGCTTTGTTTGGTATAAAGACGATTTTGTTATATTGAAGACATGAAAAGGCCGTCTGAAAACCAAATTTCAGACG
>NZ_KV799671.1:23569-47187 GCF_001810035.1 Neisseria sp. HMSC058F07 | reverse complement strand
CCGTCTGAAAACCAAATTTCAGACGGCCTTGCTGGTGTGGTAAGGATCAATAGGCAACAGGATCTTGAGATGCAGGCTGGTGTTGCGCCGCGTCATAGTTTTCCTGAGCCGAGCGGACGGCTTTTTCCAAACCCTTGATCCGTTCGAGATAGCGGGCATAGTTGCGTTCATTGCCATAACGCACTTTTTTGCCTTCTTCCAAGTTTTTCTTGGCGGTATCCAAAGCACGCTTGGCTGCGCCGACGTCAGCCGGATTGACCGGGGCGACAGCTTCTTCCGCTTGCTCGGTTTTGCTTGGGGAAATCGGCGTTGCCGGTGTTGAAACAGGCGCAGAAGTATAGACGGACGGTTTGCCGATATTGCTGGCTTTGCAGTTTTTGCCGCCGGCTTGGGTATAGACTTTGCGGCCGGCAGAATCGGTACATTCAAAAATAGGCGCGGCGGAAATTGCAGTTGTCAAAGTGAGTAGTAATGTACTGATCCAAATTTTGTTCATTTTTATTTTTCCTTAAAACCATTTCCACCAAACAAGCAAAGCCGCAATCATGATGATGTTGGCGAAGAGGATGGGCTTCCACTGTCTGGGCGCACGTCGTAATTCAGCGCCAGATCGTGTGCGGCGGATATAGAAAAACGGGCTGAGCAGCATGGAAGCGGCGCATACCAAAATAATCACGGCGTAATAGATTTTGTGCGTTTCCATATTGTTTCTCCGTTTCAGACGGCCTGAAATGCTGCCTACAACGCATTTTTGCGTGAAGCGCTGTCTGTTTTTATCTTGCATAGGCATTGGGCACACTTGCTATGGCCTCAATCCTGAGGTCTTTGCAAAAATATGCTACAATCGCGTCCGATTATAACATTCTATTTATAAAGGTTTTACGAATAATGATTTCTACCAACGGCATCACCATGCAGTTCGGCGCAAAGCCGCTGTTTGAAAACGTATCCGTCAAATTTGGCGAAGGCAACCGTTACGGCTTGATCGGCGCCAACGGCTCAGGCAAGTCCACCTTCATGAAAATCCTCGGCGGCGATTTGGAACAGACTGCCGGCGAAGTAGCGATTGAAAACGGCGTGCGTTTGGGTAAATTGCGCCAAGACCAGTTTGCCTACGAAGACATGCGCGTGCTGGACGTAGTGATGATGGGCCATACCGAAATGTGGGCGGCGATGACCGAGCGTGATGCGATTTACGCCAACCCCGAAGCTACCGAAGACGACTACATGAAAGCCGCCGAACTGGAAGCTAAGTTTGCCGAATACGACGGCTACACTGCCGAAGCACGCGCTGCCGAATTGTTGAGCGGCGTGGGCATTTCCGAAGATTTGCACAATGCGACCATGGCAGAAGTCGCCCCGGGCTTCAAGCTGCGCGTATTGCTGGCGCAAGCCCTGTTCTCCAAGCCAGATGTATTGCTTTTGGACGAACCGACCAATAACTTGGACATTAATACCATCCGCTGGTTGGAAGGCGTGTTGAACCAGTACGACTCCACCATGATTATCATCTCGCACGACCGTCACTTTTTGAACGAAGTCTGCACCCATATGGCGGATTTGGACTACAACACCATCGCCATCTATCCGGGCAACTACGACGACTATATGCTTGCTTCCGCCCAATCGCGTGAGCGCGCCCTGAAAGACAACGCCAAAGCCAAAGAGAAACTGCAAGAGCTGCAAGAGTTCGTTGCACGCTTCTCTGCGAACAAATCCAAAGCCCGTCAGGCAACCAGCCGTCTGAAGCAGGCAGACAAAATCAAATCGGAAATGGTCGAAGTCAAACCTTCTACCCGTCAAAACCCGTATATTCGTTTTGAAGCCGACGAAAAAGCCAAATTGCACCGTCAGGCTGTGGAAGTTGAAAAACTGGCCAAACGCTTTGAAACCCAGTTGTTTAAAAACCTGAACTTCATCCTTGAAGCAGGCCAACGCCTTGCCATCATCGGCCCGAACGGCGCGGGTAAATCTACCTTGCTGAAACTCTTGGCAGGTGCGTACAACCCCGAATATTCAGGCGGCCTGCTGCCGGACGAAGGCACCATCAAATGGGCGGAAAAAGCCAGTGTCGGCTACTATCCGCAAGACCATGAAAACGACTTCGACGTCGATATGGACCTGAGCGAATGGATGCGCCAATGGGGTCAGGAAGGCGATGACGAGCAAGTCATCCGCGGCACTTTGGGCCGCTTGCTCTTTGGCAGCAACGATGTTGTGAAAAAAGTGAAGGTTCTCTCCGGTGGCGAAAAAGGCCGTATGCTTTACGGCAAACTGTTGCTGTTGAAACCCAATGTCTTAGTCATGGATGAACCGACCAACCACATGGACATGGAAAGCATCGAATCCTTGAACATGGCACTAGAAAAATACAACGGCACGCTGATTTTTGTATCGCATGACCGTCAGTTTGTATCTTCATTGGCTACCCAAATCATCGAATTGGATGGCAAAGGCGGATATGAACACTACTTGGGCGATTACGAAAGCTATCTGGAGAAAAAAGGTTTGGCTTAAATCTTTATCAACAATCTAATAAGGCATTGAGATGCCGTCTGAAAATTTCTATATTTTCAGACGGCATTTTCTTTTCAAAATTAAACAATAGTATATTGAACTTTTATGCCAAAATTATGACTAATAAAAGCATTTTACAAAAGAATAATTCAATATTACGACATTTTTGAAGGAATATATTAAATGGTAAACATTAAAACAGCAGTACCCAATGCCTCTCAATATGGTGCCAAACTTGGCTATACGACTTATGAGGCAGAACAAAGTGAACTGAAAAACGGCGTTGTTAAAAATGCCTCTTCTTCAGAGGCAGAACGCGCAACTGCCCGTGAAGCAAGCGGTCAGGCATATGTTGATTTGCCTACTAATGCATCTGTGTCATTTATTGCACAAGCAGATGCCAATGCCGTAACCATCCGTTATACCGTTCCTGACGGTGAAAGCGGTAAAGTAGAAGTCAAAGTCAATAATACAGTGATCGGTACTTTGGATTTGTCTTCCAAATCTAACTGGCAATATTTGGATAACTATACATATCATCCGAATGATGATATTAAAGTTCATGATACGCCTGCGGCAGATAGGCTTGCCCGCTTCCAATTTGACGAAGTCAGCCAATTATTTAAAGAGGCCAATATCAAGGTAGGGGATAAGGTTACAATCACTAATATCGACAGCACGCCCGTAGGCATTGACTTGGTTGATTTGGAAAAGGCACCGGACGCCATTAGACAGCCTGAAAACAGTGTCAGCATTACTGATTTCGGCGCAGTCGCCAATGACGGCTCGGATGATTACCAAGCATTCATAGCTGCGATTGAATCTGCAAAAGCGTCTAAAAAATCTGTTTACATTCCTGAAGGTCAATTTGATTTTTCACGACCGATTTCCCTTTATGTTCCTGATGGTATTAAGATTACCGGTGCAGGGCAATGGCACACTAAGTTACATTTTTTGAATACTGAAGCTGCTAAATACGATGATAAGGGTTATGCGAGCGGTGGCGGTGGTATTACTTTTGAACCCGGTAGTAAAGATATAGATTTGGGCAATCTCTCTATGGATTCAAATCTAAATTCAAGACATGATGAGAAAGCCAATTATAAAGGGATATCCGGCACTTTAGGTACTGGCTCTTCTATTCACGATATCAAAATTGAACATTTTGAAGCTGGCGTATGGATTGGGGATTATTCTAAAAACAAACCTTTAAATTACACTGATGGTTTGACTATCTCCAATGCCACTATTCGCAACAACTTTGCAGACGGCGTTAACTTTGCACAAGGTACCAGCAATTCCACTGTTATCAATTCCAATATCCGTGGCAATGGTGATGATGGCTTAGCAACATGGTCAAGTCATCATGAGAATACCAATGCCCATGTTGCTGAAAATAACCACTTTTTAAACAATACCGTTGAATTAGGCTGGCGTGCGGCAGGTATTGGTATCTTTGGCGGCAAAGGTCATGAAGTAGCCAATAACCTTATTAAAGATAATGCCAATTGGGGTGGCGTACGCTTAAACACTGTATTCAAAAACAGCCATAATTTTGATTTCAATGATACGGGTATTTCCGTTCACGATAACTTACTGGTAAACAACGGGACTAATGTCGACACATATGGTCGTGTTAAAGGTTCTATCGATTTGGAAGAAGGCAGGGATTATGCTACTCCCGAAAAAGATATTTTGGGAGAACTCAACAATATCAAAATTGAAAATAACACTATTGTGAATAATCTTTCCGACCAAGAGATTACCAAAACCCGTAATCCTAAAGAAGGCAATATTCCGGAGCCTGTAAACGAGACTACATTAACCATCGAAAATAATCATAGCCTTTCGGTAGCAGAAAATACTTCTGCAAAAAATGATGATCACAGTCTTACCCAAGCTGCGAATCATTTAGGTGCTGATAATATCATCACAATTACAGACAGCAGCCATGCTCTTGTCAGCGGCGGCGATGGCAATGACCGTATCAGAGGCGGTTTGGACAATGATACGATTAACGGTGATTCAGGTAATGACATTATTTTTGGCTATGATGGAAACGATCGTCTCAATGGCGGTATGGGTAATGATTCTATACATGGAGGTAACGGCAACGATACTTTATGGGGTGAAAGTGGCAATGACCGTTTGAATGGCGGCGATGGCAACGATGTTTTATTTGGCGGACAAGGAACCGATTACTTGGTAGGCGGTAAGGGTGCCGATACTTATGTTTTCAGCCTTGGAGAAGGTAAGGATACGATTACCGATAATGTGGGCGAACATAATGCACTGCAATTTGGCCAAAATATCTCTGTTAATGACCTGCATATTGATGCCATCACTGATGTTCGAGGCAATATCGATTGGAAAATTACCGTTAAGGGATCAGAAGGGGACAGCATTACCATCAATGACCAATTCGTTTCCGGTAACACTAACAATGCCGTGATTGATACCTTCCGTTTCGATGAAGGCACATTGAGCCTGCAAGAGTTGATGGGTAGGTTGTCAGGTAATGACAATATCAGTAATTTGTCAGACGTCAATACGCATACTGACCGCATGAGCTACTCGTCTGTCGATACGGTTGATGTTCACGATGACACAGCATCTACCGCCAACGCTGGAATTATCTAATTAGCTGTCTTTTAGGCTGAATAAAGGCCGTCTGAAATCTGGCAAACAGGTTTCAGACGGCCTTTTTGTGGCTTATTTTGTTATGGTTGATTGTTTAACTGAATAAACCTTTAAACCACAACACAATCGCGTCCCACATACGGCGCAACCAGCTGCCTTCTTCCACGCCGGTTAGGGCGACGACGTCTTTTTCGGCAATGATTTTGCCGTCTTTCATGACTTTCAGTTTGCCCAATACTTGACCTTTTTCAATCGGGGCGAGGACGGGCTGAAGCGTTTCTAAGATTGGTTTGACGTTTTTGCCGGTATCGTGGGGAATGGTAATGTAAACATCGTCCAAGAAACCGATGTCTACGGCTTTGGTGCTGCCTTTGTAAACTTTGACTTGGGAAATCACTTCTCCGCCGTTGTAAAGTTTAGGCGTATCAAATGCCTGCAATGACCAGTTGAGCAGTTTGCTGCTTTCGCTTGCGCGCGCTTCGGTGGATTCGGCACCGGCAAGGATGGAAACAATACGGCGGTTGTTACGTTTGCTGGAAGCAGCAAGATGATAGCCTGCGCCTTCAGAATAGCCGGTTTTCAAACCGTCGATACTGCTGTCGCGATAGAGCAGAAGATTGCGGTTGGGCTGCTCGATATTATTGTATTTGAAAGATTTATTTGCAAACAAAGGATAGTATTTCGGATAGTCGTTGATCAGCGCGGCTGCCAAAATGGCCAAGTCGCCAACGGTTGAAACATGGCCGTTAGAAGAAATGCCGGTCGGGTTGTTGAAGTGGGTGTGCTTCATGCCCAAGCGTTTGGCTTCTTCATTCATTTGTTTGACGAATTCATCGATAGAGCCGTTACCGATGGCTTCTGCAAGGGTGATGGCGGCATCGTTGGCCGATTGGATGGTTGTCCCCTTAATTAAGGAGCTGACGCTGACAGGCACTTTTGGGTCGAGGAACATACGCGAACCTTCGACTTTCCATGCGGCATTGGAAACGGTCAGCATTTGGCTTGCTTCAAGTGTACCGTTTTCTAATGCTTTAAAGGCAAGGTAGGCAGTCATCATTTGCGTCAACGCGGCAGGTTCGATAGGCGCGTCGGCATTGTTGGATGCCAAGGTTTGCTTGCTGTGCAGGTCGGTAACGATGTAGGCGGTTGCCGCGATTTCCGGAGGCGTTGTCGGACTGTTGATGCTGTGCAACAATGGCTGCGGCTGTGCCTCGCCTTGTACGGCAGGTGCGGAGGCAACCGGGTCGGCGGCAAGGGCGTGGGTATTCAGGAGGGCAGCAAAAATTAAGCTAAGTAGCGTTTTTTTCATCATTGTTTGTAAATTTGAATATGGGTGGATACTGTTATCGAGTAAACAGTTTGGCATACTAAATAGATAGTAAGCGGACATTATACCGTTTCATTCAGGCTTTGCTAAGATTTTTCTTGCCTTCAGACGGCCTCAGGGGTATGGTTTTAACTTTTTCCTCAGGCCGATTCGGCCGAATGACAATTTATTTTCGAACACTGAATACCATGAACCATCCTCTTCCTCTTTCCGATTATCTGACCCGTATTTTGACCGCTTCCGTTTATGATGTAGCCGTAGAAACGCCTTTGGATTTGGCACGCAGTCTGTCAGGCCGTCTGAACAATCAGGTTTTGCTCAAACGTGAAGATTTGCAGCCGGTGTTTTCGTTCAAAATCCGCGGTGCGTACAACAAAATGGCGAAGCTGCCGAAAGAAGCTTTGGATTGCGGCGTGATTGCTGCCAGCGCGGGCAACCATGCGCAGGGTGTGGCTTTATCGGCGCAGTATTTGGGTTGCCGCGCCGTCATCGTGATGCCGGAAACAACGCCTAAAATCAAAATTGACGCGGTAAAGAGCCGTGGCGGCGAAGTGGTATTGAAAGGCGTGTCTTACAATGATGCCTATGATTATGCGATGGAGTTGGCCGAAAAGGAAAAGCTGACTTATATTGCGCCTTTTGATGATCCGGATGTGATTGCCGGCCAGGGAACCATCGGCATGGAAATCCTCCGTCAACACCGCAATATCAATGCGATTTTTGTTCCGATTGGTGGAGGCGGCTTGGCAGCAGGCGTAGCGGCGTTTATCAAACAAGTTTGTCCTGAAATTAAAGTGATTGGCGTGCAAACTGATGATTCTTGCTGTATGAAGCAATCGGTTGAGGCAGGGAAAATCGTACATTTGAAAGATGTCGGCCTGTTTTCAGACGGCACGGCGGTTAAAGTGGTGGGCGAGGAAACCTTCCGCCTGTGTAAAGAGCTGTTGGACGAAATTATTACGGTCAATACGGATATGTTGTGCGGCGCGATTAAAGATATTTTTGACGATACGCGTAGCATTACTGAGCCTGCGGGCGCATTGGCTCTTGCCGGCCTGAAGGCTTACGTTGCGAAAAACAATATCCAAGGTCAAAATTTGGTTGCCGTCACCAGTGGCGCCAATATGAACTTCCACCGCTTACGCCACGTTTCGGAGCGCAGTGAGCTGGGCGAGGGCAACGAAGGTATTTTCGCCGTTACCATTCCCGAAGAAAAGGGCAGCTTCCTGAAGTTTATCAATTTGCTGGGAAGCCGGAACATTACTGAGTTCAACTATCGCTACGGCAGCGATAAAAATGCGCATATTTTTGTCGGCTTGCAAACCGCCGGTGCGCAAGACTTGGCCGTCATCAGCAAACAACTGGCTGACGCAGGTTTGCCCAATGTCGATCTGACCAATGACGAAATCGCCAAAATCCATATCCGTTACATGGTCGGCGGACGTACGGAAAAAGTATCCAGCGAACGCTTGGTCAGCTTTGAATTTCCGGAGCGTCCCGGCGCATTGTCCCGCTTCTTGAACCATATGCGCGCCGAATGGAATATTACTTTGTTCCATTATCGCAATCATGGTGCGGACTACGGCCGTATTTTGGTCGGTATCGATGTACCTGAAAGCGACAATGAAGCCTTTGCCGACTTCTTGGAGAGCTTGGGTTATGTTTATAAAGTAGAAACCGATAATCCGGCTTATAAACTTTTCTTGGCTTAATCAGTAAGATAAAAGGCCGTCTGAAAAATTTCAGACGGCCTTGTGTTTTATGTTCGGCTTTATTTTTTACGGAACACCAAGTCCCAAACGCCATGACCCAATCGTTTGCCTCGGGCTTCAAATTTGGTTTCAGGACGATAATCGGGCGTAGGGGCGTAATCGGCAGCCGTGTTTTGCAAAGCGTCGAAACTGCTCAAAACCTCCAGCATTTGCACGGCGTATTCTTCCCAGTCGGTCGCCATATGGACATAGCCGCCGCTTTTGAGTTTGGGCAGCAGCTTTTCAACAAACGGCACTTGTACCAAGCGGCGTTTATTGTGACGTTTTTTGTGCCAAGGGTCAGGGAAGAAAATATGAATGCCGTCTAAAGAACCGTCTTCCAGCATCTTTTCCACTACTTCCACCGCATCATGACGCATTACGCGGATATTGGAAATGTGTTCTTCCTCAATCAGCTTCAAGATATTGCCGACGCCCGGGCCGTGAACATCAATTGCTAAAAAGTCGGTATCGGGCAGACGTTTGGCGATTTCCACTGTCGCGACGCCCATACCGAAACCGATTTCCAAAACTTTAGGATTATCCCGGCCGAATGCGCGGTTCAAATCCAAAGGAGCTTCTTGGAAGTCCACACCAAATTGCGGCCACATTGTATCGATGGCGCGCTGTTGGGCAGCGGTCATATGGCCTTGACGCAAGACGAAACTGCGGATGCTGCGTTTGTGTTCTTCAGGAACGGTATTTTCGGGTGTATTTTCTGGAATGTTTTCGGACATGTTGTTTTAAATCAGTGAGAAATCAAATAAAAAGGCCGTCTGAAAAAATCAGACAACCCTGCATATAAATCGGCGTGATTATAGCGAATAAACGCTTTTCCTGAAACCTTTTAAAAAGAAGGTTTCAGACGGCCTTTTTAAGACAATACCGGTTGCGGTACTTTGTGTTGCACCGCATAAACCGCAGCTTGGACGCGGCTGCTTAGATTCAGCTTGCGCAATAGGTTCTGCACATGCACTTTGACGGTTGACTCAGCCAAGTTTAAATGGCGGGCAATGATTTTATTGCTGTGTCCGGCGGCAAGGTAGCCCAAGATTTCCATTTCGCGCGGGGTCAGCTGCGCCAGCAGGTGGTCGGAGCGTGAAGGAGAAGGGGAAATCAGCGATTGCACCAAGCGGCTGGTCATTTCTGGAGAGAAGACATTGTCGCCATCGACGGCTTTGCGAATGCTTTCCAAGAGGAAGTCGGCGTTGATGTTTTTCAGCAAAAAGCCTTTTGCACCCATACGCATACATTCGGTCAAGTCGTCGCTGTCTTCGGAAACGGTCAGCATGATGACGGTCAGTTGTGGATTGATGCTCAAAATTTGAGCCAGTGCTTCGCGGCCGTTCATGACCGGCATATCCAAGTCCAACAAAACTACGTCAGGCTTAAGCTGTTCGACCATTTTTACGCCGGCCAGGCCGTCTGAAGCTTCGCCGACGACTTCAAAATCGGGCTGGCGGGAGAGCAGGGCTTTGATGCCGCTGCGAAATAGGGTGTGGTCGTCAATAAGGGTAATTTTAATCGTCATGATGCTGTTCTCATTTGTTGCGGCAAAGTCAGCATAACCGCCGTACCTTGCCCAATCTGCGATGTAATGGCCAATTCTGCGTTAATCCGTTGGGCCCGTTCCTGCATAATGCCCAAGCCGACATGTTCGCCTGAAGGCCGGTTTGATAGATGTTCTTTATTAAAGCCTGCGCCGTCGTCCCGAATCGTCATGACAAAATCGCCGTGGTTGGCAATTTCGACGCTGACATGTTGCGCACGCGCGTGTTTCCGGATATTGGACAGGCTTTCCTGCAAGATGAAGATGATTTGCAAGTGTTCATCATAATTTAATGCCTGTCCGTCGTCCTGCCATTTTAAATCAACCGGGATACCAGTTTGCCGTTCAAAACGCGCCAGCAGCGATTCTACCGCTTCGGGAAAATCTTTATTACTGATTTTGGTGCGGAAATTCATCAAAAGTTCGCGGACGTCTTCGTAGCATTCCTGCACGCCGTCTTTGATGAAGCCGATATTTTCTTCGGCCTGCTCGCGTTGGTCTGAAGCAAACGCGCTTTCCAGCATTTGTACCTGCAAATTCAAAAAGGTCAAAGCTTGCGCGATGCTGTCATGCAAACCTTGCGCAATCAAGTTACGCTCCTGTAAAACTGCAAGCAGGCGGCGCTCTTGTTCCATGCGGTTGCTGGCGATGGAAATGCCCAGCTGTCCGCTTAAGGTATGCAGCAGTTTTTCGTCTTGCTCATCAGGCATATGGCCGTCTGAAAAATATAGGGTCAGTACGCCGAGTTGTTCGTCTTGATAAACGATCGGAAATTCTACACGATTTCCTTCTTCGGTTTCACCGACGCTTGCCGCCAAATCAGAACGTTTCCGTTCCTCATCGGAAAGATATACCGTACCGCCCAAAGCGGAAAACGCCGGCAGAATCTGAGCCAAAAATTCTTCTGCGGCCTGTTGCGGCGTAAAGGTTTGGTGCAGGTTGCGCGTAGTCTGGTAGAGCAGGGTCAAGTCACGGTTTTGCCGGGCCAAGTCTTGGGTTTGTTGGGCAACCTGTCCTTCTAAATCCGTATAAAGCGTTTTCAGACGGCGGCTCATTTGGTTGAAGCCCTTGCTGACTTGGGAGAATTCACGAATTTGGTCTGTATCGATTTGTACCCCGAAACGACCTTCGCTGATGGTTTCTACCCCGTCGCGCAATTTTTCCAGCGGCCGGATGATCCACGAATAATGCCAAACAATCATCAAGCCGGCGGCCACTAAAATCATCAGCATCATCGCCATTTGAAAACGGCGCAGCCACAAAGTATTTTGCTCGTTGGCGTTTTCCATCGCTTGTAAAAACAGCTCGATATTGCCGGCAAAACGGTATAGGCCGATTTGGGTCGGCCGTTCGTAATGTTGCAAAGAAGGCTTGATGTTGGATTCCCAATCAATCAACAGCATCGATTGGATCAAATCGTAAGCCAGCGGCATTTGTGACGGAATCAGCGGATGAATGGCATCGCTTTGCGTTACATTGGCCAGCGTACGTTCAAATTCTTTGATTTGGTTGTCAATTTGCGCATTGGGCGTACGGACGCTTGCCATATAAGCCAAACGATACACCTGCATTTTCAAGCTGCCCGCATCTTCAATCGTTTTAGCCGCGCTTTCTAAACGCCAAGAAAGCAGCAGGGTAAAGGCAATCGATAAAAAAGCCGAGCCGACCCATAACACAGTCAGTAGTTTTAAACGCGAGGACAGGCTCAGGCCGTCTGAAGATCCGGAGAATAAACGCATAAAGCACGCAGGAAGACTAATCCGATAATCTTATAAAAATATCATTCTTTCGGCCTATAAACAACCTGTCTAAAATAATTGTATGGTTATGATAAGAAAAAACAGGGGTTTAATGTAAAATCATGTTATGATAAAATTCATCTTAAGTGAATTAAATCACAAAATCAGGTTTCAGACGGCCTGAAGCCTTAAAACTTATTCCATAAATACAACATCTCGAATAACACTTACACACTCTGCTTTGCAAAGGACTACCAAAATGAAAATTTTTGCACTGATATTGGCCGGCGGGCAGGGAAGCCGGATGGGAGGTGTCGATAAAGGGTTGGTGCAGTGGCACAACAAAGCCTTGATAGATCATGTTATCGAAAAAATCCGCCCGCAAGTCAGCCATATCGCCATCAGTGCCAACCGCAATCTCGAATCCTACGCTCAACGTAGCGCACACGTTTTCTCCGATGCGCGCCAATGGCAACATTACGGCCCTTTGGCCGCCTTGTGTACCGCCGCCAACGATTTGCAAATTGCTACTGCAGACTGGCTGCTTATCGTCTCCTGCGATATGCCCCGCCTGCCTGAAAACTTGGTTTCCCAGTTTGAGACCATCGCCAAACGCACGCCGTTGTGCAATGCATTTTACGTTGAAACCCCGTCCAGACCGCATTACAGCGTGATGTTTATCCGTCCGCAAATCCTGCAAAGTACCGTGCCATACCTTTATTCAGGAATGCGTAGCATACGCGGCTGGTTGCAGCAGCAACGCGCACGGGTCGTTCCTTTCCCTCATGAGCAGGATTTTATCAGCTACAACACGGAAAACGATTTGGCTCAGCCTTTGTAGTTGGGTAGGTGAGGGGGCTAATGTTCAGGTAGAGATATGCTAACTTGATGATTATTTAGTATCTTTCAATAGGTAATAACTATCTTGTAATTAGTTCCCTTAGAAATTCATCAATCCGTATATTTAAATAAAATATACGTTCTTCGTTAAAATAAACTTTGGCTTTTTCCCTATCGACTGTTGCTTTTAGTTCATTTAGTCTGCCTAAGTCCAAATTTTCGCTGGTATATTTTCTTGCCAACAGTGCACGTAGCAAATCTCCATCCAGCCCTAAACCTTTAATTACTTTTAGCACCTTATCATTGGCATCTTTTTGTTTGTACGTGGTGATGTAATCACTTAATGCTAAATTTGGATCAAGCTTGATATCGCCGGATTGCACATCATGTAAAAACAACTCAGCAAATTTTTGATCCTCCTTAGAAAGCGTAGCAAAAGAGTGGTGTAGCTCCTCAAGTGCAGCAGCTTCTTCTATGCCGCCGATGGTTTTAAGCCATTTTTCAAAGCGGGCATTCATATAATTTTGATCAATTTTATCGGTTTCGATTTCGTTGATGTGCGAACGCAAATCAAACGGCACATCATCGCTACCGCCACCATTGCCTGAACTTTCTTTAAACAAATCTTTATAACGAGCCAGCAGTTTATCGTAGGTTTCTTGATCGAAATTGAGTGTGGCAGTGATCACGCTGTCGTCTTCCTGTACCACATCATAGCTTGATTTTTCCCAAGAAAAGCCCAAGAGCCGGGCAGCTTGTAAGTGCTCATTGAGCTGATTGAATAGTTTGACAAACTTTGCGCATGAGGTTGTATCATCAGGGTTTTTTGAAAAATCCTCTAATCCTGCCCATTTGAAAATATCGGCAATATCGGCAAAGCAGACATTCATTTTGTCGATAACCTTATCTAAATTATCGACAAACAGCCCCATAGGACGGTCGCCCGAATAAAGTTTGACGGCTCGCTCAATATTGCGTTGCATCGTATGCGGCTTGCGGTAATAGCGGATTAAACCAAAAGGCTTATCGGTTTTGTCGCATAAGCGGTTAGTACGGGAAAACGCCTGAATTAAGTTGGCGTAATCCAAAATTTTGTCTAAATAGAGCGTATTGAGCCATTTGCTGTCGAAGCCCGTCAGCATCTGATCGACCACAATCAACAAATCCAGCTGCTCGTCGGGCTTGATTCTCTTATATGCATTGATATGCGACAACCTATCCGACAAATCTGTTTTAAATCGGGAATAAGTGGCGTAGTCGAAATTTGTGTGGAACTGGGCGTTGTAATCTTCCAAAATTTCGGCAATCCATATTTCCTTGTCGTTGCCTTGCCCATCGTTGAGAATATTCGGATCGAAAAGGGCGGTCAGTTTCGGCAAGGAATTTTTAGCTTCCTCAGAATTTCCGACTTCCTCAGCAATTCTGATTTTCTCAGCAATTCTGGCTTTAATTAGGCGGTAATAATTGACCGCTTCGGGAATAGAGCTGGTGGCAAAAATGGCATGATATTTTTTGCCTTGGCTGAGGCGTCGCCAATTATCCAGCATGTCGTCGATCACTGCATTCACATGTTCCGGCGTTTGATATTGCACATTGGGTATATAATCTTCAATGCCTTTTTGATATTTGCCGTCTGAAGTATATTCTCCCGCCATCGGCACATCGTTCATAAATTGATTGTAGATTTTTTTCTTTTGGTCATCGGCAAATACTTCGCTTTCATCTGTTGCTTTAGCTTCTTGCAAAGCGACAGATCTGCGTAAATCGCTGTCTTTAAAGGTACGGATATGGAAGGGGTGAAAGCCCAGCACATTTTCATCACGAATGCCGTCTGCAATCGAATAGCGGTGTAATTCATTGCCGAAAACCGTGGCAGTGGTTGAATTTTTCTTAGCGTTTTCTTCTTCAATCGGCGTGCCGGTAAAGCCAAAGAAAAGCGCATTGGGGAAGGTGTGCTTAATGGTGAGCAACATATCGCCAAAAGTAGTGCGGTGGGCTTCATCAATAATAAACACTAGCCGCTTGCCACTGATTTGCTCGATGTCAGCCTCATTTACCCCTTCTTCCGCCTTGATATTACTCATTTTTTGAATGGAGGTAACGATTAAGCGGTCGCGGTCTTGTTTGCTTTTCAGCTTGGCGAGCAAAATGGCGGTGTTTTCCGTTGCCTGCACATCATCCTTGCTGTCGGCAAAATTCTGATATTCCTCCAGCGATTGCTTGCCCAACTCAATACGGTCGAGCAAGAAAATTACCTTATCCGCATCTTTGCGGCGGCTGATTAACTGCGCTGATTTAAAACTCGACATCGTTTTGCCTGAGCCTGTGGTATGCCAAATATAGCCGCCACGCTGATTGCCCGAAGTCCAATCGGTTTTTGCCACTGTGTCGGCAATTTTGTTGACCGCATAATACTGATAGCTGCGTAATACTTTCAGCTGCTCGTCTTTAGCATCGGCAATGGTGTAATCGCCGATAAATTGGTGCGCCATCGGAATCGAGAGGAAATGCGTTGCCACCTTGTCCCATTCGTTCATATACACATTATTGAAATCCGCCCAACGGAAGTAAAACGCAGGATTTAATTGACCGCTTGTATTGGCAAAATAGCGGCATTCTTCCGGCGTCATCGCCACAAACACCTGCACCAGGCTAAAAATGCCCGAAAACGCGCCTGCCTTATGGTATCGCTCAATTTGATTTGTTGCTTGGCTGACGGGCACACCAGAGCATTTCAGCTCAATATGAAACATCGGCATACCGTTGATTAACAACATCAAATCGCCTCGCTGCTTAGGGTATAAATCCGAACGAGGAGTAAATTGAGGCTGCTGGGCAATTTGATAGCGGCTTTTGCCGGCAGAAATTTCCTCACGGTCGAAAATATCCAACGACACTTCCTTGCCGAAATGACGGCTTTCCTCATTTTCACGCTTGATGGCCACCGTTTTGCCATTGATAAAGCCGTTTAGCGCATAAGGCGTTTTTAATGCCTGCACCTGCTCCAAAATCTGGTTCATTTCCGAGCGAATCAACGGCACATCGAGCTTGTCGATATGTTGGTTGGTTTTATTCAAATGCTCCTGCCAGTTGGCAATCAACTTTTCTTCGGTAGGATAGCGCAACACTTCCTTTTCCCAGCTTTTGGTGCCAAGCAAGGCAATCAGTGCGTTTTCAAAATCAGCTTCTTTATTAAACATTCTTTTTCTCCGTAAGGGCGCTACTACAATTTTTCAGACGGCCTCAATCATGGGCAGGAACACCGCCCTATACCAACATCGCCGCCAACAGCCCTTTTTTGAGTTGGTTTAATTTTTCGACTTCTGCCGACTGTAAGGCAATGGTTTCGTCCAGTTGGCGGAAGAAAGTACCGATGGCGGTTTGTTCTTCCGGATTTTTAGGAATTAGAATTTCTTGTTCATTTAAATCGCCAATACTTAAGTTTCCAATTGCTCCATTCCCACCTGCTACGAAAATGCGAATGAAATCTAAGTACCAAGCAGAACTCATTGAGGCATTTAAAAAATAAGGATTTTCTGTTTTTGCTAAAAGCATAAAACCACCATGAACGGCTGGTCTAGATGTTTTAATAATTGCGTGTTTACCAACTAAACGAGAAGAACCATTTGCTGCCGTAATTAAAATATCTCCATTCTGAACTAAGGGAATGTTTACCGCACGTTTGCATACAAAAACATCATCATTTTTTTCAATATAATTTTCTTCATCAATATTAGAGGAACGCAAAACACGAATACCATTTGGGGAAATATCTAATGGTGAATATGTTAAACCTCTACGTAGTTCAGCTATATCACTGAATTTCCTACATTCCCACTCACCCTCAAACCCTTTAAAGCGGATTTTCGGTATTTTTTCACCGTTTGCGGGGAACATTTTTGCCAGCATTGCCTTTTTAAGCTGACGGCTTTTTTCCAATACCGCACGGCTCTCGGCGATTTGGCTGTCTAAGCGACGGAAAAACAAACTGAGGTGGGTTTGTTCGGGAAGAGACGGTAAAGTGATTTCCCGGCTTTTCCAGTCTTCAACATTGAAAACCATTTTTTCAATATCTACACCGTAAGAGCTTAATAAAAACTTGCGGTACATACTTGGCGTTCGAGAAACAAGTGTAAGAAATTCTGTTCTTACATCGTTATTACTAACAACAACCAAATATTCATTCGATACAATGGCATTATCTAACTCAGAAGGAACAATGCCATTGGCACCATGAATAATCTGACGCTTGGAAATTAAATAATCGTTCGTTTTTAATTGGCTATAATTTTTAACTAAAATATCTTTCCCCAATAAATATCCACGAGAAACGACACCTTCGTTGCGGCGTTTTACGGTAACAAGCTGGTATTTTTCGCTATCTTCTAAATAAATAGAACGACGTACTTCACTCAATATCTCGCCGATTTTTTTCTCTTCCCACGCCCCCGCAAAACCCTGAAACCGCAAACGTGGCTCTTGTTGCTTATTCATTTTTCCCCCTTAGCCTTTCAAAATCTCCTGCCATGCGGCAATGCCCTGCAAATCAAACTCGCTGCCGGTGAGTTCGTCCATCATTTGCGCCAGTGCGGCGGCGCTTTCCTGTTTACGCTCGCTGATGTGCTGATAGGTGTCGGCATATTTGTCGCAAAGTGCGGTCAGTTTTTGGCTGAATTGCGCCAGCATGTTTTCAGGCAGCCTGCACATCGCCTCATTAAGCGGAACAAACCATTTTTGGCGGAGCAAATCGAGGGCCTCGGCATCATCCAGGGCTTCAATGGTGGCTTTGGTTTTGCTGTGGAGGTTCGCTGAGTCGGTTTTAATCTGGGCTTTTATTTCTTTTTCTTCCTCCAATAATGCTTGAACTGTTAATAGTTTGTTCTCTAAGCTATCTTCGTCAAATTCATAACCGCTACGCAAAGATTTTAAATATGCATTCACTTTCGCTTTTGCATAAGTGCCATCTTTTGAAGCTTCAATATTTTCCCAATTTACAACCGTATTTTCTTGAATAAACACTAATTTTTCAGCTTTTTTAGCCTTGTTTGACAATAATTCTAGGTAATTTTCCAATGCGATTGTTTCTTCTGTTGTAACGCTTGCATAAATTACTTTGAAATAAGCAGCAATTTCTTTAGCAATAAATGCATCATTATCGTCATTGACATAAGGTCCACTTTTTTCTTCTTCGCTCAAATCATCTAAAATACTCTGTAGTTCGGCGGTGATTTCCTCTAAGCGATTTTCTTTGGCTTTCAGGTTTGTCAATTCCTGCGGTAATTTGACGGCTTGCACCAATTCAAATGGCAGAATATGCCCTACCCAGCCGTCTTGTACTTCGGCTTCTTTTTTGGTTTTGCTGTCTTTTTTCAACACCATAAATGGATCAACCTGCTTAATTGCTTGTTTGCCTTCGGTTTGAATCATCTCCAAATCGGCGGCAATGCCTGCCACATCGGCGCGCCATAGGTCATCGAGTTTTTGATAGGCGGTATAAAAATCCAATAAGGGCATTGCCTGCACTTTTTCCCGAATGAGTTCGGCGAGTTGCTGCTGGGTTTGGGAGATGTTGAGCGTTTCCATCGGCTCAATCAGCAGGGTTCCCAAGCTGGCAGTGAAATCGGCAAAGTTTTCTGCAAATTGCGCTTGGTAATGCAGCACGCTGGCGTGGCTTTGCATGGCGGCTTTGAGATTGTCGGTTTTCGGCTGCACATAAGGTGTGCCGTTATCGGTAAACAAGGCCGTCTGTAAACCGTCAAAGGCTGCCCAATAGTCTGCAAATTGTGCCAGCTCGGCTTTGGGAATGCCGCCGTGTATGGTGGCGAAGATATCCCATTGCTCCGCCGGCTCCGCAGAATCGACGTAGCGCGGAATATTGAGGTTGTAGCCGTTTGCCACAATTTCGGCTTTCGGCACAATGCGGGAGAATTTAGGTAATTCCCGACGATGGGTCACGCAATCGACAATGCGCTTGATGTCGCTTGCTTGCAAATGGTTGTTTTTTCCTACTTTGATGAAATGCTTGGAGGCGTCAATCATCAATACGTCGTTACGTTCGCGCTCTTGGCGTAAAACGATAATGATGGTGGGAATGCCAGTGCCGAAAAAGATATTGGCAGGCAGACCGATAATGGCATCAATATGATTGTATTCAATCAGATTTTTTCGGATTTTCTCTTCTTCTCCGCCCCTAAAAAGCACGCCATGCGGCAAGACGATGGTCATGATGCCGTCGGGCTTTAAATGGAAGAGGTCGTGCAATAGAAAGGCAAAATCGGCTTTTGCCTGCGGGGCGACGCCAAAACGTTTGTAGCGGATGTCGCCTTCTTTGTCTTTGGGATTCCACGGCTGGGAATAGGGTGGATTGGACACTACGGCATCCAGATACAGCGGTTCGCCTTCCAGCGGCCAGTCGTCTTCTAATGTATCGGCATTGCGGGTGAAAATATTGCTCGGCAAAATGCCGCGCATGACCAAATTCATGCGCGTGAGGTTGTAAGTGTTTTCTTTTAATTCTTGGGCGTAATATTTGATGCTGTCGGCGCTTTTGAGATGTTTGGCAACGCTATGGCCGATGTTGATCAGCAATGAACCTGAGCCGCTGGTCGGGTCGTAAATGCTGATTTCTTCACGATCTTTGAGATGGTCGGCAATGATTTCAGACATCAGCAAAGATACTTCGTGCGGCGTATAAAATTCGCCCGCTTTTTTGCCTGCGTTGGCAGCAAACATACTAATCAGGTATTCATAAATAAAGCCCAATACGTCATAGCCCTGTTTACCGTCCATCGGAATATCGGCAATCAGTACAAAAAGGTCTTTCACTGCATTGGTTTGGTTGGTGGCGCCATCGCCCAATTTGCTCAAACCGGATTCTAAGGTCTTGAAAATACCGTCAAAAACAGTGGTGTAATTGTCGGCAATATTGCGACTGAAAGCGCTCATTGCCGTACGAACGTGGGCAATATTGAAATCCGAGCCTTGGGCTAACCAAGTTGAGAATAGGTGTTCGTAGCTGATGAAATAACCGAGGTTTCTTTTGATATGGTTGACAAGCACCCCGTTAGATTCGGTAAGCTCATCGGCAAAATTTGATTTTTCTAAGCCTTGTTCAAGGGCAAATTTCTCCAGTTTGTCGGACAAAAATTTGTAGAAAATAAAGCCTAAGATGTAGTCTTTGTATTCGTTCGCTTCAATTTTGGAACGCATTTTATTCGCAGATTGCCAAATTTTGGCTGCAAGTTGTTGTTTATTCATTTTTTCTCTTATTGGTTTTTGATTTTATACATATTGCGGTATTTATGATTGCTAGGTGCAGACTTAGCTATGATAAACCATCAACACGGTGTTTACATAATTTACATCGTAGAGGAAGTATAATTCATCGATGCAAGGAAAAATGGTAGGAAAGCTCACATTACACAAAGGCCGTCTGAAACTCAACTTTCAGACGGTATCTTGTATCCATATAAGAGCCGCTATCTCTATTGGCGAGGATGAGATTGAGCTTGTCATCTTTGAATATATCAGACGGTCTTAAAACTCAATTAAATAATGTCCGGATTTAGCACCAAATCATATTCGCCAAACTTTGGAAATAGAATTACCTTATCTTTTTGAGGATATAATTCTGTTTTTTCATATCGCTCATTATTAATAAAATCTTCTTTCAAGATATAGCAGTCATCCGTATTTTCATTGAAGAAATAAGTATATCCTTCTGCTAAGTCATGAGATTCCAAAGTTATATAATCTCTCCATACAGCCATAGAAAGAAAATAATATTGCGAATTAGAATATTTTTGAAATTGATGGGTTAAATAATCCCTTCCAAATTTATCGAAAAAATTTACTGAAAAAAACCTACTTCCTCTCGTAAAGTAATTACATATTCAGGTTGTTTCACCGAACCTATTACGGTAGTATATAACTTCCCTTTAATATGTTTTTCCTCAGCTTGTTTCTCAGAAAAAGGCTTATGAAGTTCCTTATAACCATAAGACCACTGCTCACAATAAAAAATATCTTTCTTCATTTGTAAATCCTTCCTATTGTATCCCTAATGCTAACATTTTCTTCTAATGATTAAGATAGAACAAGCGTTTGGATTTTGAAGACGATTTATAAAAACTCTTTGAAATCTCTCTACTCTTTGAAAAAGGAAAAAGGCCGTCTGAAAAGTACAGGCTGCTTTTTGGGTTTTCAGACGACCTCAAAAGTAGCCTGCACTCAGGTATCTTGGATTGACTAACACGAGCTATCTGCCAAATACTTTCCGCCAGGCATTTGGATTGATTTTAAATTTGGCTTTGAACTGCAAACGTAGGTTTGCCGCGCTGCCGAAGCCGCTTTGTTCGGCGATGCGTTCTATCGGCAAATCCGTATTTTCCAATAAATCCTGAACCTGCCATAGCCGCTCTGTTGTGAGCCACTCACCGAAATTCATACCTGTGGCTTGAGAAAAATGGCGGATAAAGGTTCGGCGGGAAACAGCTAATTTTTTTGCCAAATCGTCCAAGCGGTATGGGGTGGCAAGGTTTTGGCGCAGTTCGTCCAATAGGTGATTGATTTTGTCATTGGCTGTACGACGTTCGACAGGTCGGTGGATAAACTGTGCCTGCCCGCCTTCGCGGTGTGGTGCCGCAACCAAGGTACGGGCAAGGTCGTTGGCAACGGTTGCACCGTGGATTTTACGGATGAGGTAAAGGCAACAATCCAGCCCGCCAGCCGCACCTGCCGATGTTAAAAAGTTGCCGTCTTCCGCATATAGGCGGTTGGTATCTAGATGAATTTTAGGGAAACGGCGGACAAAGTCATCTTCGGCAAGCCAGTGGGTGGCGGCGGTTCTGCCGTCTAAAAGTCCTGTGTAGGCAAGGGCGTAAGTGCCGTAACATAGGGCGGTGATATGTGCACCACGTTGTACTGCTTTCTGTAAATGTGCGCTCAACTCGGGTGTCGGGGCTTCTTCAATATTGCGCCAGCCTGCGATGACGATGATGTCGGCTTCTTCCGTCAAATCTAATCCGCCGTGTACGGGAATGCTTGCGCCCAGTGCCGTGATGACGTCTTTGCTGTCATCGGAACAGATTTTCAGGTCAAAGAGCGGATTGTCCCGATAGGTCGTCTGAAAAACAGAAAAGGGAATGTTGAAGACAAAATCGTTCATGCCCGATTGAGCATATAGCACGATTTTGGGGACAGCTTGATTTTGGCGAAACTCGTTACGCTCGTTTTCAGACGACATTTTGGCACTATCCTTACGTTTATTGGCAATATTGCCTATTTTAGCCGATGCACCTGCTGCTTAAAATACGCTCCATGATTTTTTAAGGAGCAACATCATGAAATTCAAGCAATTTATTCTTGCCACTGTTTTGGGCGCGACAGCCTTTTCCGCTTGGGCAGACGATTCATACCAACATATCCGTAACGCTACTGCCAAAGTCGAATACGCAGGGCAGACGTTTTTGATTGACCCGTTTTTCGCACCCAAGCACTCCATGAACGGCTTTGCCGGCACGTTCAACAGCCAAGCCAAAATGCCGCTGGTCGGGCTGCCGATGAGCGTGAATAAAATTTTGGACGGTGTGGATGCAGTTATCGTTACCCATACTCACGAAGACCATTGGGACGAAGCCGCCGCACGTTCCATTCCGAAGAAACTGCCCATATATGTGCAGCACCAAGCCGACGCGGCAAAAATCCGCAGCCAAGGCTTTACTGATGTACGCGTGTTGAACGGCAGCTCTGTCTTCAACGGCGTAACCATCAGCAAAACCGGCGGCGTACATGGTACAGAAGCCATGTATGCCAACCCGCAGCTAGCCGAAATCTTAGGCGATGCAATGGGTGTGGTATTCCAAAGCAGCGGACACAAAACCGCTTATGTTATGGGTGATACTGTGTGGACGGCAGATGTAAACAAAGCATTGAACCGCTACAAACCCGATTATCTGATTATGAACACGGGCTACGCGCTGATTTCAGGCATTTCAGACGGCATTATTATGGGGACGGCTGATGTATTAAAAGCCAGCCAAGTCATGCCTAAAGCCAAAATCATCACCGTACACATGGATACCGTGAATCATACCGCCGTCAGCCGCGCCGATATGCGTAAATTTATACGCGGTCAAGGCATTGAAAGCCGTGTGAACGTTCCGGAAGACGGAGAAATCCTGAAACTGGATTGATAAACGACACATTACCCTAAGCAGCCTGCACCTTGTTTTTCAAAGTGCAGGCTGCTTTATTTTTTCGCTGCTTTTGTTAAACCGTCCAACCATGCTTGATGGCCGTTTACCATTGGATTTGGCACAGTTTCTGCCAAGCCTTTGGCGAGTTTGCCGATTTGGCTTTCTTCGGTTAATACACGCTCGCGGTTGTTAGGCAGGCTTTCTAAAATCCAAGCGCCGAAAATTAAAGTGGTGGTGCTGGCGATTAACGAAAGCATCGTACAAAATCAGCTTGAACAGCAGTAAATTGACTTTGCGGTGGTTACACTAGACTTCCAAGCACCGGATATTCATGCAAAAAATCTGTATGATGAACGCTATATTTGTGCCGTTCGCCACGATCACCCAATAGCCCAACAAACAGAACTTACCCTTGAGCAATTTTGCCAGTTAGAACAAGCCTTGATTTCCTATCATGGCGGTAACTTCAGCGGTGTTATTGACCAAGCCCTGAAAGCGATGGGGCTACAAAGAAATGTCAGTCTATCGGTACAAAACTTTATTGTTTTGCCTGAATTACTAGAACAAAGCGATTTATTGGTAGTCCTGACTGAACGTTTAATTAGCAACTTGCCCAATCTCAAACGCTTTGAGCCCCCCCTTGAAATTCAAGGTTTTACCAAAACATTGATTTGGCACGAACGGACACATAAAGATCCTGCGTATCGCTGGGTTAGAGAGCTGATTGAAAAGGCTTATTTGGTTGAAGGAAGATAATGAATGCTAATGATAGGTATGATAAATTTCCCTTTATGGTCTGTAAAAGCGTGCAAGCCAATGTACTTTTAAAAGATGCAGTAAAAAGGCATAATTGAAGCTCTCATTTTTCAGAATTATTTGTTGTAGGAGCAAAAGATGAATATTTTATTACTAGACGGTGGTAAAAATTTCGGACATTCGCATGGTGAGTTAAACCACACGCTTCATAAAAAAGCGAAAGAAGTTTTGACCGTACTTGGACACAATATACAAGAAACCGTGATTGATGCCGGCTATGATGTTGAAGCAGAAATCGAAAAA
>NZ_KV799671.1:23225-23469 GCF_001810035.1 Neisseria sp. HMSC058F07 | reverse complement strand
AGTGAAAAAATACATAGACGAAGTATTAACCGCCGGACACGGCAAGCTTTACCATAGTGATGGTCGCCATCGTGTCAATCCGACTGAAGGCTACGGCACAGGTGGTTTGTTGCAAGGTAAAAAACACATGCTCTCGCTTACTTGGAATGCCCCGATTGAAGCCTTTACTCGCGAAGGCGACTTCTTCGAAGGTAAAGGTGTGGATGCTTTATACATGCACTTCCACAAACTCAATGAGTTCATC
>NZ_KV799671.1:22859-23125 GCF_001810035.1 Neisseria sp. HMSC058F07 | reverse complement strand
TGATCATTGTAAATGAGCCACATCGTTAAGTTGCTCAATATGAAAACCGCTTTCACTATCGTATTTCACAATACTGATCGAAGTATTTAACAATGACACGGATTTACCCTCATCACGATGATTTTCCCAAGTTGCTCCGCCTAGTAAGGATAATAAAAGCCGCAAGGTATGGCCATGCGATACCACTAAAATATTGGCTCCCGATTGATGTACTTTAATGATATCGTAAAGGGCGTCCATTGCACGTACTGCTAATTGTTCAAAGG
>NZ_KV799671.1:19641-22759 GCF_001810035.1 Neisseria sp. HMSC058F07 | reverse complement strand
TGCACGTACTGCTAATTGTTCAAAGGTTTCGCCACCATTGCTTAATGCTTTATAAGCTGCCGGGTCATTGGTCAGTTGTTTGAATTCGGCTAGCTTCCGCAGGTCAGTGATCTGCATGCCTTCCCAACTTCCAAATGATTGCTCATTTAGTCCACGGTGCTGAAAAAGAGGAATAGGACGCTGACCGATAATATGGCCAGCCGTATCAATGGCGCGTTGTAAAATACTGGAATAAGCAGCGGTAAATTCTACTTGTTGTAGCGCCACCCCGGTTTTCTGAGCTCCTGTAATCCCTTGTTCGGTCAGTGGTGAATTACCGGATCCCTGCAAAAGCCCTTGTTCGTTCCATTGGGTACGGCCATGGCGAATAAAATAAAAAGTGAGTTGTTTTGACATCATAGTTCCTTGGAGATCGGGAAGTATAGGGTATAACTAACTTATGATGCAAAGGCCGTCTGAAACAATAATTTCAGACGGCCTTTTTACTTTAACGTGTGCCGTTTAGGTACGGTCGTGCCTGGAGGATAACAAGCTTACCCTTGTCAAACGCCCATTCGATATCTTGTTCACCATTAGCAAATAGCTGTTTGATTTGTTGGCCGGTTTGGTCAAGGCGACGTATTTGTTCTTGATTCATCACGTTGCCACTGGTTACAGGCACTTCTCGTACTCCGCCATTTTTATCCAGTTGCAACGCTGTGGTTTCATTAGAGGAGCTGAGACGTTGTACAGAATCATTGCGACGGTTATAGACTACCTGTTCAGCTATCCGTTTGCCCTCAACGACACGAATACCCAACCCGCGTTTGGCGGCAATGTAGGAGCTGTTTTTCTGAGCAATATCATAGGGATTGATGGTAACCAGTACGCCGGAGAGATCTGCATTGATGCTTTGTTGCACAAAGACACTCATTTTCACGCTATCGTGAGGCAATCCGGCAATACGACGGGCTTCATATGCGCTGTAATTGAAAACAGAAGCCCAAGATTGCTTCACTGCTTCGGCCAATGCGTTTTCATCGGTAACATTTGGCACGGTGGTGTACAGCCCTGCGCCGCTGAAATTGGGCAGGTCTTCGGAATTAGAGGAGCTGCGGACAAACACGCCTTTGCTGTTTAATTGATTGCGCCATTGCTCAGCCCATCTGTGTTTCCATTCCGACGGGATTTCAGCATCTGTAATTTTTTTCTGCAGTGTAAGTAAAGCAGTGCGGCGCTTGCGGTTGTCTCCATCACTTTGTATTTCGATTTGGGCCAGTGTTGTTGCATTAATGCCCAGCCTATCCATCATGGCTTGATAGTAGGCAAACGGAATGCAGAATCCATCAGGTACATTACTGCCTGCAATATGGGCGCGGATATGGCCGAGGTTGGCAGCCTTACTGCCGCAGTAACGGCTGTCATCACGGCGCAGGTTTGCCAAGGCCCGAAGGTTGTAACCGGAAACATCAGGTTGGGGCAGGGTAAGGCCGTCTGAAAAGCTTTTGCTGGTAGTGTTCCGGTTGGTTCGGACAATTCGGTATTGCTTAGCAGTCGCTTCAAATTCGATATGACGGCCAATATATGGGGCTAGGATTTTTTCTGCGTCTTTAAGGTAAATATTGGGAATCCCCCAGCCGCGTGCCAATACATTCACATGCGATAGTGCAGTAGATGATTTCTCACTGATAATCCCCGCCACAGGTGGCAGCTCTAGGGGAACCTCTTTCAAAATAATAATATTGTCGGCGCCGACATTATAAAGATCATCTTCTTTGGCAATAACGCGTAATGTGCCTATCGCTTTACCTTGGTTTAGAGGCAGGTATGGGAAATTCTTAATCAAACTTTCTTGGGTAATAAAAGGAACTTTGCTTTGCTCGGCAACGGTTTCCTGCCATAAAGAATTGGTTTTATAACGCAACGGAGCGTAGAAACTGTCTTTCAGACGGCCTGCCGCCAATTTCAACAATTCAGGTGTGATTTTGTCTCCTTCCCAAAACTCATAAACATATTCTTGAGTACTATTCTGCCAACTGATAGTACCCAACAGATAACGCCGGTTAGGACTACGGTATTGTTGATTCAATTCAGTTTTTGACAGCATGGGTTTCAAGATGGTAGCCAGATAGTGCTCATGCAGCCGAAATTTGGGAGTATTGATGTAGTCTGTACGGTTATTATTTTCACGATCGATGAGGAAAAGGATATGAGGAATTTCATATTCACTACCTTGCTCATAAATACGCGACAGTAAGTCAAAATCAGCTTGGTTTTTGATTGCAGATAATGCAGGAATTTGTGTTTTAACTGGGGTGGCTACAGTTTGACGCTTTTCAGACTCGTAATTAAGAAGGCTTACGCGCCGTTGGTGCAGCCATGTCGGCTGTCTCAGCTTCAGGACGGCACGCTGAAAGTAAAAACAATATTGGGAGGTAAAAAGCAGGCTTCATGATGTTATCGGTTATCTAAATCAGATGAAAAGAAATATACCTATGGTAAAAATCTAGGGGCTGACGTAGATTAGCGGTTATGCTAGGCTACGAAAATGCAGATAACCAATTGTAAATTAAGCAAGAGAGTTCAAAAGAAACTACTTGAATTTTTTGTACTCCAAGTTACCGCCCGTTCCGCTGCCGATATTTTGGGCATTCAGCCCAACTCCGCTATTCTGTTCTACTGCAAAATTCGTATGGTTATCCGCCATTATCTGGCCTTGGTTGCCGATGAGGTTTTTGAGGGCCCTGTCGAGTTGGACGAAAGCTATTTCGGCGGACGGCGTAAAGGCAGACGTGGTCGCGGTGCGGCAGGAAAAGTGGTTGTCTTCGGCATTCTGAAACGCAACGGACGGGTCTATACCGTTGTCGTAGATAATGCCAAATCTGATACTTTGATGCCTGTTATCAAACAGAAAATCATGCCGGACAGCATTGTTTACACGGATAGCCTGAGCAGCTATGACAAGCTGGACGTAAGCGGTTTTATCCATTACCGTATCAACCATTCCAAGGAATTTGCAGACCGTCAGAACCACATTAACGACATTGAGAATTTTTGGAATCAGGCAAAACGCGTCTTGCGTAAATACAACGGAATTGATCGCAAATCCTTCCCGCTGTTCTTGAAAGAATGCGAATTT
>NZ_KV799671.1:7196-19541 GCF_001810035.1 Neisseria sp. HMSC058F07 | reverse complement strand
TGGAATTTAGGGCTAATCTACGTCAGCCCCATTATTTATCCAGCTACGTCATACTATATTTTGCGTTTTTGAAGTGGTTTTAGTGCTATCTTGTGGTTTCTAAACTTGCAAAAATCGCCTATTTATTTTATAAATGCAAACCATTTTTATTCAAATAATAAGGTTGTGTAATGAAAAAGAAAGCGATTGCCTGTGTAATAGGGGCGGTTTTTTCCGGACAGTTATATGCGGCTCAGATGCCGGTGGCTCAGGCAGAAATAGAGCCTGTGGTGGTTACGGCCGACCGCAATGCGCAAACCTTGGATAAAGCCGCGCCGAATGTGTCGGTTATCGGGCGCAAAACCTTGAATCAAGCCTCGGCGCAGAATTTGGACGATATCGTGATGTATGAATCCGGCGTCAGCGTGCCGTCAGACAACAACCGCCGCGGTCATGCCGGTATCAATATCCGAGGCATAGACGGCAACCGCATTCTGATGATGGTGGATGGCGTGCGCATTCCCGAATCTTATGCAGGCGGCGGCTCCAACGGCGCGATTTCGGGACGCGATATGGTCGAAAGTGACACGCTTAAGCAGGTCGATATTGTTAAAGGTCCTTATTCCGCGCTGTACGGCAGCGACGCGCTCGGCGGCGTGGTGAACATGGTCACGCTCTCGCCGAGCGATTTTGTCGATGTGGACAAACGCGGGCATTTCAGTTTGAAACACGGCTACCGCAGCCGCGACCGCAGCCACGGTGTAACGGCGACAGCCGCCGGTTTCCATGAAAACGCCGAAGGCCTGTTGATGCTGACGCGCCGCCAAGGACACGAAACGAAAAACATGGGCGGCGACAAAAGCTACTCGACTTCGCGCACCGCCACCAACCCGCAGAAAAACAATGCCTACAATATCTTGGCGAAGGGCAATATCGGCAACGAACACCACCGCTTTGAAACTTTGTACGAACAGTATTACCACGCCAACGATACCGTATTGGCAAACGGCTTGGGTTCGCAATCGCGCGGACCGGTAACCATCGCAACATCTGAGAGCAATGCCCGCGACCGTATCCGCCGTCAACGCATCGAAGCGGGCTACCGCTACACTGGCGAAGGCCGTCTGAAAGAAGCCAACCTGACTGCCTATCAGCAAAAACTGCGTACGGAAGACGATGCCGTCGATGCGAGCATTACGCGTATGGGCGCGCGCCAATTAGGTAACTCGACCCGTTATTCCGACTACGGTTTCAATCAGACCATACGCGGGCTGAACGGGCGTAGTGTGTGGGAGTTTGACGGTGCGGTCAAACAAACCGTCGTTGCCGGTGCCGAATACAAACACACCGAAACCGCCCGTCCGCGCGACAGCCTGACAGTGGACAATCTGACCGGCGCCGTCAGCAAAGTTTATGCAGGCAGCACCTATCCGAATAAAACCTTCCCCGACAGCAAGCGCAAAACGTTCAGCGTTTACGCGCAAGACAGCCTGACCTTCGGCAACGGCATCGTTCTAACCCCGGCCTTGCGTTACGAAAAAGACAAGCTGAACACGTCGACCGACCAAGCCTATCTCAACGCCAATCCCGGCGGAACAGCGACGCGCTTTGGTGATTCCGCGTTTACACCCAGCCTGCGCCTGAGCGTGCCGATGGGTGAGCAGTTCACCGGTTTTGCCACTTATTCCCAAGGCTTCCGCACGCCTCCGTTTGACAGCGCGACCATGGCGTTTGCCAATACGACCTACGGCTATGCCGTCATTCCCAATGCCAACCTCAAATCCGAACGCTCCAATAGCTTTGAATTGGGGATGAAATTTAAAAACGAACGCGCCCGTGCGCAAGTCACCGCGTTCTACAACCGTTACCGCAACTTCATCAACCGCACTGAAATCGGTACCTCCACCGTTGGCAGACGCCCGATTATCCAGTACCAATATCAAAACCTTGATCACGTCAAAACCTACGGTGCTGAAGCTTCTGCCGCCTACAAATTCCTGCCGGGCTGGCAAGTCTCCGGCAGCATCGCTTGGATGCGCGGTGAGCAGCAGGACGGCAAACCATTGGATTCCGCTTATCCGCTTAACGGCGTTTTGGGTTTGGATTACACGCAGGAAAAATGGGGTGTCGGCACCAAGCTGCGCTGGTCGAAAAAACATAGCCGCGTCAGCAGCGACACTGTTTTCCAAGCACCGGGTTATGGCGTATGGGATGTCGGCGCGTGGTACAAGCCGTTTAAAAACCTCGAAATCGGCGCAAACATCTACAACGTCGGCAACAAAAAATACTGGCAGCACGCCGACGTTGCCGGCATGAGCCGTACCAGTGTGATGGACTTGCACACCGAAACCGGCCGTAATTTCGCCGCAACCGTACAACTGAAGTTCTAATGTGATTTAACCGTTTTCAGACGGCCTGAGAAAGCGAGCAGGCCGTCTGAAAGCATTCGACAAGGAAAATAAATGAAACTCAAACTCCTTCTGCTTTCCGCACTTATTTCGTTGACCGGCACTGCACACGCGCAACGCATCGTCGTGTTGACCCCCGATACGGCAGACATCGTTGCCGCGCTCGGCGCATTGGACGAAATCGTCGGCCGCGATCAGACCGTTCAAAATCCGGCATTGAAAAACAAGCCCAGTATCGGCATTCATCGCCGCCTGACGGTTGAACCGATTGTGGCCGCCAAACCCGACATCGCCATCGGTTCATGGATGGCGCAGCCTGCCGATATTTTTACCCACCTGCAAAAAGCAGGCATTAAAGCCGTCAATGTTGCGCCCGATGACAGCATCGCCGCCTATCCGCAAAGTATCCGCAACATCGGTCAGCTTATCGGTAAAAGCGCGCAGGCGGATAAGTTGGCCGGTAAGTGGCAGGCGGATATGAAACAACAGCCTTCCAGCGGCAAACGCTACCTCTTCAGCTACGACGGGCGCATCGTATCGGGCAAGAATACTGCCGCCGACGAAATCATCCGCCGTGCCGGCGGTATCAATGCCGCAGCCGCCATTGACGGCCTCAAACCGATGACGCGTGAGGCATGGATTGCGGCCAAACCCGACATCATCATTATTGCCGACCACAACACCGCCATGATAGGCAACGTCAAAACCTTTGCCACACGCCCCGAAATCGCCGGCTCGCCTGCCGCGAAAAACGGCAAAATTTATTTGTGGAAGGCCAACGATATGTTCCGTTACGGGCTGGATACGCCGCAAGTGATTCAGCGTTTGCACGGTTTGGCGAAATAAACGCGCCTGTTTTGAAAACCCTGCCCGATTTTTGTTTTCAGACGGCCTTGATTTGTTCCTTCTTGTTGAGGAGGCAAAACGGCTGTCTTAAAAATGCCGTCTGAAACCGTCCCTCAATCCGCTTAAACCGCATGATGTCATGAAACCGCATACCCTTACCCTCTGCCTGCTGCTAACTGCCGCCGCCGTTTATTTGTGCTGCGGCATCGGTTTTGGTGCGTGGGAGTCGCCGTTGGCGATGGATGAAACCGTCCGCCAAATCCGTTTACCGCGCATCTATACCGCGCTTTTGGTCGGAGCCGGTTTGTCCGCTTCGGGTGCGGCATTGCAGGCTTTATTTGAGAACCCGCTGGCCGATCCGAGTTTGATCGGGACATCGGGCGGGGCGGCCTTGGGCGTGATTGTGCTATTGGCTTTGGGCGGCGGCGCGATGGGTGTGCCGGCGGCGGCTTTTCTCGGGGCATTGGGTGTGTGCCTGTTGATTTTGGCGGTGCACAAACTGCTCGGCGGCGGTACTTTGGGATTGCTGGTGTTGGGGTTTGTGTTGAGCGCGTTTTCGGGTGCGGTGGTCAGCATGATTTTGTTTTTATCCGACGATTTGGTATTGCGCAGCGCGACCACATGGCTGTCGGGCAGCCTTGCCGAAGCCGGTTTCTCATCGCCTGTCACGGCAATCGCGGTCATGTTGCCCGGTTTTCTGATTTTGCTGTCGGCAGGCAGGCGGCTGGACGTTTTGATGACGGGGGAAGACACGGCTGCCAGTATGGGGGTATCAGTTGGGGCATTGCGTGTGCAAACCGTAATCGGCGCGGCATTGATGACAGGGGCGGCGGTGTCGCTTTCGGGCATCATCGGTTTTCTTGGCATGATGATCCCCAATGTGCTGTCGCAAACCGTCGGTGGCAGCCGCCGTAAACTGCTTGCGCTGTCGGCTTGGTTGGGCGCAGTGTTTTTGATGGTGGTGGACGGAGCGGCGCGCTGGCTGACATACCCTGTCGATCTGCCGGTCGGTATCGTGATTGCCTTATTGGGCGGACCATTTTTCATGTATTTGTTTATCAAGCCTTTGAAAAGCCGTTGATGCCTAAACAGGCCGTCTGAAACTTTATTGCCCCATATCTTTCGCCATGCACACCTTATTTCAAATCTGTAATCTTTCCGTCCGCGTCCAAGACAAAACCCTGCTTGAAATTGATCAACTGGATATACCTTCGGGCATGACCGTCATTATCGGCCCGAATGGCGCAGGCAAATCTACTTTGCTACGGGCCTTAATCGGGCAAACAGGGCAGGGGGGAATCACGCTTTTCGGTGAGGCCGTTGCGCCGCAAATCCGCGCGGGCAGGGTGGCATGGGTCGGGCAGCATGGCCGTTACAACATGCCGATGACCGTACGCGAATACATTGCGTTGGCGTCATTCGTACAAAAAGGCCGTCTGAACCATGAATGGGCGGATGAGTTGCTCGATTATTTTGATTTGAAGGCATTGGCGGATAAGCGTATCGGCAAGCTCTCAGGCGGCGAACAGCAACGCGCCAACATCATCCGCGCCCTGTTGCAAAACGCGCCGGTCTTGCTTTTGGACGAACCGTGCAACCATCTCGATATCCGCCACCAACACCGCCTGATGCAGTATTTGGTCGGGCATTCAAACCGTGCCTCATCAATAATGGTATTGCACGATTTAAACCTCGCCGCGCGTTATGCGGAACATATTATTTTGATGAATAAGGGAAAAGTCGTTGCATCAGGAAAGGTGGGCGAAGTGATGCGCCCCGACTTGCTTGAATCGGTTTACGGTTGGCAGATACGCCGTTGCGAAGATGAAGCAGGGTTTTATTTCAGAAGTTGAGCGCCAAAAGGCCGTCTGAAAAACGATAAAGAAAATTTATTTTATCGTTCAAAAATAAAACGAGATGGGAGGATGTTCCCGACTTGAAGAACCAAATTTTGCGCATTTCACAAGTAAAATGCCGATTTCCATCAAATAGAAATATATTTTATTATTTATAGAATACAATATTTTAAAATAATACTAATTTTTAATTACACAAAAATATTGACAAGAAAATGATGATGGTTATTTAATATATAAATCTTATTAATAATTTTTATTAATCACTATCATGGTACAGCAGCTTGTTTGGACTCCGAAACAATCCGCGCCCAAGGCATTTCCCGAACGTCAGGCATTAATGCCCGTTTGGGGCGGTGTTCCAATGCCGCGTCCCCAGTGGCAGAACATTTGGAAGAAAAAGCTTCCCCATGCCACCGATGTGGACGCGCTTGCTTATCTGCATATTCCATTTTGCGCCAACCATTGCGTTTTTTGCGGCTTCTACCGTAATGCGTGGAAGGACAGCCAAAGCAGCGTGTACACCGACAAAATTATCGAAGAAATGGCCGCTGAAGCCGAAGTCCGTACAGGCAAGGGCAAAATCCGAGCCGTTTATTTCGGGGGCGGTACGCCGACTGCGTTGCTTACGGAAGACCTCGTCCGCCTGATTCGTGCCTGCTACCAATATTTGCCTCTTGCCGAAGACTGCGAGTTCACCATCGAAGGGCGCATGAGCCATTTCGGTTTGGAAAAAGCACAGGCCTGCATCGAAGCAGGCGCCAACCGCATTTCCATCGGCGTGCAAACCTTCAATACCGCCATCCGCCGCCGTCTCGGCCGCAAACACAGCGGCGACGAGGCGTTTGAATATTTGGCAAAATTGTGCGAACTCGATGCCGTGATTGTCGCTGATTTGATGTTCGGCCTACCCAATCAAACCGATGAAGTTTGGCAAAACGATATCGCCCGCGCCGCCGAGCTGCCGCTGTCCGGTTTGGATACGTATGCGTTCAACCTTTATCCCATGCTGCCCATCAACCGCATGATTGAAAAAGGCGCATTTCCGACACCGCCGGGTTTCGATATTCAGGCAGACCAATATGCCTACACGGTTGAAACACTGCTGGAAAAAGGCTGGGAACATGTCAGCAACAGCCACTTCGCCTATCCCGGCCGCGGCGAGCGCAACCGCTACAATACCCTGATCAAATCTGACATTCCCTGTTTGGCGTTCGGCTCCGGCGCAGGGGGTAACTTCGGCGGTTTCAGCTATCAGGTGCAGGGCGATTTGGAGAGTTATCTTGCTACGCCGAAAGGCGAGAAAAACATCGCGTTTATGAGCGGCCATAGTCCAAATAAAGCACTGCTCAGCAAAGTTCAGCACGATATTGAAACAGGCCGTCTGAATCCATTATTGTTTGACGGCAACAAAGCAGCGCAAAAGCTGATTGCCCAATGGCAGGAAATGCAGCTTTTTAAAGAACCTGATTCAGACGGCATTATCCGTTTGAATACCAGTGGCCGTTATTGGTCGCCCACCCTTATCCGCAAACTCATGCTCACTCTTCCAACTCAAGAAAAGGATCAAACCATGCAAAAACTTTCAGCCGAACAACAAACCATGTTGCGTCAATCATTGGAAAAAAATCCCGGCCAAGTACTGGAAATGCTGGCCGCGCAAAACCAATGCAGTTTTGAAGACGTTATCCGCTGCCTGCCTGAAGAGAACGTGCGCCAAACCGAAGGCAGCCGCATAGTCGAAATTCTCCAAGCCGTTGCCGCATGGAATGAATCCGTTACCTTCATCGCCCACACCCCCGATGCCATCGTCGAAGTCAGCGGCAAACTGCCTAACGGCAAAGTCGGCCGCGGCTTCTACAACTTTGACCATCCCGAAACCGACGGCGGCGTACACGGCCACATCTACTATGAAAACTGCGCCTCCATCTACCTTTTGGAACGCCCGTTTATGGGTAAAGCCACTTGCTCGCTCAACTTTATCAACCGCAACGGCGGCGCCATGTTTAAAATTTTCGTCGGCCGCGATGAAG
Source organism: Neisseria sp. HMSC058F07 (assembly GCF_001810035.1). Classification (NCBI taxonomy): domain Bacteria; kingdom Pseudomonadati; phylum Pseudomonadota; class Betaproteobacteria; order Neisseriales; family Neisseriaceae; genus Neisseria; species Neisseria sp. HMSC058F07. The sequence goes on along the minus strand of NZ_KV799671.1, from coordinate 12,419 downwards.
CAGGCGAGTTGAAACAACATCAAATCGAAGCCATGCGAAAACTGTTTGATGCCGCTTAAACGGTTTCAGACGGCCTGAAAATCCGTTCCTTGCCGCGTAGAGGAGCGGATTTTCTAACAATAAACATCTACCATACAAAGGAGCCCCAAACATGCAACTCATCTTCGGAGCCAACGGCCCGTCCGGCCGCGCCTATATCCGCACATTGACTGACTCAGCCGATACCGTCGCCGTATTAAGAAAGCCGTCTGAAGACAGTTTTTTTGTCGAACACAATATTCAAACCGTTGTCGCCGATGCGCTTGATGCCGACGCGCTCGATAAAGCGTTGGCACAATACCATCCTGATACCGTGATCAGTTTTGTCGGCGGCAAAAACGAAGAGGGTATCCGCAGCGATGCGCTGGGCAATATCAACATTATTGCCGCCACGAAAGCCGCCAATCCGCAAGCCCGCTTTGTACTGATTACCAGCATGGGCTGCGGTGAACAATGGGACATGATGAGCGAGCCGTTCAAACAGGCACTAGGTGAAGCCGTCCGTGCCAAAACAGAAGCCGAAATCTATCTCAAACAAAGCGGTTTGATTTGGACCATCCTGCGCCCCTGCGGCCTTGCCGATGGCGAAGATAATGCCTATACCTTGACACAAAATGCCCAAGAAATTCCGCAAAAATACATGACGCGCAACGGCTTGGCCGCTGCCGTTGCTGCCATTGTCGGCCAAGCGGACAGCAAGGGCGAAACGTATAGCGTTGGTGCGGCATAACCGGATTGAATAGATTGTCCACTTTCCATTGTTAAAGTTGGAGTAGGTAATTGATTAGTAGCCGATCAAATAATAAAGGATTTGCTGAGAAAAGACTGGGAGATATAAATAAAAGGCCGTCTGAAACATTTCAGACGGCCTTTGATTTTTTACTTTATTCTCCAAATACTGCCTGATCGAAACGTTCAATATAGGCGACTAAATTTGCTTTGGTTCTTGCATATAGCGCAATTTCAGTGTCGATGGGGGTAAGAATCAGGTTTGCAACAACAGGCACGATGGCCACATCAACGGAGGTTAATTCTTCGCCGAAAAAGTAGCGTTTTGTGCCTAAGTAGTTGCTAATGGCGTCTAAATCTCCTTTTCCGAAGGCGTAAATATCAGATTGTGTGTGTCTTCCGATACCATGTCCGTACATTTCTTTTTTCGCGTTTTCCTGTAACACAGCAAAAATCGCTTCGGTTTGTTCGGTCGGCATGCCATCAAACATTGCCTTCATCATAAATGGTTTGCTGAGAGGATCGACGAAACGGTTATATACGACCATCCAATATAAATGTTCTTCTGTCATACGGCGAAAGGCTTCAGCAATCGCTTTTTGTTCAGGCGTTAAATGTTTATCTAAATCAATGCCGTAGGTTTCGGTTAGATAACGCTGAATGAGAGAGCTATCAGGGATCAACTTCTCGCCATCCTGCAATACCGGAACTTTGCCTTTAGGCATTTTGCTGAGATCGGCAACATATTCTTTTTCGAAATCTAAGCCGGATAAACGCAGCATCGCTTCAGTTTTCCAAGCGAAAGGTGATGAACTGCGAATTTTACCTTCACCGGGTAAAGTAAATAATTTAAGCATTTTGTTTTCCTTTCATTATTTGTTATTCAAATACGGTTCTACAATAGTCCAAACAGCCGGGAAGTTCAAGACAAATACCGGATGTGGCGCATTAGGGATAACGGATAAATCGGCATTCTGTGTCATGCGATAGGCGTTGATGACTGTATCCAAGGGTGCATTGGCATCGTCTTCGCCAACCACAAACAACACCGGCGATTGGATCTTACCAAATGTCTCTTTGCCAACTTGGGTGTTGTCATAATTTTTCTGCGCATTGTCAAACCACGTTGCCGTTTGTTGTAGGTTGGGGCGAATGCTTTGTTGCATTTCCCAATAACTTGGATCTAACTGGCGGATTTGTTCATAGCTTGCACGTTTATTTCCCCCGCCTTGAATAAAACCACGTTTCCATTCGCCGGCACCGATAGCAATAATTTTGGCTGCCTGTTCGGGATAATCGGCAGCAAAGGTGAGGGCGGTATAAGCGCCGTCTGAAAAGCCGAGCAAATCCACTTTACCGTTAATTTGTGCGGCTTTTAATACGGCAAGCACATCAGCCGCTTTTTGTGCATAAGTTGGCGCAACACTGCCGACTTCAGATTTGCCATGACCGCGTGTACTGATGGCGATGACTTCATGATTTTGGCTTAAACGGTCAATAAACTCGCCCATTTCAGCTGTTGAACCCACTAATCCGCCATGCAAAACAATTACAGGTGAGCCTTTGCCATAGCGTTCAAAATAAATTTTCGCCCCATCACTTGCCGTCGCATAACGACCAACTTTTTCATTGTTCCCATAAGGCACTTGGCTATGGTAGGCAGTTTCATTTTGTCCAAAATAGCGCAACGGTTCACCGGCAAAACTGCTCGTTGCAAGAGTGGCGAAAAGTACGCTAAACCCTAATTTTTTAAATGCTTTCATGCTGTTCTCCTGAGTAAAGTGCGGTCGTTTTTTTAGGGTTTTGATGATACGCGCAGGTTACATGTCATATTCGGGTTTACGTAACAGGTTCTCTACATTTGGCTCAATTTCTTTGTCCCAAACCTTTTCTTTCCATTCATCATCCGGAATTTCAGTGTAGGCAATAGTGATGAATTCTGCAGGCGTGTTTAGACGCTCGCTGGCAAAAGCCGTTAAATCATCTGCAAAGGCTTGCAATTCCTGTTCAGACAGGTTCTTTGGACAACATTTGATATTGATATGTGGCATAAAGTACTCCTTGCTTCATCTGTTTGTAATGAAATATATTGTATATTACTTTAATTAACTTGATAATCTATCAAATTAAATAAACAGTTTTAAGAAAGGCTTTATAATGGAGCAATTCAAACTTATCTATATTTTTGCCACCGTGCTGCAATACGGCAGTATGAATGCCACCGCGCCGCATTTGGGCATGACCGCCAGCGCAATCAGTCAAGCCATTCGCAAGCTGGAAAATCATTACGGCGTCAAATTGCTTAACCGCACCACACGCAGCCTCACGCCGACGGCAGAAGGGCGGCAGTTGCAGCAATACGCCCGTCAATTAACCGACTGGCACGATGCCGTTGAGCGCGAAATGGGTATTTTGCAAACCGAACCGGAAGGTGAAGTCCGCATCAGCCTACCGACCGGTTATAGCGCGGTTGAACCGATGAAACGTACCGTGCAAACCTTACGACATCGTTACCCAAAAATTCGCTTAATACTCAATGAAAACAACCGCTTGGTGGATTTGCAAAACGATACCGATATCGCTATCCGCGTTGTTTTACATCCTGACGATCCCGACAGCATCGCGCGCCCGTTGGCACAATGGCAAACCTTGATTTGCGCTTCACCAGACTATTTGCGTGAACACCCCATTGCCCAGCCGCAAGATTTACTCAATGCCGACTGGCTTAATCACAATAGCAATGTCCTGCTACACGCATTCAAGTGTTTAGGGCTACCGGAAACGCTGCCCGAAAATCGCACCGATTGCCCAGATTCTTCACTGGTCGCACGAGAATATGCCTGTGCCGGCATGGGGTTGGCGGTGTTGCTTTCTGGCGATGTGGCGCCTTTGATAGAAAATGGTCAGTTAAGCATTGTATTACCTGAACACACACTTCCCACCCGCACCCTTTATGCCACCACCGCACATCGCACCCAATCAGCAAAAGTACGCACCGTATTGGATTGCTTAATGCGTTGTTTTGGTGAAGAAAAGGGATTGATAAAAAGTGCTGGAAATTGACCGCACTTTGTTATTAAAAAGGCCGCCTGAAATTTCAGACGGCTTTTACTTTTAACGCATCCACAATCAACTTAAACACATTGGAATGCCCGCGGCGGCTGGGGTAATAGAGGTAAAGCGGATCGTAAGTGATGGCATACTCGGGTAACAGCTCAACCAACTGCCCAGAATGGAGTGCGTCTGCGGCGATGATATGTGGCAGCCAAGTGATGCCAAGGCCGTCTGAAACGGCTTGCAGGCGCAGATGATTGTTGATAGAAAACTGCGATTTTGGTGTGAACGTAATCAGCTTTTTTTTATATTTGAATTCCCATTGAATTTCCGTGCCGTGTTCGGCGGAGAGCTTCGCACCGATAAGGCGGTGCTGCTGCAAATCATCAATATTTTTCAGCGAACCGTATTGCGCCAAATAATCGGGCGAGGCGACCAATACCATTTTGAACGGCGCAGAAATCGGTACGGCAATCATCTCTTTCGCTACCTTGTTACCTAACCGAACGCCCATATCAAATCCTTCTTTCACAATATCTGCCCAACGATCGTCCACCACGATTTCCAAGCGGATTTTCGGGTATTGGTTCAAAATCGGCTTTAATTTTGGATACAACACGGCTTCCGCTGCCATCGCCGGGGCGTTGATGCGAATCAATCCCGATGGCGTATTCAAAAAATCATTTAATGCATCGACTTCTTGGTTTATGGCTTGATAAAGTGGGAAAAGTTGATCGAAAAGCTGTTGCCCGGCTTCGGTCAGCGATACATTGCGTGTAGTGCGGTTGAACAGACGCAAATTTAGCCGCATTTCTAAATTTTTCATGCTATGACTCAACGCCGAAGAAGAAATCCCCAAAAGTTGCCCCGCTTTCACAAAACTCTGCGTTTGCGCCAGTGTTAAAAAATAATTCAGTTCGTTAAAGTTCTGCATTTTCTCTTTAAACTCTTTTTTATTAGTGAATTTAATTCATTACATTATAAAGATAAACCCTATTTATCTCAATAAAAACAAATCATAAAATGACTTCAACTTCTGAGAATAAACAGAAGACAATATCCGTAAACATCACATCCTTTTTTTATAAATTATTTATTCTAGGAGTAAAAATGAACATTTTATTATTAAACGGTGGTAAAGCTTTCGGTCATTCTCATGGTGAGTTAAACCACACGCTTCACAAAAAAGCAAAAGAAGTTTTGACCGCACTTGGACACAATGTAAAAGAAACTGTGATTGATGCTGGCTATGATGTTGAGGCAGAAATCGAAAAATTCTTGTGGATGGATGCCGTGATTTGGCAGATGCCTGTTTGGTGGATGCACGAGCCTTGGACAGTGAAGAAATACATAGACGAAGTATTTATCGCTGGACACGGCAAGCTTTACCACAGTGATGGC
>NZ_KV799671.1:0-7096 GCF_001810035.1 Neisseria sp. HMSC058F07 | reverse complement strand
ACACGGCAAGCTTTACCACAGTGATGGCCGTCATCGTGTCAGCCCGACCGAAGGCTTCGGTACAGGTGGTTTATTGCAAGGCAAAAAACACATGCTTTCGCTTACTTGGAATGCGCCGATTGAAGCGTTCACCCGTGAAGGCGACTTCTTTGAAGGCAAAGATGTGGATGCTGTGTACATGCCTTTCCACAAACTCAACGAGTTCATCGGTTTGACCCGTCTACCGACATTTACATGTAACGATGTAGTTAAAAATCCACAAGTAGAACAATACTTCGCAGACTACCAAGCACATTTGAAAAAAGTGTTCGGTTAATGATAAAACATCAACTTGAAGCGGTGGGCTTTTGCCCACCATTTTGTCAGTCGCTAATTGGTACGAAATATGGCAAATCCGTGGCGCAAGTGATTACCCGCTGGCTGGTGGAACGTGGCATCATTGTATTGGCAAAATCCACCAAACCCGAACGTATGGCGGAAAACCTGAATGTCTTTGATTTTGCTCTCAGCGATGAAGACAAGCTGAAATTGCCAAACTGGACAGCACGTTCGCCGCCATCGTCAATCACGACACGGTGGATAATTTGAAGCGCATCTCCGCGTGGAAAATGGGCGTGTAAGTGTAGCGAAAAACCATCTGCAATTCATCATATGAAAGGACAAAACATGATTAACGGGTTAGATATCGAACGTTTCCGAACCACCATGGCAGCGGTTGAAAACGACCATGCAAAAGGCAAGGCAGTATTACGCGCCGATTCGCGCTGGGTATCCGGCACGAAGAATGAAATCTCCGTGCGCCGCTTCCCTGCCTTTACCACAGACGAACCGAAAAACATGGGCGGTGAAAACGCCGCCCCAAATCCGGTGGAATACCTGATCAGCGCTGCGGCAGGCTGCTGCTCCATAGGTTTCGAGTTGCAAGCAGCATTGGCAGGCGTGAAACTGGAACAGTTTGAAATATCCGCAAGCGGCGGTATCGACATGGCCAAACTGTTCGGCATGGAAGATGGCTACGGCGGACTGGATAATCTGGTGCTAACCATAAAAGTAAAAGCCGACGCCGACCTTCCTACCCTGCAAAATTTCGCCGACCGCTCAGCCGCCACCTCCCCAGTGTTGAACAGCCTGAAAGCGCGGGCAAAAGTGGTTGTGGAAAAAATCTAGACGACTCAAAACGTTTTCTTGTTTTCATTTCGTTAAAAGCCCCTTTTCTGGACAACTAGAAAAGGGCTTAATCGCTCAAAGGAGTACATGGCATGCAACAACTGCACACTTTGAAAGACATCGAACAGGCCATCGCCACATACCCTTTAGTATCACTGTACATCAAAGCCCCAATCTGCGGTGTTTGTACGGTCGTGGGCGCCCAGCTTGACTCAGCTTTGGCGGAGGAAGGAAATGTGTATGCCGTAAAAGCCGATATTGCTGAAATACCCGAAATGACCGGACGTTTCCACGTGCTGACCGTACCTGCATGGCTGCTGTTTTATCAAGGCAAGGAAGTAGAACGGATGGCCCGCTTCATCCCTCAGGCACAGATGAAGCAGACATTGGCAAAATGGACAAAAGTAGCAGAAAGCGGATATCAGTAACCGGTCTATCAATGTTTCAGACGGCTGCGGTCTTGATAAAGATTTCTTGGTAGGCGTAAAACTCAATTCGGCGGACTTCCAAAAAGGCGGTTTTGACGAAAGCGAATCGGTGCAGGTAGTACAAAAACTGTCAGAAATGGGCATTGATTTTATTAAGGCAGAAATCACCCAATCCTTATGCAACGAGCTCTGGGAAAAACTCGGCAATGGTGAAATCGGCAAACCGATTATTCATCAAGTATTTGATTTTAAATACGTAGCAAAAGCCCATATAGAAATGGACAAAGGCACGCATATTGGGAAAGTGATGTTGGATTTCACTTTGCTCAATCAATAAGGAGTAACACCATGAAACTTTCCATTCTCAATCTTGCCCCCGTTCGTGAAGGGCAAACTTATTTGCAAGCGGTCGATTCGATGGTGAATCTTGCAAAACACGCGGAGCGCATTGGCATTGAGCGCTATTGGATTGCTGAGCATCATAATATGAAAAATTTGGTGAGTTCAGCGACCGCACTTTTAATTCAACATACGCTAGCCAATACGAAGACCTTGCGCGTTGGCTCGGGCGGCGTGATGTTACCGAATCATTCGCCTTATGTGGTGGCCGAGCAATATGGCACACTGGAGACGCTTTATCCAAACCGTGTTGAACTCGGTTTAGGACGTGCGCCAGGAACTGATATGCAAACGGCTGCGGCACTTCGTCGAGGACGAAAAAGTCTGGATTTCCCTGCGGAAATTGCGGAACTTCGCGGTTACTTTAAAGATTCTAACCCTGTTTCTGCATATCCTTCTGCCGGCTTGAATATACCGTTTTATATTTTAGGATCTAGCACTGAAAGTGCCTATCTTGCGGCAGAACTTGGCTTGCCTTATGCATTTGCTTCACACTTTGCGCCACGTATGATGGAAATGGCAGTGGAGATTTACCGCAAAAACTTCAAACCTTCTACCTATCTTGCTGAACCTTATGTCATCTTAGGTGTGAACGCGATTGTTGCAGAAACCGATAACGAAGCGAGACAACTCGCGACGACACAAACACTATTTTTCTTAAATATAGTGACTAATGCGCAACAAAATTTACAACCACCGATGGCGTCAGAAGAAGACGTTTGGAAAGCCCAAATGCATGCCCAAAAGAAACCACACTTTGGCCCAGTCGATTTTGAGGAAATCCCGATTTACAATCAAGAGCGTGCCGTAGTGGAACAAATGACTGCTTGTTCGCTTATCGGTAGTCCTGAAAGTGTGGAATTTCAACTCAAGCAACTGCGTGAACGGGTACATTTTGATGAAATTATGGCGGTGAGTTATATTTTTGATGAACAAAAACAAGCCCAATCTTATACGATGTTAAAATCGATTGTGGATAAGCAATCGTGATAAAAACATGGCGAGATCATCTCGCCATGTTTTATGCCTAAACCATTTTCGACAATAACATCTCCTTCAACTTGTTATACACCCACACCACTCGCTTGGTCATCCACACTTTTGAGCTTATCAATTCCCACCCGCCAATCAATCACAATGTCGGAGTAGGGCTCAAGTGCGGTCAATAATTCAAACAGAATTTCATCGTTATAAGCATTGGCGGCAGGGTGTACCACACCTTGCATTGCTTTTTCTTTTACATTGTTTTTAGCAAATAGCCGTTCGCTTTCCGCCAAATATTGCGTCGCTTTCGGCAAAAATTGTTCGCCAAATTCAGTGAGCTTGATGTTTCGCGTGTTACGTTTGAACAAACTTTCACCTAATAAGGCTTCGAGATCGGCGATCATTCTTGTGACGACTTGAGGCGAAACGGCGAGCCGCTGGGCGGTTTCACGAAAATTAAAGGTTTCGGCAGCGGAGCAAAAATAGCGAAGGGCTTCTAGTTTATTCACTATTATTCCTTTTTTCAGAATAGTTTATTCTTATTTTATTAATTTTTAAGTCAGAATACTAGGGTTATACTGCATCAAAGTGTTGAATGAAGACATTACCGGCCAAGTAAACAAAGATCGTAATGTGCTAACTGGCGACAGCCCGCTGGCATCAAATAATCTTGGAATTTTAGCGGCAGATGCGTTGTTGAAAAAAGTAGCTAGCTTGGGTTAATTCATTCAATCTAGTCCAAACAAAAAAACAGTCCGCAACTTTAAAGTGAAGTTGCGGACTGTTTTTTTTTGTTTTACATCGGTGGTCCGAAAAATAGCCATGGCGAACTATTTATAATGGCTGGTTCTACGATAGCGGTATCAACCAAGAAGGTTGGCGCGGTTGGAAACTGACAGATTCACAAACCGCCGAGCCAAACGCACGCAATATCGTGCTTTCCAAAGGGTCGATGACGTATTACTTTATAACGCCGAAGGCGCAGAAGAGTTCTCCCGTTTCTTTGCGATTCCAGGTTTGAACCACTGTGATGGCAGCGTCGATTTGCGCTTATATAAGTAATTGTACTACTGAAGAAACAGGAGTTAGCAGACTAAAATCGTAGAGTTATGAATTTAACATAATATAAATTAATTTCCTTTTCCCTATTCTTCTACAAATTCCGCTGTTTTGTTCCTATATGTCAAATGAGAATTAATGGTACTCAAGAGAGTGTGCTCATAGTACTCCAATTTTTAGTATAAAATCAATAGGTTTTAAGAGAGATTTGGCTGTAACTCTACTACTTAATTATTGAGTAGTAGTAGGGTTGAGGGTAGAAAACTTATTACGATACTAAGTACCTTCAACTCATAGCATATAGCTAATTTATAAAGGCCATCTGAATATCAGACGGCCTCCTGTCTATTAGAATTTAGACATTGTAAATTTCTTCGTTCTTAACATTTTCTTAAGGCTTCCGCTTCAGTCGTACCCGGAGGGTTTATACCAAAAAAAGCTGAACCATCCTTGTAACTTGAGACAACTAATACGATCGATCTAAAAAAAAACTTGCTCAAACTGAAATCAAAATAAAGCCATCGTTAACACCGAGATTTGGAAAGCTACGTGAAGGCTTTTCAAATAGTACGAAGCATTTTACTTTCAGGACAAATAGATCATTTGTTCTTATAGATGAGATTTTCAGGTTTTTTGTCGGGAGAAATAAGAAGTTTATCAAGGTATTCGGGGTCATGCCAGTCATCCCAAGGTGCTAGACTAAAATAAGCTTTAATAAAACCATCAATAATAGCTGAACCTTCGGTATTAATACCAATAATATTTCCTTGTTCAATTAAGTCAATATTAGGAAAATATTGCTTCAGTATATTTTTATTTACTATACCTTTTTGAATAATTGGCCAGAATCCTTTATCTAACGATTCTTCAGTAATAAACATAGCAGCAATAATATCGTTTTTATCTATTTTTATATCTTCATATAAAGGAAGGTTTTTTGAGGAAATTTTCATTTTGGTAATTAAGCAGGCTACACCTATCCAATCATATTTTCCAAGAATCTGTCCAACAGCTAAAAAATCATCTTCTATGGGAATGCCAAAATAATCGCCTACCTGCCATTTCTGTTTTTTTCTTGCCATTTTTTAAAGTTCCTTTCTGTAATTCAATAAGGCATGGGAATTTTTCCACCTGCTGCACGGTAGCGAGGTTCAGACATCTGATGACGTTTATTGGCCAAAGGTCCTCCTCGACTCTTGATACCGCCTTGTAATCTAATGTGATCTTCTTCCAATCGGTCTAGACATTGACCAGATTTAGTTTGCCCAAGTAAGGTAAACCTGTGAGTTGCTCTGAATGCTCTATTATGTTCTCTTTGCCTGGCAAAATATCTTATTGAGGATTTGGCTCGGCCTACATATTTTTCGCCAGTTTTAGGATGTGTCCTCAGATAAACAATTCCACAAGTACCTGGCGGACAATAGCAGGGGTCAGTTTTCTCTGATTCTGGTTTGCTACATACTCCTTATGGCCTCTAGAGGCAATTACTGCTGTTGCCGCCTAAAAGGCGGCTCGGATGCCTTGTTCAACATTGTAATAAATTATATTTCATTTGTAGAAAATATATTATCTTCTATATAGCAGTTTTGAAAAGAGCAATTAGATATTAAATTATCTTGTATATGCATTGATCTGAATACACAATTAATAAATGTGCAATTAGTAAATTTTGTATTACAAACTATTGCCGTAATAAAAGAACAATTAATAAAATTACAATTAGTAAAGGAACTATAGCTTATGAAAGCGCCACGAAATGAACAGAAAAAAAATTTAAGACTTCCAATTTCCCTATGGGATATTTCGTATCTGTGAAAATCAATATTATCCATATGGATTAACTGTCTAGGAATTAAGACATCTAATTCTTTTGTTTCGATTTTAATTAGAGACTTTGTAATATTTTTAAGTAATTCTTGAATGTCATTTGATATCATTTTTATTACCACCAATCTATAGGGTCTAGTTGTATATCTCTCAAAGGTATTCTTGGTTTAGATAATGGAGCAGTTCCTGGTGTACTGGCAGGTATTTGATTACACAATAATCCGGCTACCATTCTATGGTTACCATCTACAATAGTATTTCCATCCATTTTAACTGGAGGGGCAATACTACCTTTTTCAATCAATGCTGTGTATCTCGCAGCAGCAGGGATGGAAACACTTTTTTGTAATGTTAGATAAGATGTTTTCGCTGTAACCATTGTTGTCTGCTATTGCATCTAAACATTTCTTACGTTTTTTTTCTTCTTGGCATTTTCCTGTACATGTATCGCTCTCCGATGATGCAACGACACCTGTTGCGGCAGCTCCAAGCCCCCATATGCAATCCATTTAGGCAATGCCGCATCAGTGGGGTCTGGAGTCATTGTATCAATTACAATCATAGACAATGCCCCTTTGGATATGCTAACAGCATTTAATCCCCAAGGATCCATCATATTTTGTATATTTGTCGAAAATTGATAAAAGTTACTTCCACCTCCCAACCCAATCGGATCCTGATTTACAAACCGACCCACATCAGGCTCATAATACCTGAAGAAGTTGTAATACAACCCCATTTCACGGTCGCAATACTAGTTCTGTAATCGGAATGGTTGGTATGCGCTATCCGTTACCTTGGTTTCCTCTTTCAGAAGGCACCAGCCGGTGTAGTTGTCGAACCACAAGAGGTTACCGTCCTTATCGGTCATCTCTCTTGGGATGCCGATTTGGTCGCAGTGGAAGTAGTAGATTTGTTGGCGGCTTTCGCCCTCGGCATTGGTGTGGTTGTGTACCTGTGCCAAGGGTTCGTAGCTGTCGGGATCGGTGTAGATATAGGTATATCTGCCGTTCGGGTGGATTTCTTGCAAGAGGTGGCTGCCGTCCCAAACGAAGCGGGTTTGGTTTTCGAGGTCGTTCCCGCTTAAATCATGCTGGAATGATGTTTCTGAAACTTCTTCGTTTTTCAAACAGCCTTTGCCTATCCTTCTGCCCAAGGCGTCGTAGCTGTACACCCAAGTTTCTTTCGTACCGTCTTTTTTAAAGATTTCGGCTTTAACCAGTTGGTCGTGC
>NZ_KV799670.1:0-1911 GCF_001810035.1 Neisseria sp. HMSC058F07 | reverse complement strand
ATCGTATTGGTAATATTGGTTTTCGCCATTGGGCAGCTGGCGGTAGATCAGATTGCCCAATGCGTCGTAGGTGTATTCGATGCCGTTGTATTCTTTGAGGCGGTTACCGCTGCTAAGGTTGCCGCCCTTTCCTTCGGCGGCTTTGTCGGAAAGGATGTTGTGGGCGGGGTCGAAGGCAAAGGTTTCGCTGCGGCCGGTTTGGCTGTTGCGGGCTTCTTGAATGCGTCCGATTTTGTCGTAAATGTAGTCGTAGGCGTAGCGACGGTTGAACACAATAGCAACAAAGGCCGTCTAAAAGTTGTGTTTCAGACGACCTTGATGCTGATCAATAATCGGATTATTAAAGAACCAATATTTCAGACGGCCTCAAAGAAAGTATTAAGATCGTCCGAAAAGCGGAAACCGTGTGAGTGCGTACCGCACACACACCCTGCGTCAGGACTGAAGATTTTGTGCAAGCTACGGCTTGCTACGTTGGGACTGAAGGTTTTGTGTGGGGCTACGGCTTGCTAACATAGAAAAAAGTTCATCCAACACTTCTTTGATTAATATTAATCGATTTATATTAATCAATTAATATTAATCCCAATAACTGTCTAAATTGTTCAATTCTTTCCACTCTTCCAAAGAATAAAGAAAAGGCAAAGAAAAATTTTCCAATATTTTGTCTTTTAAATTTTCTGATACCATAAATGCTCCTGAATAATTATGATTGGAAGACAATAAAATATCCTTATCCGAATTAGTGTATGCTTCAAGCGAAAAATCTTCTTCATTTAATCCTAAATCCGGGTAAACAATTTCATTCTCAATTTCCCAGCTAACTATTCTTATTAAATAATAGGTTTCATCTGTCAATAGCTCGCCTTTTGTATTGACAACAACTACCTTGCTCATGCCAAAATTATGGTCAAACCCGTATTTTTTAATAAATTCCAAAAAACGCGCTGACATAATAAAGAAGTCACTATATGGCAGAAAATCAAAAGTAACACTCCTTGCTTTTTTAAGCAGACATAAACTTTTTCAGGCATTTTCGGGATTTCTTGTCCCTTTACAAACCAACTCCACGGAAAGTCAAAATCAGGATGCGTTTTTTTAGGGTTAAACTTCTCTGATATACCCACAGCTCCACTACTTACTCGTGGCAACCCCATTTTTTCTGCTTTATCCATGCTTTGTAGGGCATATCCCCATACTAGTAATTTTTTCATAATATCCTCCTAATCTAATCGTTTGGGCGAGTTGGTAGATGCGCACCCTCCAACGGATAAAGACTTACTTAAGCGTTTTTTCAACCTTTTTTGTAAATTCTGCACACGTTTTCGTGCTTGTGCTGCTGTAATCTTTCCTTGTTGGAATTCGCCTCTTATTTTTTGTAACTCGCGACTTACACTATCATTATAGTTCTTATGAGACCCTCGATGGAAAAATTCTCTAAGTGAACTTCGAGCATCTGCTTCAGTTGAAGGCATATACAGACCATTAGTCCAACTATCTCTGCCTAATCCTTTGCCTTTCATGCCAATACTATTAAAAAATGCTTTGTTTTCTTTCCAAACTGCCTGTGGAATTAAATGGTGTGTCTGCCAAGAAGAAGCTGGACGGAACATTCCCTGAGATTCCATACTCTTACGCAAGCGATAGCCACTCTCCCCCAATGGGTCAATCCATTCTTGAGTATTTGGAGCAAACTGATATAGATTATCTCCACCAATTAATTTAATCGGGTCCTGATTCACAAACCGCCCGGCCTCTGGCTCGTAATACCGCATCAGGTTGTAATGCAGCCCTGTCTCTTGATCACAATACTGGTTTTGCAACCGGAACGGCTGGTGCGCGTTCCGATAGACGCGCTCGTCCTTTTTCAGACGGCCCCAAGCGGTGTATTCGCCGTACCACAAAAGATTG
>NZ_KV799669.1:0-24169 GCF_001810035.1 Neisseria sp. HMSC058F07 | reverse complement strand
GAGATATTTAGGGGCAATGATGCGGAGTGTAAGCCTTTTACGGGGTGACAATAGGGTGGAAAGGAGATAAGAAAGTAAAAAGGACGTGCACAGGCACGTCTTTGGGGGAGGCTGATCTCAACCTCGAGTACTGCATTATTGTCTTAACCCGTTTTATTATTTTGACGAACTGAATATTTCAAATCCAGTACCTTATGCTGACACTGCAACCAGCCGGCGGAAGGTAATGCCCTGGTCAGAACTATTAGGAATTAACTGTAAATTGAGCGGGAAAGTTTAAAAGTAGAGAAAGCGGTAGTTTAAGTTATTGATGCAACATTATTCAGACGGCCCGAGCGGTCATGGGTAAGGATAATAAAAGATAAAGGCTGTAGACAAATTACACCAAGCAAAGATAGCATTGTCTGCAGGGTAAAAGGCTGGTTGATACAGCAAACATATATCTGTATCTATTTTGAAAGGCTATATTGAGAAACTGCACATCACTCCTTCAATATCGACGAGATAAGGTATGGCAGAAGGTTCGATCAAAGGCTACGGCAGCAAAACAGATGGCACCTAGAAAAACATCAGCTACAGACCTGCATTATCGCAAAGCCCTTTGCAACAACTCATCGACGGAAACGCAAATCAAACACAACCGAATATTTGTCGAAAAACCCGTTATGTGGTTGAACAAAGCTTTGTTACGTTTCACTGTAAATCAGGGTGTGAACCTAATTTGCTTTAGGCAACATGGGTGTGCAACGCTATTCGAAAGCGATATGTTTGAATCGTTGAAGTGGTTAACAGCTTACTTGCGCTTGTTTGCTCCTACAAGATGCGAGCATTGGGAAGATAAAAGGGAGCTGTCAAGTCCCTGTGTTTGATTTTTGGCTGTTGGGGATGAAGGATTTTTTGCAAAGGTCTCAGACCGTCTGAAAACTTGATAGAAGCAGTCGTCTGTTAAATATGCGATAATGCGGGAGATTTCATGGGTGTGGTAGAAACATGGTTGTGATTGTCCGACGGGGATGATGTCGGGCAACGATGGAATCGGTTTGCTTGAAACGCCCGCCTGTTGCGGGCTTTTTTATGGGAAGGAATGGTCATGCCTAATCCGCTTTATCGGCAACATATTATTTCAATTTCAGATTTGACGACGGAGCAGCTCGAATTGCTGCTTCAGACGGCCTTGAAGTTGAAAAAGCAGCCTCGCGAAGATTTGCTTGAAGGTAAATTGATTGGTTCGTGCTTTTTTGAACCCTCTACCCGTACGCGTTTGTCTTTTGAAACGGCGGTACAGCGTTTGGGTGGGAAAGTTATCGGTTTTTCCGATGGCGCGAATACCAGCGCGAAAAAGGGTGAAACGCTTGCAGATACTGCGAGGATTATTTCCAGTTATACGGATGCGATTATTCAGCGACACCCGAAAGACGGTGCGGCCCGTGTGGCGGCCGAGTTTTCGAGCGTGCCCGTGATTAATGCCGGCGATGGTACCAACCAACATCCAAGCCAGACGCTTTTGGATCTGGTAACGATTTATGAAACACAAGGTAGTTTGAGCAATTTGAAGATTGCGATGGCCGGTGATTTGAAATATGGCCGTACGGTACACTCATTATGTCAAGCATTGAAGCGTTGGGGTTGTGAGTTTGCATTTGTTTCTCCTCCCAGCTTGGCGATGCCGGACTATATCACTGAAGAGCTGGAGGAGGCCAGTTGCCCTTATCAAGTCCTGTCCAGCTTGGAAGAAGCGGTCGAATGGGCGGATATTTTGTACATGACCCGCGTTCAGCGCGAACGTTTTGATGAGCAGGAATTTGCCAAAATTCAGGGTAAATTCAATCTTGATGCGCCGATGTTGGCAAACGCCAAACCCAATTTGCGCGTCTTGCATCCTTTACCGAGGGTAGATGAAATTCATCCGAATGTGGATAAAACACCTCATGCCTATTATTTTGAACAGGCAACCAATGGAGTGTATGCACGGATGGCGATTTTGTCTTTGGTATTGAACGAAGAAGTTTAAGGAGCGAAAGATGGAAAACTCAAAACTCAGCGTTGAAGCAATCGAACAAGGTACGGTGATTGACCATATTCCTGCTGGTAAAGGCTTGGCCATTTTAAGACAGTTTAAGCTGCTGCATTATGGCAGCGCGGTTACGGTTGGTTTTAATTTGCCCAGTAAAACGCAGGGAAGCAAAGACATTATCAAAATCAGCGGTGTGTGGTTGGATGCCAATGCGGCCAACCGTTTAGCTTTATTTGCCCCTGAAGCAGTGGTCAACAAAATCGATCGGTTTAAGGTGGTTGAGAAACAGCATTTGTCATTGCCGGACGAGATTTCGGAAGTGTTCCGTTGCCCGAATACTAATTGTGCCAGTCATGGCGAGCCGGTCATCAGTCGCTTTTATGTCCGTTCACATAATGGTCAGACGCGTTTGAAATGCCATTATTGCGAAAAAACCTTCTCGCGTGATTCGGTTGCCGAAGCCTGATAAAAATCTCAGGCCGTCTGAAAATACGGCTATACGGTTTGAGTTGTCTGCTTGATACATTAGTTTCATAAAAAGCAAGATATTAAGCAAATTGCGTTAAAATTACGTTAAAATAATGCCTTCCGGGTTGATGACATTATTCGCCCGAAAGGCATTATTTTTTAATAACATGATACGAAATGTAGGAAAACTCATGCACTCATCCATACAAAGCCGGTTTGCCCCAATTTTATACGTCTTGATTTTCTTTGCCGGATTTTTAGCCGCACAAGTTTGGTTTAATCAGCAAGCCTATTTGACCAATCTTCCCCTTTTGGTTACAGCCATTTCTGCCGTTGCATTTGTTTGGTTGATTTGGGCCGTCGTATCTGCGCGATCCAAAGCTAAAAGCAAGATGTTGCACCGTGAGCAGCTGATTCAAAAAGAGAGCATTCATCCTGTTTTGCATGCGACGTTGCAACGTTCTGATGGACAAACGGATTTATTGGTTTTGGTTGTCCGCAATAGCGGTAAGGGCTTGGCGAAGAATGTGCGTTTTGAGGCTGAGGCTTTGCCGGATCACTTGCCGAGCAAGCTGGTTGCCGATGCAGTTATGCGCTTGGAGATGTTTTCCGGCGGCGTGGATATGCTGGCATCGGGAGAATTGTATGGCGGCGTGTTTGCAAGCATGTTGGCGCTGGCTGCCGAATTGCCGGACCAAACATTCGGCGGAGTATTGAAACTGAAAGCCACTTATGAAAATGCCTTTGGCGATCAATGCACTTCAGAAAGCGTTTTGGATTTGAGCATATTGAATTTCAATTTGTCAGAAATTAAATCCAATGGCGAGCAAAAGCCCCGCAAGAAATTGTTGTATTGATATTCAAAATATGCAGGCCGTCTGAAACCGAAATACTTGTTTTCAGACGGCCTGTTGTTATTTTTCAAATGATTTTTGAAGAAAAAGAGGCGTATCGGGTATAATAATCAAAGAATTCGAAACGGATTGTCAGGCTCGGCAAGCCGTCTCATCATTGTCGTATTTCAAAACCTTACTGATATTTTTTCAATAATCTGTTGCTATGTATCGGAACTTTTTCTGATGTTGGCACTGGCGAAATATTCCTTCAGCCATTTACTCTCAGGAAGCTGCTTATGTTAGTGTGTAATCCTTATGAAGTTGTGATCCATGGTACGACCAGCAAAGGCAAGATTTTCCGACCAAGCGACTGGGCGGAGCGCCTGTGCGGTATTTTGTCTTCCTTTACTAAAGACAACCGCCTTTCCTATTCGAATTGGGTGCGCCCGATTTTGGTGGACAATGTCCGTTGTGTGGCAGTCGATAAAAAACTGGAAGAAGACAATCCGCAAATGTTCCGTTTCTTGATGGACTTTGCAGCGGATAATGATTTGCGCGTGATTGACTGCAAAGCCTTGCTCAAAGAGCAAGAGAGCAAACAACAGGGCGAAGTGCCGGTCGAACGCGTTTTGTTGGCGCAGGCGATTGAAGAAAAACATGCTGCCGAGCGTGCCGAAGCGGCCAATGCGCAGCCTGAGCCCCAAGCTGCCGCGCCTGTGGTCGGCGTATTGCGTGAAATTCCGCCGGAAGAAACTGCGACCGCTTTTGCGGCATTAAGCATTTTGCGTTCTTCTTTGACCGATATTCACCGTTTTGTCGAACAAATCAACGAGCATCAGCGCAAAACCGGCTACCGCCTGCTGGGCATTTTTGAAGAAGGCAAACAAAATGCCGTAGCCGTATGCGGTTTCCATGCTGCGTACAATTTGGCCAGCGGTTACCATATCCATATTGACGACATCGTAACCATGCCTCAATGCCGCCAAAAAGGCTATGCTTCACGCTTGTTGGAAGAAGTACGCAAAATCGGTGCGGAAACGGGCGCGACCAAAATCCATCTGAATGTCCATGTGAACCATGACCGTGCAGGGGCGCATCGTCTCTACTTCAAAAACGGATTTGAAATTTGTGCGTACCATTTCCGTTGCGACCCGAAATAATTTTTGTGGAAAGAGAGAAATCAATGTTGAAGATTTTGACCGCGGCTGTTTTGACACTGAGCTTGGCGGCCTGCGCATCAGGCAGCGGAGGCAGCTCGCAAATGTATGGTGAGATTAAGGCCGGTGTAGAAACCAGCCATCAACGTTGAGATATACAATGACAAGGCCGTCTGAAATAGGTTTTTCTGTTTCAGACGGCCTTTCTGCAGCTTGATTAGAGGGTAGCGGAGGTATCGTCGGTGGCAACAGTCCGATGCAGGCGATACCAATTGTACAGGCGCAAGATGCACAAGAAAGCGATGATGGGCATGCAGACTGCGGTAACCAGATAACGCGGGTTGCTGAAGTTTAAAACGTTGTGCCCGGAAAGCAGCGACAAAGCGGCATGCAACCATTCCCACAAAGACGAAATGCTGAATGCCAAAACAGCCAACAGGCCGAGAGTTCGGAAAATGCCGATGGGCAGGATTTGTCGGCGCAATACGGCGCGGTTGAGTTGGAACAAAACAATCAAACCGAAGCCGATGATGCAGACCATGCCGCCGTTGGCGACGATTTGCAGGCTGTTGAAGGCGATGTCGGGCGTAACGGAAAGCGTGCCGGACTGGTTGGATGCAGTTTGTTGCAAGTTTAAGCCTTGCATTACATTCAGGACGAAACCGTATATCAGGTCGGCCAAAACGATGCCGATGGGTAGCGGAGTCAAAAAACGTTTCATGGATCAGTTGAGTATTCTATTAGTATGAGGGAGGCCGTCTGAAAATCAAAAATGACGACGTGAGAGTGTATTGTATCCGATAGAAAAGTAGGTTAATGCAAAAATAAATTTAGTTTAAGTCAGAAAATTATGTAATTTTACGCCAACATTATTGCATTAAGAGTACAATCTTCTTCATTATCAAACGTGGAATCAACAGGAAAGGACGTTTATATGAGCCAATTGCAACGTGATTTAACCCGTATCAGCCACAATACCAAAATTGTCGCCACATTGGGTCCGGGCAGCAACAATGTACAATTGTTGGAAGACATGATCCGTGTCGGCGGCCTTAATGTCGTCCGTTTCAATTTCAGCCACGGTACGCCGGAGTTTCATGAAGAAAATGCCCGTATCGTACGCGAAGCCGCGAAACGTGCGGGTCAGGAAATCGCTATTCTTGCCGACTTGCAAGGGCCTAAAATCCGTGTCGGCAAAATTGCCGGCGGCAGCATCGAGCTGAATAAGGGTGAAACCTTGATTTTGGATGCCGCACTTGAAGGCGAAGGCACACGCGAAGCGGTTGGCCTGGACTACCGCGATTTGCCGAATGACGTCGTTGCCGGCGATGTTTTGTGGCTGGACGACGGCCTGTTGACTTTAACCGTTGAAGCGGTTGAAGGAAGTAAGATTATTACAATGGTAGAAAACAGCCATGTACTGAAAAGTAACAAAGGTATCAATAAACGCGGCGGCGGCCTGTCTGCCGGCGCGTTGACCGAAAAAGACTTCCGCGACCTGAAAACGGCGATTGCCATTGGTTGCGACTACTTGGCCATCAGCTTTGTGAAATCTGCCGAAGATTTGCACATCGCACGCGCCAAAGTCGAAGAAGAAATGAAAGGCAGTACAGCCGTACGTCCCGGTTTGGTTTCCAAAATCGAGCGCGTAGAAGCCATTGAAAATCTGGACGAAATCATCCTTGCCAGCGACGGTATTATGGTTGCCCGCGGCGACTTGGCAGTGGAAGTCGGCCATGCCGCCGTACCTGCCCTACAAAAACGCATGATCCGCCGCGCCCGTGAGTTGCGCCGCTTCAGCATTACCGCAACTCAAATGATGGAATCCATGATTACCAACCCTGTACCAACCCGCGCGGAAGTCAGCGACGTGGCCAACGCGGTATTGGACGGTACCGATGCGGTGATGTGTTCCGCCGAAACCGCCGTCGGTGCGTATCCGTTTGAAACCGTCAGCCAAATGGCGATTATTTGTGCGGCTGCGGAAAAAGAACAAGATTCGCTCAACGGCGTTGCCGAACAGGTCGAGTATCCCGAAGCCGTCAGCACCAACTTGGCGATTGCTGGCGGTGCGGTCAGCGTGGCGCGAGCAGTTCACGCCAAAGCCATCGTTGCCCTGACTGAAAGCGGTTCGACCGCCTTCGAAGTCAGCCGCCACAACATCACCCTGCCGATTTTTGCCCTGACGCCGAGTGTTTCAGCGCAACGCCGCATGGCGATGTACCGCGGCGTGCGTCCGTTGATTTTGGCAACCAGTACCGATCACGATACCGCGCTGAACGAAGTGGAAGCCATGCTGGTAGAACACAAAATCCTCCAAAGCGGCGACCAATACATCATCACCAGCGGTTCGCAAATGCGCGAATCCGGTTCGACCAATACGCTGGAAGTGTTGCAGGTTAAATAATTGCAGTGATCCGATAATTGGAAAAGCAGGCTGTTTTAGCCTGCTTTTTTGTGTAAAAAAAGAAAAGATTAGGCAAAAATAATGATGTAGTATAGAATTGAGTGCCTATACTAAATCAATAAAGGACGTTTCAGACGGCCTTTTTCTTTGTACGCCACTTTCACGGTAAACCAAAATGATTCATTTCAACCTGAAAAAAACAGCGTTTATTTTAAGCGCAGCACTGTTATCTACCGCCGTCCAAGCCTCCGGCTACCATTTCGGCACACAATCCGTTAACGCACAAGGCACGGCCAACGCCGCCGCCGCCGAAGCCGCCGATGCCTCAACTATTTTCTACAACCCGGCCGGTTTGAGCAAAATCGACAGCAGCCAAATTTCCGTCAACGCCAATATCGTTTTCCCAAGCATTCATTATGAGGCAGAATCTGCGAAACACTTCCGCACGGGTGCCGATGTCAGCGGCTCGACCAGCGGCAAAATTACCGAAACCACCGTTGCTCCGCACGTTTATAGCGCGTACAAAGCCAGCGACGATGTGACTTTGGGTTTGGGCGTGTACGTTCCTTTCGGTTCGGCAACCGAATACGAAAAAGATTCCGTCTTGCGCCACAACATCAACAAACTGGGTTTGACCACCATAGCCATCGAGCCGGTAGTTGCGTGGAAACTGAATGAGCAGCACGCCGTCGGTGCCGGTTTGATTGCCCAATATTCCAAAGCCGAATTGCGCAAATACTCCGACTGGGATGCTTCCGGCGCCATCAGCCAGTTGGCCAGCGGCTTGGCTTCCCGTCAAGCAGGCCGTCCCGTTGCTGTCGATGCGACCGGCAAAGCTGACGGTCATGCCGATGTAAAAGGTCACGATTGGGGCTTTGGTTACCAACTGGCGTGGATGTGGGACATCAACGAGCGCGCACGCGTGGGTGTGAACTATCGTTCCAAAGTATCGCATACGCTGAAAGGCACTGCCGATTGGGAAGCGGACGGCGCATATGCAAAACGCGCATGGGATTTGGGTGCAATGGCTGCACGCGGTTATGTGCCGAACGAAAAAGCCAGCGTAAAAATCGTAACGCCTGAGTCTTTGTCTGTTCATGGTATGTACCGCGCCACCGACAAAACCAACCTGTTCGGCGATGTGACTTGGACGCGCCATAGCCGCTTCAACAAAGCGGAGCTGGTGTTTGAAAACACCAAAAAAGTTGTCAACGGCCAATCTGACCGTACCGTTATCACGCCTAACTGGCGCAACACTTATAAAGTTGCATTCGGCGGCTCTTACCAAGTTACCGAACCATTGCAACTGCGTGCCGGTATCGCTTTCGATAAATCGCCGGTTAAAAGCGCTGAAGACCGTATGAACAGCCTGCCTGACGGCAACCGTATTTGGTTCTCCGTCGGTGCCAAATATCAACTGGGTAAAAACCATGTTATCGATGCGGCGTACAGCCATATCCACATCAATGACACGGTTTACCGCACCGGCAAAGCCAGCGGCAACGACGTGGACAGCCGCGGTGCATCCTCTGCCCGCTTCAAAAATAAAGCGGACATCTTGGGCTTGCAATACACTTACAAATTCAAATAATCGGATTTGAGTTGTGGATAAAAAGGCCGTCTGAAGATTTCAGACGGCCTTTTTGATTGGCAGGAACAGATGGAGCAATCCACAGGCAATAAATGGTGTGTTGGGCTTTACATATTTCTGATTGGAATGGCAGAACGGAAAAACGATAGAAAAAAGAATAGCCGATTACCGGCTGGAAAAATAAGATGTTGTTTGCGCTTTAAACAACGTGTTACAGATTTCTTTATTCTGATGGGCAGCAATCAAAAGGCCGTCTGAAAAACAGGTTTTCAGACGGCCTTATTTGCCAGATGGCTGCTAAGAAAGCTCAATCAGCTGCGGACTTCCAGTTCGATTTCTCTTTCTTGTTCGTCTTCAGCCGGCTTGTCCATGGTTTTTTCATCAGCCATATTGTCCAAGTCGCGGCCGGGTTCGGAAGCGGTATCACCGATGGAAACGCTGTTCAGGCTTTCCAAAATAATGGCTGAGGCCAGATGGTCGGATGTGCGGTACACCATTGCCAAACCGATTTCTTCCGCCGGAATGGAAACCAACTCAACCGTATCTTTGTCTTTCGGCTTACGAATCAGGTTGTTGGATAGATTGACACGGACTTGGCGGCCGCGTTTGTAGAGGCTGACCACAGTGCCTTTGTCCAAGCCGTCGAGTTCGCCTTTATCCAAAGTAATGGTTTGGAACTGACCGGCTTCGCCCACGCCGTCGAAGATGGAAACGACTTTGGCCTGAATCGGACGGGCAGGGGCGTGAGGCATCACATTGAAGCTGTCGAGGCCTTCGGGCAGTTTCAGCAGATAGTCGTCTTTGCGGATTTCGGAAACGGCTTCTTCGATAACCAAAGGTTGCGCGGACTGGGTGCGCAGCTTCATGACTTTGTTGACTTGGGTGTAATACTCGTTGCTTTTGAGTTTTTCGTCAGAAGCGCGGGTACGGTTTTCCAAGGCGGAGTCGGTGTAAGGCAGCGTGTTGGCGATGCCGCTGAACACGACTTCTTGGCCGAGGAATTTACCGGTTTCCGGATCGGTGATGTTTTTATTGACGCGGTAGGTCAGGTAGCGGCCGGGTTCGGTCAGGCCGTATGCGTACACGCGGTTGCCTTGGGTGTAGAGGACGCGGTTGTCGGGACCTGCAATCAGGCGCGGCGCGTTGGCGGTTTCTTCCGGAGCGATAATCTGCGGATGTTTCATAAACATGCGGTAGAGGTTGACGTTGACGGTCGGAATGCCGTAGCCGGAAGTTTCGCGTACGCGCGGATGCAGTTTGATCACGGGAATGCCGTCTGAACGGGTTTGGGCGTGTTCAAAACCCAGTCGAGGCTGGCCGTTGACGTAGCGTAAAACCAACACCTGACCCGGATAGATCAGGTGCGGATTGCGGATGGCGTTGCGGTTGGCGCCCCAAAGGCGGTTCCATTGCCACGGGCTGTACAGATATTTGCCGGAAATGCCCCACAAGGTATCGCCGTTTTTAACGACGTAGCGTTGCGGCGCATTGGGGCGGATTTTTAAAGAAGCTGCCTGAGTGTGGGCAGAAATAGCCATGCCTGCCATGCAAAGCAGGGTTATAATACGTTGTTGCATAACCGTTCCCCTTGAAATCGGTTTGGTTTGTCTTCAGATGATAAACAGAGAAGGCTGGAGTTTGCGAAACTGCCGCCCATCCATCAATACGATAACGAACGGCCTCTGTCGCGCTATCTTAACATTTTTCGGCGTTATTTTAGCATTGAATGTTGCTGTCATGACAGGAGATTGTGGCGGCGGAAACCAAATCTGTATGAAAATCACACATCAGTTTTATAAAACGAGAATATTATGGCTTTACTGAACATCCTCCAATACCCTGACGAGCGTTTGCACACGGTTGCCAAACCTGTTGAAAAAATCGACGAGCGCATCCAGACATTGGTTGCCGATATGTTTGAAACCATGTACGAAGCACGCGGTATCGGCTTGGCGGCCACTCAGGTCGACGTACACGAGCGCATCGTCGTGATGGATTTGACCGAAGACCGCAGCGAGCCGCGCGTGTTCATCAATCCCGTCATTGTCGAAAAAGACGGCGAGACAACTTACGAAGAAGGCTGTCTGTCCGTACCGGGCATTTACGATACTGTGACCCGTGCCGAGCGCGTCAAAGTTGAAGCCTTGAACGAAAAAGGCGAGAAATTCACGCTGGAAGCAGACGGCCTGCTGGCAATCTGCGTGCAGCACGAATTGGACCACCTGATGGGCATCGTGTTTGTCGAACACTTGTCGCAGCTGAAACAAGGCCGCATCAAAACCAAACTGAAAAAACGTCAGAAACACACCATCTGACCTGCGCATCGCTTAAAGGCCGTCTGAAAAGACAAAACAGAAGGCATACTTCGGTTTTCAATCTTTCAGACGGCCTTTTCAGCTGAAACAGTTTGCCCAACGCGCCCATTCAAACCATTTTCACAAGGACACAACATGAAAGTCATCTTTGCCGGTACGCCCGATTTTGCCGCCGCCGCCTTGAAAGCCATCGCCGCCGCAGGTTTTGAAATTCCGCTGGTGTTGACCCAGCCTGACCGCCCCAAAGGCCGCGGCATGCAGCTGACCGCATCGCCGGTCAAACAGGCTGCCTTGGAATTAGGTTTGACCGTGGCGCAGCCGGAAAAGTTGCGCAATAACGCCGAAGCCCTGCAAATGCTTAAAGATACGGGCGCGGATGTGATGGTAGTGGCCGCGTATGGTTTGATTTTGCCGCAGGATGTGTTGGATACGCCCAAACACGGCTGCCTCAATATCCACGCTTCGCTGTTACCCCGTTGGCGCGGCGCGGCACCGATTCAACGTGCGATTGAAGCCGGCGACGCCGAAACCGGTGTGTGTATCATGCAGATGGACATCGGCTTGGACACCGGCGATGTGGTCAGCGAACACCGCTACGCCATCCAGCCTACGGATACCGCCAACGAAGTGCATGACGCGCTGATGGGTTTGGGTGCGGAAGCGATTGTTGCCGACTTGCAGCGTCTGCAGGCTGAAGGCCGTCTGAATGCGGTCAAACAGCCTGAAGAAGGCGTTACCTACGCCCAGAAATTGAGCAAAGAAGAGGCGCGTATCGATTGGAATGAAAGCGCGGCTGTGATTGAGCGCAAAATCCGTGCTTTCAACCCTGTACCTGCCGCGTGGGTCGAGTATCAAGGCAAACCGATGAAAATCTGGCGTGCCGAAGTCGTGGTCAAACAGGGTAAGGCAGGCGAAGTGTTGTCCTGCACTTCAGACGGCCTGCTGGTGGCGTGCGGTGAAAATGCGCTGAACATTACCGAATTGCAGCCTTCCGGCAGCAAACGCATGAGCATACAGGCATTTGCGGCAGGCCGGACGATTGAAGTCGGAACGGTTTTGTAACAGGCTGGAAACAAACGTAGAGGAAAGAAAACAATGGCTGTTTTTGAAGTGGTCGAGGGCGATATTACCCGATTGGCAGTCGATGCGATTGTCAATGCCGCCAATTCATCGCTGTTGGGCGGTGGCGGAGTAGACGGTGCAATACACCGCGCCGCAGGCAAAGAGCTGCTGGATGAGTGCCGAACTTTGGGCGGTTGCCGCACAGGCGAAGCCAAAATAACCCAAGGCTATCGTTTGCCTGCGCGTTTTGTCATTCATACGGTCGGGCCGGTATGGTTTGGCGGAAAACAAAATGAAGAGGCCAAATTGGCACAATCCTACGCCAATTCCTTGCTGCTTGCCCAGAAACACGATCTTCACAGCATCGCCTTTCCGTGCATCAGTACCGGTGTGTACCGTTTCCCGGCCAAAGCTGCCGCGCGTATCGCTTTGGAGAGTTTGAAACAAGTCCTGCCGTAATGTCCGGCAGTGGAAAAAATCATCTTTTGCTGTTTTTCCAAAGCAGATGCCGAATATTATCGGGCATTGCTGGCAGCCGAACAGGCCGTCTGAAATCCTCCGAACACTTGAAATCAAATATAAATCAGAAAGCAAAAATATGAGTATGTCCCTCGCCCAAAAACTGGCCGCCGACAGCGTTGCCGCGGTTGCCGAAGGGCGCAATCTTCAGGATGTCTTGGCGGAAATCCGCGCGGCGCATCCGCAGCTGACGGCGCAGGAAAACGGCGCGTTGCAGGATATTGCCTACGGTTGCCAGCGTTATTTGGGCAGTTTGAAGTATATGCTTGGTCAAATGTTGAAGAAGCCGATTGACAATCCGCAGCTTGAAAGCCTGCTTTTGGCGGCGATGTACCAACTGCATTACACGCGCAATGCGCCTCATGCCGTGGTCAATGAAGCGGTGGAAAGCATTGCCAAAATCGGCCGCGGCCAGTTCCGCTCGTTTGCCAATGCGATTTTGCGCCGCTTTTTGCGTGAACGCGACAAGCTCGCAGCTTCCTGCAAAAAAGACGATGTGGCGAAACACAATTTGCCGCTGTGGTGGGTGGCTTATTTGAAAAACCATTATCCGAAACATTGGCACAATATCACCACTGCGCTGCAATCGCATCCGCCGATGACTTTGCGCGTCAACCGCCGACACGGCAATGCCGAAAGCTATTTGGAAAAACTGGCTGCGGAAGGTATTGCGGCCAGGGCTTTGGACGAATACGCCGTGATGTTGGAAGAAGCTGTGCCGGTAAGCCGCCTGCCCGGTTTTTCAGACGGCCTGGTGTCGGTGCAGGATTTTGGTGCGCAACGTGCTGCCTATTTGTTGAACCCGAAAGACGGCGAACGCATTCTCGATGCCTGTGCGGCGCCGGGCGGCAAGACAGGCCATATCTTGGAACTGGCAGATTGTCATGTTACCGCTTTGGATATAGATGAAGGCCGTCTGAACAGGGTGAAGAGCAATCTTGACCGTTTAGGCTTTCAAAAGGCCTCTTTGACTTGTGCCGATGCGCAGGACTTGGCGGCATGGTATGATGGAAAGACCTTTGACGCTGTCTTGGCCGATGTGCCGTGTACCGCTTCGGGCGTGGCGCGGCGCAATCCTGACGTCAAATGGCTGCGCCGGCCGACCGATGCCGTCAAAACCGCACGCCAACAGGAAGCATTATTAGACGCGCTGTGGCAGACCCTGACGAAAAACGGCAGGATGTTGCTGGCTACCTGCTCGGTCTTTGTCGAAGAAAACGACGGTCAGTTGCAAAAATTCCTTAACCGCCATGCCGATGCCGAGTTGATCGAATCGCATGTGCTTTTACCGAACAAACATCAAGATGGCTTTTATTACGCGCTTATTAAAAAGCAGTAAAACGCTGATTGTACCGCTCTTGCTTGCCGTGTCGCTGAACGCGGCAGGCGAGGGCATCAGTGCGACCCGTGCCGAGGCAAAGCTGACCCATGCCGGACAGCTTTCCGTCAGCAGCCGTTTCCGCACTGACTTGCCCGACCAGCTTAAAGAAGCACTCAAACAGGGCGTCCCCCTGCATTTCAATTTAAGTTGGCAGCTGTCAGCGCCGTCTATGTCGTCTTATAAATTCAAGTTCGACCAGCTGCTCAACAACGACAGCACGATTCAATACAAATTGTCCTTCCATCCGCTGACCAACCGCTATCGCGTTACCGTCGGTACGTTTTCTACCGAGTACGATACGCTTGAGACTGCCTTGCGCGCAGTGGGCGCGGTCGCGAATTGGAAGGTTTTGTCCAAGGGTGCGCTGAGTGATGTGGCCGCCAAAGACACGAAGGCTGAAATCCGCCTGCTGCTGACAACCGCCAAGCTGCCCAAACCGTTCCAAATCAATGCCCTGACGTCTAAAAACTGGCATTTGGATTCCGGTTGGAAGTCCTTGTCGGTCGTGCAGGAGTAAACCATGCGCCGCTTTCTTCTGATTGCCGCCGTATTCGCCGTTGTTTTGTTGTACGGTCTGACTGTTGCAACGGGCAGCAGCAACGTATTGTCCGATTACTTCTGGTGGATTGTCGCCTTGTGCGGTTTGCTGTTGCTGGTGTTGGCGGCGGTGTTGGTGCGCTATGTCGTGCTTTTGATGCGCGACAACAGCAAAAGCGTGTTCGGTTCGCAGATTGCACGTCGGCTGTCGGGGATGTTTACTTTGGTTGCCGTATTGCCGGGCGTGTTTTTGTTCGGTATTTCCGCCCAGTTTATTAACGGTACGATTAATTCTTGGTTTGGCAACGATACCCATGAGGCTCTAGAGCGCAGCTTAAACTTGAGCAAATCCGCGCTGAACTTGGCGGTAGACAACGCTGTCAGCAACGCCACGCCGGTGCAGATCGACTTAATCAGCGCCGCTTCGCTGGACGGCAACTTAGGGCAAGCGCTGGCAAAATCCGCGCTTACTGCCGACTTTGCCCAGCTGGCGCTTTATAACGCGACTACCCATAAAGCCGAGAAAAGCATCAATCCCTTGAAACTAAATCAACCTGAGCTTAACAAAGAAGGATGGGAGCAACTGGAGCAGACCGGCTCGGTGCGCAGCTTGGAAAACATCGGCGGCGTGCTGTATGCTCAAGGCTGGATGCTGATCGGTCCGCATAAAAATCAGGATTATGCGTTGTTTTTTCGGCAGCCGATTCCGAAAGATGTTGCCCAAGACGCGACGCTGATTGAAGCAGCCCGAGCCAAATATGCCGAACTGAGTTATACCAAAAAAGGCCTGCAAACCTTTTTCCTGTCCACGCTGTTGGTCGCGACATTATTGGCCATCTTTTTGGCGCTGGTGATGGCTTTGTATTTTGCCCGCCGTTTTGTGGCACCGGTATTGTCGCTGGCAGAGGGTGCGCGGGCGGTGGCTCAGGGTGACTTCAGCCAGACTCGGCCGGTATTTCGCAATGACGAGTTCGGCCGTTTGACCCAGTTATTCAACCACATGACCGAGCAATTAGCGATTGCCAAAGAGGCAGACGAGCGCAACCGTTTGCGCGAAGAAGCAGCACGCCATTATTTGGAATGCGTGTTGGAAAGTTTGACTACAGGCGTGATTACTTTGGATGCCAATGGCCGTCTGAAAACCTTTAACAAGGCCGCCGAACAGATTTTGGGCGTTTCGCTGGTGTCTTTGTGGGGCAGTAACTGGCATCAATGGCACGGCAAATCGCCGC
Organism: Neisseria sp. HMSC058F07; assembly: GCF_001810035.1. NCBI lineage: Bacteria > Pseudomonadati > Pseudomonadota > Betaproteobacteria > Neisseriales > Neisseriaceae > Neisseria > Neisseria sp. HMSC058F07. The sequence continues at coordinate 8,650 of NZ_KV799669.1, read as the reverse complement.
AGCAAACCCTGTTGGCCGATGTGTTTGCCGCCATTAATGAAACCGCCGATAGCAACAAACCCGTCCAAGTCGAATACGCCGCGCCCGATGATGCCCGAATCTTGTTGGGCAAAGCCACCATTTTGCCGGAAGACAATGATAACGGCGTGGTGATGGTGATTGATGACATTACCGTCTTGATGCGGGCGCAAAAAGAGGCCGCATGGGGCGAAGTGGCGAAACGTTTGGCGCACGAAATCCGTAATCCGCTTACGCCTATCCAGCTTTCCGCCGAGAGATTGGCATGGAAATTGCATGATAAACTAGATGAACAAGACGCCCAAATTCTCAGCCGTTCAACCGATACCATCGTCAAACAGGTGGCCGCGCTGAAAGAAATGGTCGAAGCGTTCCGCAACTATGCGCGTGCGCCGTCGCTGAATTTAGAAAAACAAGATTTAAACGGTTTGGTGTCGGAAGTATTGGTATTATATGAGGCCGGCGCGTGCAAGTTTAATGCACGGCTCAGCGCCGACGCCCTGCCGATTGTTGCCGATACGACGGCGATGCGCCAAGTGTTGCATAACCTATTTAAGAATGCTGCAGAAGCGGCAGAGTCGGACGAAGCGCCTCAAGTAAACGTCGAAACAGGGCGCGAAGGCGGACAGGTTTTCCTGACCGTCTGCAACAACGGCAAAAGTTTCAGCAAAGAAATGCTGCACAATGCTTTTGAGCCGTACGTTACCGACAAACCGACAGGAACGGGGCTGGGTTTGCCCGTTGTGAAAAAAATTATCGAGGAGCATGGCGGCCGTATCAGCCTGAGCAATCAGAACAGTGGCGGCGCGTGCGTCAAAATAGCTTTACCGGAAATGGCAGAAACTTATGCGAAGCAGTGATATTTTGATTGTAGATGATGAAGTAGGCATCCGCGACCTGCTCTCCGAAATCCTTCAAGATGAAGGCTATACCGTCACTTTGGCCGAAAATGCCGAAGAAGCGCGCCAATTGCGTTATCAAACGCGTCCGGCCATGGTATTGCTGGACATTTGGATGCCCGATTGCGACGGCATCACTTTGTTGAAAGAGTGGGCGAAAAACGGCCAACTCAATATGCCTGTGGTTATGATGAGCGGCCATGCCAGCATTGACACTGCGGTTGAAGCCACTAAAATCGGCGCGCTCGATTTTCTGGAAAAACCGATTGCCCTGCAAAAACTCTTGTCCGCAGTAGAACGCGCCTTGAAACATGGCGAAGTTCAGACGGCCTCCGGCATGACTTTGGACAAACTGGGCAACAGTTCCGTCATTCAAGAAATGAACGGCAGTATTGAAGCGGCCGCCAAACACAACCGCCCGCTGTTGTTGGCCGGTGAGGCTGGCTCGCCGTTTGAGATTGTCGCCCGCTATCTGCACAAAAGCGGTACGCCTTGGGTGGCAACCGACCGTGTCGAACACATTGTTGATACGCCGATGGAGCTGTTGCAAAAGGCATCAGGCGGTATTTTGTATGTCGGCGATATTGCCCGTTACAGCAAAAACATCCAAAACGGCATTGCTTTCTTGCTGGAAAAAGCCGACCGCTACAATGTCCGTGTGATTGCTTCATGCGGTTTTAAACGAGGTGAGGGCGCCGATGACGTCGTTGCCGGCCGATTAGCAGAGCTGTTGAAAGAGCGCATCAATGTTCCTTCTTTGCGCAGCCAGCCGGACGACATCGTCTTTTTAATCAACCGCATCATGACCGATTTGGCCGAAAGTCAAAAAATCCAGCCGGTAAAATTCAGCGACAGCGCATTGGTGGTTTTGCGCCAATACGATTGGCCGGGCAATTACGACCAGCTTGCCGAAACGGTGAAAAACATCATGTTGGAATCTGACGGCAAAGAAGTGGACGAGCAGGCCGTTGCCGTGGCTTTGGGTCAGAAGGAAAACGCGACGGCGACAGAAATCATCGGCGGCTTCAATTTCAATATGCCTTTGCGCGAATTGAGGGAAGAAGTCGAGCGCCGTTACTTTGAGTACCACATCGCCCAAGAAGGCCAAAATATGAGCCGCGTGGCGCAAAAGGTCGGTTTGGAGCGTACACACCTTTACCGCAAACTCAAACAACTCGGTATCAGCGTATCGCGCCGCAGCGCCGACAAATCCGAAGAATAAGCGCAATATCGGTTCAAACACAAAAGAGGCCGTCTGAAAGCCATCAGGTTTTTCAGACGGCATCGTCATTTGACGGTTTGCTTAGACAAGCAATACTTTATAAAAATAATGGTATGGCTAGGCATTGTTATTTTGCCTTTTAAGCCGACAGAAGTTTTATATCAATAAAATTTTCAGACGGCCTTGATTTACTTCAGGCCGTCTGAAAAAAACATTACGAAAAGGGAACAGATTGATGACGGAAAACGAGCGTTTTGCTTGGTTGCAACTGGCATTTACGCCCTATATCGGCGCAGAAAGTTTTTTGGTGCTGTTGCAGCAATTCGGTAGCGCACAAGCTGCCTTGAATGCGCCGGCAGACAAAATTGCCGCGTTGGTGCGCCATAAACAGGCAGCCGAGTCGTGGCGTAATGCGGACAAACGGGCTTTGGCGCAGCAGTCTGCTGAAGCCGCTTTACAATGGGAAATGCAGGACGGTTGCCGTTTGTTGCTGCTGCAAGATGATGATTTCCCCGAAATGCTGACACAAGGCATTACCGCGCCGCCGGTCTTGTTTTTACGCGGCAATGCAGAGCTGCTGCACACACCTTCTGCCGCGATGGTCGGCAGCCGCCATGCCACGCCGCAGGCAATGCGAATTGCCAAAGATTTCGGTAGGGCGTTGAGCGAAAAAGGCATTCCCGTCGTATCGGGTATGGCTTCGGGTATCGATACCGCCGCCCATCAGGGGGCATTGCAGGCAGATGGCGGCACCATCGCCGTCTGGGGAACCGGTATAGACCGCATTTATCCGCCGTCCAATAAAAACCTTGCTTATGAAATTGCCGAAAGGGGATTGATTGTCAGCGAGTTCCCTTTAGATACGCGTCCGTTTGCAGGCAACTTTCCGCGCCGCAACCGTTTGATTGCCGCATTATCGCAGCTGACATTGGTGGTCGAGGCGGCATTGGAATCTGGCTCATTGATTACCGCCAAGCTGGCGGCAGAGATGGGGCGCGAAGTGATGGCGGTGCCCGGGTCGATAGACAATCCGCATAGCAAAGGCTGCCACAAGCTGATTAAAGACGGGGCAAAACTGGTGGAATGTCTGGACGATATTCTCCATGAGTGTCCGCAGCTATTGCAAAATACGCCTGTTCCATCATATTCTATAAATAAGACGGTAAAACTGAAAAACGATCAAACCAAACATCTGCAACCAAAAACAATAGCGGATGAACCGCAAAGGCCGTCTGAAAACCTATCTGCCGCCCCATCAACAAGCGCTTTATTGGAAGCAATGGGTTACGACCCGATACATCCCGATATTTTGGCGCAACAAACCAATACGGCGGCGGCAGACGTGTACGCACAGCTTTTGGAATACGAACTTGACGGTATCGTTGCCGCCTTGCCGGGCGGCCGTTATCAGCGTGTCAAAGCATGAATTATCTATATTTAAGGAACCAGCATGACCGAAGTCATTGCCTATTTAATCGAACACTTCCAAGATTTCGACAATTGTCCGCCTCCGGAGGATTTGGGTCGCCTCTTGGAAGATGCGGGTTTTGATGCTACGGAAATCGGCAATACATTAATGATGATGGAAGTCTTGTTCAATACGTCCGAATTCTATGCTGAGCCGTTTAACAGCGACTCCCTGCGCGTATTCTGCCGTGAAGAAGCTGACAACCTGCCGCAGGAAGTCATGGGCTTGATGCAGTATTTGGTTGCCGAACACGCAATTACTTATGAGCAACGCGAAATCGTCATTCATGCCCTGATGCACATTCCATCGGACGAAATCACCCTCGATACCGCCAAAGTGTTGGTATTGCTGGTGTTGTGGATGCACAAGAGCGAGTTACCCGTCCTGATAGGCGACGACTTGATGAGTGCGTTGACCGGACAAAACGTGATGCACTAAACCTTTTTTCAGACGGCCTCAATAATAAAGGCCGTCTGAAACATAAACCCAATACATCCAAAAGAGAACAACAATGGCGAAAAACCTATTAATCGTCGAATCCCCGTCCAAAGCCAAAACCCTGAAAAAATATCTGGGCGGTGATTTTGAAATCTTGGCGTCTTACGGTCATGTCCGCGATTTGGTTCCGAAAAGCGGAGCAGTCGATCCTGACAATGGCTTTGCCATGAAATACCAACTGATCAGCCGCAACAGCAAACACGTCGATGCCATCGTTGCCGGTGCCAAAGAAGCTGAAAACATCTACCTCGCAACTGACCCGGATAGGGAAGGCGAAGCCATTTCTTGGCATCTTTTGGAAATCCTTAAATCCAAACGCGGATTGAAAAACATCAAACCGCAGCGTGTCGTGTTCCACGAAATCACCAAAAACGCCGTGCTCGATGCGGTTGCCCATCCGCGCGAAATCGAAATGGATTTGGTCGATGCGCAACAAGCCCGTCGCGCTTTGGACTATTTGGTTGGTTTCAACCTTTCGCCATTGTTGTGGAAAAAAATCCGCCGCGGTTTGAGCGCAGGCCGTGTGCAAAGTCCCGCACTGCGTTTGATTTGCGAACGCGAAAACGAAATCCGCGCGTTTGAAGCGCAGGAATATTGGACGGTGCATCTCGACAGCCACAAAGGCCGCAGCAAGTTCACCGCCAAACTCGCCCAATACAACGGCGCGAAACTCGAACAATTCGACCTACCGAACGAAGCCGCGCAAGCCGACGTGTTGAAAGAACTCGAAGGCAAAGAGGCTGTCGTTACCGCCATCGAAAAGAAAAAGCGCAGCCGCAACCCAGCCGCGCCGTTCACCACATCCACCATGCAGCAGGATGCCGTGCGCAAACTCGGTTTCACTACCGACCGCACCATGCGTACCGCCCAGCAGCTTTACGAAGGTATAGACGTAGGGCAGGGCGCCATCGGTCTGATTACCTATATGCGTACCGACAGCGTGAATTTGGCCGATGAAGCGTTAACCGAAATCCGCTATTACATCGAAAACAAAATCGGCAAAGAATATCTGCCAAGTTCGGCCAAGCAGTACAAAACCAAGTCCAAAAATGCCCAAGAAGCCCACGAAGCGATCCGCCCGACTTCTGTGTACCGCACGCCTGAAAGCGTCAAACCCTTCCTGAGCGCAGACCAGTTCAAACTCTATCAAATGATTTGGCAGCGTACCGTTGCCTGTCAGATGACGCCCGCCAAATTCGACCAAACCACTGTCGATATTACCGTCGGCAAAGGCGTATTCCGCGTAACCGGACAAGTGCAGACTTTCGCAGGCTTTTTGAGCGTGTATGAAGAAAGCAGTGACGACGAAGAGAGCGAAGACAGCAAAAAACTGCCTGAAATGAGCGAAGGCGACAAACTGCCTGTGGACAAACTCTACGGCGAACAACACTTTACCACCCCGCCGCCGCGCTACAACGAAGCCACGCTGGTTAAAGCCCTCGAAGAATACGGCATCGGCCGCCCCTCGACCTACGCCAGCATCATCTCCACGCTCAAAGACCGTGAATACGTTACCCTTGAGCAAAAACGCTTTATGCCCACCGACACAGGCGACATCGTCAACAAATTCCTGACCGAACACTTCGCCCAATATGTCGATTACCACTTCACCGCCAAACTCGAAGACCAGCTTGACGAAATTGCCAACGGCAAACGCCAATGGATTCCCGTGATGGATAAATTCTGGAAACCATTTATCAAGCAAGTAGAAGAAAAAGAGGGTATCGAACGCGCCAAATTTACCACGCAGGAACTCGACGAAACCTGCCCGAAATGCGGCGAACACAAACTGCAAATCAAATTTGGCAAAATGGGTCGTTTCGTTGCGTGTGCCGGTTATCCCGAGTGCAGCTACACCCGCAACGTTAACGAAACCGCCGAAGAAGCGGCCGAACGTATTGCCAAAGCGGAAGCAGAGCAAGCTGAACTCGACGGACGCGAATGCCCTAAATGCGGCGGTCGTCTAGTGTACAAATACAGCCGTACCGGCAGTAAATTCATTGGCTGCGCCAACTATCCGAAATGCAAACACGTTGAGCCGCTGGAAAAACCGAAAGACACCGGCGTCCAATGCCCGCAATGCAAAAAAGGCAACCTCGTCGAACGCAAATCCCGTTACGGCAAACTGTTTTACAGTTGCAGCACTTATCCTGACTGCAACTACGCCACTTGGAACCCGCCCATTGCAGAAACCTGCCCAAAATGCGCGTGGCCGGTTTTGACCATCAAAACCACCAAACGCTGGGGCGTGGAAAAAGTGTGCCCACAAAAAGAATGCGGATGGAAAGAACAGATTGAACCGCCGGCACCGAAAGAGTAATTGGTTAAAGCTTGGATAGAAAAAGGCCGTCTGAAAAATGATTTTCAGACGGCCTTTTTTTAAATATTTTCAATTAAGCTAGAGAAGAATATCCATAAAGTTAAGGAGATGGTTCAATAACATCCAAATTGGTTACAGGTTTTACTAAAATAATTGCCCTGAGAATTTCTTCCATTCATAAAAGTGGTATCTCCAATTCTTTGGGTGGTCATATCCCAAGAATTACCATTTGCTGCACGACCATTAGTATAAGTAGTGTTGCCAATATGCATACTTTCTTGAGACCAATTGCTTCCAGTTCGAGAATTATATCCATTTACATAGGTAGTATCGCCAATTGTTTGGATACTATAAGTATTCCCGCTATTGTCATTGCAAGTGTGAAATGAGTCGCTTCCATAGCAAGCTGCGAAAGAAGAAACTGGTGTTACAAGTAAAGTAAAAAGTAAGACGATATTTTTCATACAAAACCTCAATATTCATTATAGGTAATATGAAAATATAATATAAAAATATAATTTACTCAACTATATTTGATAATTTAACCATCCATATAAAAATCAAACTATTTTGAAGCAAGGAGGAAAAGTCGTTAGATATGTAAATTAAATAAAAAAGTGGGTGTTTGAAAAGTTAGAGATGTCTATAGACATATTAGAATTTAGCCTTTGAAACAATTAACTTCTTTTATTTAGAACAAACTAAGGCCGTCTGAAAAATGAGTTTCAGACGGCCTTGTTGTCTCTAAAAGCAGAGATCGAAATATGGTTTGATAGCAGTTTCACTATATAATTGAGGCCGTCTGAAAAATCGGTATCTTTTTAAGAATTATGGCAAACAACAAACATTCCAAACACAGCAATCAAGTACGTATCATTGGTGGACAATGTAGGGGACGAAAGTTAACATTTTTATCTGCAGATGGTCTGCGCCCGACGCCTGACAGCGTGCGTGAAAAACTGTTTAACTGGCTGGGTCAGGATTTAACTGGAAAAACAGTATTGGATTTATTCAGCGGCAGCGGTGCTTTGGGAATGGAGGCTGCTTCTCGTCATGCGGCAAAAGTGGTAATGGTCGATAACCACCGCCAAACTGTTCAAACACTTCAGAAAAATATCCGTGAATTAGGTTTGAAACAGGCGAAAATCGAATGTTCAGACGGCATGGCTTATCTGGCAAGGCTGTCTGAAAAATTTGATGTTGTGTTCCTTGATCCGCCGTTTGCATGGGAAGATTGGCAAAATCTGTTTATCCGATTGCAAAGCCACTTGAAAAATGGGGCAATGGTCTATATTGAAGCAGGGAAGCTGCCTGAAAAACCGGATTGGCTGGAAATTTATCGGGAAGGAAAGGCGGGAATGAGCAGGTTTGAATTGTTGCTCTATTCGCAAGTTGCTGAATAGTATAGAATTTGAGAATCATTCCCAAGGTGTAAAACATTCTTTCAAACGGATTGTTCCGACGTCATTTGTGCTATAATCCGCGCCCAATCGGTTTTGATAATTTAAGAAAAAAGGAAATAGAAATGTCGCTCTTTATTACAGATGAGTGCATTAACTGCGATGTGTGCGAGCCGGAATGCCCTAATGATGCCATTTCGCAAGGTGAAGAAATTTACGAAATCAATCCAAATTTGTGTACGCAATGTGTAGGCCATTACGATGAGCCTCAGTGCCAACAGGTATGTCCTGTCGACTGTATCTTGATTGATGAAGAGCATCCTGAAACGCACGAAGAGCTGATGGCTAAGTACGAAAAAATCATTCAGTTTAAATAAATAGTGTTTAAAAGCAAAAGCTTGGATGTTTTTGAAGGAATAAATAAAAAAAAATCTTGACGGAAATCTAAGTTGCCAATAAACTAGCGTTCTCTTTTGGAGGGATTCCCGAGCGGTCAAAGGGGGCAGACTGTAAATCTGTTGCGTGAGCTTCGAAGGTTCGAATCCTTCTCCCTCCACCAAAAATTCTTACTTGGAGCAAATAGTGAGTATGCGGGTGTAGCTCAATGGTAGAGCAGAAGCCTTCCAAGCTTACGGTGAGGGTTCGATTCCCTTCACCCGCTCCAAACAATTTCGCCCATGTAGCTCAGGGGTAGAGCACTCCCTTGGTAAGGGAGAGGTCGGCAGTTCAAATCTGCCCATGGGCACCATCTCATTATTACCCTTTCTTTCAAAAGCTTAGATTATAGGATATTGCCATGGCTAAGGAAAAATTTGAACGTAGCAA
>NZ_KV799668.1:0-6616 GCF_001810035.1 Neisseria sp. HMSC058F07 | reverse complement strand
TGGTTTTGGCATCCACACCTTTTTGGATGTTATCTTTAGTACTTTGAGCAAGATCGATACTGTACTCAGTTGTGACGGCACCATCGGCTGCAGTTGTAGTATTGGAAGTCAAATTCAAAGCATTGGAAACTTGTACCGTTGCTTTATCTGCGCTGACGGTATAAGTGGTCTCTTTGCCTGAGGTTGTTTTATTAACGTGCGCGTTACTGCCTGCCGCCACCTTGGTTGTGGTTTTGGCATTATTGATGGCATTAGCAACATCGCCGGCAGTCGCTACACCGGCAGTCGGTGCGGACACTGTGCCATTATTATCGACAGACAATGTGCCTTGAGTGACGTTGATTTGAACTTTTGATGCATTCTCGCCATCGGTGATTGCAACAGTCGTCAAGTTGCCATCGGCGTAGTTGACTGTACCGTTGTTATTGATACGAGATTTGTCTGTACCGTTTTGTTGGATATTGTGTCCAACATTGTTCATAACGGTGTACAGCTGGCTACCATTGACCGCATCGGTCGAAGTGGCGGAAATACGGCCTGCGGCAACATTCTGGATTTGGCGTTCATTGCCTGCACTGCCTACAGAAACCGCGCCTGTTTTAGCGGATGAAGAAGCTGCATAGCTGACATTAGTCGTCGTACCACTATCGTTTTTGAATGTTGCATTTTTAGCTGTTGCATCAAAATTATTGGCAGTGCCAACAGCACCATTACCCAATGCAACGGAGCTACCGATCGTAGTCGTCGCGCCACTACCCAAAGCAACTGAATCGCTTCCAGTCGCTTTTGCATTATTACCGCCGGCAAAACTATTCTGCCCGGCAGCTTGGGCTGAGGAACCAATAGCGGTGGAATAAAGGCCTGAACTGTTTGCCTGCTTACCAATGGCGATAGAATAAGCTTGCGTTGTCTGCGCCTGATGACCGATTGCAACAGAATCATCACCGACTGCATTTGACAAATAGCCCATTGCCGTACCGTTATTTTGTGCCGCTGCCCTTGCACCGACAACGGTTGCATTTCCATAGTTGGCTCTACTGTGAGCACCAACGACTACAGAGTAATTGTAATTATTTTCTGTATTCAAACCTATGGCGATAGAACCTGTACCGCGGGAATTGGCATTAGAACCTAAGGCAACAGCGCCAACAGTTCCCGAAGTTACCGTTGCATTTGGACCAACAGCAACAGAATCTTCGCCAAGTACGTTGGCATTATGACCCAAGGAAACACTACCCGTCGCACCAGTACTTGTTGCCGCATTCGGTCCGATGGCAATCGAATTGGTTGCTTTTGCACCGTCATTGTTCCAGTTTTTCGTACCGTCAGTTTTGCCTTCTTCTGACTTAACAGAGAAATAGCGGACACGCTCAATTGCACTCAAAACACCATAAAGCTGTGAGCCGTTGATCGCATCAGTGGAAGTAGCGGAAATATCGCCAGGGGATACATTAATGATTTGGCGTTCGTAACCTTTGGAACCGACAGACACAACATCACCGGCATCGGTAGTTTGACCGCCTGCCCAAGTGTAGGTTACACCCATAATTTCGCGTTGAACGTATGCCTGACCTTCTTTATCGGTTTTAGAAGCCGTACCCAAAGCCACAGAATTCAGCAAAGTAGCCTTCGCACCTGTACCCAAAGCTACACCACCAAAGGCAGTGGCCTGAGATTTGGTACCGATAGCCAGAGACAAATCGGCAGATGAATTAGACTGCACACCTAATGCAACAGAACCTTGACCGGCAATAGTATTACCATAAGAACCGCTATACATCGTATCACCAGTCATCTCTTTATAAATATCACGCAGACTTTTACCGCTCAGCGTATATTCACCGGTCTTTGCACCTTTTTCATTATATTTGATGAATTTATCCGTTGCATTGCCAGAATATCGAGTACCACCTACCGAATCTAAATCATCACCACCAATAGCAACAGATGAATTACCATTAGCCAAGACATTGCCACCAACCGCAATAGATTGGTCTCCCTTTGCCCACGCCCCCTCAGGTCTGCCCTGTGGATCAACACGGTTACCTGAACCAATAGCAATAGACTGAGTTATCTTAGAACTACTTGAATCGCCTACTCGAGCCGTATTACCAATAGCAATATTATTGTGAGTTACATTCACATTCATAATATTTTGCGAAAGAACCCCAGATGCACGTCCAATAGCAATCGTACCAAGTCCTGTTGCATTCGCGTCTGCACCAAGTGCAATAGCACTTGATGCTGCATTACCCGAAGCTGGAGAATTTGCCACTGCACTTTTACCGATGGCAATGGTATTTCCAGTTTGAGCTTGGGCTGAATTACCTATGGCAATAGACTCACTTTGATAACCCACTGCATTGGTACCGATTGCAATGGCATTTTGCGCATTGGCTGCAGCCTGACTGCCGCTGCCAATTGCAATGCCGTTTTGACCTCTTGATGTACTGGATTGGCCCAAAGCCATTGAGCCTATACCAAATGCTTGCGCCGAATTACCCAATGCTGTTGTGCTCGTATTATCAGCAAGAGCATTCTTACCTACCGCTGTCGCTTGCGTACCATTTGCTTTGGAATCTGCACCCAATGCTGTTGAATCTACAGAAACAGCATTGGCACTTTTACCTATCGCTGTTGCATATGAACTACTTGCACTTGTATCTGCACCCATTGCAACAGCATGAGTTTGAGTAGCTTTAGCATTAGTACCCACGGCCAGGCTGTTATTATGTGTTGCATTTGCACTCGTACCTACCGCAACTGCACCATTAGCCGTAGCATTGGCTGATGCTCCTATTGACAGCGCACCAATACCGGTCGCTGTTGCACCGCTGACCGCAGTAGCACTGGTCGGAGGATCAACCGCAATTTGTCCTCGTCCCGCAGTTGCCGCATACGAATTACCTGCACCCAAAAGAGCTGCCGAAATCACTGTCAATCTGAAAACTGTCGCGATACCATTTTTACCGGATTCGGCAGATACATCTGCACTGTTTTGTTCGGCAGACGATTTCACACGGCCTTTGGCCAATTCGGAAGTTACGACAAAAGATTGAATCGTACGGTTCCAAACAACTTTAAATATCTTATTCATAGGTGTGTCTTTCTCTTTTTATGATAGGTAAAAGCGTGAGCATGAGCATGACGCTACTTTAAGAATTTATGCGGGGTTTTCCCAGCAAAATGCTTATCTCAAGCTGACGTTTATTGTCACTTTGAGACAAAATTTAGGCTTTTGACTATCCCGCAACGGTATAGTATTTCATACTTACAAAATATCCGCTAGTCTAAAATATCAACCGATTATCTTTAATTTTTAAACAAAATCATGACGTTTGAACAGAAAAACCAATCATCAAAAGTTCTCCAGTCATGTTTTTATTAATAAGCGTAATGTTGTATTCCGTCGACAAGTCATCAGCAATCACAGTAATCATGCAAGCAACGTGCCAATCGCTCGGAATTTTATTTAAAATGAATTATTTTTTTAAGAAACAGGAAAGGCCGTCTGAAAGATTTCAGACGGCCTTTGATGAAATGATTTTGAACAATTGCTTAATTGAATAATTTGTTTTTTTGAGCTATCAATAAAATTGGCAAAATGCTTTTAATACGTCATAGAAAGAATACGCATATCCGTACTTATACAGACGCGGATGGTTTTACAAACCGAATACGGCAATATCTCCCTTGCCTTGACGAATCAGCTCAGTGCCATCGGTCATATCAATAACCGTTGTCGGCTCAGTACCGCACCAGCCGCCATCAATAACCAAATCAACAGCATGTTCAAGACGGTCTCGGATTTCGTATGGATCAGTCAATGGCTCTTCGTCTTCAGGAAGCATAAGGGTGCAACTTAAAATAGGTTCGCCCAATTCTTGCAAAAGCGCCAAGGCAGTAGCGTTGTCGGGAACACGCAGGCCGATGGTTTTGCGCTTGGGGTGAAGCGTGCGATTGGGTACTTCTTTGGTTGCCTGCAGGATAAAGGTGTAGCTGCCGGGCGTAGCTGCTTTAAGCTGGCGGAATTGGGCATTATCTACTTTGGCGTAAGTACCCAATTCGCTCAAATCGGCACACATCAGGGTCAGATGGTGTTTTTGATCGATTTTACGAATCGTGAGAATGCGCTCCATCGCGTTTTTGTCACCGAGTTTGCAACCCAGCGCATAACAGGAATCCGTAGGGTAAACGATGACACCGCCACTACGGACAATATCGGCGGCTTGCTTGATGAGGCGGTCTTGGGGATTATCGGGATGGATGGCGAAAAATTGTGCCATGTTTTTTTCCTTATCATTCTAATGGTTTGTTGTTTGACATTTTAAAACTTATTTGGCCGTCTGAATATTGGATTTCCACCACCATGAATGGATTTAGCCTCAGCTACAACACGGCTGCACCCAGTGATACCTTATATATTATTTTGATTTACCGGCCGATATCGAAAGTCAATTTAATACGCTATATAATGCATTATTTTGTTTGAAAGTCATCTCAATGCCTGCTTCTTCCCTACCTTCCCGCCGCTTGTCTGTCGCACCTATGCTTGATTGGACAGACAGACACTATCGCTTTATGGCGCGACAAATTACACGCAATGCTTGGCTTTATAGCGAAATGGTCAATTCAGGCGCGGTGGTTTACGGAGATAAAGACCGCTTTTTGAGTTTCAACGAAGGCGAGCAACCGGTAGCTTTACAGCTTGGCGGCTCAGATCCGCATGACTTGGCAATCGCTACCAAAGCGGCTGAAGCGTATGGCTATAACGAAGTCAACCTAAATTGCGGCTGCCCCAGCCCACGCGTTCAAAAAGGCGCTTTCGGCGCTTGCCTGATGAATGATGTAGATTTGGTGGCAGATTGTTTGAATGCGATGCAGGATGCAGTTGAAATTCCGGTGACGGTCAAACACCGCATCGGTGTAGACAGACAGACAGAATATCAAGTCGTAGCAGATTTTGTGGGAACACTTCGCGAAAAAACAGCCTGCCGCACATTTATTGTCCATGCACGCAATGCTTGGCTGGACGGTTTATCCCCGAAAGAAAACCGCGAAGTCCCGCCACTCAAATATGAATACGTGTATCGTTTAAAACAAGATTTTCCCGACTTGGAAATTTTGATTAACGGCGGCATCACTACCAACGAAGAAATCGCCGAACATCTGAAATTTGTCGATGGGGTCATGATCGGGCGCGAGGCTTATCACAATCCAATGCTGATGCGCGATTGGGATACAATGTTTTACAACGACGCACACGCACCAATCCAATACGCAGACTTAGCAGCTTGGCTATATGCATACAGTCGCGAACAAATCGCCTTAGGACGAGGCACAATCCTGCGCCATATCGTCCGCCACGCACTAGGCTTAATGCACGGCCTAAAAAATGCCCGCACTTGGCGCCGTATGCTCTCAGATGCTACTTTGCTGAAAGACAACGACGGCAGCCTGATTCTAGACGCATGGAAAGAAGTCGAACGCGCAAATATTTGAGATTAATGGTATATCGTGCGAATAAATGAAAGGCCGTCTGAAACATCCAATGATGTTTCAGACGGCCTTTAAAATTACAACAGACTGCTAAAGATATATTCATTTCTCTTTGGCTACTATTACGATTAACTCATCGAATCAACCCAAAACATAATCTAAGCATAAAAAAATGCGGCCTAAATAGGCCGCATTTACTTTGCTTCGTCTTTTCAGACGACTTTTTCAGGCCGTCTGAAAGTCAGATTACCATTGGTAACCAACTGCTGCGGTAGCACCGAAGTGACCACGTGAGTTGCCGGAAGCAGTACCTTTGATGATCCAATTACCACCATCGGAGATGCTAGAGAAGCCGACAGCGTAACCGGTTTCACCGCGGTAGTGACCGCCACCGATAGCCAGCATGCTCTTACCTGGCAAGTAAGCTTGTGGCAGACCGGCAGTAGCCAGAGCTTGAGCCACACCTGCGCGGGCGTTGTTGTCAACTTTGTTCACATTGCTGTTCACATCGCCGAATTTTTGGTTCAGCTGGTCAACGTTAACCGCATCGGTACCGTTCTTACCTGGAGCAACATTTTTAATAGTAGTGTTGCCGGCATCGATACCACCTTGGTTGATGGTTACAGGACCTGCTTTCAGTTCGTTAGTAGTAACACTGTTAACGGTCAGATCAGGGTTCAAGCTGACTTTCAGCGCATCGCCGTCTTTCTTAACGAAGATGTTTTGAACTTCTTTCTCTGAAGTCTTACCGGTTGCTTTGTCGAATACTTGGACTTTAGTACCCGCATCACCTTTAATCTGAATAGTGTTATTCAGTTTTTTGGAGATAGAGCCGTCAGTAGTACCAGTCTCGTCAACCAGACCGAAGGTGCCGTCAGCATCTTTACCATCTTTACCGTCTTTACCATCTTTCACGGTTGCAGTAGTAGTAGAGATGACTTTACCGTCTTTATCGAAGTTGTTGATAGTGATAGTAGAAGTACCTTTAGCTTCATCACGCTCAACTTTACCTTCAGCAGACTTACCGTTTTCACCTTTAGCACCAGTTGCACCAGTATCACCTTTAGCACCGTCTTTAACAACAGTAGTAGTAGTGTTACCGTTACCGTCTTTGATG
>NZ_KV799667.1:0-256 GCF_001810035.1 Neisseria sp. HMSC058F07 | reverse complement strand
ATCATTTGGCCTTGGCTGCCGATGAGGTTTTTGAGGGCTCTGTCGAACTGGACGAAAGCTATTTCGGCGGACGGCGTAAAGGCAGACGTGGTCGCGGTGCGGCAGGAAAAGTGGTTGTCTTCGGCATTCTGAAACGCAACGGACGGGTCTATACCGTTGTGGTGGATAATGCCAAGTCTGAAACGTTACTCCCTGTCATCAAAAAGAAAATCATGCCGGACAGCATTGTTTACACGGATAGCCTGAGCAGCTATGA
>NZ_KV799666.1:0-6433 GCF_001810035.1 Neisseria sp. HMSC058F07 | reverse complement strand
CGTTGCCAAGATCGAAACCAGCAGCATCACCACCAGCAGCTGTATCAAGGAGTAGCCCCTCTGCACAGTTGCCCTATCCCATTTTCTGTCAAATGCCTTTAAGTACATATCTTTCTTCCCTTTATCTTCTATATCTCTATCCAACAAGAGGCACCCTATCCGTTTATCCCTTCACCCCATGTAAAGTCTCCACTGGTTCAAGTTTTATTCCCACCCCCAAACAAAGCCGCCCCGTGGCCCAACCGGCAAACGGTTCGGCCTCGGGGCGGCATATACGGCACAAACGTCCGTCAGACTTATTTTTTCACGGCAGGCTGCGCGGCCTTAGGCGCGGCAGAAGAAACCGTCGCCTCCGCCTTCAACTTGTTCAGCACCGCATCACCGATGCCCTTCACGTTTTTCAGCTCCTCCACCGATTTGAACGCACCGTTCTTCTGACGATATTCCACAATCGCTTTCGCCTTAGCCGGGCCGATACCCGGCAATGCCTCCAGTTCGGCAGAAGAGGCCGTATTGACGTTCACGGCAGCCAAAGAGAATGCCGTACACACGGCGGCAAAGACACCAAATAAAAATTTCTTCATCAGGGTTTTCCTATAACGTGTTGGATTGAATCAACCGGGCCGGCTGCAGGACAGTTTTACTTCCCCGCAGACACTGCCACACGACAGTAGAACACGGCCCTATTCCATATAAATGCATACGACATAATAACGCAAATACCGTTCGATTTCAAATATTCTAAACAGTTAACCGTAACTTTCGGCACTTTATGTTCAAGAATAACAACATAGTTATCATCCTTTAATTTAAACAACAAGAATGCACGAGTCATCAAACCGACAGAACCGACAGGCATGTAAAAAGCCCCCGACATCAGTCGGGGGCTTCGGAATGGGTGTTTGGCGGTGACCTACTTTCACATGGAAGAACCACACTATCATCGGCGCTGAGTCGTTTCACGGTCCTGTTCGGGATGGGAAGGCGTGGGACCAACTCGCTATGGCCGCCAAACTTAAACTGTTACAAATCGGTAAAGCCTTAATCAATATATTTGGTGATGACTGAATCAGTCAGTAAGCTTTTATCTCTTGAAGTTCTTCAAATGATAGAGTCAAGCCTCACGAGCAATTAGTATGGGTTAGCTTCACGCGTTACCGCGCTTCCACACCCCACCTATCAACGTCCTGGTCTCGAACGACTCTTTAGTGTGGTTAAACCACAAGGGAAGTCTCATCTTCAGGCGAGTTTCGCGCTTAGATGCTTTCAGCGCTTATCTCTTCCGAACTTAGCTACCCGGCTATGCAACTGGCGTTACAACCGGTACACCAGAGGTTCGTCCACTCCGGTCCTCTCGTACTAGGAGCAGCCCCCGTCAAACTTCCAACGCCCACTGCAGATAGGGACCAAACTGTCTCACGACGTTTTAAACCCAGCTCACGTACCACTTTAAATG
Organism: Neisseria sp. HMSC058F07; assembly: GCF_001810035.1. Taxonomy (NCBI): domain Bacteria; kingdom Pseudomonadati; phylum Pseudomonadota; class Betaproteobacteria; order Neisseriales; family Neisseriaceae; genus Neisseria; species Neisseria sp. HMSC058F07. The sequence goes on along the minus strand of NZ_KV799666.1, from coordinate 4,977 downwards.
GCGAACAGCCATACCCTTGGGACCGACTACAGCCCCAGGATGTGATGAGCCGACATCGAGGTGCCAAACTCCGCCGTCGATATGAACTCTTGGGCGGAATCAGCCTGTTATCCCCGGAGTACCTTTTATCCGTTGAGCGATGGCCCTTCCATACAGAACCACCGGATCACTATGTCCTGCTTTCGCACCTGCTCGACTTGTCGGTCTCGCAGTTAAGCTACCTTTTGCCATTGCACTATCAGTCCGATTTCCGACCGGACCTAGGTAACCTTCGAACTCCTCCGTTACTCTTTGGGAGGAGACCGCCCCAGTCAAACTGCCTACCATGCACGGTCCCCGACCCGGATTACGGGTCTGGGTTAGAACCTCAAAGACACCAGGGTGGTATTTCAAGGACGGCTCCACAGAGACTGGCGTCTCTGCTTCAAAGCCTCCCACCTATCCTACACAAGTGACTTCAAAGTCCAATGCAAAGCTACAGTAAAGGTTCACGGGGTCTTTCCGTCTAGCAGCGGGTAGATTGCATCTTCACAACCACTTCAACTTCGCTGAGTCTCGGGAGGAGACAGTGTGGCCATCGTTACGCCATTCGTGCGGGTCGGAACTTACCCGACAAGGAATTTCGCTACCTTAGGACCGTTATAGTTACGGCCGCCGTTTACTGGGGCTTCGATCCGATGCTTGCACATCTTCAATTAACCTTCCAGCACCGGGCAGGCGTCACACCCTATACGTCCACTTTCGTGTTAGCAGAGTGCTGTGTTTTTAATAAACAGTCGCAGCCACCTATTCTCTGCGACCCTCCAGGGCTTACGGAGCAAGTCCTTAACCTTAGAGGGCATACCTTCTCCCGAAGTTACGGTATCAATTTGCCGAGTTCCTTCTCCCGAGTTCTCTCAAGCGCCTTAGAATTCTCATCCTGCCCACCTGTGTCGGTTTGCGGTACGGTTCGATTCAAACTGAAGCTTAGTGGCTTTTCCTGGAAGCGTGGTATCGGTTACTTCATGTCCGTAGACACTCGTCGTCACTTCTCGGTGTTAAGAAGACCCGGATTTGCCTAAGTCTTCCACCTACCGGCTTAAACAAGCTATTCCAACAGCTTGCTAACCTAACCTTCTCCGTCCCCACATCGCATTTGAATCAAGTACAGGAATATTAACCTGTTTCCCATCGACTACGCATTTCTGCCTCGCCTTAGGGGCCGACTCACCCTACGCCGATGAACGTTGCGTAGGAAACCTTGGGCTTTCGGCGAGCGGGCTTTTCACCCGCTTTATCGCTACTCATGTCAACATTCGCACTTCTGATACCTCCAGCACACTTTACAATGCACCTTCATTGGCCTACAGAACGCTCCCCTACCATGCCAGTAAACTGGCATCCGCAGCTTCGGTTATAGATTTGAGCCCCGTTACATCTTCCGCGCAGGACGACTCGACCAGTGAGCTATTACGCTTTCTTTAAATGATGGCTGCTTCTAAGCCAACATCCTGGCTGTCTGGGCCTTCCCACTTCGTTTACCACTTAATCTATCATTTGGGACCTTAGCTGGCGGTCTGGGTTGTTTCCCTCTTGACAACGGACGTTAGCACCCGCTGTCTGTCTCCCGAGGAACCACTTGATGGTATTCTTAGTTTGCCATGGGTTGGTAAGTTGCAATAACCCCCTAGCCATAACAGTGCTTTACCCCCATCAGTGTCTTGCTCGAGGCACTACCTAAATAGTTTTCGGGGAGAACCAGCTATCTCCGAGTTTGTTTAGCCTTTCACCCCTATCCACAGCTCATCCCCGCATTTTGCAACATGCGTGGGTTCGGTCCTCCAGTACCTGTTACGGCACCTTCAACCTGGCCATGGATAGATCACTCGGTTTCGGGTCTACACCCAGCAACTGTTCGCCCTATTAAGACTCGGTTTCCCTACGCCTCCCCTATTCGGTTAAGCTCGCTACTGAATGTAAGTCGTTGACCCATTATACAAAAGGTACGCAGTCACACCACAAGGGTGCTCCCACTGTTTGTATGCATCAGGTTTCAGGTTCTATTTCACTCCCCTCCCGGGGTTCTTTTCGCCTTTCCCTCACGGTACTGGTTCACTATCGGTCGATGATGAGTATTTAGCCTTGGAGGATGGTCCCCCCATATTCAGACAGGATTTCACGTGTCCCGCCCTACTTTTCGTACGCTTAGTACCACTATTGAGATTTCGAATACGGGACTATCACCCACTATGGTCAAGCTTCCCAGCTTGTTCTTCTATCTCGACAGTTATCACGTACAGGCTCCTCCGCGTTCGCTCGCCACTACTTGCGGAATCTCGGTTGATTTCTTTTCCTCCGGGTACTTAGATGGTTCAGTTCTCCGGGTTCGCTTCGCTTATCCTATGTATTCAGATAAGGATACCTCCTAAGAGGTGGGTTTCCCCATTCGGACACCGCGGGATCATAGCTTTATTGCCAGCTCCCCCACGCTTTTCGCAGGCTTACACGTCCTTCGTCGCCTATCATCGCCAAGGCATCCACCTGATGCACTTATTCACTTGACTCTATCATTTCAAGAACCTCTTTGACTTCGTTTGCCTACCCGTTGACTAGGGAAGCAAACTTGAAATTCCTACTTTGATAAAGCTTACTGCTTTGTTGTGTCTTAATCCTGCCTTTTGTGTTTCAGGATTAAGTCGATACAATCATCACCCAAATACTGTGTTTGTTTCCTTTTCTCTTGCGAGAGATTTTTCATCCTTTGCAAAGAACAAAAAATTAAAACAAACTCATTGTCTTTGTTTGTTGATTTCGGCTTTCCAATTTGTTAAAGATCGATGCGTCAATATTTCACTTCGCAAATCAAAATAAGCTGCTAAGTATAGCAGGCTTCCTTTGATTTGTAAAGTTCTTGGTGGAGGCAAACGGGATCGAACCGATGACCCCCTGCTTGCAAAGCAGGTGCTCTACCAACTGAGCTATGCCCCCGTTCTTGGTGGGTCTGGGAGGACTTGAACCTCCGACCCCACGCTTATCAAGCGTGTGCTCTAACCAGCTGAGCTACAAACCCGGATTCTCTTCTTAAGCGAATCTTGTCTTCACTCAAGCTTTTCTCTTCCGCATCTTTTACAGTTTACCGATAAGTGTGAATGCATCAGGCCTCTTCTTTCTCTAGAAAGGAGGTGATCCAGCCGCAGGTTCCCCTACGGCTACCTTGTTACGACTTCACCCCAGTCATGAAGCATACCGTGGTAAGCGGGCTCCTTGCGGTTACCCTACCTACTTCTGGTATCCCCCACTCCCATGGTGTGACGGGCGGTGTGTACAAGACCCGGGAACGTATTCACCGCAGTATGCTGACCTGCGATTACTAGCGATTCCGACTTCATGCACTCGAGTTGCAGAGTGCAATCCGGACTACGATCGGTTTTGTGAGATTGGCTCCACCTCGCGGCTTGGCTACCCTCTGTACCGACCATTGTATGACGTGTGAAGCCCTGGTCATAAGGGCCATGAGGACTTGACGTCATCCCCACCTTCCTCCGGCTTGTCACCGGCAGTCTCATTAGAGTGCCCAACTAAATGATGGCAACTAATGACAAGGGTTGCGCTCGTTGCGGGACTTAACCCAACATCTCACGACACGAGCTGACGACAGCCATGCAGCACCTGTGTTACGGTTCCCGAAGGCACTCCTCCGTCTCTGGAGGATTCCGTACATGTCAAGACCAGGTAAGGTTCTTCGCGTTGCATCGAATTAATCCACATCATCCACCGCTTGTGCGGGTCCCCGTCAATTCCTTTGAGTTTTAATCTTGCGACCGTACTCCCCAGGCGGTCAATTTCACGCGTTAGCTACGCTACTAAGCAATCAAGTTGCCCAACAGCTAATTGACATCGTTTAGGGCGTGGACTACCAGGGTATCTAATCCTGTTTGCTACCCACGCTTTCGAGCATGAACGTCAGTGTTATCCCAGGAGGCTGCCTTCGCCATCGGTATTCCTCCACATCTCTACGCATTTCACTGCTACACGTGGAATTCTACCTCCCTCTGACACACTCTAGTCACCCAGTTCAGAACGCAGTTCCCAGGTTGAGCCCGGGGATTTCACATCCTGCTTAAGTAACCGTCTGCGCTCGCTTTACGCCCAGTAATTCCGATTAACGCTCGCACCCTACGTATTACCGCGGCTGCTGGCACGTAGTTAGCCGGTGCTTATTCTTCAGGTACCGTCATCAGCTGTCGGTATTAGCAACAGCCTTTTCTTCCCTGACAAAAGTCCTTTACAACCCGAAGGCCTTCTTCAGACACGCGGCATGGCTGGATCAGGCTTGCGCCCATTGTCCAAAATTCCCCACTGCTGCCTCCCGTAGGAGTCTGGGCCGTGTCTCAGTCCCAGTGTGGCGGATCATCCTCTCAGACCCGCTACTGATCGTCGCCTTGGTAGGCCTTTACCCCACCAACTAGCTAATCAGATATCGGCCGCTCGAATAACGCAAGGCCCGAAGGTCCCCTGCTTTCCTCCTCAGAGAATATGCGGTATTAGCTAATCTTTCGATTAGTTATCCCCCATTACTCGGTACGTTCCGATATATTACTCACCCGTTCGCCACTCGCCACCCAAGAAGCAAGCTTCTCTGTGCTGCCGTCCGACTTGCATGTGTAAAGCATGCCGCCAGCGTTCAATCTGAGCCAGGATCAAACTCTTATGTTCAATCTCTAACTTATAACTTCTGGTCTGCTTCAAAGAAACCGACAGGACAATGTCTAAAACATCATCTTGTCTGTCTTTCAAACAGTGTGAGGCCTAATGCACTCACACTTATCGGTAATCTGTTTTTTAAAGAGCGAATCGAATTATACAGTACATTTAGCAAATGTCAACTAAAATTATCGAAAATTCTAACTAACTGTGTTATACTGTCTGCTTCGTTTTCTTCACCGCGTCAGCAGCGAAGAACCGAACTATACGCCTACCTACAAAACCAGTCAACAC
>NZ_KV799665.1:0-3298 GCF_001810035.1 Neisseria sp. HMSC058F07 | reverse complement strand
CCTCTTGCAGGAAGTCCACCCGGACGGCAGGTATACCTATCTCTACACTGATCCTGACAGCTACGAACCCTTGGCACAGGTACGCAACCACACCAATACCGAAGGCGAAAGCAAACAGGAAATCCACTACTTCCATTGCGATCAAATCGGCATCCCGAGAGAAATGACCGATAAGGACGGCAACCTGGTTTGGTTTGGCAACTATACCGGCTGGGTTCGTCTGAAAGAGGAAACTAAGGTAACAGATAGCGCATACCAGCCCTTCCGCTTACAGAACCAGTATGCCGACCGTGAGACGGGGTTGCATTACAATTTCTTTAGGTATTACGAGCCTGATGTGGGTCGGTTTATCAACCAAGACCCGATTAGACTGTGGGGTGGAAACAATTTTTATCAATTTGCGCCGAACGTGCAGGGATGGGTTGATATTTTTGGTTTATATAATGCTCAGAAATGTGCATCAATTGCAGCTAGAATAGAAAATCTTAAATACGAAATATACGTAAAACGTATTCCCGCACTTGAGAGTAATCCAAATAATTTACCGTGGCGAATTGGTCCAGGGGAAGCTCTTAGAGATACTGTCCGAGGTCATGTAAAGCTACTGAATGCTGCGTATAGTAAACTAGCTAAAGCCGAAAAAGAGTGGGTGGATAATGATTGCGACAAACCACCACCTCCTTCTTCTCCCGTAACAAAATGCACTAATTGCTCCACTGAAGACAAAACATCTACTAATAATGATGCTTTAACAGCAATCGCCCTTGTTGGAACTGTTGTGCTAGTTAGTGTTTGTATATATTCAACGGCGGGAGTATGTGGTGCTTTTGTGGCAGGAGGAAGTTTTGTAGGAGCAATGTGAAGTTTAATATTGATATAGGAGCATGATAATTATGCGCAATAGTGATTTTTATATACAAAATATGATTGAAGCTTCTTTAGAACAAGAAGATTTCAGTCAAATAATTATACTACTAGATTCGCTACCATCTAAAAATATACGTAGAGCATTGTATTTATTATCAGAAATATTCCCAAATAAAATAGAAATTACTGAGAATGAATTTAAATTTATTAAATATATATTATCTAATAATAAATTTATAGTAGTTCAAAGCATCTCTGATTTTCTGAGAGCAATATCTATACTCAACTTTAATGACCTACAAAAACAGGAAATTGCTGATTTGATTTTTCAAAATCTAAATATTTTAAGCAAAAATTGTGATTTTGAGTTAAATGTACTAATAACAAAATTAATAGAACCCAATAAATTTTTTATGCAAGTTGAGAAAATTAAAAATAATTTAGATGATTATTCAAGAAAATATTTATTAGATTTTATTTTTTATGAGAAAGAATATCTTGAAAATGGCTTTAATGAAGATGAAATAAATGATTTCATAAAATTTTTGAGCTACCCTAGATAAAATAGCAAGCCGTAGCCCGCACGTAGTATGTGTGCCCAAAGGCATGCACGCGGGTTTTGTTCTTACAATTTAAAAGGCCGTCTGAAAATCTTTCAGACGGCCTAACCAATGGAGAAACAGTCACCGTCGTCAGCCTTTGCTACGGCTACGACTATACCGGCAACCTGATCCACCGCAAACTGCCGGACGGCGAAGTGCAGAACTATTTCTACGATCTGCACGACCAACTGGTTAAAGCGGAAATCTTCAAAAAAGACGGTACGAAAGAGACTTGGGCCTACACCTACGACGCCTTGGGCAGAAGGATAGGCAAAGGCCGTCTGAAAAACGAAGAAGTTTCAGACGGCCTGAAAGAGGAAACCGGATTTGTTTGGGACGGCAGCCACCTCTTGCAGGACGGCAGGTATACCTATCTCTACACCGATCCCGACAGCTACGAACCTTTGGCACAGGAACACAACCACACCAATACCGAGGGCGAAAGCCGCCAACAAATTCTCTACTTCCACTGCGACCAAATCGGCATTCCAAGAGAAATGACCGATAAAGACGGCAACCTCTTGTGGTTCGGCAACTACACCGGCTGGGGTCGTCTGAAAGAGGAAACCAAAGTAACGGATAGCGCATATCACCCCTTCCGCCTGCAGAACCAGTATGCTGACCTTGAGACGGGGTTGCATTACAACTTCTTCAGGTATTATGAGCCTGATGCGGGTCGGTTTGTAAATCAGGACCCGATTGGGTTGATGGGGGGGGGCGAATTTGTATGCTTTTGCGCCTAATACTGGGTCATGGATTGATCCATTGGGATTATTCGGCTTCGCAGGAACTGTTCCCAGTTCTTGTGGCTTTGGCAGTTCAGTAGCGACTACTGGTCATCAGCATGCAGCGGCTGCGATTGTTGCTTCCCGGTCAAAATCGCATACTGCTGTTGGGCGATGCAATAAAGACGAGCAAGACCCTTGTTCACAATTTCCCACAAAAAATGCAGCTAGAACTATTGCCTTAAAAGAAGCTGGTATTCCAACAAGCTCAACCCCGATTGCACAAAATATAACACCTAACTGGGAACAATATATGTATAAAAATCCAAATGGTTCACGAACACCACTCATTGTTTCGCACCATCCCTCTGATGCAAAACATCCTTGTCCACACTGGCATGTAGGTACCGCAAAAATGGATGGAAATCTTGTTCAAAAAAGAAATAATGGGAATGGTACATTTTCTTGGAAATACTATAAAGATAATGTAACTGTACAACATAGGAAATAGTATTATGACTGCTTTAAAAGATAAGATTTTTACTTTAAAACAGAATAATTTAATAAAAAAAATGAAAGAAAATTATTTTTTAAATAGTTTGATTTTGAATTCTGAAAAATTTATTCCATATCCATTTTCGTGTGAAATAATCAATCGTGTTTTCGTATCCTATAAAAGTATAGAATTATCAAAATTAAATTTTAGCTTATCGATAAAAAATGAAATATTAGATTTTTTTATACCAGAAGAAAATGATATTATATATGTATACTTTTATGGTGGAATAAATGATTCAGCTAAAACACCAATAGAATTATTCCCTTTATTTATTATTAAAAGAAAAGATATTAGTAATTGGCTAGAATTGATAAACAAGCCTAATTTTTACTGTTTAAAATTTTTTAATAATAAAATAGATAAAATTATTGATATATCTCTACTCGATAATGAAGAAAATGTGTTATCTGTTTTTATTGGAGTGAAAAAATAACTTTTAAAATAAAAAACAATCTATAAATGGCAAATTATTAAGCAAATGTAGGTTGATTCAAGCCCTAATGCCCCTGCAAGGTCATATGAACGGCAAGTTCAGCAAAAGACTC
>NZ_KV799664.1:0-254 GCF_001810035.1 Neisseria sp. HMSC058F07 | reverse complement strand
GTGATACGGAAATCTTTAAACAATTCCCTGATATCAGGGTGGTCATTAATGGATAGCATGACCTTACCCTTACTCTCTGCCATCACTTTGGCCAGTAATTCATACTGCTCCCAGCCAAATGATTGGTCATAGCCTGCGGTCTGCCAATATGGTGGGGCTGCATAGAAGAAGGTGTGCTCACGGTCATATCGTTTGAAGCAACGTTCCCACGATTCGTTTTCCACATAAACACCTTTTAAACGGTCTTTAGCAGC
>NZ_KV799663.1:286128-348445 GCF_001810035.1 Neisseria sp. HMSC058F07 | reverse complement strand
GGTAGAAACCTGATCTAAAGGGAGGAAGCGAATAAAGAAAAAGGACGTGGGGTACACGTCCTGGGAGAGGGTAGTTTAATTGTCCAGCTAACACAACCAACCTCAGTTAGCTAAGGAAGGAGAAGAAATATTTAGTCTTATCAGATTGGCACACTATCAATTTTCAGACGGCCCTTTGTTATAATCTTCTCTTTACCTGAATATAAAACAGGCTGTCTTATGGAAGTCATCCAATACCCCAATTCTCCGTTTAAACTCCACCAACCCTTTCCCCCCGCCGGCGACCAGCCTACTGCCATTGCCGACCTGCTCGAAGGGCTTTCAGACGGCCTGGCCTACCAAACCCTGCTCGGCGTAACCGGTTCGGGCAAAACCTATACCATGGCGAACGTCATCGCGCAAAGCGGCCGCCCCGCCATCATCATGGCGCACAACAAAACCCTTGCCGCCCAGCTCTACGCCGAAATGCGCGAGTTTTTCCCCGAAAACGCGGTGGAATATTTCGTCTCCTACTACGACTATTACCAACCCGAAGCCTATGTGCCCAGCCGCGATTTGTTCATAGAAAAAGACAGCGCGATCAACGAGCACATCGAGCAGATGCGCCTTTCTGCCACCAAAAACCTGATGACGCGCGACGACGTGATTATCGTCGCCACCGTGTCCGCCATTTACGGTATCGGCGACCCGACCGAATACCAACAAATGGTGTTGTCCGTCAAAGAAGGCGACACCATCGAGCAGCGCGACATCATCGCCACGCTTGTTTCCATGCAGTACGAACGCGGCGATTTGGATTTTAAACGCGGCAGCTTTCGTGTGCGCGGCGACGTGATCGACGTGTACCCCGCCGAAAGCTCCGAAAACGCCTTGCGCATCAGCCTGTTCGACGACGAAATCGACCGCCTCGATATGTTCGACCCGCTTTCAGGTAGCCTTATCCAACGCGTCGGCCGTTACACCGTCTTCCCGTCCAGCCACTACGTTACCCCGCGCGACACTGTATTGCGTGCCTGCGAGTCCATCAAAGAAGAACTGCGCGAACGCATCGAATTTTTCGCCCGCGAACAACGCCCCGTCGAACAACAACGCATCGAACAGCGCACCCGCTTCGATCTCGAAATGCTCTACGAAATGGGCTTCTGTAAAGGCATCGAAAACTACTCCCGCCACTTCTCCGGCAAAAAAGAAGGCGAACCGCCGCCCACACTGATGGACTATCTGCCCGACAACGCCATCATGTTCATCGATGAAAGCCACGTTACCGTTACTCAAATTGGCGGTATGTACAAAGGCGACGCATCGCGCAAGCAAAACCTCGTGGACTACGGCTTCCGTCTGCCTTCCGCCCGCGACAACCGCCCGCTCAAATTCCACGAATTTGAAAAAGTCATGCCGCAAACCATTTTCGTTTCCGCCACCCCCGCCAAATACGAAGAAGAACACGCCGGGCAAGTGGTCGAACAAGTCGTCCGCCCCACAGGGCTGGTCGATCCACAAATCATCATCCGCCCCGTTGCCACCCAAGTCGATGATTTAATGAGCGAAATCAACGACCGCATCCAAAAAGGCGAACGCGTACTCGTTACCACCCTCACCAAACGCATGGCGGAGCAACTCACCGACTATTACAGCGAACTCGGCATCAAAGTGCGCTACCTGCACAGCGACATCGACACAGTCGAGCGCGTTGAAATCATTAGAGATTTACGGCTCGGGCTGTTTGACGTACTCGTCGGCATCAACCTCTTGCGCGAAGGCCTCGACATCCCCGAAGTCTCCCTCGTCGCCATCCTCGACGCCGACAAAGAAGGATTCCTGCGCTCGCACCGCAGTCTGATTCAAACCATAGGCCGAGCCGCGCGCAACGTGAACGGCGTCGCCATCCTGTACGCCGACAAAATCACCGACTCCATGAAAGCCGCCATCGACGAAACCGAACGCCGCCGCGAAAAACAGATTAAATTCAACGAAGAACACGGCATCGTGCCGCAGCAGATTAAAAAACAGGTCAAAGACATCATCGACGGCGTGTACCACGAAGAAGACGGCGGCAAAGGCCGTCTGAAAGGCAAAAACAAAGTTAAAGTCGGCGAAATCCACAATGAAGAAGACGCGATCAAAGAAATCGCCAAACTGGAAAAAGCCATGCAGCAGGCGGCCAGGGATTTGCAGTTTGAAGAGGCGGCTGTGTTGCGGGATAAGATTCGGGGGATTAAAGAGAATTTGCTTTTTGGGGTGGAGTAAAAGCAATATTATTTATTAATTTAAATTAGAGAAATAATTATGAGCGATTTTGAAAAAGCAGTAACTTTAGCAAAACTGGTTAAAACATTTGATGTAGATGATAGCATGTTAAGTGTTCTTTTGAGTCAAATAGGAGATGATCAAATAAAAAAGAACTTTCCAAGAATTAAGAGAGGATTAAATTTTGAAGTAGAATACCAAAATTTATTTGAAACATTTCCGTGGATAAAGAATCTTCATGGATTAGATCAAAAGCAGAATCAAATACATAAAAAAGATTATCAAGTTCCCGACTTTTCATTACTGATAGAGAATAATGAAAAAGAAAATTTTCCTATTCTTGTAGAGGTAAAATCGGTAAAAAAAGACAAAGAGAATTTTGAAATAATGCCAAAACAGAAACATGCTTTATTGAATTATGCCAGAGACAATAATAAAGTAATTCTTTTAGCAATATATTGGGAAAAATATGCGTACTGGACTCATACAGTGTTGACAGCATTAGGAGGAAAAAAGAAAAACAAAATGAGTTTTGAGTATGCTTTAAAAAATGATATTTCTCATATAATTAGTGATTACACTTTTTTTTGCAATCAAAAATTTTATAGAAGAACAAAATTTTCTAATAAAAATAATAATGATATACAAGCACCTGTACATGGAAAATATGGAATTGTATTAGATATTGAGGTTAGTAAAGATGACGAAAAATATACAAAAATAGATGTATGTTATTCTGCAGTGATTGATTCAATAATCCCAATGAAAGAAGCACATTTTGATAAGCAGAAAAATACACTGACTGAAATATTTGAAGGCAATTTATTCATAAAATTATCAACATGGATATTAAGATACTTAGCTCTATGGGGTATAGAGGGTAATCAAATTTCAAATTCTAATCTTAAAGATAATAATGGGAATATTATGAATAATTTTGTTATGGCACGGTATGCAATCATTGATTTTATGCATCAAATGGATATGGTTCCAAGTTACTTGATTCCCGAATTTAAAGATAAGCATACTGAAACAATATTTAGTTTGGCTTATCCTGAATCTTCTGTGATGAGTAATTATTTACAAGCCTGTAATAAGCCGGCGTAATAAGTAAGCCGTAGCCTGCATCTCCACCTACCGCGTGCGTGGCCATGCCACACACACTACCTGTGAGCGGCACAAACTTTAAAACCGACGTGTAGGGTGTGTGCGGTACGCACGCACGCGTTCTTTGCTGTTCACACCATTATTTCAAACTTTCAGAAGACCTCAAACATCATCTGAAAACCTTTTGCAATAAGGCCGTCTGAAATCCAGTTTTCAGGCGGCCTTATTGTTTATTCACTCAAAATCTAACAGTCAAACTCGGCGATTACCGGTGCATGGTCGCTGGGGCGTTCTTGGGCGCGGGTTTCTAGGTCGACGGTAACGTCGGTAAGGGTGGCGGCGAGTTCGGGGCTGGTGAGGATGTGGTCGATGCGCAGGCCGAGTTTGCGTTGGAACATGCCGCCGCGGTAGTCGAACCAGGTGTAGAACGCGTCTTCGGGGTGGATTTTGCGCAGGCTGTCGGTTAGGCCGAGGTCGAGCAGGTTTTTAAACCATTGTCTTTCGATGGAGGAGCAATGGATTTTTTCGTGCCATTTTTCGGGGTCGTAGCAGTCGGCATCTGCCGGGGCGATGTTGAAGTCGCCGAGCAGGACGAGTTTGGGGTGGGCGGCCATTTCAGTGCGGACGAACTCGGTCAGTGCGGCAAACCATTGTTCTTTGTATTGGAATTTTGGGCTGTCCAGGGCTTCGCCGTTGACGCAATAGACGTTGATGACGCGCACGCCGTTGATGGTGGCGGCGATGACGCGGCGTTGCGGGTCGTCGGGAAGGGCGGGAAGGCCGCAATGTACGTCTTGCGGCTCGTAGCGGCTGATGATGGCGACGCCGTTGTAGGTTTTTTGGCCGCTCCAGACGCAGTGCCAGCCCATCATTTGCAGGGCGGCGGCCGGGAATTTGTCTTGGTCGAGTTTGAGTTCTTGTAAGGCGAGGATGTCGGCTTGGTGGTCGGCCAGCCAGTTTTGTACTTGGGGCAGGCGGACGTTGAGGGAGTTGACGTTCCAAGTGGCGATTTTCATGATGTTTCCGTGTGTGCTATTGGGTGGGAAGGCGGCGGATTGCGCCTGTGGGCATGGGCGGTATTGTATAGCGGATTGGTTTATTTTTCGATATGGGCTGAAAGGGGCAGGCCGTCTGAAAGCTGATGTTTCAGACGGCCTTGTTGTTGTGATGTGGAATAATTTGTTTATTCGGCTTGGTCTTTGAGCGTGCGCAGGGTATTGAGGATGGTGGCGGCTTCTTCGGAGATGAGGCGGTATTCGATGATGCGGTGGTAGCGCGTGAAATCGATGATGCCTTCGGTGCGCAGGCGTGCGAGGTGGTTGGCGATGCCGGTCGGGGAGGAGCCGAGTGCTTGTGCCAGTTCGGTAATGCTGCGGTCGCCGTCGAGCAGCAGGAAAAGGATGGCCATGCGTTCGGGGTTGGCAATCAGTTTGAGAATGGTAGACAGACGTTTGATTTCCATGTTTTTGTTCCTTTTATTATATGAACGCTTGATGTTGGTTAAATTGGGATGATTGTAGTTCTTATTACGATTATTCTTATAATTCAAAATCTTAAGTTGGAAGTGTACACGGTTTTGTAAATTTTGAGGGTATTGTGTTGCAATTTTTTTGTTAATTTTTGATATTTCGTTTCGGTTGCGAAACTGGATTGAAAAAAGACGAAAAGGCCGTCTAAAATGTTCCGTTGCAGATGATTTTGCTGACGGATTTTTCAGACGGCCTTTGATTTGGCTTTAAGTTGTTTTTTCTTTTGCGTTTATTTTGTTTGGGTGGATTAATTGGTTTTAAACGAATAATGGGTTTCTATGCCAAAGGCTACGCGTCGGGGGCTTGTCAGACGCTTGGCGTGTTGTCGAAATGCGACTACTTTTTCTTCCAGCCTGCGGTCATGGCGAAGGTGATGGGATCGTAGTATTTCGGCAGCTTGGACGGAATGCCTACATCGTTACGGTACACGACGCGGTAGCGGTCGGCGAACCAGTTTGGAACGATAGTGTATTGGTGGCGGATCAGTCGGTCGAGCGCGCGCGAGGTGGTTTGCAGCTCTTGGCGGTTGGTAAAGCTGTTGAAATGGGTCAGCAGTTTTTCGACCGCAGGATGACAGACGCCGGACAGGTTGCGGCTGCCTTCGGTTTTGGCGGCGGCGCAGCTGAAGTAGTCGTATTGCTCGTTGCCGGGGCTTTCACTGTTGCCGTAGTAGCCGGTGGTCACGTCAAAATCGAAGTCGTTCATGCGTTTTTGGTACACAGCGGAATCGGCGGTGCGCACGTTCATGGTAATGCCGATTTTGGCGAGGTCGCGCTGCCATTTGGCGGTAATGCGCTCGTAGTTTTTGCTTGGTGCGAGGAATTCAAAGGTCAGCGGTTTGCCTTGTTTGTCGACTGCTTTGCCGTTTTTGTATTGATAGCCGCCTTTTTCAAGCAGGGCGCGTGCTTTGAGCAGGTTCGGGCGCACGCCCAGCTTAGGGTCGGTAACCGGCGGCATAGGGACGTCTTGATCCAATACGCCGTCGGGCAGCTTGGTGCCCAATGATTTGAGCAATGCGGTTTCCGCGCTGTCAGGCTTGCCGGTTGCGGCCATGGTGCTGTTGGTGAAGAAGCTGTCGGTGCGGCGGTATGCGCCGTAGAAGATGCGGCTGTTGACGCTTTCGTAGTCGAAGCTTTCAATCAAGGCGCGGCGGACGTAAATATTGTCCAAGGGCTTGTGGCGCATATTGATGACGAAGCCTTGCATACCGGCGGTGCTGTTTTGCAGCCATTCGTGTTTGGACAGGTTGCGTTTTTTGAGGACTTCGTCTGAGTAGGCGCGCGCCCAGTTGCGGGCGACGTTTTCTTGTACGAAGTCATATTGGCCGCCTTTTAACCCTTCGATGCGGACAACTTCGTCTTTGACGTATTTGATGCGGATGTGGTCGTAGTTGTAGCGGCCTTTGCGTACGGGCAGGTTTTGCGCCCAGTAGTTTTTGTCGCGGACAAACTCGCTGATGCGGCCGTTTTCAGCTTTGGCAAAACGGTAGGGGCCGGAGCCGATGGGCAGGCTGTTGGGCGCGGCGGCCAGGCCTTTGGGATAGCTTTTATGCGAGAAGACGGGCAGGCTGCCGAGAATCATGTGCAATTCTGAGTTGCGCTGCTTGAAGCGGAACACGACGGTGCGGTCGTTGGGCGTTTCTACTTTGGCCACGTCGCTCCAGTAGAAGTGGTACATGGGGGCGGCGGCTTTGTCTTTGGTCAGGATGTTAAATGAAGCGGCAACGTCTTTGGCCAAAACGGGGTCGCCGTTGTGGAATTTGGCTTTGGGGTTGATTTTGAAGGTAACGGAAAGGCCGTCCGGCGCCAGGGCGATGTCTTCGGCAATCAGGCCGTAAACGGCATAAGGTTCGTCCATGCTTTGCTCGGTCAGGGTATCGAGCGTCAGCATACTGATGCCGTATTCGTGGTTGCCTTTGAGGGTAAAGGGGTTGAGCGTGTCAAAAGCACCGAGGAAAGGCGTGGTAAATGAGCCGCCTTTGGGAGCGTTGGGATTGACGTATTCGAAAGCGGTGAAGTTGGCCGGATATTTGGGTGGTTGGCCAAGGCCTACGCCGTGGGCGGCGAAGGCGGCAGATGGAATCAAACCGAGCAGAGAGAGTAGGGCTGGTGTTTTCATCTATTTTTCCTTGTAGGTCGAATGTAGTATTCAGTAGTGTGCCGATTATAGCAAAGGCCGTCTGAAACTTGATATTTTTGGTTTCAGACGGCGTCAGGTTTAAGAGGATTGTTTTTTTGTATGGGCGCCGAACTCGGCAAGCGTCATGTTCAAGGTTTCCAAGCAGGGCTGCATGATGTGGTCAACCGTTTGATTGACCTTGTCTTTATTAAGCGTTTGCGGACGGTAGACAAAGAGTTTGAACAGCTCCGCCAAGTCGATGGACTCCGCTCCCATTTTCAAGACCCAGCCTTGACGGCCGGAATAGACATAGCCGTGTCGCGCCAGTTTTTCCAAAAGCTCACCCAATTCGTCAAAGCCCATATTGATATGCCGTCTGAACTCCTGCACCGGCAATGCCTTGCCGTTTTGTTGGGCAGAATCCAGCAACAACAGGATTTTCAATACATCATCAAAGCGGCCGCGCGCATCCAGACTGCGGCGGAACGCTTCACCGCGCCAGTAGGATAGGGACGAAGTCAAAACCGCGCCGCCCAATACCAGCGTCCATAATAGGTTGAGCCACAACAGGAAAAACGGTACAGCGGCAAATGCGCCGTAAATTGATTTGTAGCCGTCAAAGTTGCCCATGTACCAAGCGAACAAAAAGCGTGCCGTTTCCAAGCAAAACGCCGTTACAGCCGCGCCGACCAAAGCATGGCTGGCAGGCACGAAACGATTGGGCACAAAGCGGTATAAACCCCACAGCAGCAGCGTAATAAATGAAACCGTAGTGATAGCCCTCAGCCATTCCGAGCCGCCCACTACTTGCACCTGACCGATTACGACCGACAAGCCCACGCCCAAAGACAAAGGCCCAAACGTCAGCAACGCCCAATACACCAAAAACTGCATCATCCAAGGCCGTTGCGAATTGACGCGCCAAATCCGGTTGAACGCATTGTCTATCGTCCGAATCAGCATCAGCGAGGTTACGACCAACATCACACTGCCGATCGCCGTCAGCTTGGTGGCCTTATCACGGAACGCATTGATGTAGTCAAACACCATATCCGCGCCCTGCGGCACAATGGTGCGGTTGATAAAAGAGACAAATTCCCCCGACCATTGGTCGAAAACGGGGAAGGCCGAAGCGATGACGACCATCACCGTCAACACGGGTACTAAAGCCAAAAGAGTCGTAAACGTCATGCTTGCCGCCACCTGCGGCACACGCTCCTCATCAAAACGGCGCACGACAAACCAAGCGAACGCCACGCCTTTACTCTTTAAAAAACCTTGCCACCATTGCGAAAACGGCATAACCTTTTCCCACTTTTAAATTGAAATTTCTTCTTTTCAGACGGCCCGAGTATTCAAAAGGCAGTCTGAAACCTGACAGCATTGTAACGGAAACCCCAAATGAACCCAAATCCTCTGAAAATCCTCGTTCTCTTTTATTCCCAAAACGGCAGCACGCGCAACCTTGCCCGTCAAATCGCGCGCGGTATCGAAAGCGTGGACGGTTGCGAAGCCGTATTGCGTACCGTTCCCAAAGTTTCCACCGTTTGCGAAGCCGTTGAAAAAGCCATTCCCGACGAAGGTGCGCCATATGCGACTGCCGACGACCTCAAAAACTGCGCCGGCCTCGCGCTCGGCAGCCCGACACGTTTCGGCAATATGGCCGCCGCGATGAAATACTTTATCGACGGAACCATTCCCCTTTGGCTCGGTGCAGAACTCGTCGGCAAGCCTGCCACCGTATTCACCAGCACATCTTCGCTGCACGGCGGCCAAGAAAGCACCTTGCTGACCATGATGCTGCCCCTGTTGCACCACGGCATGGTCATCAGCGGCATTCCATATACCGAATCCGCGCTCAGCAATACCCAAAGCGGCGGCACGCCTTACGGCGCAAGCCATGTTTCCGGCCACGACGGCAAGCCGGCATTGACTGCCGAAGAAAACGACATTGCCTTTGCACAAGGTAAACGTTTGGCAGAATTGGCACGAAAATTGGCAGACTGATTTTTTGCGATAAGAAGATTAAGGCCGTCTGAAAACCTGATGATGCGGGTTTTCAGACGGCCTTTTTAGTTAATTAGGACTAGATTAAAAATAAATATTTTGAATTAAACGAACTACTTAGAAAATAGGGGCTAGAGTATAGTTTCATCGGACTACATCTTTTTGATAGAATCTGCCACCAAATTAAAACATCAGCTAACTGGAGAAGCTATGTCACTACCCGTATTTCCCTATGGCAAATTAAGCTTTGCCGTCAGTCTGGCGCTGTGTTCGGCGTATTCTTTCGCAACCGAAGTAGAAAATACCCAGCCGCAAGAGCGTGTCGATTTACCGACAGTTACCGTCCAAGGCGTCGGAAAACAGACTACTTCCAACTACACCATTCCCGCTTCCTCTGCCGCGACAGGCATCCGCCTGACCCAGCGCGAAACGCCGCAGTCCTTGTCTGTCGTTACCGAAAAACAAATGGACGACCAAGGTTTGGATACCTTGCAGGACGTGTTGAAGCAAACACCGGGCGTGTTCCACAGCAAAATGGGCAACAACGTATCCGGCCACAGCCAATTTATTTCGCGCAGTCAGGCGATTGACAGCATTTCCGTAGACGGCGCGCCCAAATTCCTTTACGACGGTAAAGCCATCCGCCGCGGCACCAACAATCTGGACAGCACATTGTACGAACAAGTCGTCGTCGTGCGCGGCGCAAGCGGTTTGTCCAACGGCGGTATGGGCGAGCCGGGCGGTACGGTTGCTTTGGAACGCAAAAAACCGACTGCCAAGCCAGCCATCAGTGTGGAAGCCGGTGTCGGTTCGTGGAAACACTACCGCTTCGTCCTTGATGCCAATCAGCCTTTGAATGCAGACAATACCTTGCGCGGCCGCGCTATTTTGGTCAGCGACCATGGCGGCGATTACCTGCCGAGTACATCGCGCCATAATCACACTTTCTACGGTACTTTGTCTTACGATATCACGCCGCAAACCCAATGGCGCCTCGGTACGGAAATACACCGTTTCCGCAATACCGGCAGCTCGCGTTTCAGCTACCTGACCGCAGCAGGCAATCGTAAAGACGGATTCAAACCGTTTGAGTCTTCGCCACGCAGCAATTCGTCCGCACGCTGGGCATACGGCAAAGACACCAGTGCCGAAGTGTTCACTTCCCTCAGTCATGAGTTTGACAACGGCTGGAAACTGACAGGCGATTACAGCCATGTTTCGGGTAAAAACGACATCGTTTCAGGCATTGCCGGTACATTTGAAATCAATCCTGATTACTCTGCACTTTTCACTTCAGACCGCGACCGCAGCAAATACCGCGATCAGAATTTTGCGCTGGCCTTGGACGGCCATTATCCAGCGTTGGGCCGCTCGCACGAGTTTAATGTCGGTATCAGCTATCAGGACAACAAAGAAAACCTTTCTTTCTATGAAGAAGGCGAATCGACGATTCCTGATTTACGTAAATTTGACGGCAACATCGCCAAACCCGATATGCCGTATCTGCGCGATGGTTTTTCACGCATGAAAAACCTGTCGGTTTACGGCTCGACCCGTTTCAAACTGACCGACAAGCTCGCCTTTATCGGCGGTAGCCGTTTTGTGGATTGGCGTTACCGTTACAGCACCAGCCGTAACAAATTCGCACATAGCAGCCATAAACAAAACGTTTTCATTCCTTATTTGGGCGTAACCTACGACATCGGCGACAATCTGACTGCCTATGCGTCTTACACCACCATTTTCCGTCCGCAAGTGCGTTACCTGACCAAAGACGGCGCGGCGCTCAAACCGCAGCGCGGCAAAACTTACGAGACCGGTTTGAAAGCGTCATGGTTTGAAGGCCGTCTGAATGCTTCCGCTTCCGTCTTTATGAACAAACGCGACTATTTGGGCGTTGTCGCAGGCAAATTCGCGAATGGCGAGGAATACTACCGTGCAGCCGACAACACCACAACAAAAGGCGTGGAACTCTCTGTCGGCGGCCGCCTGAGTGATAAATGGCTGCTGAATGCGTCTTATGCACGTTCCAAAATCAAAGACAGCGAAGGGGTTCAACTGCATCCGTCTTATCCGGTTCATTTGTTCAAACTCTTTACCGCGTATGACGTAACCGACCGTTTGAACCTGGGTGCCAACGTCAACTGGCAAAGCCGCAGCCATACGCTGGATGAATACCCTGCAGACATCAATCCGGCTGCTGCCGCCGCATTGACCCAACGTCCGTACGCCACGCTGGATTTGACCGGTCATTACAAAATCGGCAAATCCACCCGCATCAGTTTGGACTTTAAAAACGTCTTTAACAAACGCTATCGCACCATGCCGGATATTCACGTTTACGGCACGCCGCGTAGCGTGACTGCAACGGTTAAACATACGTTTTAATTGAAAAGAAAAGTAGAGTAGGCCGTCTGAAAACCTGAGTGATCGGGTTTTTCAGACGGCCTGAATATTCTCTAACATACTGTTTTTATGTTGAACCTGACTAAAAATTGCTCGGGATCTTGAGCAAAGAAATCAAAATGACAGACGCAAAAAAGACCGGAACATATCCGGTCTTTTAAATGGTTTCACACTTACGCTTTGTAACCTTTCGCTTCGGCAAGCAGGGCCAGCAATTCTTCAGTCGTATCCCAACCGATGCAGGCATCCGTAATACTTTGACCGTAAACTTCAGGCTTGTCTTGGCGGCCTTCAACCAAGTGGCTTTCCACCATCACGCCCATGATGTTTTCTTCACCGGCTTTCAGCTGCTCCGCAACATCGCGCGCTACATCCATTTGTTTGCGGAAGTCTTTACGGCTGTTGGCATGGCTGCAGTCCACCATCAGTTTGCTGCTCACGCCGGCTTTTTGAAGCTGCGCAACCGCGTCTTTAACGTGTTCCGCGCTGTAATTAGGCTCTTTACCGCCACGCAAAATCGCATGGCAGTCAGGATTGCCGCTGGTGTGGACAATCGCGGAATGACCAGCTTTGGTTACAGACAGGAAGTGGTGCGGATGATTGGCGGCACCGATGGCGTCGATGGCGATTTTCAGATTGCCGTCCGTACCGTTTTTAAAACCGACAGGGCAGGAGAGGCCGCTGGCCAATTCGCGGTGTACCTGGCTTTCAGTCGTGCGTGCACCAATCGCGCCCCAAGAAATCAGGTCGGCATAGTATTGCGGCGTAATCATGTCCAAGAATTCAGTCGAAGCAGGCATGCCCATTTCGTTCAAAGTCAGCAACAACTGACGCGCTTGGCGCAGGCCGTAATTGATGTCAAACGTACCGTCCAAGTGCGGATCGTTAATCAGGCCTTTCCAGCCAACGGTTGTACGCGGTTTCTCAAAATACACGCGCATCACAATCAGCAACTCTTTCTCATATTTTTTGCGCAAGGGCAGCAATTTTTGCGCATATTCAACCGCCGCCTTAGTATCGTGAATCGAGCATGGGCCGATGATAACCAGCAAACGGTTGTCGCGGCCGTGAACCAAATCTGAAATCTCATGACGTGTTTTATAAACCAAATTGGCAACCTGAGGCGTAACAGGCAGCTCATACAAATGTGCAATTGGAGGGAGTAACTCTTTGACTTCTTTGATTTTAATATCGTCGGTAGGGTGATGTTGGGACATGATGGGCTCTCTTGTTTATTTCTGATACAGGTTACAGGTTTTAGCAGAATTAAACAAGGCTTAGTTTTTTGTTTTAGCAATTTTATTCTAAAATTTCTTTATTTTAATTATTTTATGGAATTTAAAATTAGTTTATTTATATAAATTAGAATTTAATTCTATTAAAAATTTCATTTATATAATAAAGGGCTTTGAGCTTTTATCAAAATACAGGCCGTCTGAAAAAGTTCAGACGGCCTGAAGTTTTACATAGACCAAAAATTGAGAAGCGTGGAGACTATCGGTATTGTTCCAGCAAGGGCGAAGAAAAAGGAGTCCAATACACGCCTTTCAGGCCGCTTTCAACCAATTTGTCATTCAACCAAGTGTTACAAGTATTGAATAAATGATAGCGTCCTTTGGCTTCGTAAAAAGCATCGTTAGACTGATGATGGATTCCTTTTAGCAAGATGGGTTGCCCATTTTCTTGTTGAAAACCGGCCAAGAGCGATTTTGTTAAATTCCTGTATTGCTCAGCCGTGACCAAAAATTTGACGACGTGGCTATTTTCTCGTGGTTCAAAAGGATAATAAGTAACATGAATCAGCGTACGGTTCAGCCCGCTTAATGCACCTAAAGCATTGGAGAAAGTCAAATCTTTCCACTCAGGCGTGTATAAATAAAAATTGCGCTCCCCCCAGCCTAAACCGATATGCGTTATCTGAGGATCAGCAGTGAGCGTGTCTTTTGGATTGACGACATCCGACCAATCAAAAATATCATTCTTCAGCGGCATGACTACATCAGTATGCACACCGTTACTGACTAAAAATAAAGTAATTTCCCCTTTAGGCTGCTCTTCATTAAGCGGCAACGAAGCCATCATCCAAGCAGATAAAAAATACAATAGGGCAAAAATAGGGATAATCAGCGCTATTTTGCCGATTTTCTTGAGGATGTGGAGAAAGGAGCGCATTCGTTTTTTTAAAGGCAATTAAGTTTGAAGGTGTGTATTTTCCATTAAATTTGTACTTTTTTCATTAGAAATGAGTGGGTGGTAGGTATCTTGCGATTAATGATAAAAATGGTTGTTTAATTTAAATAAAAGAAAGGCCGTCTGAAAAAGTTTAGACGGCCTTTCTTTAATTAAAACGGGATACTAAATCTCATCTCAATCTATGTTGCGAACGATTATTTTGTAGAGCTGCTGACTTGCTTCATCCAGGTAAACAGGTCGTCTAAGTCATAATCACCGCCGTGGCCGACAT
This sequence comes from Neisseria sp. HMSC058F07, assembly GCF_001810035.1. Taxonomy (NCBI): domain Bacteria; kingdom Pseudomonadati; phylum Pseudomonadota; class Betaproteobacteria; order Neisseriales; family Neisseriaceae; genus Neisseria; species Neisseria sp. HMSC058F07. The sequence continues at coordinate 334,567 of NZ_KV799663.1, read as the reverse complement.
CCCAAGGCAGGGCGTAATCGACGGTTTGGCCGTTGTTTTGCAGTTTGGCGGCTAAGACGGCGGAGACTGCCAGTGAGGTGTCGCGGTCGTTGGTGCCGACGCGGATGCGCCAGTTTTGCGGCAGGTTCACGCCCGGTTTGCCGATGTAGTTGAGCGGGTTCATGATTTTGATGGTTTCTTCATCTGCGATTTCGGCGTTGGAGGCGGTGTTGTGTTGCATGGAGAACGCGGTGAAGTGGCGTTTATCGACGGTATTGGTGCCGAAGAGTTGGTTTTCGCCTGTGCTTAAATCTACGCCGTCAAAGGCCGGCGGTGTTTTTTGGCGGCCGGCGGCTTTGGCGTAAGCATCGAAATCGACGGAGATAACTTTGCCTTTGCGGATGGTCAGCCAAGTGCGGTCGCTCAGGTCTTTGCCTGCATCAAGTTGGGCTTGTGCGGATTTGGCAAGTAAACCGGCAATATGGTTTTTAAAGCTGCCGTTGCCTTGGGCGTCCAGTGTCAGGGGTTTGCCTTCGGGGGATTTCAGGTTCAGGCTGTTGAGGTATGCGGGGTATAGGGGTTTGAGGAGGTCGGACAGTTTTTTCTCGTCATCGGTCAGCGTGCCTGCGACCAGCTCGCGTTTGACGCGGTAGTCGAGCATGGAAATGTTCATTTTTCTGTAGTCATTGATACCGTTGAACTGCCATTCGTAAGCCATATCGGCATGGTCCAAATCGGTAATCGGGCAGTATGCGGATACGGCGAAAACTTTGTCGCTGCCGTCTGCCGCGCCTAAGGCTTTGAGGTGGTTTTCGTAATCTTTTTGGTCGGCTGTTGCGCCTAAGAGGGCGGACATCGCTCCGCCTGCGCTTGTGCCGTTGGAAATGATTTTTTCGGCATCGCCGGGCATGACTTTGTTGTTGGCTTTCAGGTAACGGACGGCGGCTTTCAAATCGACAATGGCGGCAGGTGCTTTGCCGGTGGGTTCTGTTCGGCCGCGTGCGCCAGGGGATGCGACGACGTAGCCTTTGGAGAGGGCAACCAGGGCGGCGTTGGGCAATTTTTGGCCGTCTTCAGGCTCGCCGCGTTTGCCTTCTAAAGCGGGTTTGCCCGGTTCGGCAGGCATATAGCCGCCGATTTGGTTGGGCAGGAAAATCGGTGCGGTTTCGGCATTGAAACCGTCTATCTCGCCGCCGTTGTAATAGGCTTCGGGTACATAAATATTGATGATTTCGTAACGGGTATCGACAGGATTGCGGACGTAAACCACGCCTTCGTAAGCGCGGAATTTGACCGCCTGACCGTTCACTTCGATGCTTTGTTCGGTGTATTTTTGTTTGGAGAAGTCTAGGTCGTAGGTGTCTGCGGTTTTGACGGAAGCGCAGGCGCTCAATCCCAGCGCGACAGAAACGGATAAGAGGGTTTTGTTTAGGGTGTTCATTATCATACTTTCTGAAGAGGTAAGCGGATATGATAACGAATACCAAGGCCGTCTGAAACGCCAAGTCGGGTTTTAGACGGCCTGATTTTTTTGTAGCGTTATGTAGTGTTGTACGTTACGTTGTAAAGTAATATGGGCTTAAATCTCATCTATTTGATAAATATGAATTTAATAAGACATTATGCCTTAAAAGATCTATTTATCCGGTATCTGTAAAAGTTTGAATCTGTCTTGTAAATCAGTATGCAGGACAGGCATTTTTGCTTTATCCACAGATTGGTTCTACTTGTCAGAACGTTTTGCTCAATTCGACAAACATTTTGGTTTTGCCGTATTCGTAGAACTTGTCGTTGCTCCATGTTTTGTTATGGGCAATGGTCAGGCGCGGGGTGATGCCTTTGAAATGGAGGGCGCGGTGCCATACGCTCAGGGAGGCAGAGGCTTCTTTGTCGCGGCGGTTTTGTTCGTTGCTGAAGAAGCCGGGGGCTTGGTAACGGCGTTGGGCGGTGCTGAGGCGTAGGACGGTGGAGAGGCCTTTGGGCCATTCTTGTCCCCATGTGGTGCGCAGGGCGTAGCGGTTGAAGCTGTCGCTTTTGTCGTCGCGGTTGCGTTCGCGGTAGAGGTCGATACCGGCTACCCAGTATTGGCGCGCGTTGCGGTAGTAAACGATGGAATTGCTGAGCAGTTGGCTGGTGTTGTCGGAATGCTCGCGGCGGCTGTTTTTCAGACGGCCTGCTTCAAATGCGCTGAGGGTTTGCAGCTTGGGTTGCCACCAATGGTTGTAGTGGAGGCGGGCGCCGTTGGTGTAGGTGTAGGGGTCGTTGCCGTAGAAGCGGCGTTCGTGGAACAGGGTAATGCCGATATCGCTGCGCTGGTCGGCATAGCCGATGCCTGCCGAGAAGCGTGTGGTGAGGTCGTTGTAGTTGGTGTGTTTGGGATAGATTTTGCCGTAATGGTCTGCGCCTGCCGTGGCATAGAAGCCACGTGGCAACGACCATTTTTTTTCTGCACCGATTTGGTAGTGGACGGCGGTGGCATCGATGGGCTCGGGGAAGGTCCAGCCTCGGAAGCAGTCGTCGTCGGGATAGACAAGGCGCACGGCGCGGCATTGTTCGTCGCTCAGGTGGTTGCCCAGACGGCGTTGGCTGGGGGCTTGGTTGATGTTTTGTTCGCGCGTGATGTTCAGGCCGGCGTTGAATTGCCATAAGTCGCGTTCGCGCAGGGCTTTGCGGTAGGTTTCGATGCGTTCTTGCAAGGCAGGCGGGAGGGATTCGGTTTGCAGTTTGTCGAACTGGTCGGCCGCGGCTTCGTTTTGTTTGTCTTCAAACAAGGCGGTTGCAAGCTGCCAGCGGACGGCGGAGGCATCGGGCTGCTCGGCGATAAAGCGGCGGTAATGGCCGACGGCTTCGGCGGCGCGCCCTTCGGATTGGGCAAGCAAACCTTTGGCATAGCGTGCCATGGCACGGTCGTGTTCGGGCCATTGTTCGTAAATGGGCAAAACGGCTTTGATGCCGGGATATTGTGGGCGACGACGGCGGAATACATGGCGCGTGCCAGTAATTCGGTGTTGGCAAGCAGGGTGTCGGCATCGACGTCGATGATTTTTTCAGACGGCCTGTTTGTCTGTTCGGCAGGGATATTGTGCGCTTCGGGCTGTTGGGGTTCGGCAGTGTTGACTTGAAGCTCGGGTTTTACGTTGGGCGGCACATCGGCGGCGTAAAGGGAAAGGGGCAGGATGGCGAGGAGGAGCAGACGTTTTTTCATGGCAATGTTGGGGATGTTATCGGTATAAGTGGGCAGATTGTACAATGTTTTGAGTCGGAAATTTTGCAAACCGAGTGCCATTTTATCTGATAAAGACGACAAAAGGCCGTCTGAAAACCGATGGGATTTCAGACGGCCTTTGTTTGCGAGTCGGATTTAGTTTTTGTCCAAATCTAAATCGGCTTTATATTCGATACGGCCTTGGCCTTTGTCTTCGATGGAAACGTCCAGCTCTTGTTTGCCGCGTTTGAATTTCAGATCGGCATCGTCGTGTTTGATTTCAGACTCAACCACATGGAAACCTTTGCTGCGCGCGTGGGCGATCACTTTTTTGGCCAAGGAAGGAATGGAATTGCGTTGGCCGGAAAGTTCGGCTTCGTATTCAAATTCGCCGTCGCCTTGATGATCGGCTTTGATGGTGTGCGCGCCATCCGGACGGTAGATTTCGGAAGGCAGTGGGGAGGCGAATGCCGTGGCGGAGAAAAGAGCCAAAATGCCGGTGGCCAGTAACGATTTTGCTTTGGTCATCGGTTTTCCTTTCTGAAAAGGGTTTTGAGAACGAAATCATCTTATCGGCATGCCTGAGGGGGCGGCAAGCGGATAAACCTGATTTTACGCGCGGCTACATGATTTGTTTGGAGGACGTTGATTCTTTGCTTTGGGCTGGTGTTTGCTTGCAGAAAAATGCTGCTGGAAAGACTTAGCCGAGGTGGAATAATTCGCCGCCGTGCGCCTTCAGCCATTGTTCGGCTTGGTCGACATGCGGCGTGAGCGAGTGGGTTAGAGCCCAAAATGCAGGGCTGTGGTTGGGATGGCGCAGGTGGGAGAGTTCGTGCAGGCAGACGTAGTCGGCGACATATTCGGGCGTGCCGATGAGCCGCCAGTTGAGGCGGATGCCGGTGGTGTGGCGGCAAACGCCCCAGAAGGTTTTGGCGTTGGAAAGGGAAATGGCGCTCGGGGTCAGGTGGGTGGTTCGGATATGGCCTTCGAGGCGCGGTAGCAGATATTCGTGCGCACGCTCGTGCAGGAAGCGGCGCAAATGGGTAAGTTGGGCGGCGGTTTCTTTTTCGGGCAACAGAATTTCAGACGGCCTGATTTGGATGTGGTTTGCTGCGTGGACGGACAAGGCCGTCTGAACGCCTTGATACCAAATCCATTCGGGAAGCGTGTCTGTAGGTGTTTGCCGAGCCGGTGTTTTGTTTAGGGTACGGCGCAGGATGGCTTCGTTGTCGTTCAGCCATTGGGTAAAGGTGCGCTGGGTAACAAACGGAGGGATATTGATGCTGACGGTATCGGCGGAAACGGGGCGCAAGATGAGGTTTTTCTTGGCACTGCGTTTGAGCTGGATATGAATGGTGAGGCCGTCTGAAAGGGTATGGGTATGGAGGTGGGGCATGATGTTGAGAAAAATATTGGACGGCATGGAAAGGGCGGGTATAGCGGCCCACCCGATGGAATGATTTATTTGGTTTTGGGCGCGAACGGGCCTTGTCCGGTAATCAGGGGCTGTTGGCTTTCGATCCATTGCTCGCATTGAGCCATGAGTTCGGCTTCATTGCCGTTGTTGTGGGCAATGGGTTTGCCGATGATGACGCTGACCGTGCCGGGGTATTTGAGGAAGGAATTGCGCGGCCAAAACTCGCCGCTGTTGAGCGCGACGGGGACGATGTCCATCTCAAACATTTTTGCCATGCGCGCGCCGCCGAGCTTATAGCGGCCTTTTTCGCCGGGCGGCAGGCGTGTGCCTTCGGGGAAAATGGTAATCCAATAGCCTTCGTTTTTACGCGCAAGGCCTTGTTCTAAGAGTTGTTTGTTGGCTTCGCGGCTGTTGCTGCGGTCGATGCCGATGGTTTTGACCAGCTTCAAGCCCCAGCCGAAGAAAGGGATTTTGAAGAGTTCGCGTTTGGCAACATAGACTTGCGGCGGAAAAATCTCTTGCAGGGCGAGGGTTTCCCAGCCGCTTTGGTGTTTGGCGCAAATAATGGCAGGGTGGTCGGGAATGTTTTCCGCGCCGCTTAAGGTGTAGTTCAAACCGATGATGTGCTTGAGTGACCAGTTGAGGATGCGCACCCAAACTTGCGCCATTTTGTGTGCACCGCCTTGGAAGGGCAGGGCAAGCAGCATAAAGGGGAACAGTAAAATAATGCTAGAGGAAAGGATGAACCAGTAAATCAGGTTGCGGATAATCAGCATATCGGGGAAAAGTCTGTCGTTTGAAGGCCGTCTGAACGCCGTTGTCGGCTGGTTTCAGACGGCCTTGTCGTTTATAGGATAGCTTGCGCGGCTTCTTCGATTTGTGTGTTTTCACGCATGATGTATTGCGAAAAAGCCAGCAGGTTGTCGAAGACTTGGGTGTGTTCGGGCAGGTCTTGCTCGTGTTTGGCCAGCGTTTTTTTGCCTTTGCCGGTCAGGACGAGCGCGGATTTGCCGCCTGCGGCATCAATGGCTTGCAGGTCGCGCAGGCTGTCTCCGACCAGCCAGGTTTCGGCGGCATTGGCCTTGAAGCGTTCGATGATGTCGATAATCATGCCGGGCTTGGGTTTGCGGCATTCGCAGTTGTCGGCGGCAGTGTGCGGGCAAAACCAAATGCCGTCGATGGTGCCGCCTGCTTGAACGGCAAGGCGGTGCATTTTTGCGTGCATTTCGGTCAGGTCTTGCACGGTAAAGTATTTGCGGCCGATACCGGATTGGTTGGTGGCCACGGCGATGGTGTAGCCTGCCTGCGTTAAGAAGGCGATGGCATCCATGCTGCCTTCGATGGGAATCCATTCGTCAACGGATTTGACGAAATCGTCGCGGTCTTGGTTGATGACGCCGTCGCGGTCGAGGATGATGAGTTTCATGGTTTGGGCTCTTATTTTTCTGCTTTCAAACTGCTTTTCCATTTTTCAAAGGCCGTCTGAAAAACGGGTGTCAGTTTGGCGAAGGTTTCCGGGGTGTTTTTGACGTGGTAGAAGCCGCCGAGCGAGGGCGTGTCGAGGGCGAGGACGTAGTCTTCCATAAATGCGCCGTAGCCGTCTTCTTCGTCGGTGTAGTAGAACTCGGTAAACCGTTGGCCGAGTTCGGTAAAGTCGTCCGCTGTCAATGCGCCGTCCATGTGTTTGAGCAGGAAGTGCCGTCCGCTGATTTTGCCCGAGGTCATGGCGGCGAAGTCGGCTGCGGTTTCGGGGGCGGTTTGCCAGACGGGGTTGACGAGGCCTGCCTGCGCCGCCCACTGCCAGTACATGCCGATGTGGGTGGCGGCGTTTTCGGGCGGGAGCTGGTCGGGATAGTCTTCGTCGAGATGGAAACGGATATTGTCGTACATGGACGGTGTTCGTTGGGGGGAAAGGGGATATTGTAGCGGAAAATAATGAATTAGGCCGTCTGAAAGAGGGTGTTTCAGACGGCCTTAAGGGAATTTAACCTTTAAATACGGGAACAAGCTCCATTTGGCTCAATATTTGGGCGGCAATGTTGATGATGCCGAAGAGGAAGACCCAAACCATCAGCCAGAATCCGCCGTAAACTTTGTAGTTTTTGCCGGCACCGAATTTATGGCGCGAGCGGTAGAGCAGCATGGCGGGGATGATGCCGGTCCAGATGGTGGCGGCCAGGCCGACGTAGCCGATGGCGGTAACGAAGCCGGTAGGGAAGAGCAGGCAGGAAATCAAAGGCGGCAGGAAGGTCAGTGCGGCGGTTTTGGTGCGGCCGGAGATGCTGTCGTTCCATTTGAAGATGTCGGCAATGTAGTCGAACAGGCCGAGCGTTACGCCGAGGAAGGAGGTTGCGATCGCCATGTAGGAGAACAGGGTCAACACTTTGTCCATATTGCCGGTTTGGGCGAACTTGGACAGCGTTTCGATCAGGACGGAAACTTGTCCTTCTGCGGCGATAACCGGTGCGAACTCGTTACGCGGCAGGTTGCCTTGGATGGCGATTTGCCAGAGGATGTAAATCACAAGCGCAATCAGCGTTCCTACCCATAGGGATTTGGCCACTTTGGGCGCGTCGCCTTTAAAGTATTTGAGCAGGCTGGAGACGTTACCGTGGAAACCGAATGAGGCAAGGCAAACGGGCAGGGCGGTAGCGACATAAATCCAGTAGCTGGTGCCGGCAGGGGCTTGGGTGTCAAACAGGACAGGCATTTTGGCATCGGCAATCAGGCCGCCGGTTGCCCAAATAAAGGTCAATACCATGCCGCCGATGAGGATGCTGGTGAAGCGGTCAACCAAGCGTGCGGATGCCCAAACGCAAAAGGCGAGAATGCCGAAAAAGACGAGTTGGCCGATGGTGAGCGAAATTTCGCCGCCTACCGCGCTGCCGATGCCTTTGGCGGTCAGGTCGCCGCCGACGAAGATGTAGGCGTAGGTGAGCAGGTATAAAACGAAAGCGACGGCAACGCCGTTGATGACGTTCCAAGCCGGGCCGAGCAGGTCTTTAACCATAGTGTCGAAGCTGGCGCCGTGCGGATAATGGGTGTTGACTTCCAAAATCATCAGGCCGCTGGAGAGCATGGAAAACCAGGTGTACAGCAACACGGCCAGCGAGCCGGTAAACCATACGCCGGAGGTGGCGGTCGGGTTGGCAAGCATGCCTGCGCCGATAACCGTACCGGCGATAATCATCGCTCCGCCGAATAGGGATGGGGTTTTGGTTGACATTGTTTATCTTTCTTCTAGAAATGCGTGGCTGCCATTATGCCGTAAAGTGTAAGAAAAGGTAAAGCAAAGGCCGTCTGAAAACCCGATTGTCGTTTTCAGACGGCCTTTGATGTGTATAAACGCAACTGATTAAATCAATTTTCGCAGTTTCAATTCGTTTTTCAGATACGCGTAATAAACCGGCGCGACGATGATGCCGCCGATGCCGAAAATGCGTTCAAAGACGACCATCGCCACCAGCAATTCCCATGCGCTGGATTCGATTTCCGAGCCGATGATTTTGGCGTTGAGGAAATATTCGAGCTTGTGGATGACAACGAGGAAAACCAGCGATGCGAGTGCGACGTAAAGCGATGCGCCGAGGCTCAAAATAATAATGATGGTGTTGGAAATCAGGTTGCCTGCCACCGGAATCAGGCCGACGATAAAGGCGATGATCAGGACGGTCATTTTAAACGGCAGGTCAACGCCGAACAGCGGCAAAACCAAGTAAAGGTACAGGCCGGTCAGGAAGGTGTCGATCAGCGAGATTTTGACTTGGGCGAGGAACACGCGCTCAAAGCTGGTTTCAAAATTGACGATGCGCCGCATCAATTCGGCTTTAAACAGCGGCATTTTATGGCGGTTTTTGCGCATTTCCAGGCGGTGGAAACTGAGCATGGCGCCGATGATGATGCCGATGAGGATGTACACGAAGGACGTGATGCTGTTTTTACTGATACGGGTCAGCGCGGCGCGGTATTCTTCAATCAGCTTGATTGCCGAGGCTTTGATTTCGGCCATATTGTTGGGCAGCATATTGAGAATGGCAGCAGGCAGGTCTTGGCTGTTTTTGGTGTCTTCCAAAATCGCCGCCAGCTTGGCCAGCATAAAGCCGACGTGGCCGCCATGTATCAGGTGGTAAATGCCCAAAGACATCATCGCAATGATGCTGAATACGATGGCCAGCGTCAGCGTGGTGGAAATTAGGTTGATATTGTGCGCATTGAGCGACTTATGCAGCCGCGTGTTGCGCGGTAAAACACGGCGGCGGAGTTTGAGGATGACGCCGTTGGTGCGCGTAATAAAGATATAGGTCAGGATAACCGACAGCAGCAGCGGCAGAAAATGGTAGTGCAAGACAATCAGCAAGGCCAAGCCCATCAGGATATAGGAAGCGTTGCGGAAAGTCGGGTTGTCGGCGTGGGAAGAGAGTAAGGACATGTGAAGCCAATAAGGTAAAAAGCAAAAAAACAGGTCAGGCCGTCTGAAAAATCATGTTCAGACGGCCTAACTTAATGACAGTGATTAGTCGTGTAATGAGGCCGCGTGTACCGTGTTTTCCAACAAAGTGGCAATCGTCATCGGGCCGACGCCGCCGGGAACAGGCGTAATCATGGATGCGCGTTCTTTAGCGACATCAAACTCCACGTCGCCGCACAGGCTGCCGTCGTCCAAGCGGTTGATGCCCACATCGATAACGACTGCGCCGGGTTTGACCCATTCGCCTTTAACGAAATTCGGAATGCCTACGCCGACCACCAAAATATCTGCGGCGGCAACTTCATCGGCAAGGTTTTGCGTGGCGCTGTGGCAAATGGTTACCGTCGCGCGGGACAGCAGCAATTCCAACGCCTGTGGGCGGCCGACAATATTGGACGCGCCGACGACGACCGCTTTTTTGCCTTTCGGGTCGATGCCGTAGGCTTCCAACAAAGTCATCACACCTTTGGGTGTGCAAGGGCGCATCAGCGGCATTTTGACGACCAGGCGGCCGACGTTGTAAGGGTGGAAGCCGTCCACATCTTTATGCGGCTCGATACGCTCCAAAACCGCTTGGCTGTCGATGTGTGCCGGCAGCGGCAGTTGCACCAAAATACCGTCGACGGCAGGGTCGCCGTTCAATTCGTCCACCAGTTTCAGCAAATCGTCTTGCGTGGTTTCAGACGGCAGCTCATAAGAGCGCGATTCGATGCCGCTTTTTTGGCAGGCCAGTTTTTTATTGCGTACATAAACCGCGCTAGCAGGGTCGTCGCCAACCAATACCACCGCCAAGCAAGGCGTGTGCAAACCTTTTTCCTGACGCGCTTTTACCGCCTGTGCGACCGCCTCGATGCGTTGCTGGGAGATTTTTTTTCCGTCTATAAGTTGTGCAGCCATGATTTTTCCTCCTCAATAGGGATAAATATTGCGTTTAAATTATCGCATTTTTCAGACGGCCTGACACAAAAGAGTAGCCCTGATTGTGAAACATAAAAATAAATAACGATTAAAAATAATAAGATAATCAAAAAATGAAAAAATAAAGCAAAGTAGATGTTGACCGGGTTAAAAAGGGTCTGTATAGTTCAGGTCTTCAGTCGGGGCGTAGCGCAGCCCGGTTAGCGCATCTGCTTTGGGAGCAGAGGGTCGTGAGTTCGAATCCCACCGCCCCGACCACAAAATTCTTAGCACGAATCGGCATGAGCGCCCGTAGCTCAACCGGATAGAGCACCGACCTTCTAAGTCGGGGGTTACAGGTTCGATTCCTGTCGGGCGTGCCAATTTTTACGGTGGCTGTAGCTCAGTTGGTAGAGCCCTGGATTGTGATTCCAGTTGTCGTGGGTTCGAGCCCCATCAGCCACCCCAGATGAAAGCCTGCATATTGTATGCAGGCTTTTTTCCATTTATACCCGAATTTTACTTCAGATTTAATTGGGTTTCAAAAAAGTATTTATCAAACCGTTTCATCATGGCATCGGCAAAAATAGCATTTGCTGTGTTATCAAATATCAATGAATACGCAGTCAAGCCCGAATATTGTACCGTTCGGTATCTTTTTATGGCGTTTCGCCGTTATCCTTTATAATACCCCGATTATTTTCTGTTTCATTCCCAAAGGAACCGCATCATGTCCGAATGGCCAGCTCCAGAATTTGAATCCAAAATCTGTCCGCCCGAAAAGCTGGCGGAGCGTTTGGCGGCATTGCCCCGTCCGCTGGTGTTTACCAACGGCTGTTTCGATATTCTCCATAGGGGCCATGTAACGTATCTGGCGCAGGCGCGATCGGCCGGTGCGGCTTTGGTGTTGGCATTGAATACCGATGCTTCGGTGCGCCGTCAGGGCAAAGGGGACGATCGTCCGATTAATCCTTTGGAAAACCGCGCGGCAGTGGCAGCGGCATTGGCGAGCGTGGATTTGGTCACATGGTTTGATGACGATACGCCGGCTGCGTTGATTGAAATGGTCAAACCTGATGTATTGATTAAAGGCGGCGACTGGCCTGTGGATAAGATTGTCGGTGCGGCTGAGACGTTTGCGCGTGGCGGCAAAGTATTTTCGATTCCGTTTTTACACCAGACTTCGACCACCAAAACGTTGGCGAAAATTCGCGAAGCCGGAGGAGGCGAATGACGGATTTGAACAGCCGCCATTGGGCCTTGCTCGCCGCACTTTCAGACGGCCTGCCGCAACACGTTTCTCAGTTGGCGCGCGTGGTCGGTATGAAGCCGCAACAATTAAACGGATTCTGGCAGCAGATGCCGGGCCATATCCGCGGTTTGCTGCGCCAGCACGACGGGCAATGGCGTTTGGTGCGCCCTTTGGCTGTGTTTGCCGAAGAATCTCTGCAACAAATGGCCGGAAAACAGGGTTTTCGTGCGCAGTTGAAACACGAATGTTCGTCCAGCAATGATGAAATCATGGCATTGGCGCGCCAGTCGGCAGATTTGGCGCATAAGGCCTTGTGCGTGGCGCATTTCCAAACCAAAGGACGCGGACGGCAAGGGCGAAGCTGGGTCAACCGACAGGGTGAATGTCTGATGTTCAGCTTGGGCTGGGCGTTTGACAAGCCGCAGTATGAGCTGGGTTCGCTGGCGTTGGTGGCGGCATTGGCTTGCCGACGCGCGCTTGCCGATATCGGTTTGGACGTAAATATCAAGTGGCCGAACGATTTGGTCGTGGCCAACGATAAATTGGCCGGTATTTTGATTGAAACGGCGCGGGTAGAGAATAGGACTGTCGCCGTCATCGGCATCGGTATCAATTTTGTATTGCCGAAAGAAGTTGAAAACGCCACTTCCATACAGGCATTGTTTCAGACGGCCTCTAAGCAGGGCGTAAGCGTCAAAACCTTATTGAATGCGGTATTGGCGCAACTCGATGCGCTGTTGAACGAATACGCGCAAAACGGATTCGCGTCATGTGTCGGCGAATACGATGCCGCCAACCGCGACACAGGCAGGCCGGTCTTGCTGCTTCAAGAAGGGCGCATTGTTCATGAAGGCGTAGTCAAAGGCGTGGATGCGCAAGGCGCGTTGCGTTTGTTGACCGACAATGGCGAGAAAACCATTGTCAGCGGCGAGATCAGCTTGCGTCCGGATAATCGTCCGGCGCAACCTGCCGCGACTAAGCCGGAACGCTTTTTGCTGCTGGACGGCGGCAACAGTCAGTTGAAATGGGCGTGGGTAGAGAACGGCACATTTTCCGAAGTCGGCCGCGCGCCGTATCGTGATTTGACCCAGCTGGGCGAAGAATGGCTGCAATTTGCCGATGATGATGTGAAGATTGTCGGTTGCGCCGTGTGCGGTTCGGTAAAAAAAGCGATGGTGGAAGAACAATTAACCCGTCCGGTCGAATGGCTGTCTTCCATGCCGCAGGCTTTGGGTATCCGCAACCATTACCGCCGTCCTGAAGAACATGGCTCCGACCGTTGGTTTAATGCGCTGGGCAGCCGTCGCTTTACGCAAAATGCCTGCGTCGTCGTCAGCTGCGGCACCGCCGTAACCACCGACGCGCTGACGGAAGACAATCATTATCTCGGCGGCACCATCATGCCCGGTTTCCACTTGATGAAAGAGGCGATGGCGCTCAAGACCGCCAACCTCAACCGCCCCATCGGCAAGGTATATCCGTTCCCAACCACAACGCCGAACGCCATTGCCAGCGGCATGATGGATGCCGTTTGCGGCGCGTTGATGATGATGCATGGCCGTCTGAAAGACAAAACGGGCGAAGGCAAACCGGTCGATATTATTATCACGGGCGGCGGCGCGGCCAGAGTCGTGCAGGCGCTGCCGGAGTCATTCGTTCATGACAATCAAGTGAAAATCGTCGATAATCTCGTGATTCACGGGCTCTTGCATTGGATTGCCCATCGCAACGGACAATAAAAAGGAAAACGCATCATGAAATGGCTGTTTGCGGTCTTGGTCGCACTCAACATCATTGTTTTTGGCAGCATGGTTGCCTATCGGACACAACATAAAACCGCGAAACCCGAATCTGCCTTGGAAGGCGGCACGCACGAATTATTGCGCCCGTCTTCTTTGGACGCGCCCAAAGCCGAGCCTCAGCAGGCATCGCAACCCGATTGGGTGGCGGATGAATCAGACGGCCTGATTATGGCAGAACCTGAATCCGAAGAAGCAGAAGCCTTGCGTAAAAAGCAAGAAGCGCAGCAGTTGAAAGAGAAAAAAGAAAAAATGCGCCGCGAGAAAGAAGCGCAAGAGCGTCGCGCAGCCGAAGAAGAGATGGACGCGGCCGGCGTGGAACGCTTGTGTACCAGCAGCGCCACCGTAGTGATGGATGAAGACGATTACCACCGCATCAAAGGCTTGTTGGGCAAATGGCCTCATGCGGCCAGCCGCAGTATCGAAAAACGTAACGGCGCATCCGGTGGCGAAACTTCTTCCAAAACCTTCCGCGTGGTCTTGCCTGCCGACGGCGACACTTCCGCCCAGCTTGATGCCTTGGGCAGCCGCGGCTTTAGCGGCAGTATTCACAACGGCGAAATCAGCATTGACGTAACACGCAGCCGCTCTTCCGCCCAAGTTTTGATTTCACGCTTGTCCAGCGCAGGTTTTGGCGGTGCGCGCATTGTCGAACAGGAAGACAGAAGCGCACCCGATACCGGTTTGAGCGTAGCACGCATGACCGTGGTCTTTATGGCGGTCGACGAGCGCGATGCCCAAGACATCAGAAACATTGTCGGCCGTTATGGCAAGTTGAACATGAAAACCTGCCGATAATCAGGCCTATTCGGTTTCAGACGGCCTGATAAGCAGCCGGCCAAGCCTGATAAACCGAACGCCAAAAAACACGAAACCCACTGTATCGGCAGTGGGTTTCATGTTTTTCGGTTTTGAGTATCTGATATAAAGGGGAACAGGTATGTTTCGTATATGCGCACTCCGAGTATCAAGAGATAATGGGAAAGAGGGGGATAAAATCTGTCGTTTAATGGCTCGGATTAGGACGTCTTCCGAGTGGTTTTGATTATACGCTAATAATAACTATTATCAATAGCAAAATTGAAAAAATAATGGTTTTTGTTGTAATGCTTTGTTTTGTATGGAAATTAAATTGTGGCATTGGCTTTGCCGTGATTGAAAAGGCCGTCTGAACGTCAAACGAACAGGCCGGTTGAAATAGGGTAAGGCAAACATTTCAACCCTATATTTCAGACGGCCTTTTGATTTGTTTCAATCACTCATAAATCCAAGCAATCAACATATCCAAAGCCATATAAAATACCGTATAATCAAGGCCAAATTAACTTTGCCTGCTCGTCGGGCCGTCTGAAAAATTATGCAACAAACCTACGCCGCGGTACAGCGAGATTTGCTCGAAGCCAACCACCTTTCCCCCGATTTGCTCGCCCAAAGCCTGAGTATTATCGGCGCCAACCATGTCGATTATGCCGACATCTATTGCCAGCGTACTGCCTATGAAAGTTGGCATTTGGAAGAAGGCATCGTCAAATCGGGCAGCTTCCAAATCGATCAGGGTGTGGGCGTGCGTGCCGTTTCGGGCGATAAGACTGCTTTTGCCTACGCCGACAGCCTGTGTATCGATTCGATCAACCGCTCTGCCAAAGCCGTGCGCGTGATTGGTGCGGCTGGCGGCGAAGCCAGCGTCAAAGTGCCGACACCTGCCTACGGCAAGCCTGTCCATATGGCGATTGACCCTATTGCCAGTCTTGATTCTGCTGCCAAAGTCGCGCTGTTGAACAAAGTTGAAACGCTGGCCAAAGCCGCCGATCCGCGTATCGTGCAAGTGATGGCCGGTTTGACCTGCGAATACGACATGGTGTACATCGCCCGTCTGGACGGCAAACACGCTGCCGATATCCGTCCGATGGTGCGCATGAACGTAACCGTCATTGCCAAGCAGGGCGAGCGTCGCGAGCAGGGCAGCGCAGGCGGTGGCGGGCGTTATGATTTGGCGTATTTCGATGAAAACTTGGTGCATCGGTTTGTCGATTCCGCCGTCAAACAAGCCCTGACCAATCTTGAATCCCGTCCTGCGCCTGCCGGCGAGATGACCGTTGTTTTGGGCAACGGCTGGCCGGGCGTGTTGTTGCACGAAGCGGTTGGACATGGTTTGGAAGGCGATTTCAACCGTAAAGAAACCAGCGTTTTCTCCGGCCGAATCGGCGAGCGCGTGGCTGCCAAAGGCGTTACCGTTGTGGATCAAGGCGATATTGCCGACAGACGCGGCTCGCTCAATATCGACGACGAAGGCAACGAAACCCGCCGTACTGTATTGATTGAAGACGGTATTTTGGTCGGCTATATGCAGGACGAAACCAACGCCCGCCTGATGGGTATGCAATCGACCGGCAACGGCCGCCGCGAAAGTTACGCTTCCGCTCCTATGCCGCGCATGACCAATACCTTTATGGAAAACGGCGGCTATGAGCCGGAAGAAATCATCGCGTCCATCGACAAGGGCATTTACGCCGTCAACTTTGGCGGCGGACAAGTGGACATTACCAGCGGCAAGTTCGTGTTCAGCGCATCCGAAGCGTGGTGGGTGGAAGGCGGCAAACTGCAATATCCTGTCAAAGGCGCGACCATCATCGGCAACGGCCCCGAAGTGCTGAAACACGTTTCCATGATAGGTAACGACTCCGCGCTCGACAGCGGTATCGGCGTCTGCGGCAAAGAAGGGCAGAGCGTGCCTGTCGGCGTCGGACAACCGACCCTGAGGATTGATGCCGGACTGACCGTGGGCGGTAGCGAAATTTAAACGGCAGGCCGTCTGAAAAGTTTTCAGACGGCCTTTTGCATTAGGATAAAACTATGCAGGAACAGAATCGGAAATCAAGTTTTCCCATAGTGATGTTGCTGGTGTCGGTTGCCCTGTGGATAGCATCTTTGTCCAATGTTGCATTTTATTTGGGCAATCATGAAAGCATGAAGGGTTTGACCGTTTTGATTTTGGGGTCGATATTTACTTCTTTGGATATCAGGTATTGTGCGGCCTATGCGAATTATGTTTGGTTGGCGGCCATTGTGTTGCTGGCGTTGCGGAAGAAGGTCGTGCCTGTCCATGCGGCGCTTTGGAGCTTGGCGCTGGTGGCTTTCAGTGTGAAAGCCGTACACGTTGATGAAGCAGGGAATACATCGGATATCGTACGCTACGGCGCGGGATTTTATTTGTGGTATGCCGCATTTGCGGTTGCCACCATCGGCACGTTTGCCGGAAAGAGTAAGGAAAGAAAAGCCACAACGCTGGCAGATGGGACGAAAAATGACGCTTGATGAATGGTTGCGCCAA
This sequence comes from Neisseria sp. HMSC058F07, assembly GCF_001810035.1. Classification (NCBI taxonomy): domain Bacteria; kingdom Pseudomonadati; phylum Pseudomonadota; class Betaproteobacteria; order Neisseriales; family Neisseriaceae; genus Neisseria; species Neisseria sp. HMSC058F07. The sequence continues at coordinate 318,219 of NZ_KV799663.1, read as the reverse complement.
TCGGCACTGCCCAAAAATGAAGCGCGGATGTTGTTGCAATATGCGCTGGGTTATACGCGCGCGCAGCTGGTGACGCGCGGTACGGACGATTTGGCAGACTCTGCCCTGCAAACCTTGGAGGCTTTGGCTCAACGCCGTCTGAAAGGCGAGCCGATGGCCTATCTGTTGGGAGAACGCGAGTTCTACGGACGACACTTTGCCGTCAATCCCCATGTGCTGATTCCACGCCCTGAAACCGAGCATTTGGTGGAAGCCGTGCTCAAACGCTTGCCGCCGCAAGGCCACGTGTGGGATTTGGGAACGGGCAGCGGCGTCATTGCCGTAACCGTCGCGCTTGAACGCGTTGATGCCGATGTTCGCGCATCCGACATCAGCGTCGGTGCTTTGGATACCGCCCGTCAAAATGCGGCCAAATTGGGTACAAAAGTCGAATTTGCGCAGGGTTCGTGGTTTGATACCGACAGGCCGTCTGAAGGCCAATACGATGTGATTGTTTCCAATCCGCCGTACATTGAGGACGGCGATGTGCATTTGTCGCAAGGCGATTTGAGGTTTGAACCGCAAAACGCGCTGACCGACTTTTCAGACGGCCTCAGCCATATCCGCCACATTACCCAAGAAGCCCCTAAATACCTGAAAGCCAACGGCTGGCTGCTGTTTGAACACGGCTATGACCAGGGCGAAGCGGTGCGGAACATTATGCTGGAGAACGGGTTTGCCGAAGTGGCAACCGAACAGGATTTGGCAGGATTGGACAGAGTCACGCTGGGGCGTTTGCCTGCTTAGCGGGCATGGTTAGTCGGAATATAAAAAAGGGCGTGTCGATCACGCCCTTTTGGTTTTTTTTTTTGGTTTAGCTGTTCAGACAGCCTGGTTTAACGCCAAGCAGCGACGAACTCCGCCCAGTGTTGTTTTTCTTCGGCTTGTGCGGCCAGATAGTGTTTGATGCGTTTGATTTCGACTTCGTATTCGTCGGCATCGAGCGCGCCGCTCATCATGCGAAAGCGCATGTACATCAGGTAGGTATTGGCGGCATCGGTTTCGCAATAGTCGCGGATGTCTCTCAGACGGCCTGCGTGATAAGCGTCCCAAACCTTGCTGCCGTCCATGCCCAATTTGCCGGGGAAACCGCAGAGTTTGGCCATATCGTCCAAAGGCACGCTGGCACGCGGTTGGTAGAGGGCGAGCAAATCCATTAGGTCGCAATGGCGGGTGTGGTAGCGGCTGATGTAGTTGTTCCACTTAAAGTCGCGGCTGTCGCCAAAGTCGCCGTCGCCCATGTCCCAGTAGCGGGCGGCACTGATGCCGTGTATCAGGGCGCGGTAGTGGAGGACGGGCAGGTCGAAACCGCCGCCGTTCCAGCTGACGAGTTGCGGCGTATAGTTTTCGATAACCTCGAAGAATTTGGCAATCATGACTTCTTCGCTGTCTTCGGGATCGCCGATGGTGCTGACGCGGATTTTGTCCTGCCCCCAGCGCATACAGCAGGAGATGGCGACGACTTGGTGCAGATGGTGTTGCATAAAGTCGCTGCCGGTTTTGGCGCGGCGTTGCTGTTGGGCAAACAGGACGACTTCGTTGTCGGGCAAATCGGCAGGCAAATCGTAAAGCAGGCGGATGCCGTTTACGTCGGGTATGGTTTCGATGTCGAAGGCGAGTATCGGGGTCATGGCGTGTTCGGGTTGGATAAGGAATGATGCCATTGTGGCATGACGGCTCAGATAAAAAAAGAGGCAATCCCCCACAGGATTGCCCCAATACCTCAAATCAGAGATTTACGCTTCACAAACAATACAGGCTTTCACCTGCGGCTTTACAGATGCAGCTCAACTCTGCACCGGTAAACTTTCATTTCGGGTATTGCGCCGAAATCCTCTAAAAATACTGCAATTGCTTGCAATATCAGAAAACTGCTTACAAAAACATTTAAAACCGGCTGAGGCCGTCTGAATGTCTTGTAATTTGATGTAGTGAAATTTACGCGAAATTTTACAGTTTGCCAAGTGTTTTTTTCTGAAGGTTTGGTTCAGGGTAAATTGCGGTTATTGTCATAATTTTGCAATTAAATTTCATAATTAATTTAAAATTAGATGTTTATTTTGTATTTCTTGCTTTAAATTTAATTTAATTTCATATTTCGAATGATTAAAATTTGTTTTATTTTAAAGGTTATTTTATAACATTTTGTTTTTAAATGAAATTAAATTTAACATATAAATGAAAAGGGTATTGGCTGGGGCGTTTTTTATTTGAGAAAAAATATAAGGTTGTTTGAAAGTTTCAATTGCCTTGAAAAAAGTTGTTTTTAAAGCATTTAAAGTGGAATTTGATTTGATTGTTTGAAATTGAAGCTGAGCTTGAGTTTGATACAACTAAAATGAAAAAGCGGCAAAAGAAAGGTTTTACCGCTTTTTCATGCTTAAATTGTAATTTTATGTAGTCAGTAAAAGCTGCTTTCGCCTTCGGGACGGGTTTTGAAGCGTTTGTGCAGCCAGAAATATTGTTCGGGATGCTCGCGTACCCGCTCTTCGATGAAGTCGTTCATGCGCTGGGTGTCGGCTTCGACATTTTCGGTCGGGAAATTGTCCCAAGCCGGATAGAAGCGCAGGGTTACGGTATTGTCGGCTTCGCGCGTGGGGATGGCGGGAATGATTTTGGCTTTGGTCATGCCGGCGATACGGCTGAGACCGGTAATCGTGGCCGTCTGAATGCTGAAGAAATTGACGAAAATGGAATCGTTGCGGCCAAAGTCTTGGTCGGGCAGATAAAGAAAGGGCGCATTGCTTTTGCGCAGGTGCTTGATGATGGCGCGCAGGCCTTCTGTGCGGCCGATCAGGAAAACATTGTTGTAGCGGTGACGGCCTTTCAGGATTTGCTCGTCCAGGGCTTTGTTTTTTTGGTGCGAATACATGCTGGTCAGCGGCACATCCTGATTGAGCGTGTAAACCGCCATTTCAAATGCGGTAAAGTGCGGATAGAGGATGATGACTTTTTCGCCGGCGGCGAGGGCTTCGTCAAGATGGTGTTTGTCTTGATAGCGCACCAACGAGCGCAGTTTGTCCGCAGGCGCATACCAATAGAGGCCGTATTCGAGCATCAGCTTGGCCATGTGTTGGAAATGGCGTTTGAGCAGGGCGGTGCGCTGGCTGTCGTTCAGCTCGGGAAAGCATTTTCTGAGGTTGACCTCGCCGACTTTGCGGCGCGGTTTGACTGCGTAATAGGCGAGAATACCGATCGCGTCGGCAATTTTGTGCAACACGCAAAAAGGCAGCAGGCGGATGAGGTAGAGAAAAAGGAAGGCGGCTTTCATGCAGGCTCGCTGTATGTGGGCAAAGGGTTATTATAACCGAAAGGCCGTCTGAAAACGGGCTGGAACACGATTTCAGACGGCCTGAATGTCGGCTTACTATTGGAAACGGCCGCGTTTGACCTGCAGGCCTTCGGGATTGAGTTGCGAAGCTAATCCGTGATTGCGCAGGGCGTGGGTGAGGGCGACGGCGAGTCCGTCGGCGGCATCGGCTTGCGGCGTGCCTGAAAGCGCGAGCATTTGGACTACCATATGCTGCACCTGCTCTTTGGCGGCCTTGCCCTTGCCGACCACTGCCTGCTTGACTTGAAGCGCGGTGTATTCAAACACGGGCAAGTCGTGCATGACCAAAGCGGCAATCGCCGCACCGCGCGCCTGACCGAGCATCAAAGTCGCGGCCGGATTGACGTTGACAAACACTTGTTCGATGGCCGCCTGATGCGGCTGATAGTGGCGGATGATTTCGTCGATATGGCGGACAATTACGGCGATGCGTTCGGAAAGCGACGCGCCGGTCGGCGTTTTGATACAGCCGGAAGCAACATAATGATGCTCGCGGCCGTGGACATCGATAACGCCGAAGCCGGTCACGCGGCTGCCGGGGTCGATGCCGAGAATGCGTGTGGGTTGGGAGTGGGACATAGTGTGTTTAAAGTAGTCGGTGTTTCAGGGCAGGCAGGCGCGTGCGCACGCTTTGCAGTCGCGCGGTATCCAAATCGGCACAAATCACGCCTTCGCCTTCGGGCAACGTCGCCAACACATCGCCCCAAGGGTCGATAATCATACTGTGGCCGAATGTGCGGCGGCCGCTTTCATGCAGTCCGCCTTGTGCCGACGCGATGACGTAGCATTGGTTTTCCACTGCACGGGCGCGCAGCAGCAATTCCCAATGTGCCTTGCCGGTCGTATAGGTAAACGCGGCCGGCAACAGCAAAACATCAAACGGCTGCTGGGCGCGGAAAAACTCAGGAAAGCGCAAATCGTAGCAGACCCCGGCCGCCAGCGGAACATCGTCCACGCTTAACTTCGGCACATCGCTGCCCGCCAGTATCGTATCGGCTTCGGCGTAGCGTTCGCCCAAACCGGAAAAGCCGAAAAGGTGCATTTTGTGGTAAAGCCCGATTCGGTTGCCGTCGCGGTCATATACAAGCATTGTATTCATCACCTTGCCCGCGTCTGGGCTTTGCAGTGGAACCGTACCGCCAAACAACACCACGCCGCATTCCCTTGCCGTTTCGCTTAAGGCCGTCTGAAAACGGGTGTCGCAGGTTTCGCCGACGCGTCCATCGTCCAAAGGCTCGGCAAATGCCAGCTTGTCCGTATCGTTTTTGCCCATCAGCGGCCAATATTCGGGCAGCAACACCCAATCCGCCCCTTGTTCGGCCGCCTCGCGGACAAGGCGTTTCATGGTGGCAATATTGGTTTCGGGGTTGGTGGACGACACCATTTGCACCGCGGCAGCGCGTAAAGAGTGCATCATCAAAACTCCTGTCAGATTTTGCAAGAATTGTAACTTGTTTACGCACAAGGCCGATACAATCGCCTCACAATTCCTCTCCAAAAAAGGATAAACCATGAACTTGAAACTTCTCCTCACTGCCGCACTTTCCACCGCCGCACTGGCCGCACATGCCGACGTACAGCTTTACGGCAGCATCAAAAGCGGCATCGAAACCTCGCAAACCCGTTTTGGCGGCCAAACATACAGCCGAACTGCCGTTGCCGACCAAGGCAGCCACATCGGTTTACGCGGCTCGCATCCGATTGGCGGCGGAACGAATTTTATTTGGGAAGTCGAACAAGACACACCGGTCGGCAAAAGCGGCTCCATCCGCCAAGACTGGCGCGAACGCCGAGATAATTTTGGCCGTTAAAGGAAAGATTGGATAGTAAAGGCCGTCTGAAAGATTTTCAGACGGCCTGTTTTTTATAGTGAGGTCGATTGATTTAAAGAATACACGTAAAAGGCGGTAATCAATAATATCTTAATATTTTCAAAATTTAACAATTTTATATAACTTATTGATTATTTATAAAATTAATAAAATATTGGGTAGCTGATTAAAAAATCAGCATTGGCATTGCTTGCAAATTAAAAAATTATCAAGTAAGGTTAAATGCAAGCGGTTTTATCAGTGAATTAAATATTAATCAATAAGATAGGATTATATAACTATGAATGAAGATATTATCAAAGGAAAATGGGAGCAACTTAAAGGTAAAGCCAAAGAAAAATGGGGCGAGCTGACAAACGACGATTTGGACATCATCGAAGGCAAGCGCGATCAGTTGGCTGGTAAAATCCAAGAGCGTTACGGTCGCACTAAAGATGAAGCTGAAAAAGAAATTGATGATTGGTTGAACAGCTAAGACCGTTGAATTTCATAATAAACGGTCGTATCCCCCTCGACCGTTTTATATTAAACCGAAAGGAAAAAATCATGCTTCATTATTCGATCGTTTTCTTTATAATCGCTATTATTGCAGCTGTATTAGGTTTCGGTGGTATTGCAGGTAGTGCGGCAGGCATAGCCAAAATTTTATTTGCCGGTTTCTTGATCTTGTCGGTGATATCACTGATTTTTGGCAGGAAGAAATAATACCTGTAAACCAATAAGGTTGTATCAAGCCACCATTCCGTCAAATAGGCCGTCTGAACAATCAGGATAACTGGTTTTCAGACGGCCTTTGTTCTTATAATAGCGGTTTATTGTTTCCACACACACCTAGCAACGGAGTTTCCATGCAGTTTTCAGCATTCGGTGAAAAATTCACACAACACAGCGGTATTTTGCAGTTGATGGACGATTTGGGCGATGCGCTCAAAAGTGACAAGCCCGTCAACATGCTTGGCGGCGGCAATCCGGCGAAGATTGCTGAAGTCAATGCGGTGTTCGCCGATGTGTTTTCTAAACTGGCGGCGGAACACGCTGTTGAGAATATCGGCAATTATTCCAATCCGCAGGGCGATGCGGCGCTGATTGCGGCTTTGACTGAGTTTCTCAACCGCGAATACGGCTGGAACCTGACGGCGGACAATATCGCGCTGACCAATGGTTCGCAAAACGCGTTTTTCTATTTGTTCAACCTGTTTGGCGGCAAATTCAATCTTTCAGACGGCCAAACGGCTGAGAAAGCCATTTTGTTGCCGCTTGCGCCTGAATATATCGGTTATGCCGACGTGCATGTCGAAGGGCAGCATTTTATTTCGGTGAAGCCGAAAATCGAAAATGTCGAACACGAAGGCGAAGCAGGCTTTTTCAAATACCGCGTGGACTTTGACGCGCTGGAGAGCCTGCCTGAATTGAAAGAGGGCAAAATTGGTGCGATTTGCTGTTCGCGCCCGACCAACCCGACCGGCAATGTGTTGACCGACGGAGAGATGGCGCGTTTGGACGCTTTGGCGCAGGAGCATGGGATTCCGCTGATTATCGACAACGCTTACGGAATGCCGTTCCCGAATATTACTTACAGTGATGTGACGCTCAACTGGCACGAAAACATCATCCTCTGCTTCAGCCTTTCTAAAATCGGCCTGCCCGGCGTGCGTACCGGCATTATTGTCGCTGCGCCGGAAGTGGTCAAAGCCGTCAGCAGTTTGAATGCGATTGTGAACCTGTCGCCTACGCGTTTCGGCGCGGCGATTGCGGCTCCGCTGTTAAACGACGGCCGTCTGAAACAGCTGGCCGACCAAGTGATTCAGCCGTTTTACCGTCGGCAGGCGCAAACGGCGGTTTCCCTGCTCAAACGCGAATTGGGCGCGTATCCGTTGAAAATCCACAAGCCTGAAGGTGCGATTTTCTTGTGGCTTTGGTTTGAAAACCTGCCTGTTTCGTCGCAAACCTTGTACGAAATGCTTAAAGCCGAAGGCACGCTGATTATTCCGGGCGAGCATTTCTTCGTCGGCATCGACACGCAGGATTACCCGCACGCCCGCGAGTGCATCCGCATGAGCATTGCGCAGGACGCGGAAACGCTGGAAAAAGGCATTGCCGCGATCGGTCGCGTGGTGCGCGGTTTGTATGATAAAAAATAAATGCTTTGAATAGGCAAAGGCCGTCTGAAACGTGGGTAATCAGGTTTCAGACGGCCTTTTTGTCGGATTTAGATATGGTGGATAACCAGTTTTTTGCCTTCGTAATCGAGGACGTTGACGTCCATATCGAATAAGGTTTTGATGTTTTCGGCGGTGAAAATATCGTTGGGCTTGCCCTGCATGGCGACTTGGCCGTTTTTCATGGCGACGACGTAATCGGCGTAGGCGGCGGCCTGGTTGATGTCGTGTAGGACGACGACGGTGGTGCGTTTGTGTTCGTCGGTCAGTCGGCGCAGGATTTGCATGAGGGAGCGGGCATGATACATGTCGAGGTTGTTCAGCGGTTCGTCCAGCAAAACGTAGTCGGTGCGCTGGCAGAACACCATGGCAATCATGGCGCGTTGGCGTTGGCCGCCGGAAAGCTCGGTCAGGTAGCGGTCGGCAAAGTCTTGCAGGTGGAACTCGGTGAGCGCTTCTTCGACGATGGTTTTATCCGTTTCAGACGGCCTGCCTTGGTGGTAGGGATAGCGGCCGAACATGAGCAGGTCGCGCACGGTAATGCGGCTCATGATGCTGTTTTCTTGGGTGAGGATGGAAAGCGTGCGGGCGAGTTCGGCGGTGGGGGTGGTTTTGATGTCTTTGCCTGCGTAGCTGATGTCGCCGCGTACCAAGGGCTGCAGGCGCGCCATAAAAGAGAGGAGGGTGGACTTGCCTGCGCCGTTCGGGCCGATCAGCGCGGTAATGCCGCCTTCGGGGATGTCGAGGCTGACGTCGTTGAGGATGGGGTTGCTGCCGATGGTGTGGCTGACGTTGCGGATGGTAATCATAGGCGGGTCCGAAAATGGGAAATTGGGGTTTCAGATGGCCTTGAGTTTTAAGGCCGTCTGAAACTTATTGATTATGACGTTTTAGATTTCGCTGACGGTGACAAATTCGGGATTGTCGGCTTGGTCGATCAGGAAGGCGCGGACGCGTTCTTGCCAAAGCTCGCCGAATTGTTTGAGTTCGTCGGTACTTGCGCTGCCGCTGACGGCTTTGGGCATGATGTCGCGCATTTGCGGCGCAAAGGGTTGGAGCGCGGCGTTGAGGCTGACGGCAACGGTTTTGCCGGTATCGCGGCGGCGGAGCGCGAGTGTGCCGTTGATTTCGCCTGCACCAAAGGACAAGAGGTGGCGGCGGGCAAAGCGTCCGGCTGGGCCTACGCCGCCAAAGCCGGTTTCGGGTGCCGCGCCGGTAAGGAGTTGGACGACGGAAGCGGTTACGCCGGTCGTGCCTTCGTCACGCTCGCCCTGCATAAAGGCTTCGATGTCGCCGCGTTGCGGCAGCTCTTCGCCGTAAAGGGCTTTCAGGCCTTTGACCACCATCAGGTAGGCACCGGCGACGGTCGGGCAGGAGTGGCCGCACAGGCGCACGGCATCGGCGTAGCGGTAAGTGAGGATGCCGTTTTCGGCCGCGCCGAGGAAGTCGGCCAATGCGTCTTGGACGGTAATGGTCGGGGCGTCATCGAAGAATGAAGGGAGGCGTTCTTGTGTCATGAGGGTTATCCTTTATGGGTTTGCTTAGGCCGCCTGAAGGTTTCAGACGGCCTGAAACCTTTGCGGCATACTGTTTGCTGCGCTTTGAGCGGCATTTGCATTCAGTATTGCGGCAAAGGTTTCGGACTGAAACTGCGGTGTTATTTTAGGAGTATTTTTTTGTCCTGTATAAATTTTTCCGCCAGTTTTGTCGCGCCGTGGGTGTTGAGGTGGTTGGTGTCGAAATATATCGGCAGGCCGTCTATGGTTTTGTCTGCCGGAATAGGCTCCATGATGTTGACCCAATGCACGGCAGGCCGCTGTTTGACTATGTTTTCTATGGTTTTTTCCGCTTCGGCGGAGCGGGCAATTTCCGCTTTTTTATGCTCGGAAACGTATTGCATATCGATGCCGAGACGCTGTTTCAGGTAGTAATGGCGCAGGGGCAGTTGCGCGTTCATCGGCGTGTCGGCAAAGACGTAAACCTGCTTGCTCTGTTGGATCAGGGTATCGAGCATTTTGCCGAAATGCTCCGTAAAACCGGGCTTGTCGGTATGCAGGAACCAACGTTGCGAGATAAAGACCACCGGATAGTTTTCGACCTTTTGTGCAATAAAGCGGTTGTAAGGGTTGCAACGGTTGGCACGGCGGTCGCTTTGCGGCAACATAAAACCGAAGGCAACGCCGCAGCTGTTGGACGAGATAATGTCGGCGGCAAAGCTTTCCTGTTTACCCACCATATCGATAAAGGGCGTCAGGTGGGCGGCGTGGGAGTCGCCCATCAGCAGGACTTTGCTGCTTTGGTTTTCTGCGCCGACCGCGCAGTCGGTTTTAGTCAAGGTATCCGCGCAGATTTTACTTTCGTCAACCGTATATAGGTTTGTCTCGTATGCGGCCGGTTTGGCAGTCAGCAGGTAGCCGGCGGCAGGAATCAGCAGGGCGAAATAGGCGGCGATGACCCTGATGAATTTCTTGGTGGTGAAATTCTTTATCCGTCGCGCCGGTGTTTCGACGAAGTAATAGGACAAAACAGACAAGCCGGACATCAGCACCACTGCCAATACAATCGCGGACATCGGCAAAGCGTTGTCCATGTAAACATAGCGCATGACGGCCAAGACCACCCAATGCCAGAGATACAGTGAATAGGAAATCAAACCGATAAACACAACGGGCTTGAGGCTCAACAGTTTGGCGGTATTGAAGCCACTTTGCGTTTGCAGGGTTTTGCCTGAGTAAATCAAGCCGCCAACCGCCGTACAGCACAGCAATCGTTCGATATTGCCTTCGCCGGGCAACACGCCGTAAGGAAGCAGTAGCATGGCGGCAATAACCGCCATCATCGCCCAGCCGACCAGAGGCGTGCTGAAACGGTCGTTGGTTTGGGAGGGCGGAATAAAGGCAAAAAGTGCGCCGATCAGCAGCTCATATGCGCGCACATAAGGCAGGAAATAAGGATCCATGCCGAAGGTGGGCAAAAAGACGGACAACAGGCTCAATACAATCAGCAAAAGGATGAATTGGCGGATGTTGCGCCCTTTGCTGAATCGGAAAAAAGCAGTCAGCAAAACTGGAAAAACAAAGTAAAACTGCTCTTCCAGCGATAAAGACCAAATGTGTTGCAAAGGTTTTTCCGCCGCGTCGGCATCAAAATAACCGCCGCGCCGTGCAAAAAACAGGTTAGCCGAAAACAGCAACGCAAACACTGCGGATTTGACGTATTGGCGCAGGTCAAACGACAAGAAAAAGATTGCGGCGGCCAAGCTTGTACACAGCAATACGCAGGAAAAAACAGGCAAAATGCGCTTCGCGCGGCGTTTGTAAAACTCTAAAAACGAAAAACTGCCGTTTTGCATTTCGCGGCTGATGATGGTGGTGATCAGGTAGCCGGACAGGACGAAAAACATATCCACGCCGAGAAAGCCGCCGGGCAGCCAAGCGGCATCAATGTGGAAAATAATGACAGCCAAGACTGCCAACGCCCGGATGCCGTCCAAGTCGGGACGGTATTTTAATGTCGTGCTCATTTTTTGTAATTCTAGTAAATCCAGTAATGTTTACTATGAGTACATGTCAGAAATTTAGTTTCATTTCAAGGATTAAATATTTTTTAAACATGGATTTCAGACGACCTGAATTTATTTTTGCGAACGTTTGGGCACGTTTAATTTATTTCTTTTTCAACACCAAATATAAAAATACCAATCCACCTGCAAATTCGACGACCACGCTCAATACGGCCTGCATGCCGAGGAAGTGCTCGAAGATGGTTTGCCCGCCGACCAGCAGGATGCCGCCGACACAAAAAGTCATGGGCAGGCGGACAGAATGTTTGACCGACGGAGAAAAATGGTTGGCCAGCGCGGCAACCAGCAGGCCGAAAAAGCTTACCGGGCCGACAACGGCGGTCGCGGTCGCAACCAATGCAGCGATCCACAACAGCAGCCATAAGGTATTGCGCGTGTAGTTGATGCCCAAATTGATGGCTTGATTGCGGCCGAGCAGGTAAACATCGAGGCGGTGGCGTTCTCGCCAAATCACGGCGGCGCTGATGAGCAACACGACTGCGCCGATACCCAACAATTCCGAGTGGACGGTATTGAAAGTGGCAAACATATTCGCCTGTGCGGCGGTAAATTCTTCGGGGTCAATCATGCGCGAAAGCAGCGATGACAGGCTGCGGAACAAAATCCCGAAAATCACGCCGATTAAAATCATGCGCGACAAATCGCGTCCGCCCTGTTTGATGAGCGTGTAGAACAGCAGCAGCGAGCCGCCCATCATGACGACCAGTTCAAAGCCAAATTTGCCCGTCAACGGCAGGGAAGCATAGCCCACGCCGCCGAGCGTAAACACCAGCAAGGTCTGCAAAAACACATACAGCGAATCGAAACCCAAAATCGAAGGGGTCAGAATCGGATTGTTGGTCAGCGTTTGGAAGAGTTGCGTGGACACGCCGACCGCATAGGCAACCATCAGCAGCGCGGCAAGTTTGGTCAGACGCAGGTGTAAGACAAAGTCCCAATCGCCTTTGACGTTGAGCGTCATAAACAGGACGCAGGAAACCAGCAACAGCGCAAAGGCGACCCACAACGGACGGCTGCTTCCTGCCATAAAACCGATATTTTTTTCAGACGGCATGAGCAGGTTTCCTTAATAAAAGCCATAAAAACAAAGCCGTCCCCATTACGCCAAAAACCGTAGAGACCGGAATTTCAAACGGAAACACAATCACGCGTCCGACAATATCGCACAGCAACACCAAAGATGCGCCCAGCAAGGCCACCGCCGGCAGGCTTTGACGCAGTTTGTCGCCCATCAGGCGGCTGATGATGTTCGGCACGACCAAGCCGATAAACGGAATATTGCCGACTGTCACGACCACCAAAGACGTAATCAGCGCCACAATAATCAGCCCCGACCACAGAATCGCCGTCCGGTTCAGCCCCAAATTCACGCTTACTGTTTCGCCCAAACCCAAAATCGTCAGCTGGTCGGCAATCAAATAGGCAAACAAAGCCAAAATCCCCGTTGCCCACAGCAGCTCATACCGCCCGAGCAACACGCCGGAAAAATCACCCTGTTGCCACACGCCGAGCATTTGCAACATTTCGTTTTCATACGCAATAAAGGTGGCCACCGCCTCAATCACACCGCCAAAAATAATCCCGACCAAAGGCACCATCAGTTGCGCGGTCGGCGGCAGGCGGCGGATCAGCAGCATAAAGACCAACATCCCGATCAGCGCGGCAACGGCGGCAACCGACATTTTTGCCAGCAGCGGCGCGGCCGGAAGTAGCAGGGTCATCAACAGCAAACCCAAAGCCGCGCTTTGGCTTGCGCCCACCATCGACGGTTCGACAAAACGGTTGCGCATCAAAATCTGCATAATCATGCCGGCCACTGCCATCGACGCACCCGTCAGCACAATCGCAAACGTGCGCGGCAGGCGGCTGATGAACATGACCTGCTGGCTGTCGGATAGCGAAAACAGGGCGGACCATTTGAATTCGGCCACGCCGACCGACAGGCTGACGGCAAACAATATCAAAAGCGCGATGCCGTTGATAAGGTTTAAAGAAAAGGGCTTGTGAAACATAAACGATAAAGTCGTAAAAGAAACAAAGGCATTATTTTATAGTTGTATCGTTTTAAAATATAACGAAGCAAACGGGCAAGAATGCCCGTTTCAGACGACCTAATGACCAAAATACAGCTTGGGCAAAGGCCGTCTGGATGCCGTAAAACGGAAGGGTGGACATTGCCGCCCGCCGAAACAATTATTTCGCCGCGTTGAATGCGTCGGCAACCTGTTTGGAAGCATTCAGCAATTCTTGTGCGCCGCCGGCCGCCAGATAAGTTTCAGGAACAAGGTAAACCACCTGTCCTTTTTTCCAAGCGGTCGTTTCGGCAACCAGCGGATTGTTCAACACATCTTTCGCAGCCTGACCTTCTTCACCGATGGCCGCGCCGCGGTCCAAAACAAACAGCCAATCAGGGTTTTTCTCTTTCAGGTATTCAAAGCTGATAGGCTGGCCGTGGCTGCCTTCCTTAATCGATTCATCAACAGCGGGAACGCCAATATCTTTATGCAACCAACCGCCCAAACGTGAGGAAGGGCCGAAAGCCGACATCTTACCGCCGTTGACCAATACCACCAAACCCTTGCCTTTGCCTTGCGCAGCAGTTTTCGCTGCTTCAAACGAAGCATCGATTTCCGCTTTCAGCTTGTCCGCTTCGGCCTGTTTGCCGAAGATTTGACCCAGTGCGTCGATGCGCTCTTTTGAGCTTTCTTTCAGATTGGCGGTTTCGGCGGTCATCTCGATGGTCGGCGCAATCTCGTTCAACTTGTCAAATGCTTTAGCTGCACGGCTGCCAATAATGATGAGCTGCGGTTTGTAAGCGTTTAAGGCTTCGTAGTCAGGCTCAAACAGCGTGCCGGCAGGTTTCGTGGTTTTGAAATATTCGTCCAAGTAGGGCAGGCGGTTTTTGTCGACGGACAAACCGGTTTTCACGCCCAGTTTGTTTAAAGTGTCGAGCATGCCCAAATCGTAAACGGCGATACGCTCCGGATTTTGCGGCACTTTTGCTTCACCGCGCGCCGTTTTAACGGTCAGGCTTGCACCTTCGGTTTGGGCGGCAGAAGCGGAAGCAGTTTGGGCTTGGTTGGACGCAGAATCTTTCGGTGAACACGCACCCAAAGCGAGGGTGCAGCATACGGCTAAAGCGGTCAAACGTAACATAGGGTTTCTCCGTGGTCGGAAATAAAGTAAATAGAAATGATAACTTGTATCGGATTATAAAGCTAGATGCCGTCTGAAAACTTTTGTTTTCAGACGGCTTTTTCAAGCTGATTGCTTAGAAGCGGTAGTTCACGCTTAGGCGGACATCGCGGCCTGGTTCAGGCAGGGAATTGGCACCTGCGCGTTGGCTGTGCGGCTTGTAGTTTTTATCAAAGACATTGTTGACGGAGAAGTTGACGTTCAAGTCGTCTTTGCCTGTCGGTTTCCAGTTGGCGAAGATATCGTTGACGCCGTAGCCTGCACGGACGACATTCAGAGCCACATCAGAGCCGCGCGAGGTCGGGGCATAGCCTGCATTTTGGACATAACGTCCGCGCCAGCCGATTTCCAGATTCGGATTGTCGAATTGGTAAGAGAGACCGGTTGTCCATGTGCGTCCCATCGGGATGGCGGTCGTTACTTTGTCAGCGGTATCGCCATTCAGCTTCGGTTTGCTGTAGGCTACGCCTGCACGTGCGGTCAGACCTTTCCAGCGGTAGGCTGCATTCAGTTCGTAACCTGTGTTTTTCAGCTTGCCGCCGTTATACCAGACGTTGTTTCGTCCTTCTTGACGGATGGCCTGTACATCTTTGATTTGCTGATGGAAATAGCTGCCGGAGAGCGTCAGGGCAGAATTCCAGTGGTAGTTAAAGCCGATTTCTGCATTTCGCGAGCGTTCTGCTTTCAAGTCAGGTGATGAAATAATCGGCCTGTTGTTTGCTAAAGCTGCTTCGTACAGGCGGGGGCTGCGGGTTGCATAGTTCAGGCTGGTGTTGATGGAAAAATCAGGGGTAATGTCATAAACCAACCCGATGCTTGGATTGAGGTTGCCGTCTGAATTTTCTGTATTACTGCTGGTTTTCATTTTCCAGCGGTCATAGCGCAAACCTGTGGTCAGCGTAACCGGTGAGAAATCCCAAATGCCTTCTACATATACGCCGGCATCGCTTTTCTTCTCGCTGTTTTCTCCTTTTGAGCTGCTTTTTTGAGTGCGCCAGTTTACTCCGTATTTCAAGGTATGGCGGTCAAATAGACGGCTGTCGAGATTGAGGTTGGCTCCGTATGTCCGTACTTCGCCGTCCAATTCATAATCTGGACTGGGGGCTTCATCACGTTTGGTATTCAAACGGTAAACATTGGCTTTGATTTTGTCAATAAAGCCCAAGTTTCCGCCTTTGAATTCCAAGTTGGTGGTGTCTTGGGTCAGTGTGCGGTAACGCGGCGAGTTGGTGGCGACATTCGGAATACGGTTGCCGTTGGCATCCAAAACGTATTGACCCGTACGGCGGTCGGTTTGGAATACTTGCGAGAAATCGAACTCTTCGCGCAGGGCGCGTTCCCCATATTGCTTCTCTTGGCGGTGGCTTAATTCAATACGGTTGTCCTCGTTGAAACGATAGCCGATTTTGCCCAGCAAACCGCGTGAACCCAATCCACTGTTTAAAACCTTATCGCTTCCGAGCAGATTACGGTAGCCTTTGCCTGCCGTGTATTCTTTGTCGCGTACGAAATTGCCTGAAACCAAAGCGTCAAAACCGCCTGCCTGACCATAAACGCTTGCGCCGCGTGAATAGCCTTTATTGCTGCTGATGCCGGCATTGACTTTGAAACCGACGTTTTGACCCTCTCTCAGCAAATCTTTGGCTTCAACCGTTTCGGCAACAATCGCGCCGCTGGTTGCACCGATACCTGCGGAGGCCGAACCCGTACCTTTTTGCACGGCAACGACTTTTACCAATGCGGGGTCAAGCATAAAGCGGCCGTTGTGGTGGAAAATCTGGCTGTCGGTGTAAGTATCGTCAACTTTATAGTCTATTTGGTCTTGTCCCATACCGCGGATGGTTACCCACTGCGACTGACCGTTGCCGCCGCCGAAACTGATAGAGGGTTCGTTGAACAATACGTCTTTTAAATCAGTGGAAGTCGTTTCTTCCATACGTTTTGTCGTTACGCGATGTGTGGCGCTTGTGGCCTGACCTTTGACGGTAACGGTATCAAGCACAACATTGTCTTTGGCTTCATTTTCTGCATGGGCAAAACCGGCTGCCAGTGTCAGTGACAGCAGGCTCAGTCGGAACAGGGGCGTATTCATTGAGAAATGTCCTTAATAAAATGACAGTAATAAAAAAATAAAAGCAAATAAAGAGAAATTATCTTTAAAAATATGCAATTAAGAATAATCATCATTTATAATAATGCATATAAAAGAAACAGTTGTAAAGAGTTGTATTGAATTTGTTAAGGAAATGGGTTGTTTTTAAACGAACTTTGCAGTTGGTATATCAGGCCGTCTGAAAAATATGTGATCGGGCATTTTTGCGTATGAAAATATTTGGAAAGACTGCATAGAAATTTTTACTTTTTCCCTTGAATTTGTCGCAAACAACCCAAATCTACTCGCCATTACGGCAGGCTTTCTACTAAGTGTGCCGCTATTTCCAAGCAAACCGTGTCTGTCATGTCCGACAGACAATTGTTTTCAATCTATTTATTTATCGGAGCATTAAGACATGACCATCCGCCCTTTACACGACCGCGTAGTCGTCAAACGCTTAGAAGCTGAAGAAAAAACCGCCTCTGGCATCGTTTTGCCGGGTGCGGCTGCTGAAAAACCCGACATGGGCGAAGTAATCGCCGTAGGTGCGGGCAAAATCGGTAAAGACGGCGCGCGCCGTCCGCTGGATGTCAAAGTCGGCGACAAAGTGATCTTCGGCAAATACAGTGGCCAAACTGTAAAAGCCGACGGCGAAGAGCTGTTGGTAATGCGTGAAGAAGACATCTTCGGTATCGTTGAATAAACTAGTGAGATTTACGTTATGACCAAATGCAAAGAACTTGATTTACTGAAATCCTACTTAACTGACAAATTAAAAGCTGAGAAAAGTATCATTAAGGATGCTGAGCGGTTTACTTTTCCTGGTAGTGATTTGATCGTAGATGTTTTTCACACAGGTACTGTTCGTCCGCAAAATGAACATAAAGATGTGGAGCTTTGGAAAAAAATTCAAACACATATCGACAGCCTAAATTCTTAACTTATTATTAAAATTTCTGGAGATAAAATATGGCAGCAAAAGACGTACAGTTCGGCAATGAAGTTCGCCAAAAAATGGTAAACGGCGTCAACGTATTGGCAAACGCCGTACGCGTAACTTTGGGCCCTAAAGGCCGCAACGTGGTACTCGACCGCGCTTTCGGCGGCCCGCACATCACTAAAGACGGTGTGTCTGTTGCAAAAGAAATCGAATTAAAAGACAAATTCGAAAACATGGGCGCGCAAATGGTGAAAGAAGTGGCGTCTAAAACCAACGACGTAGCCGGCGACGGTACCACTACTGCAACCGTATTGGCGCAATCCATCGTTGCCGAAGGCATGAAATATGTGACCGCCGGTATGAATCCGACCGACCTGAAACGCGGTATCGACAAAGCCGTTGCCGCTTTGGTTGACGAGCTGAAAAACATCGCCAAACCTTGCGACACTTCTAAAGAAATCGCCCAAGTCGGCTCTATTTCCGCCAACTCTGACGAACAAGTCGGCGCGATTATCGCCGAAGCGATGGAAAAAGTCGGCAAAGAAGGCGTGATTACCGTTGAAGACGGCAAATCTTTGGAAAACGAGCTGGACGTGGTTGAAGGTATGCAATTCGACCGCGGCTATCTGTCTCCTTACTTCATCAACGACGCTGAAAAACAAATCGCTGCTTTGGACAATCCGTTTGTATTGTTGTTCGACAAAAAAATCAGCAACATCCGCGATTTGTTGCCTGTTTTGGAACAAGTGGCCAAAGCCAGCCGTCCGCTCTTGATTATCGCTGAAGACGTAGAAGGCGAAGCCTTGGCGACTTTGGTGGTGAACAACATCCGTGGCATCCTGAAAACCGTTGCCGTTAAAGCCCCTGGCTTCGGCGACCGCCGCAAAGCCATGTTGCAAGACATCGCTATCCTGACCGGCGGCGTGGTGATTTCTGAAGAAGTCGGCCTGTCTCTGGAAAAAGCGACTTTGGACGATTTGGGTCAAGCCAAACGCATCGAAATCGGTAAAGAAAACACCACCATCATCGATGGCTTCGGCGACGCAGCCCAAATCGAAGCGCGTGTTGCCGAAATCCGCCAACAAATCGAAACCGCAACCAGCGAATACGACAAAGAAAAACTGCAAGAGCGCGTGGCTAAATTGGCCGGCGGTGTGGCAGTAATCAAAGTCGGTGCCGCTACTGAAGTGGAAATGAAAGAGAAAAAAGACCGCGTGGAAGACGCGCTGCACGCTACCCGCGCCGCCGTTGAAGAAGGCGTGGTTGCAGGCGGTGGCGTAGCCCTGTTGCGCGCACGTGCTGCTTTGGAAAACCTGCACACCGGCAATGCTGACCAAGACGCAGGCGTACAAATCGTCTTGCGCGCCGTTGAGTCTCCACTGCGTCAAATCGTTGCCAACGCAGGCGGCGAACCTAGCGTGGTTGTAAACAAAGTGTTGGAAGGCAAAGGCAACTACGGTTACAACGCAGGCTCCGGCGAATACGGCGACATGATCGAAATGGGCGTACTCGACCCTGCTAAAGTAACCCGTTCTGCGCTGCAACACGCCGCATCCATCGCCGGCCTGATGCTGACCACAGACTGCATGATCGCTGAAATCCCTGAAGAAAAACCAGCTATGCCTGATATGGGTGGCATGGGTGGTATGGGCGGCATGATGTAAGGCCGTCTGAAACCTTCAGACAAAAAGCAAAACCGCACGGCAAGCAGCCGTGCGGTTTTTTATTTGCAGTAGAGGCATGAGATGGTGAGGAGAATGCCATGATTTACAGAGAAATAAGGGTAGCCAGTTCCATTGAATTAGAAGCAATCAAATAAACTTCATTATCAAAAAAAGGCCGTCTGAAACTTTATTTTGCGTTTCAGACGGCCTGCTTAATGATTTAAACCGTTACTTTTTGTCCGAACGGCTGTATCGGACAGCTTGAGACAAGATTTCTTCAATTTCTATCCACATAATGCCTCCTTACAGTAAACCAGGTTGACCTAAAGCCGGGTCGTTGGCTCGTGCTGCTTGGGCATCTTCGACATTCAGTCCAAGGGCTTTGGCTACGCCTTCACCGTATGCCGGATCGCAACGGTAGCAGTTGCGGATGTGGCGGTATTTGATGAAGTCTGGTGCATTGCCCATGGCTGCGGCGGTGTTGTCGAACAAAGCCTGTTTCTGTGCGTCGCTCATCAGATTGAACAAGGCGCGCGGTTGGCTGAAATAGTCGTCATCGTCTTGGCGGTAGTCCCAGTGCGCCGCATCGCCGCTGATTTTCAAAGGCGGTTCGGCGAAGTCGGGCTGTTGCTGCCATTGGCCGAAGCTGTTGGGTTCGTAGTGCGGCAGGCTGCCGTAGTTGCCGTCGGCGCGGCCTTGTCCGTCGCGCTGGTTGCTGTGAACAGGGCAACGTGGGCGGTTGACGGGGATTTGGCGGAAGTTTACGCCCAGACGGTAGCGTTGCGCATCGGCGTAATTGAACAAACGGGCTTGCAGCATTTTGTCGGGGCTGGCGCCGATACCGGGAACCAGGTTACTCGGTGCGAAGGCGGATTGTTCCACATCGGCGAAGAAGTTTTCGGGATTGCGGTTTAACTCAAATTCGCCCACTTCAATCAGCGGATAGTCTTTTTTCGGCCAAACTTTGGTCAGGTCGAAAGGATGGTACGGCACTTTTTCCGCATCGGCTTCAGGCATGACTTGGATGTACATCGTCCATTTCGGAAACTCGCCGCGCTCGATGGCTTCGTACAGGTCGCGCTGATGACTTTCGCGGTCGTCGGCGATGATTTTTGCGGCTTCTTCGTTGGTCAGGTTTTTAATCCCTTGCTGGCTGCGGAAATGGAATTTCACCCAAAAACGCTCGCCCACTTCGTTCCAGAAGCTGTAAGTATGCGAACCGAAGCCGTGCATATGGCGGTAGCTGGCTGGGATGCCGCGGTCGCTCATGACGATGGTGACTTGGTGCAGGGCTTCGGGCAGCAGCGTCCAGAAGTCCCAGTTGTTCGTAGCGGAGCGCATATTGGTGCGCGGGTCGCGTTTGACCGCCTTGTTCAGGTCGGGGAATTTGCGCGGGTCGCGCAGGAAGAATACGGGCGTGTTGTTGCCGACCATATCCCAGTTGCCTTCTTCGGTATAGAACTTCAACGCAAAGCCGCGGATGTCGCGTTCCGCATCGGCTGCGCCGCGCTCGCCTGCCACGGTGGTGAAACGGGCGAACATCTCGGTTTGCTTGCCGACTTCGCTGAAGATCTTGGCTCGGGTGTATTTCGTGATGTCGTGCGTTACGGTAAACGTACCGAATGCACCCGAACCTTTGGCGTGCATACGGCGTTCAGGGATGACTTCGCGCACGAAGTCGGCGAGTTTTTCATTCAACCACAAATCTTGCGCCAGCAACGGGCCGCGTGGGCCGGCAGTCAGGCTGTTTTGATTGTCGGCAACAGGCGCGCCGTTGTTCATGGTCAGGTGGATTACGGGGCATTTAGAGGCAGTCATGATGATTTCCTTTGTGAAATGGTCAGTGGTTTATAAAACAATTTGCCGGAAGGCATATTCGTAGCCGGTTTCTTGGCATTCATAAATTTCTTGTATCGACATTTTATTTCCTTTTGCTGTTAACTATTAAAAGAACTATACAGAAAGGTTTTAACTATTGGAACTATGAAACCGATTTAGAATAGATATAATAAATCAATTATTAAATATCATTAGTTTTAATAAATAATTTAATTGTGAAAAAAGGGCGTCTGAAACTTTATTTTGCGTTTCAGACGGCCTTATTTTTAGTCAAAACAAGGGATTATTTATCCAGTTTGGCTTTGCGTTCTTCCAACCAATGTTCCAAGTAGTGGATGCTGACACCGCCTTTTTGGAAGCCTGGGTCGCTGAACAAGTCGCGGTGCAGCGGCGTATTGGTTTTGATGCCGGTAATCGCCAGCTCGGCAAGGGCAACGCGCATTTTTGCCATGGCTTGGTCGCGGTCTTTACCGACGACGCAGATTTTGCCGATCAGGCTGTCGTAGTAAGGAGGGATGCGATAGCCTTGGTAGATGTGGCTGTCGACGCGGATGCCGAAGCCGCCAGGCAGGTGGCAGCTTTCAATCAGGCCCGGGCTTGGAATGAAGTTGTACGGGTCTTCGGCATTGATACGGCACTCAAACGCGTGGCCTTCGACTTGAATGTCTTCCTGTTTGTATTGCAAAGGCAGGCCGGATGCGATGCGTAATTGCTCTTGGACGATGTCCACGCCGGTGATGAGCTCGGTAACCGGATGCTCAACCTGAACGCGAGTGTTCATCTCGATAAAGAAGAATTCGCCGTCTTCGTACAGGAATTCAAACGTACCTGCGCCACGATAGCCGATGCGTTTGCAAGCGTCTGCACAGGCTTTGCCGATTTTGGCGCGCTCTTCTTCAGTGATGAACGGAGCCGGTGCTTCTTCGATGACTTTTTGGTGGCGGCGCTGCATGGAGCAGTCGCGCTCGGCGAGGTAGATGGCGTTGCCGTGTTCGTCGGCAATCACTTGGATTTCGACGTGGCGCGGACGTTGCAGGTAGCGCTCCATGTAAACCATCGGGTTGCCGAATGCCGCGCCTGCTTCGGCTTTGGTCATTTCGACAGACTGGAGGAGGTCTTCTTTTTTCTCGACGACGCGCATACCGCGACCGCCGCCACCGCCGGAGGCTTTGATAATGACGGGATAACCGACTTTATCGGCGATTTTAAGGATTTCTTCGCCGTCGTCTGGCAATGCGCCGTCAGAACCGGGAACGCAAGGCACGCCGGCTTCGATCATGGCGTGTTTGGCGGATACTTTGTCGCCCATCAGACGGATGGTGTCGGCTTTAGGGCCGATGAAGACAAAGCCGGATTGTTCGACTTGTTCGGCAAAATTGGCGTTTTCGGCGAGGAAACCGTAGCCCGGGTGGATGCCGTCGGCTTCGGTTACTTCGGCAGCAGCAATGAGGGCAGGAATGTTGAGGTAGCTTTGTGCGGATGCGGCAGGGCCGATGCACACGGATTCGTCGGCGAGTTTGACGTGCAGGCTGTCTTTGTCGGCTTCGGAATGGACGGCGACGGTGGCGATGCCCATTTCACGGCAGGCTCGCAGGACGCGCAGGGCGATTTCGCCCCGGTTGGCGATCAATACTTTTTTCAGCATGATAATCTTTCCGGATGGTTCAGACGGCCTCAGCGGCCGCCTAATGCGTTGCGGATTTTTTGGTCGGTTTTGTATTGGCTCAAGGCGTAAACCGACCACATGGCTGCCGGTATCCAGCCAACCAGCGTACATTGCAGAATCAGACAGATGATGCCTGCAATCGGACGGCCGATGGTGAAAAACTGCAACCAAGGCAAGAAAATAGCCAAAATCAGACGCATGGTTTGTCCTTAATGAACAGAAAAGGAATTTCAGACGGCCTTAAAGCTAAAGGCCGTCTGAAAAAGCGGATTATTCAATGATGAAGAGCGGCTCGCCGTATTCGACCGGAGTACCGTTTTCAACCAGAATTTCTTTAACGACACCGGATTTCTCGGCTTCGATTTCGTTCATCAGCTTCATGGCTTCGATGATGCACAAAGTATCGCCGGCTTTGACTTGTTGGCCGACTTCGACGAAAGCGGCGGCGTTCGGGCCGGGGGCGCGGTAGAACGTACCGACCATAGGCGATTTTTGCGCGTTGGACAAATCGCGAGCGGCAGGGGCGGCGGCCGGAGCGGCTGCAGCCGGAGCAGCTGCAGGGGCGGCAACCGGAGCGGCTGCGGCAGGTGCCGGAGCAGCATAAATAGGAGCTGCGGCGGCAGTGGTACGCGTAATGCGGACTTTTTCTTCGCCTTCGGTAACTTCAATTTCTGCAATGCCTGATTCTTCGACCAAATCAATCAGTTTTTTTAATTTACGCAAATCCATTGCTTTTCCTTTTTTGCGCGGCATATAAAGTGCATATTAGGTATGCGCCGCAGTGGTTTTAGATGATTTCCTGATACGTCGGAAGGCTGGTTTGCCATCCGGCGTTTAAATAATGTCGGAACAGGGCGGAGCCTGAAAAATGAATCCGGCTATTTTCCCGAACTTGTCGGTAAATGTCCAGTAAAAGATAGAAAAAAGGCGTTTTTCGGCGAAAAAAGAAAGGAACGCTGATTTTCGTTAAAAAGTGATTTCCCCAAGAGCGTTTATTCTAATTTATTGGTTTTTCGACAAAACATGCCGTCTGAAAACCCACTTTGCGCGTATAATGGCGCCTGTTTTTTTAAATTATGCACGACAATGGATATTTCCGATTTTGATTTTGAATTGCCCGAAAAACTGATTGCCCAGCATCCGCCGGAAGTACGCGGCAGCAGCAGGCTTCTGGTTGCCTTGCCTACATTGCCGATTGAAGACAAACATTTCGGCGATTTACCCGATTATGTCGCACCGGGCGATGTGCTGGTGTTTAACAATACCAAAGTGATGAAGGCACGCCTGTTCGGCCAAAAAGCCAGCGGCGGCAAAATCGAAGCCCTAATTGAACGGGTATTGGACGCGCATACCGCATTGGCGCATATCCGCTCGTCCAAATCGCCGAAACCGGGTACAGAATTGATTTTTGAAGGCGATATCCGTGCCGTCATGATGGAGCGTGCGGAAGAATTGTTTTGCCTGAAATTTGAAGGCGAGCAAACCGTTTACGAACTTTTAGAGCAAAACGGCCATCTGCCCTTGCCACCTTATATCGAACGCGTGGCCGATGATGAAGACGACAGCCGCTATCAGACCGTGTACGCCAAGTACCAAGGCGCAGTGGCCGCACCGACGGCAGGCTTGCACTTTACCGATGAATTATTGGGCCGTCTGAAAGCCAAAGGTGTAGAAACCGCGGAAGTAACCCTGCACGTCGGTGCCGGCACATTCCAACCCGTGCGCGTCGATAAAATTGAGGAACACAAAATGCACAGCGAGTGGTTTGACGTACCGGCCGAGACTGTTGCCGCCATTGAAGCCGCCAAAGCGCGCGGCAATAAAGTGTGGGCGGTGGGCACAACCTCCATGCGCGCCTTGGAATCTGCCGCACGCGAGACAGGCCGTCTGAAAGCCGGTCGCGGCGATACCGATATTTTCATTACGCCGGGCTACCGCTTCAATGTTGCCGATCGATTGATTACCAACTTCCACCTGCCCAAATCAACCTTGCTGATGCTCGTCAGCGCGTTTTCGGGCATGGAGCATATCCGCAGCGTTTACCGTCATGCGGTGGAACAGGAATACCGCTTTTTCAGCTATGGCGATGCGATGATTTTGGGGAAAGCGGAATAAATTTGAAGCGGATTGGAGCATTTCAAACTGGTTATTTGGGTTGTCCCGAATCCGAATCAGTTGGAACGCTCTAAAATACGCGAATTAAAATAAATTATTGAAGTAAACACGCGAAGTTATTGGAATTTGAGTTGTAAGAAATAAAGCACAAAACAAAAAGGCCGTCTGAAAATCGTTTTTCAGACGGCCTTTTATCTTTCCATGCTTAGGCGTCGATGTTTTGCGCCAGCAGGGCGTTGTTTTCGATGAAGGCGCGGCGCGGTTCAACTTCGTCGCCCATCAGGGTAACGAACACTTCGTCGGCGGCGATGGCGTCTTCGATGCGGACTTTCAGGAGGCGGCGGACGGTAGGATCCATCGTGGTTTCCCAAAGTTGTTCCGGGTTCATCTCGCCCAAGCCTTTGTATCGTTGGATGGACATGCCTTTTTGAGCAACGCTCATCAAGATGTCCAAAGCGCCTTCAAAGCTGTCGATATCGTATTCGTTGTCGCCTTTGTAGAGCTTCGCCTCTTTTCCGACTATGCCTTTGAGTGCGGCGGCGGTTTGGGTAAGGGTTTGGTAGGCTTTGCTGTTGAGGAACTTAGGCTCAAGGTAGCTCACCATCACATTGCCGTGCAACTTGCGTGTGATTTTGATGAACTGGTGTCCTTCGTGGCCTTCGATACGTTCGAGCGCGACTTCTTTTTCGTCCAAGAGGCCGCTCAATTCGGCAACGGCCCGGTCTGCGCTTTCTGCGGTGCTGAGATCGACTGGCGAAGCGTGCAGCATGGCATGCAGGACGAGTTCGTCAATGATGCGGCTTTCTTGCTCGATGACGGTTTTTGCCAACAGGAATTGTTTGGCGGTATTGGCAAGCTCTTCGCCTTCGATGGTGCGGCCGTCTGAAACGATTTTGGCTTTTTCCAAGGCCAAGCCGAGCAGCCATTGGTCTTTTTCCAATTCGTCTTTGAGATAGCGCTCTTGTTTGCCGTATTTGGCTTTGTACAAAGGCGGCTGGGCAATGTAGATGTAGCCGCGTTCGACCAGCTCGGGCATTTGGCGGTAGAAGAAGGTCAGGAGCAGGGTGCGGATGTGCGCGCCGTCCACGTCGGCATCGGTCATGATGATGATGCGGTGGTAGCGCAGTTTTTCGGCATTGAATTCTTCTTTGCCGATGCCCGCGCCCAAAGCGGTAATCAGCGTGGCGACTTCTTGGCTGGCCAGCATTTTTTCAAAACGTGCTTTTTCGACGTTCAAAATTTTACCTTTGAGCGGCAAAATCGCTTGGAATTTGCGGTCGCGGCCTTGCATGGCGGAGCCGCCTGCGGAGTCGCCCTCGACGAGGTAGAGTTCGGACAGGGCAGGGTCTTTTTCTTGGCAGTCGGCAAGTTTGCCCGGCAGGCCCAAACCGTCCATCACGCCTTTGCGGCGGGTAATTTCACGTGCTTTGCGGGCGGCTTCGCGCGCGCGCGCGGCATCGACGATTTTGCTGGTGATGATTTTGGCTTCGGTCGGGTTTTCTTCAAGGAAGTCGGTCAAGGCTTGGTTGATGACTTCGTTGACGACAGGGCCGATTTCGCTGGAAACCAGTTTATCTTTGGTTTGCGATGAGAATTTCGGATCGGGCAGTTTGACGGACAAAACGCAGGTCAGGCCTTCACGCATATCGTCGCCGGCGGTTTCCACTTTGGCTTTTTTAGCCACTTCGTTGGCTTCGATGTAGCTGTTGATGGTACGCGTCATGACTTGGCGCAACGCGGTCAAGTGCGTACCGCCGTCGCGTTGCGGAATGTTGTTGGTAAAACATTGCACGCTTTCTTGGTAGCTGTCGTTCCATTGCATCGCGCATTCGACGCTCATGCCGTCTTTTTCGCCGAACGCGTAGAAGATTTTTTCGTGCAACGGCGTTTTTTTGCGGTTCATGTATTGCACGAAGCCGGCCACGCCGCCGGAAAGGGCGAAGCTTTCGTGTTTACCGTCACGTTCGTCAATCAATTCTATGTCCACGCCGTTGTTCAGGAAGGAAAGTTCGCGGATACGCTTGGCGAGGATGTCGAAGCTGTATTCGACGTTGCCGAAGGTTTCCGCGCTGGCGAGGAAACGCACGGTCGTGCCTTTTTTGTCGGAATCGCCGACCACTCGCAACGGCTCTTCGGTTTCGCCGCGCACGAAGCGGACGAAGTGTTCTTTGCCGTCGCGGTAGATGGTCAGCGTTACCCAGTCGGACAGCGCGTTGACGACGGATACGCCCACGCCGTGCAGACCGCCGGAGATTTTGTAGCTGTTGTTGTCGAATTTGCCGCCTGCGTGCAAGACGGTCATGATGACTTCGGCGGCGGAGCGGCCTTCTTTCGGGTGGATACCGGTCGGCATGCCGCGGCCGTTGTCGGCCACGCTGACGGAATTGTCGGCATGGATGGTTACGGTGATTTTGTCGCAATGTCCGGCGAGCGCTTCGTCAATGGCGTTGTCGAGCACCTCGAACACCATGTGATGCAGGCCGCTGCCGTCCTGCGTGTCGCCGATATACATACCGGGGCGTTTGCGTACCGCTTCCAAGCCTTCCAGCACTTGTATGCTGTCGGCGCCGTATTCTTCGTGTTTTTGGTCAGTCATGGTCTTTTCTTGCTGAATTTCAAGGAATTTTTCCGTGCGCGCAATGAAATGTCAAACGGGCGCGGCGGATGTGTTCCGAAAGGTCAAAATAATAGGCAATTATACCTGATTTTGCTGGAATATTCAGCGTTTTAAGTGCAAAAAGGCCGTCTGAAAGATTAAATTTCAGACGGCCTTTGTATCGGAAAACAGGTTTAGCGTTTGACACCGCTCAATCGCGCCCAGCCTTCTTCGATTTCGGCAGGCTCAATGTCAAACCATTGGCTGTAAATGCCGCTGAGTTCTTCGACTTGTTCGTCCAAAAGGCCGGACAAGACAATGCGGCCGCCTTGTTTGGTACGCGCGGCAAGCATTTCGCCGAGCATACGCAGCGGGTTGGCCAGAATGTTGGCGACAACGACATCAAATTGGCCTTGCGGCAGGCCGTCCGGCAGGTAGAACTGCGCGTCAACGTTGTTTTGCGCGGCATTGTCTTTGCTGGCGCGGATGGCTTGTTCGTCAATATCTACGCCGATGGCGGAGCCTGCGCCGAGTTTGAGGGCGGCAATGGCCAAAATGCCTGAGCCGCAGCCGTAGTCCAATACGCTTTCGCCGCCTTTGAGCTGTGTGTCGAGCCATTTGAGGCAGAGGCGGGTGGTCGGATGGCTGCCTGTGCCGAAGGCAAGACCCGGGTCAAGTTGCAGGTTGACGGCGTTGCCGTCGGGCGCTTCGTGCCAAGACGGGGTAATCCATAGGCGGTCGGAAATTTGAATCGGGTCGAATTGCGCTTGGGTCAGGCGTACCCAGTCTTGATCTTCAAGGATTTCGCCGGTGTATTTCAAATCGTTCAAACCGCATTCCTGCGCGGCGGCTTCGATAATGGAAGCGGCATCGTCGCTTTCGCCGAAAAGGGCGATGACTTTGCTTTGTTGCCAGATTTGTTCGGTCGGCATGCCCGGCTCGCCGAAAATGGCCTGCTCGTTTTCTGTACCGGCGTAGGCATCTTCAATGGCGGCGGACAATGCGCCGTGTTCCATCAGCGCGTCGGCAAGGCGTTCGGCGACGGCATCGTTGACGTTGATGGTGATTTGTTGATAGGACATGGTGGGGCTTTCTTTTTAATAAGGCCGTCTGAAAATCGATGTTGTGCTTTCAGACGGCCTTGTAAGGTATGAAACCTGATGATGCGGGTTTATCGGTTTTTCAAACCCAATACGTCTTGCATATCGTACAGGCCTTTTTTGCCGTTTGCCCAAACTGCGGCGCGTACGGCACCGGCGGCAAAGGTCATGCGGCTGCTGGCCTTGTGGGTGATTTCCACGCGCTCGCCGTCGGTGGCGAAGAGGGCGGTGTGGTCGCCGACGATGTCGCCTGCGCGGACGGTGGCAAAACCGATGGTGGATGGATCGCGCGGGCCGGTGTGGCCTTCGCGGCCGTAAACGGCGCATTCTTTGAGGTCGCGGCCGAGGGCGTCGGCAATGACTTCACCCATGCGCAACGCGGTACCGCTTGGGGCATCGACTTTGTGGCGGTGGTGGCCTTCGATAATTTCGATGTCGTAGCCTTCGTTTAACACGCGGGCAACAGTGTCGAGGATATGGAAGGTCAGGTTGACGCCGACGCTGAAGTTGGCTGCAAAGACAACGCCTATTTTTTCGCCTGCGGCTTGGATGGCGGCTTTGCCTGCATCGTCAAAACCGGTCGTGCCGATGATGATGTTGACGCCTTTTTCCACGCATTTTTGCAGGTGTTTCAGGGTTGGCTCGGGACGGGTAAAGTCGATAAGGACATCGCTTTGAGCCAGTACGGCATCCACGTCGTCTGAAATGGTAACGCCGGTTTTGAGGCCGGAGGCGAAGCCTGCATCCAAACCCAATACTTCCGAACCAGAATGCTCGAGTGCGCCGGAGAGGACGGCATCGGGATGGTTGTTGACCGCTTCAACCAAAACGCGGCCCATGCGACCGTTGACGCCGGCAATGGCGATTTTCAATGCGCTCATGGGATTTCCTTATTTCGCGTTGGTTTCGGTAGTCGGAACGATGTTTTGTCCGGCTTGAACGGCTTCGATGGATTTTTGGATGGCATCGCCTTCGGCGCGTGCGAGGACGTCGTTTTCAAAGTACAGAGTCAGGTTGCTTTGTTCTTTGATGATGCCGTTGCGGCTGGTGTTGAAAGTGTAATCCCAGCGGTCGGCATGGAAGGCATCGCGCAGGAGTGGCGTACCGAGCAGCAGTTGGACTTGGTCGCGGGTCATACCTTGGCGCAGGGAAACCACGGAGCGGGGATTGAGCTCGTTACCTTGAATGATTTTGAGTTTGTAGGATGGAAAGTTGGATACGCGCTCGGCACTGCATGAGGCCAGACCTAAAATAGCGGCGATGGCAAGGCATAAGGCTTTATTCACGGGCTTACCTTTCTGTGTCATTTCGGGAAAGATGTTTATCATCGCTTGAATATTTTTAAAAAGCAAACGATAATCATCTTCTTAATTTTTCTTTTCGCCGATTTTCAATTGCAAGACCGGCGGCAGATTGCCGCCCTTTAACGGCCCAATAGTGGGCAAACGGGCGGAAAGTGCGTATTATAACGGTTATTACCTTACAGGGATATTGAATATTATGGAAAAATTCAGCAACATTGCGCAATTGAAAGACAGCGGTTTGAAAGTTACGGGTCCGCGTTTGAAAATTTTGGACTTGTTCGAGACTCATGCCGAGGAGCATTTGAGTGCAGAAGATGTGTACCGTATCCTGTTGGAAGAGGGTGTGGAAATCGGCGTGGCGACGATTTACCGTGTGCTGACCCAGTTTGAACAGGCCGGCATTTTGCAACGCCACCATTTTGAAACCGGCAAAGCGGTTTATGAATTGGACAAAGGCGATCACCACGACCACATCGTCTGCGTGAAATGCGGCGAAGTAACCGAATTCCACAATCCGGAAATCGAAGCGCTGCAAGACAAAATCGCCGAAGAAAACGGCTACCGTATCGTTGACCACGCGCTGTATATGTACGGCGTATGCGGCGAATGCCAAACCAAAACCAAACGTTAATCAGTTTGTATGTTGATTTTTCAGACGGCCTTGGGCATTTTCAGCCTGAGGCCGTCTGAAACTTTATGGGCTTTACGATGAAGATTCCTTTTCTTGCGCCACGGGATTATCGTTTCCCCGACCCGTCTTACGCTTTGGCGGAATGCGACGGCTTGGTCGGCGTCAGCGGCGATTTGGATACGGGGCGGCTGTTGTCGGCGTATGTGCAGGGGATTTTTCCGTGGTTTAGCCGCGACGGTTGGTTTTTCTGGTATGCGGTTGCGCCGCGAGCCGTGATTGTGCCGGAAAACCTGCATATCGGCCGTTCGCTTGCCAAAACTTTGCGTCACAAGCCGTATCGGGTAACGGTCAACCGCTGTTTTGAAAAAGTGATTGCCCATTGCGCCAATGTACCGCGTCCGGAACAGGACGGAACGTGGATAGAACCTGCGTTTCAGACGGCCTATTTGAAGCTGCACCATCAGGGGCATGCGCATTCGTTTGAATGCTGGCTACCGGATGAGCAAGGTGAAATGCAATTGGCAGGCGGGTTTTACGGCGTGCAAATCGGCTGCGTGTTTTATGGCGAGTCGATGTTTGCCTTGCTTCCCGATGCGTCCAAGATTGCGTTTGCCCGCGCCGTACCGTTTTTGGCGGATTTGGGCGTTGCGCTGATAGACTGTCAGCAGGATACCGAACATATGCGCCGTTTCAGTTCGCGGTTGATGGATTTTGCCGACTTTCAGACGGCCTTGAAGGATTTGAACGCGAAACCGTTAAAGCGGAATATCGAATGCGGCGTGGTGGCTGAAAATCTTCTGCAAAAGATTGGCGGCAAAGATTGATTTATCGGCACGGCGTGTCGGCAGAATCGACAGTTTGCATATTGCGGCTGGGAAACCGGTTGGAAAATAAATGCGATTCCATTCACTTGAACAGGCCGTCTGAAAATCTTGGCTTAGCCGAAATCCAGCCGTGTAACGCTCGGCGATAATCATGTTAATAGCTGACGAAATCGCTTTTACATGGCAAAATAACAAGTTAAATATTTGTAATAGGGTGGCCTGAATAGATTTCAGACGGCCCTGATCTCTTGAAGGAATCAACATGTCTTTGCAAAACATCATTGAAACGGCTTTTGAAAACCGTGCCGAAATCAATCCGAATACCGTTACCCCAGAAGTGCGTGAAGCGGTTTTGGAAACCATTCATCAACTCGACTCCGGCAAACTGCGCGTTGCCGAGCGTCTGGGCGTGGGCGAGTGGAAAGTCAACGAATGGGCGAAAAAAGCCGTATTGCTGTCTTTCCGCATTCAGGACAATGAAATCCTCAACGACGGTGTGAACAAATACTTCGACAAAGTGCCGACTAAATTTGCCGATTGGTCGGAAGACGAATTCCGCAGCGCAGGTTTCCGCGCAGTTCCGGGTGCGGTTGCCCGCCGCGGCAGCTTTGTGGCGAAAAATGTCGTATTGATGCCTTCTTATGTCAATATCGGCGCATACGTTGACGAAGGTGCGATGGTTGATACTTGGGCGACTGTCGGCTCTTGCGCACAAATCGGTAAAAACGTGCACTTGAGCGGCGGCGTCGGCATCGGCGGCGTACTCGAGCCTCTGCAAGCCAGCCCGACCATTATTGAAGACAACTGCTTCATCGGCGCGCGTTCTGAAATCGTCGAAGGCGTGATTGTCGAAGAAGGCAGCGTGATTTCTATGGGCGTATTCATCGGTCAATCCACCAAAATCTTTGACCGTACTACCGGCGAAATCTATCAAGGCCGCGTACCGGCAGGTTCGGTTGTCGTATCCGGCAGCATGCCTTCCAAAGACGGCAGCCACAGCCTCTACTGCGCGGTTATCGTCAAACGCGTGGACGCGCAAACCCGTGCGAAAACCAGCGTGAACGAATTGTTGCGCGGTATCTAATCGGATAACGATAACGTTGATTGAGGGTGGTATGCTCACTCTATGGTTAGTTTTGAACAAAAAAACAGGCAGAATGTTCTGCCTGTTTTTTTTT
>NZ_KV799663.1:213934-286028 GCF_001810035.1 Neisseria sp. HMSC058F07 | reverse complement strand
TTTTTTTTTATGGCTTAAAGGCCGTCTGAAACGATTTCAGACGGCCTTTTGTTTTTGATGATGGGTTGTTTTAAGGTCAATTGAGGCAAGGGAAGGGTATTCCCTGTCTGAGACTACGCTTCCGGCCAGTCAGCGCAATAGTATTGCCAATATATTTCTTCAAAAGGAATCTTGCCGTAATCGCACAACCACGGTTTGGCGAGTGTGGTGTAGTGGATGATGGGCGGGGTGGTGTCCGGCAGAGGGAACATTTCGTCAAGGTCGTATGTTTGGAAAAATCTTCTGGCGCCGGTTTGGTAATTCCAAGATTCTTCCAATTGCAGCCAGTTTTCTTGAAATACGGTGTTTAGAAAGCATTGGTCGCCGTAGGGGACGGTTTTATCAATGGTGGCGGCGGTTTGCAGCAGTTGCTCCGCGATATTGTGTTTGCGCCATTGACCCAAATCAGCCAGCAGCATACCGGAATTGAAATAGGGCGTGGTATGCAGGCCGGTCGGATGGTTCCAATCGGTACGGGCGAGATAGGAATCTTGTACGGCGGCGACGGGATAGCCGCGCATATCGAGGTTGAATAAATCGTGCAGGGATTGGGTAACCACCATATCGCTGTCGAGATAAAGGGCGCGGTCGACGGGCAGGTGCTGCATCATCAGGCGGAAAAATGCGGCATCCGAAATATGGGATAGGCGGCGATATTGGCTGAAGTCCATTTCGATTTTGACATCATTCAGACGGCTGCCGCTGGCGGCAAGTTTTTGGTTGGTATAGTTGATCCATTCCTTCCTGAAGGTGTTGTGCATAAGGTAGAAATTGACACCTGTATTGTGCGTACAGACGGACTTCATTAGGGTATGGACTTGTTCGGCGTAGCCGGTATCGGCGGCAAGGACGATGGTGATGTTGCTCATTGGTTAAATTCCCTTTTTATAATGTTTTGGAGTTTGTCAGTTATGTTCTTGATTTTGCGTGGTGGGTAAAGCGGCGTGGTCTTCGGTTTCCGACACGGCCTTTTCTACTAAATCCCGTTGCAGTTGTTTGCCGGCTTTGATGCCCAATTTGCGCAGTTTTTCAGTGCTGCTGATGAGGTTGCCCCTGCCGGAAACCAAGCGGCTGTAGGCCGTCTGGAACTGGGATTGAGCCTGACCAAGCGCTTTATTGATGCCGTCCATGCTTTCGACAAAGCCGACAAATTTGTCATAGAGTTTGCTGCCTGCTTCGGCAATCGCCAGTGCGTTTTGGTTTTGTTGCTCATTGCGCCAGATGTTGGCAACGGTGCGCAGGGTGGCAAGCAGGGTGCTGGGGCCGGTCAGCATGATGCGTTTGTCGAAACACTCTTGGAAGAGGTTCGGATCGTGTTGCAGGGCGAGGAGGTAGGCTGGTTCGACAGGGACGAACATAAAGACGAAGTCCAGCGTTTTGACGCCCTCAAGGTCGGTGTAATCTTTTGCTGCCAAGCTTTTGATGTGGGCGCGGATGCTGGCGACGTGGTTGGCAAGCTCGCGCTCTGCTTCTGCGCCGGTGCTTTGTGTATAGCGGACGTAGGCGGTCAGCGATACTTTGGAGTCAATGACGATTTGTTTGTTGTCGGGCAGATTGATGAGGACGTCGGGCTGGAGGCGGCGTTGGGTGCCGTCTGCTTCGTGGCGGACGCTGGAAGCTTGAACGATGTATTCGCGACCTTTTTGTAGGCCGGAGTTTTCCAATACGCTTTCCAAAATCATCTCACCCCAGTTGCCTTGGGTTTTGTTTTGCGTGCCGGTCAGCGCGGTGGTCAGCGCTTTGGCATCGTGGTGGAGCTGGGTGTTGAGGGTTTGCAGGCGTTTGAGCTCGTTTTCGATGGTCAGGCGTTCTTTGGCTTCTTTTTCATAAGTCTGCTGAACCAGCTCGCTGAAGCCGTGGATGCGTTCGTTAAGCGGATTGAGCAGTTGCTGGAGATGGTCGTGGTTTTGCTCGGTAAAGCGGCGGCTTTTCTCTTCCAGAATAGTGTTGGCGAGGTTTTGGAACTGGTCGCTCAGGTTTTGACGCGCATCTGCCAGCAGGGCCAATTTTTCTTCGGCGGCCTGACGGTCTTTTTCCGATTGGGTGTTGAGGCGCTCGTTTTGGACTTGAAGTGCGTGGTTTTGCTCCAAGAGAGCGGCGTATTCTTGTTTCAGACGGCCTTTTTCGGTTTCTTGCTGTTGCAAAAGGCTGTTTTTGTCGTCGATATTGGCTTTTTCTTGCGCCAGTTGTGTGGAGAGGCGCTCGTTTTGGACTTGCAGCGCATGGTTTTGCTCTAACAGCGTGTCGTATTCTTGTTTCAGACGGCCTTTTTCTGCTTCTTGTTGTTGCAAAAGCGTATTTTTATCCGCACTCAATGCCTGCTCTTGAACCAGCTGCGTGTTTAGGCGCTCATTGTTGATTTGCAGGTTTTGCGCGCTTTGCTGCCATTTTGCACATTCGTGTTTTAAAGCCTCGGCTTCGGCCTCGCAATCTTGCAGATAGGCAATCTGTTTTTCGGCTGCGGCAAAGCGGTTGCCCGTCTCCTGCAATGCGTCTTGCAATTCCTGTACGGTATGGCGGCTTTGCGCCAAATCCGTCGCAGTTTGAGCCTGCACCTGTTCGGCAAACTCATGCAGGCGGCGGCTTTCGGCCAATTCTTGCAAAACAATAAAGTGTCGGCTTTGGGCTTGGTAGCGTGTTATCAGCCAAGCAAACAGCGCGCCGATAAAAAATGCGGCCGCGCCGGTCAGGATTAGGGTGTTGTTCATGCTGGAAATAGTCAATACGCAGAATGTTTCACTATATCATATATTTGCAGCGCATTTTATGGTCGGATATGTGCGGGTAACGTGGGTTTTCTTTTAAAAGAAGCTATCAAAGGTATTGGTTTTGACTAATTGAATATTTTTGTTGTAAAAAATATAAATTCATAAAATATTGAATTTTGAAATATATTTCATTTAGAGTGCAATTTTGCAACAAAAAAAGCGGGATTTTATGGGGGAAATGAAACACGTTTGTAGTGCGTATGTAATCAAGACATCGGTGTCATTTGGTAAGACATCGGTGTCATTTTCAAAAAATAATATAAATTAACAAAAAGTATCTGTATGTTTGATTTTTCGCTATATATTTACGATTAATCTATATTGGTTTACATTTAAAACGGTATGATTCGTCCTGTCGGCAGCGCAGATGCCGACGAAAAAATGTGTATGTTGTTAAATAACATTTTGTATCTATGAAAAAGGACTACTTAAAATGGGATATTTAATAACGCTTTCCACCGCTTCTTTAATCGGCATGTCGGGATACCGGCCTCCGCCCTCGGCGTCGCCTACAATATCGAAACGGTAGTACACAAATAATTCAATCATAAACGAATTAATTACAATACTTCAGAAAACGCAA
The DNA here is from genome assembly GCF_001810035.1 of Neisseria sp. HMSC058F07. NCBI lineage: Bacteria > Pseudomonadati > Pseudomonadota > Betaproteobacteria > Neisseriales > Neisseriaceae > Neisseria > Neisseria sp. HMSC058F07. The sequence goes on along the minus strand of NZ_KV799663.1, from coordinate 282,638 downwards.
CTTAGGCCGTTTTTCGGCCGACAGACAAGAAAGTGAGATAAACAATGAAAACTTTAATCAAACTGGCAGCAGCCTCTTTAATCGGTATGTCCGGCCTGACCGTCGGTGCAACCAATATCGCCCACAATATGGCTGATGCCGATAAATAAAAAATACACAACACACCCTTAAATACACAGAAAAGAGTTAAAATGAAAACATTAATCAAATTGGCTGCGGCTTCTTTGATCGGTATGTCCGGTTTGACAGTTGGTGCGACCAAAATCGCAAAAAATATGGCAGAAGCTGCCAATAAATAAACGCAAGTGAAATTAAGCTTGTTTTGGTGATACAAAAGGCCGTCTGAATATTCAGACGGCCTTTGTATTTGATGGCAAACCGTTTTATTTGCCGATACAGAAGCGCGAGAAAATCACGCCCAGCAAATCGTCGGCGGTAAATTCGCCGGTGATTTCGCTGCAGGCGTTTTGGGCGAGGCGCAGGTGTTCGGCGAAAAGCTCGATTTGGTTGTTGTTGCAGAGTGCGGCGTTTTCCAGCTCGGCTTCGGCTTCGTGCAAGGCGTTGAGGTGGCGGCTGCGGGCGAGGAACAGGCTTTCGCTTTCGCCCTGCCAGCCGACTTCCTGCAATAGGGCGTGTTTGAGCAAGTCGAGACCCGCGCCGGTTTTGGCGGACAGGCTGATGACACTTTCCGCACCGGTTTGCGCGAGGCCGTCTGAACGGACGGCGACAGGTTCGCCGGTCAGGTCGGCTTTGTTGTGGATTTCGATTTTTTTCAAACCTTCGGGCAGGCTGTTTAAAATCGCTTGGGTTTTGGCGTTCACACCTTCGCGCGGGTCAATCAGAATCAGGGCGACATCGGCTTCGGAGACGGCTTTGCGGCTGCGCTCGATGCCGATTTGCTCGACCACGTCGTCGGTTTCGCGCAGGCCAGCGGTGTCGATGATGTGAACGGGCACGCCGTCGAGGGTGATTTGTTCGCGCACGGTGTCTCGGGTGGTGCCGGCGATGTCGGTTACGATGGCGATGTCGTCGCCAGCTAAGGCGTTGAGCAGGCTGGATTTGCCGACGTTGGGCGCGCCGACGAGGACGACGTTCATGCCTTCGCGCAAAATCGCACCTTGTTCCGCACTGGCAAGCACGGTTTTCAGACGGCCTTGCAGCGCTTGGAGCTTGCCGCGCGCGTCGGCGGCTTCGAGAAAGTCGATGTCTTCTTCGGGGAAGTCCAGCGTGGCTTCAACCAGCATCCGCAAAGTAATAAGGTCGTCCACCAGCTCGTGTATGTGTTGGGAAAACGCGCCTTTGAGCGAACGCAATGCCATGCGGGCGGCGGACTTGCTGGAGGCGTCGATGAGGTCGGCGACGCTTTCGGCTTGGGCTAGGTCGAGTTTGTTGTTGAGGAAGGCGCGTTTGGTAAATTCGCCCGGCTCCGCCATGCGCGCGCCCAGTTCGAGGCAGCGCGAGAGCAACATGTCCATCACGACAGGGCCGCCGTGCCCCTGCAATTCAATCACGTCTTCGCCGGTAAAGCTGGCGGGAGCGGCGAAGTAGAGCAGGATGCCGTTGTCTATCGGCTGTCCGTTGCCGCCGAGAAAGTCGGTGTAAAGCGCGGTGCGCGGTTTGGGCGTTTTGCCGCCGCTGAGGGTTTGCGCCAAAGGCAGCAGGTTTTTGCCGGAAAGACGGATCACACCGACGCCGCCGCGTCCGGGTGCGGTGGCGATGGCGGCGATGGTGGGTTGGGTTGCGGACATGAGAACTCGCGTATAGGTAAATTTAATGGGCGTATTATAGCAAAAGGCCGTCTGAAACTTTGGGTTTTGGGGTTTCAGACGACCTTTTTAGCAGATTGGCAATGTGGGCGTACTACTTGAACGGTTCAAGTATTTTTAATTTCCAAATCATCCGGTAGTAAGTCGTGTACGGAACAGTTTAAAGCAGAAGACAGTTGATATAGTTTATCAACCGTTATGTTGACCTCCCCCCTTTCTATTCTACCCATATAGCTTCTGTCTATATCGGCAAGTAAGGCTAAGCTTTCTTGGTTGATATTGGACTGTTTGCGGATTTCTCGGATTTTTATACCTATCAAAACACTGATTTTACTCATGAGATTTGTCTTCACAAATCTCAAAATATCCAATTTTGACGCTTATTTATCCACGGATTATAATCCGTATTTTTGGAAAATATCTAATGTGGAGAACGTTAAATGGCAAGTTATATTGAAAGCTCTTTAGGGCGAGGTGAACGTATTGTTTATAAAGCACAAGTATCGTGGTTTTCCCAATTCTGGAGGATTTTTTTCGGTATCCTGCTGTTGATGTGGGTAATCGGTATCGTATTTATAGTGTTCGCGGTATTGAATGTAATGACAACCGAGCTTGCTTTAACTAACAAAAGGGTTATCGCTAAGTTTGGCTTTATCCGCCGGCAAACAATTGAGATAAATATCAACCGTATCGAAAGTATTTCGGTAAATCAAGGTTTTTGGGGCAGGATTTTCAATTATGGCTCCGTAGTGGTCAGAGGGACGGGCGGCAGTCATGCTCCGATTCCTTATATCGCCCGACCAATGGAGTTCCGTCAACAATTCAATGATTTTATAGATAACGAAATTGGTGGTGGCTCGAAAAATCAAATTGAATTAAAACCGCCTGCCGTTTGAGGCGGGTGGAAACGGTGGTTTTTGTTTTATATAGCCCAATTACTTTATTTTCGATACGCAATACCTATTGCCGTCATTTCCGCGCAGGTGGGACTGACGAGGTTGGAAGCCTTGAAATATCGAAAGTTAGTTATGTTTGCTATAGCAAAATTGTAATTAAATATTTATTTCTATCGATCCGAATATGAAAAGGCCGTCTGAAACTTTGGGTTTCAGACGGCCTTTAAATTAAGATGATTAAACGGCGGCGACGGTAAAGCGTTCAAACAAATGCGCTTTGTTTTCCGCATCGTCGGCGATGGCGACTGCCAAATCGGCCACGCTGATGCCTGCCGGAATTTCACCGTCCATCAGCAAATCGTCTTTGCCCAAGCGGTATTTGCCGGTTTTGTCTTCGCTGAAACCGCCGTCCGCGCCCAGTCGTGCCGGAGGGGAAACGAAAGACCAGTTCACGTCGCGGCGTGGCAGGAGTTCTGCCAAAAGATGGCGTGCGGCATTGGCGCCGTCAAAAATTTCTTTCGGGAAGTCAGGCGTATCGATAACTTGCAAACCGGGTGCCACATACAGGCTGCCTGCGCCGCCGACGACCAACAAATAAGGCACTTGCGCTGCTTTTGCCGCTTCGACGATGCTGTTTGCGCCGCGTGTGAAATCCGCGCCGATGTTGGGATTGGTCCAGCCCGGGTTGAACGCGCTGACTACGGCGTCAAAGCCTGCCAGTTTGTCGGCAAAATCTGCTGCGTTGACATCTGCGGGTACAGCGGCAACATTTTGCGCTTGGAACACTTTGTCTGTGTTGCGGGCGAAAGCGGTCACTTCATGACCGTGGCCTGCCAATTCTTGAACGACTGCGTTGCCGACATAACCAGTTGCACCGATAACTGCGATTTTCATATTTGACTCCTTGTAGGGATGTGATTAATTAGATGAGCGCATTTTAAGGCCGTCTGAAACGCTTGATAATCCCTGATTTACTGTTATTATTGTGAAGTTGAACTACATAATTAGTCGAAATGCAAGACATCAAACCCCTGCTCGTTTTCGCCGCCGTCCTCGAACACGGCAGCATGAATGCCGCTGCTGCCGCGCTGGGCATGACGCCATCGGCGGTCAGCCAGCACATCAACCGCCTCGAAACCCTGCACGGCATCAAGCTGTTAAACCGCAGCACGCGCAGTCTTGCGCCTACCGATGCCGGCCGCGCCTTGGGCGAATACTGCCGCCGTCTAGCCGCCACGCTTGCCGATACGCGTACCGTTATCGACAATCTGAAAACCGAACCCGTCGGCGAATTGCGGATTTCCCTGACTTCCTGCGTCATCGGCTCCCGCGCTTTTCAGACGGCCTTTTCGCGATTGCAAACTGAGTTTCCCAAAATCCGTCCTGTCCTTAATTTCAGCGATACTTTGGACGACCTGCAACACAATCAGACCGACATCGCCATACGCGGCGGTGACCGGGCTTTGGACGATCCCAACTTGGTTGCGCGCCATCTCATGACTTGGCCGTACATCATTTGCGCCGCGCCCGATTATCTCGACCGGCATCCGCCCATTACCCATCCCTCTCAGCTTCATGCGCACCGCTGGCTGCATTTTTTACCTGTCCGCACGACCTTGCAAAATGGTGAAGAAAGCTATTTCCTCGACGTCGCCGACAGCATTGCCTGCACGCATCTTGCTGCTGTCCGCAGCCTGACCGAAAGCGGTTTCGGTTTGTCTTTACAAGTGGGTGGCGAAGTGAGGGAGAAAATTGCACAAGGCTGTCTGAAAGCGGTTTTGCCTGAATGGACATTGCCGCCGGTCAGCCTTTATTTGGTGACGCCTTATCGTGTGCAGTCTGATAAAACCGAGGCTGCCGTGCGCATTTTTACCGAGAGTTTTGCCAAGGAAGGGGATTTATGAGCGTGGAAAATTGGAGCGTTTACCTGATTTTGTGCGAAAACGGCGCGTTTTATTGCGGCATCAGCAACCGTCCGCAAGAGCGATTTGCGGCGCACTTGTCAGGCAAAGGCGCGAAATACACGCGTTTGAACAAGCCTGTCGAGATGCGCATCGTTTCAGACGGCCTGACTAAAAGTGAGGCGCTGAAACGGGAAATCGGGATTAAGAAATTGACAGCGGAGCAGAAGCGGGGATTGTGGGCTGAAGCTGAAACCTTGGCAAAAGGCTAATGGTATTGGATTAAATCGTAGTCGGAATATGAAAAACTCTATAAACAAGTAAGCCTGCCGGTGTCTTTTGTATGGCCAAGCGGCAAATGTTTATTAACATGATTCAAAAAGGTCGTCTGAAACCTGATTGGGGTTCAGACGGCCTGGTTGGGATGGGGATGGCTTTCAGGTTGACGCTACTCATGGAGAAGTCGGTAAAAAGTTGAATTCTAAAAGAAACTTTGAAAATAAAATGAGTAACTGTTTGAACAATAAAATGAAAGTTATCGCGCTTCATGACAAATGGGGTAAATTTCTATCCGAGTAGAGAGGTGGTGTCAATATGTTTTTCAGTTTTTGAGACAAAATCTGATTTATACCAATATTTATTATAGTGTAGGTCGAAAGTATTAGTTTCTGTGTTAGAATTTTTGAGCTGTTTATATAAAACAGTGATTTAAATAAAATTAAGGAAAGACAGAACATGAACAAATTACTGATTGCCGTAATGATGATGGCTGGTTTGACAGCTTGTTCCCAAGAGGCTAAACAGGAGACACAAGAGACTGCTCAAGCCGTTGCATCTGAAGTGAAAACCGAAGCCGCTTCTGCTGCCGATGCGACTGCATCTGCCGCTCAAGAAGCAGCTGATAAGGTTGAAGCCGCTGCCAGCAAAGCAGAGGAAGCTGCCAAACCTGAAGAAGCCGCCAAGCCCGAAGAGAAAGCCGAAGCGCCTGCCACTGAAGCCAAGCCTGCCGAATCCGCCAAAGTGGACGGCAAAGCTGTTTTTGAAGCGAACTGTAAAGCATGCCACGGCGGCTTGATTCCCGGCGCTCCGGCCGTAGGCAAAAAAGAAGACTGGGCGCCTCGCATTAAACAAGGCAAAGACACCTTGCACAAACACGCCCTCGAAGGCTTCAATTCCATGCCTGCCAAAGGCGGCAACAGCAGCTTAAGCAACGACGAAGTGAAAGCCGCAGTTGACTACATGGCCAACGAATCCGGCGCTAAATTCTAAATCATGCAGATTGAAACGCACCTTGTTACAAGGTGCGTTTTTTATGGGCAGGCGGATGAAAGTTGAAATAGGGCCGATAAACAGGCAAAGGCCGTCTGAAACATTTTATTTTGAAGCACAATCGGCTAAAATCAGGCGAATGATTTTATGCAGGAGCAAACCATGAGCAATCAACACGACAACGTAGATGCCGGCGAAATCGCCAAGTTCAGCCAAATCGCCGACAAATGGTGGGATAAAAACGGCGAATTCAAGCCCCTGCATGACATCAACCCCTTGCGCCTCGACTATATCGACGGCTATGCCGGATTGGCAGGCAAACGCGTGCTGGATGTAGGCTGCGGCGGCGGTATTTTGTCGGAGAGCATGGCCAAACGCGGCGCAGAACACGTTATCGGCATCGATATGGCGGAAAAATCCCTGCAAACCGCTGCTGCCCATGCGGCCGCTCAACACGTTGCTAATATCGATTACCGCTGCATCCGCGTCGAAGACCTCGCCGCCGAGCAGCCGCACAGCTTCGATGTGGTAACGTGTATGGAAATGATGGAACACGTTCCCGATCCGGCAGCCATCGTTCAAGCCTGTGCGAAACTGGTCAAACCCGACGGCATGGTGTTTTTCTCCACCATCAACCGCAATCCCAAATCTTATCTGCATCTGATTGTCGGCGCGGAATATCTGTTGAAATTCGTCCCCAAAGGCACGCACGATTGGAAAAAATTCATCACGCCGGCAGAACTTGCGCGTATGTGCCGCCAAGCCGGATTGGATACCGTCGGCAGCAAGGGCATGACCTACAATTTGTTGAGTGGCCGTTATTCCCTGTGCGACTCGACCGAGGTTAACTACATGGTGGCCTGCCGTCCGGCGTAAAGTTCAACTGATAAAACACACGGGCTTGCCCGATATTTGAAACGGTATGTCGAAAGCAGCTCGATACAAATATCGGTAAGGTAAATCAGGCCGTCTGAAAAGAAAAAAGGCATGTGCGATACATGCCTTTTTTGTATGTGTAGAGAGGTTGTCGTCCTTATTCCGTCCAAGACGAATACGGATGTTTGCTCAGATACGCATTGGTGAATTTACCGTCTGCCGTGATTTCCTTGCCCAGCCAAGACGGTTTGGGGAACTCGGTATCTTCAGACGGCAATTCGATTTCCGCCACAATCAATGGCGCATTGTCGCCGAAATATTCGTCGATTTCATACACAAAGCCTTCAAATTCGACCCGATAGCGGTATTTTTCCATTTTAAACGGACACATGTCCGCCATCATCGCTTGCGCGTGAGCCAGCGGGATTTCGTATTCAAACTCGCTGCGCGTCATGTCGGAAATATAGCCTTTCAGGGTCAGCCATGCTTGCAAACCGATAATCCGCACACGGATGGTGCGCTCTTTTTCCACGCTCAAATAGCCCTGTTGCAACACCAGCGGCTCGCCTGCCGTTTTGCGCCAACTGTCATCCGCCAGCAAAAAGCGGCGTTCGATTTCGACCGTCATGAATTCTTTCCTTATTTACCAAACAGGCCGTCTGAAGATTAAAACGGCTTGAAAACCACCATATAAAGCGCGGCCACCATCATCAATACGGGGAGTTCGTTGAATACCCGATACCAGCGGTGCGAATACACATTGCTGCCGTTTTGAAAACGGCGCAGCAGCAGGCCGCAATAAAGCTGGTAAGCCAAGAGCAGCAGGCCGCACAATAATTTAACCGCCAGCCAGCCGTTGCCCCACCAATTATTTACAAACCCGATGGCCGCGCCAAATATCAGCGTTCCCCAGCCCAAAGGCGACATAAAGCGGTATAGCCTGCGCGACATATCCGTCAGCCGTACATATTCCACGCTGCCGGGTTCCAATTGCGCCAGATTCACATAAATCCGCGGCAGATAAAACAGTCCGGCAAACCAAGAAATCACAAAAAATATGTGTAACAGCTTAAACCACAAATACATTTCAGACGGCCCCAAAACCTAAAACCATTATTTTATCCGCAATACGGCCCGAGCCAAAACAAAATAGTCAAAACAATCCGATTTAGTGCGCCGCAACAATGTGTTGCAGGCGCGATTTTACCCAAAAACCAAATTGTAAATTTCGCAACAATATGCAAGTTAATATATGCACAATGCAAAAAACTTGTTAAAATCCTATGCTATTTAATTATAAAAACATTATGGACGGAAAACATGAAACAATTTGAAATCAGCAACAGCGTCAGGAAAGAGCTTAGCAACTACCTGAATACGCACAATCTAAACCTCAAAGCCGCCATGGACAACGAAACAACCAATGGCGAAGTCGCGGCCATCGTTCACGCAGGATTGCCGGCGATGATTCGGAAAATCTATTCTTTGGAAAAAATGAAAACCTTTTTCTGGACGAAAAAAGATTTGATGATGGAATTTATCAATATGCGTTTGGCTGCCGGCGATAAAAAAGGCAAAAACTAATTTTAGCGATGGGCAGGGGGAGATAGGGGTTTGAAATGCGGACTTCTGTTTTTCTCGAAGTCTTGTTAGGGATAGGTGTACTCATTGTTCCTAATAAATTTTGACAACCGAAAGGTCGTCTGAAATTCAAATGATAGGGCATGGGAACATGCCCTGTTTTTATGGGCGGTTGGTCTGCATTGGGAAAATATTGAGCTTGGCAATCATTGCGGCGTTCCGCGCCGGGTAGTTTTATCGGTTGAATGGTTTTATTTGTTTTGCTGAACATATTGAATGGATTATAAAAAGGCCGTCTGAAATATTTCAGACGGCCTTTAGCGTTGAATCAGCAATTAAAACGGCGGATTTTCAAATCAAGCTGCGTTGTCGAAACCGCTGTGGCGGAGCAGGGCATCCAGGCTTGGTTCGCGGCCGCGGAAGGCTTTGAAGGATTCGGCTGCGTTGCGCGAACCGCCGACGGCCAGTATTTCTTTCCAGAAGCGGCGGCCTGTTTCGGCAACATCGTCGCTTTCTTCAAAAGCGGCGTAAGCGTCCGCGCTCAAAACTTCCGCCCATGCGTAGCTGTAATAGCCTGCGGAGTAGCCGCCGGCGAAGATGTGGCTGAAGCTCAAGGCAAAGCGGTTGTATGCCGGCGGTTGGGTTACGGCGACTTCTTGGCGCACTTTGTCCAAGATTTGCGGCCATTCTTTCAGACGGCCTTCATCTTCCTGATGGTAGATTTCCATGTCGAAGAGGGCAAATTCCATTTGACGGACGAGGAACATACCGCGTTGGAAGTTTTTAGCCGCGTGCATTTTGTCGAACAGCTCTTTCGGCAATACCGCGCCGGTTTCTTCGTGCGAGGACATTTGCGCCAATACGTCGTATTCCCAAACGAAGTTTTCCATGAATTGGCTGGGCAGCTCGACCGCGTCCCATTCGACGCCGTTGATGCCGGATACGCCCACTTCGTCAACTTGGGTCAACAAGTGGTGCAGGCCGTGGCCGGTTTCATGGAAGAGGGTGATGATTTCGTCGTGGCTCAAACGCGCTTCTTTGTCGCCGACCGGCGGGGTGAAGTTGCAGACGAGGTAAGCAGTCGGCAGTTGCAGCGTACCGTCGGCGAAACGGCGGCGGCTTTTGTAGCCGTCCATCCATGCGCCGCCGCGTTTGCCTTCGCGTGCGTACAAGTCCATGTAAACGCCGCCGATGGTTTGGCCGTCTTGTTTCAGCTCGAAATAGCGCACGTCTTTGTGCCAAACGGGGACGGTTTTTTCAGCCAGCTCGATGCCGTAGAGTTTTTTGATTTGGGCAAACAGGCCTGCCAATACTTTGCTGATAGGGAAGTATTTTTTCACTTCGGTTTCGCTGAAGGCGTATTTGGCTTGACGCAGTTTTTCGGCGGCGTAGCTCAAATCCCAAGATTGCGGATCTTCGATATTCAGGCTCTCGCGTGCAAAGGCTTTGATTTCGGCAAAGTCTTTTTCGGCAAACGGTTTGGCGCGGCGGGCAAGGTCGTGCAGGAAGTTTAAAACCTGTTCGGGCGTGTCGGCCATTTTGGTTGCCAGCGACAGCTCGGCGTAGTTTTTGAAACCGAGCAGTTTGGCGGTTTTCAATGCGTTTTCGAGAGTGCGGTCGATGTTGGCCGTATTGTCGAATTTGCCGTCGTCAGACAATTCGCTGGCGCGGGTAACGTAGGCACGGTAGATTTGTTCGCGCAGTTCGCGGTTGTCGGCGTATTGGATGACGGCGAGGTAGTGCGGAATTTGCAGGCCGATTTTGTAGCCTGTTTTACCTTCGCTTTGCGCGGCGGCGGCAAACATGGCGAGGGAGTCTTCGGGAATGCCGGCAAGCGGCGCGGCATCGTCAAAGTGAATGCCGAAAGCGTCGGTTGCGTCTTGGATGTTTTGTGCGAATTTGGCACCCAGTTGCGCGCCTTCGGTTTGCAGTTGCGCCAGTTCTGCCTGCTGTTCGGGCGGCAATTCGGCACCGCTGAGGACGAAATCGCGCAAGTCGTGGTTGAGCTTGGTTTGCTGCGCCGGGGAGAGGGTGTCGAATTCGGCAGAGTTTTTGATGATTTTAAAGCGGTTGTACAACTCGATGTCTTGACCGATTTCGGTGAAGAAGATGGTGATTTCTGGCATCAATTCGTTGTATACGGCACGCAATTCGGGCGTGTCGACTACGGAGTTGAGATGGGAAACCACGCTCCAAATGCGGCCGACGCGTTCGGTAATGTCGGTCAGTTTTTCGACGGTGTTGGCCCAGTCGGTGTGCGTTTGCGCTTTGATGGCGGCGATTTGTTCGCGCGCTTCGGCAATGGCGGTTTGCAGGGCGGGTTTGATGTCTTCGGTTTTGATTTGGTCGAAACGGGGTTCTTCGCCCAAGTGGAGCAGGACGTTGTCGCTCATATGGTTTCTCCTGAATAAGATGGATTCAGACGGCCTTGTGGCCGTCTGAAAAGAAAACGATAGGCGTTATATGGTGGCAGACAGGCAGAATTAAAGTGTCCTGCCTTCCTGTCGGCCAATCTTATTCTGCGCCGCGCGGATTGGCGTGCAATGGCGCAGCCAGCTCGAGGCGCATGGTGGTGCCTTCTGGGGCATAAACCGCATTGGCAACATTGGTTTGCAGGGATTCGGCAAACGAGCCGCGATACACTTTTGCGCCTTGGTGGGTCAGGTTGGATTGCACGTCGACGTACACTTCTCCGCCGATTTGACGCCAGAGGTAGCAGAAGGTGTAGTCTTCAGACAGGTAGCGTTTGCTTTCGGGATCGACCATGCAGTCGAAGAAGCGGTAGTGCAGGCCTTTGTTTTCCGGGCTGTAGTCGCTGTCGGAGACGTAGTTCAACTCGGGGTAGGCCTCTATCATTTTTTCAAATACGCTGCGTTTGATAACCATGAAGCCGGTTGGCGCGTCATGGACTTTCATAAAACCGTCTTCATCGACTTTCAATACGATTTCACCGTTTTCATCTTTGTCGTTGGTGTTGACGGTGTAAGAAGTGTACATACGCTCAAAATCGGCTTGGGTCATGCCGGCCGGAAGGCCTGCTTTCGGCCAGTTTTCGCGTTTGAGCGGATAAACGCCGGCTACAACGTCTTTATCGGCCAAGAGCAGGCGGTAGAATGAGTCGGGAGAGAAGCCGATGTCGGAGTCAATCCAGAATAAATGCGTCCATTCTTTGTTTTCCAAAAATTTGGCCACGCAGTTGTTGCGCGCGCGCGTAATCAGGCTTTCGCCGCGCTGCATCATTACTTGCAGCGGCAGGCCGAGGGAGGCGTTGGTGTGGACGATGTTCAGAAGCGAGAGGGTGTAGTTGTGGAAATATTTGCCGTCATGGCTGGGGGTCATAATGACGGGATACATTTCGGCAAGGGCTGATTCGGGCAACATGACTTTTCCTTATTGTTGATTGTGAACTTCATTATTGTAAGGGATTTAATTGTATCAATAAACAAACCGTACTATTTTGTTTGGTTGATCAGTCGGTATTGCGTGCGCAAAAATTCGTCTAAGACGGCCTGTTGTATTTCCAGCCGTTTGGAAACGGGGGAGGCGAAGCGTACGATGATGTGGTACACCTTGTCATCATGCGGCACGCGGGACACGCGCGGCTGGGCGGCGGGGGTAATAAAGAGTTTTTGCGCTTGAACGTTTTCCAAATATTGTTGGATAACGGGAACATAGGCTGCGCACAAGGGCTCAAGAACGGCTTTCAGACGGCCTATGATTTCGTCCGAATCCAAATGAATCGGCACGGGGATTTCCACCGTATGAATCACATAATTGCCCAAAATATTGTCGCGGCGCACGGTGTGGCTCAGAAGCAGGCTGTTGGGAAACGAGAGCGTTTTGCCGGAAAGTTGGCCGATCAATGGATTAGGGCCGATTTGCATCATCAGCGTGTTCAGCATATTGATATCGACCACCCGTCCGCGCAGGCCGTTGATTTCGATGTAGTCTCCGATGGAGTATTGTTTGGTTACCGAGCGCAGGATGCTGCCGGACAAACACATAATCAGCTCTTTGGTTGCCACCACAATCGCCGCGGCCACTGCAAACATCGACAAGGCCAAAGTTTGAATCTGCGCCGCCCAAATCATCGCCAGCCCGAGCAGGATCAGCAACATGGTCACGTTGCGGCTGAACACCAGCGAGCGGCGTTTGTTTTCAATGCTCAAATCCGGATGGCTGCGAAAATGCGCCGAGAGCAAAATGCTGCGCCCGGCAATGACGGCCACAATCATCAATACCGACATCAATGCCGATTTAATGATTTCTTCACTGACAGGCAAAGCGTTCAGCCATTCATGCATGGTGTTCCACATAATCCTGTTTCCTTTCCCTTCTTAGGCCGTCTGAAAACCCACGCGTTCAAAAATTTCTGCCGCACACGCTTCCGATACCGCAAACAAAGTTGCCACGCTGCCCAAAGCCCGTTGCGTAGCCGCACTCAAATCATCACGGCACACTTCGCCCAGCCACTCAACCGGCCGCACCAGCGACATTTTTTCATCGTCCCATTGCGGACAATGTACCGCGCCGCCCGTAATCCTGCCGACCCGATAACGGCGCAAAGCAGGCGAGTAGGTCAGTACGGCATCTCCATCAGCCAATTCGTTGACAAACCGCCACACCTGAGCCGCGCCCGATTGCGCCGTTCTCAACTTCACATCCGGTACGGCCGAACGGTAAATATCGGTCAGCTCCTCACGGCCAAAACCCTTGGCCGCCGCTTCGGCCAGCATAGGCCAGGCCAATGCCGCAACACCGCGTTCAAAAAATACATCATAAAGCGCACCTTGCGTGCTGCGAACCATATAAAGTTTGGCTTGTTTTCCCATTACAGTACCTGTTTGTTTGAAGGATTCATCCCTTTGTTTCCATGTTACCTGTTACGGCTGAAAAATTCGATATTTTACATTGCCGGAAGGGTTTGAAGTTCTCGCTGAAAATAAATGAATTATAGATGAAAGGCCGTCTGAAAAATAAAATAGGCTTATATATCAACAGATGATATAGCGTAACAATATATTAATAACTGTAAAATTATTTACGTTTGCATCAAAAAAAGATAAGATGGAATAATCAATCGAGAAAGATTGCTATTCACTGAACATTAGGAGAGAAAAATGACCTGTAAAACCCACGAACATCATGACCACGTTCACAGCGCAAACTGCGGCCACACTGCCATCAAACACGAAGGCCACGTCGATTATCTGCACGACGGCCACCTGCACCATGAGCACAACGGCCACTACGACGAGCATGCTCTGAGCGTCAATGAAACCAACCCTGACGGCTGCCATCCGGTTGACACCTGCCACGGCCACGTTCACGGCGAAGGTTGCGGCCACGAAGCCGTACCGCACGGCGATCACGTTGACTACATCGTCAACGGCCGTCTGCATCACCAACATGGCGACCACTGCGACGACCACGGCCCGGTTGAAATCGTTAAATAAAACTGTTTTTCAGACGGCCTTTAATATGGAGCATCTGTAGGGAAAGGGGGGGTATTTTCACCCCCTTTTCATATATATTGTCGTACCCTACACTAAAACAGCCATTATTATGTTTGACATCATATTTGTATTGGTATTCGGCAGGCTCCAAGCCTCCGGAACACTGAATTTTCCCGATAGGCTTTATCCCATCTGGAAATGGGCGCTAGGCGCAGGCATGCTTTATGCCACGATAGGGACAATGCTGGGATACGCTTTCTCCGGTTCCTTCTCCCTAGTCAGCTTTTTGCTGATTATTGCCTTGTCATCAACCTGGTTCTCTCTGTATTTCAAACTGTTGCGGCTTACCGCCTCAAAAACTGTACTGAACCAATGTATTTACTGGGTGCTGGGTATTGTTTCGGCATTGTCGTTCCCCTTTATTGTGGGCTACTTTTCCCTATTGGCCAAAGGCTTTGTACAATAAACTTTTCAGATAATCTCCCTATACAATAAGGTCGTCTGAAAGCCTGAATCTTTATCTGATTTATGTTTTTAAAGCGCTTTTTAAATTAAAGGCCGTCTGAACGTATAGTTTCAGATGGCCTTTAGTTTTACCAATTCACGCGGACGGCCCTGCTGCCGAGCAATGTTTCCAGTTCGTCAAACAAGGCGGTGCTTGGCGTTACCATCCATTTTGGCGCAATTTTCAATTTGCCTGATGCTTTGCCGTTGCTGTACGACAGTTGCAGCGGAATGTGCGACGTGTCGGGCAGGCGGTGGGCGGTGAGGATGGCGGCGAGGCGTGCGATATCGTGGCCGGGGGCGAGGACGAGGCTGAGGCTGCGGGCGTAGCGTTCGCGCGCCATTTGCAGGGTCATGACTTGGTTTGCCATAATGCGCAGACCGTCGCCGCCGCCGTAGTCGTCGCGGCTGACTTTGGATTCGATAATCAGCACTTGGTCGGATTTGAGGTAGTCGGCGCAGTTTTCCAGCGTGTGGCCGCTGACCATGATTTCCACCAGACCGCTCAAATCTTCAAGGCTGACGAAGGCGATTTTGCCGCGTTTGCCCATCATGGTGCGCACAGCGGTAACGAATCCGGCGAGGCGTACGCTGTCTTGCGGTTTCAGACGGCCCAATTTGGTCGGGGCGATTTGGCGGACTTCTTGGGCATACGGGCCGAACGGGTGGCCGGACAGGTAAAAGCCGATGACGGTTTTTTCTTCGGCGAGTTTTTCCGATTCGCTCCACATGGGCGCGTCGATGAGCTGCACCGGTTCAATGGCGTCTTCCATCATGTCGAAAAGTCCGCCCTGATTGACGTTGGCGGCTTTTTGGTCGGCGTTGCTCATGGCAAGGTCGATGTTCGCCAAGAGCATGGCGCGGTTGGGCTCGATGCTGTCGAACGCGCCGCCGCGTATTAGGGCTTCGAGGGTGCGGCGGTTCATGTGTTCTTTGCCGACGCGCTCGCAGAAGTCCAAGAGGCCGGTAAACTTGCCGCCACTTTGCCGCGCGGCGATGATGGATTCGACGGCGGCTTCGCCCGTGCCTTTAATCGCGCCGAGTGCGTAGCGGATTTTCATGTTCGGATACGGCGTGAAGCGGTAGTCGGATTCGTTGATGTCGGGCGGCAGGAACTCGATGCCGTTGGCGCGGCAGTCGTCGTAGAAATGCTTGAGCTGGTCGGTGTTGTCCAATTCAGACGACATGGTTGCCGCCATAAATTCGGCAGGATAATGGGCTTTGAGCCATGCGGTCTGATAGGAAATCAGGGCGTAGGCTGCGGCGTGGGATTTGTTGAAACCGTAGCCGGCGAATTTTTCCATGTAGTTGAAGATTTCGTCGGATTTTTCGCGCGAAATGCCTTGTTTTGCCGCGCCTTCGGCGAAAATTTCGCGGTGTTTCACCATTTCTTCGGGCTTTTTCTTACCCATGGCGCGGCGCAACAAGTCTGCGCCGCCGAGCGAGTAGCCGCCGATAATCTGCGCCGCCTGCATTACTTGTTCCTGATACACCATAATGCCGTAGGTCGGCGCGAGGATGCCTTCGAGCAGCGGGTGGATGTATTGGAATTCCTGTCCCTTCATGCGCGCGACGAAGTCGGGGATGTTGTCCATCGGGCCTGGGCGGTAGAGCGACACGAAGGCGATGAGTTCTTCAAACTTGGTCGTGTGCGCCGTTTTCAGCATTTTTTTCATGCCGGTCGACTCGAACTGGAAGACGGCGGTGGTGTTCGCATCGCGGAAGATTTGGTAGGCAGCTTGGTCGTCAAGCGGAATCTTGCCGACATCGACAATATCGCCGGTGGTGTTTTTGATGTTGTTCTGCGCCATTTCGATAATGGTCAGGTTGCGCAGACCCAAAAAGTCGAACTTCACCAAACCCACGTCTTCCACGTCGCCCTTGTCGTACATGGATACGGGCGAGGCGGATTCGTCCGCCTGATACACGGGGCTGTAATCGGAAATCTTGCCCGGCGCAATCAACACGCCGCCCGCGTGCATACCCAAACCGCGCGTCAGGTCTTCCAGCTTTTTCGCCAGCGTAATCAGTTCGTCCGCTTCTTCTGCTTCGATTAATTCCTGAATTTGCGGCTCGGCCTCCATGGCTTTTTCCAAACTCAGGGGTTTGTTGGCTTCCAACGGAATCAGCTTGGACAGTTTGTCGCACAGCATAAACGGCAGTTCCAGCACGCGTCCGACGTCGCGGATGACCGCTTTGGACGACATCGTGCCGAAGGTAACAATCTGGCTGACCGCATCCGCGCCGTATTTCTCGCGCACATATTCAATTACGCGGCCGCGGTTTGCCTGACAGAAGTCGACGTCAAAGTCAGGCATGGAAACGCGTTCAGGGTTTAAGAAACGCTCGAACAGCAGCGCGTATTTGAGCGGGTCGAGGTCGGTAATCTTCAATGAATACGCCACCAGCGAACCTGCACCCGAACCACGTCCCGGCCCGACCGGACAGCCATGCGTTTTCGCCCAGTTGATAAAGTCTTGTACGATAAGGAAATAGCCGGGGAATTTCATCTGGATGATGATGTTCAGTTCAAAATCCAAACGTTCCTGATATTCCGGCATTTTTGCCGCACGCTCCGCCTCGTCGGGATAAAGCTGAACCATGCGTTCCTGCAAACCCTCGTTGGACAGTTTCACCAAATAATCGTCCAGCGACAGGCCGTCTGGAGTGGGGAAGAGCGGCAGGAAGTTTTTGCCCAATGTGATGTGCAGATTACAGCGTTTGGCAATTTCCACCGTGTTTTCCAAGGCTTCAGGCAAATCGGCGAAACGTTCGGCCATCGTTTCCGGCGGAATGAAAAACTGGCTCGGCGTGAAATCGCGCGGACGTTTTTTGTCCGTCAATACCCAGCCGCCCGCGATACACACCCGCGCCTCGTGTGCGTTGAAATCGTCGCGGCTCATAAACTGTGTCGGATGCGTCGCCACCACCGGCAAACCCAGTTCCTCCGCCAGCTTCACGCTGCCGGAAACGCAAGCCTCCCATTCAGGGCGTTCGGGCAGGCGTTGCAGCTCTAGATAAAACGCATCGGGAAACCACGCCGCATATTTCAACGCCGCCGTACGCGCCGCGTCTTCATTGCTGTTCAATAGATTCACGCCCACTTCGCCGTAATGCGCGCCGCTCAAACAAATCAAGCCGCTGTTGTCGCCGCTTTCCAGCCATTCGGGGTTGAGTTCCGCATGATGGATATTGCGGTCTTTGCCGACATAGGCCTCCGTCAAAAGCTCGCTCAAACGCAGATAACCCGCATCGTTGCGGATAATCAGCATGGCGCGAAACGGCTTGTCAGGTGCATTCGGATTGCCTATCCACACATCCGCCGCGCCGATGGGCTTAATCCCTGCGCCGCGGCAGGCTTTATAGAATTTCACCAAGCCGAATTCATTCATCAAATCGCTGATGCCCAAAGCAGGCAAACCGTATTCCTGCGCTTTGGCAATCAGTTTTTTAATCCGCACCATACCGTCGGTAATCGAAAATTCGGTATGCAGGCGCAGGGGGATGTAGGTCGGCTCGGTCATGGCAAAATCGGCGTGAACAATAAAAGGTGTATTGTAGCAGGGTTGGCAGCGAAAGGCCGTCTGAAAACCAAATGTAATGAGGTTGGATAAAGCAAATAAAACAGAAGGGGGCTTTCTTTCAGACGGCCATGTTAAAATATCGCCATTATTGAAAAGGATTAAATGATGGAAGCAACCGTCTATCTTGAAGACAACGAATACATCGCTTTATGCGACCTGTTAAAACTGGCCGGTCTTGCCGAAAGCGGCGGACAGGCAAAAGCGTTTATCGCCGAAGGGCTGGTGTTGCGCAACGGCGAAACCGAAACCCGTAAGACCGCCAAAATCCGCGGCGGCGAAGTGATTGAATTTGACGGTGCGCGCTTGGAAATCGCCGATGGATACGACCCTGAAGAATAAGGCCGAAGCCATCTTGGGCGAGCCGCTTTTAGACGAACCCGTCCGCCCCGAGTCGTGGGAATGTTGCGGCAGCGAGTGCGGCGATGCCTGTATCCAGACAATGTATTGGGTGGAAAAAGCCCGATATGATGCGCAACAGAGGAAATTGAAAGAAGCAGGTTGGATAGACGGCGAAGATGGTGCAAAGGCCGTCTGAAAATGATTGGGCTTGATAGGAGCTGTGTTTCAAACAATGCTGCATTAAAGCCAATGCCGTCTGAAAGTTTCAGACGGCATTGGCTTTTTTAAAGTTTAAATTAAGATTGTGTTACCTCGGAAGCGGTTGCATTTTCAGGTGTGCCAGGTGCAGCATCGGCAGGAGCCTGATAATCTGTATTTTGCGATGAAGAGGGCTCGGCATTGTCATGTTTATGATGCTTATCATGTTTACCAAAGTGTCGTTTGTCCTGATCGTCATCTTGTGCTACTGCCAATACTTTGCCGTTTTGAGCATCAACCAAAGCTTCGTATTCGACGCCGTCTTTCAAGATTTCTACTTTGTAACGGCCGCCCAAATGTTGTTTGTATTTGTAATCGACATCTTTAACGACGCCGCCCACTTCTGCTACCGCTGCTGCGGCTGCTTGCTGGCCGGAAACCTTTGCGAACATACCTTCTTTGAAAGCCATGGTACCTGCCGCACCGGCAACGCCCAAACTTGAAGCAATAATACCGGCAATGATGAGTTTTTTTGAAATAAAAGCGTTAATGCGTTTCA
The DNA here is from genome assembly GCF_001810035.1 of Neisseria sp. HMSC058F07. Classification (NCBI taxonomy): domain Bacteria; kingdom Pseudomonadati; phylum Pseudomonadota; class Betaproteobacteria; order Neisseriales; family Neisseriaceae; genus Neisseria; species Neisseria sp. HMSC058F07. The sequence goes on along the minus strand of NZ_KV799663.1, from coordinate 263,709 downwards.
TGATTTTCTTTCCTACTGTGTTGTTGAACGATGAATGCATTCTATGCCTCAACAATTAGCTGAATATGAGCAAAATGCTAAGATGTGTAATTAGTTGCAATACTAAAATTAACACTTTAATAATAATGGAGATCGAAGCCGCGTCTTTCAGGCGGCCTTGCTGATATGTTGTGATGGCATATTTGGCGCAGATTGTGGTTTGCGTGTGAAAACAAAAAAAGCGTGATGAAAAAAAGGGCATGTGTGAGACATACCCCGGATTAAATGGTAAATGCGATGGTGAGAAACCAAATGACGGAATAAGATTTGCGGTTGGTCAACTTATCTCATTCCGCCTTGTTTTACAATCACTCAGGCGATGTTTCGCCTGCAAGATTTTCGATTTCTTCGCGATGCGCGTCAAACCATGAGCCGACCACTTGATTGACTTCGTCCATGCCTTGTTTTTTCAGGCTGGAGAACAGTTGAACGTTGATTTTTTGACGATCGGTGTAGGGTTTGAGTGATTTTTTTACCGTCGCTAAAGTTTTAATCTGGTCGTTTTTAGACAGCTTGTCTGCTTTTGACAGCAGGATATGCACAGGACGGCCGGTGATGTGGAAAAAGTCCAGCATTTGAATGTCTAAAGCCTTGAGCGGATGGCGCGAGTCCATAATCAAAATCAGGCCGATCAGTTGGCGGCGTTGTTGCAGGTAGTCGCCCAAGAGTTTAACCCAGTGCGCACGAATGGCCTCCGGTACTTGCGCGTAGCCGTAGCCGGGCAAGTCGACCATAAAATTGCCGTTTTCCAGCTCAAAGAAATTGATGTGTTGGGTGCGGCCCGGTGTTTTGGAAACGTAGGCAAGGCGCACATGATTGGTTAAAGTATTGATGGCACTGGATTTGCCGGCATTGCTTCGGCCGACAAAGGCAATCTCGGCCGGTGTGTCGGGCAGGTCTTTCAGATGGTTGACCGTTGTAAAGAATTTGGCGTTTTGAAAAAGGTTCATCAGTATTTCCTTGCGTGGAAACAAAACTGCAACATCATAATTTGTATCGGGCATTTATGTTGCAGCAGTTTGGTAATTTGAGTAGTAATTTAATGTAAACTTGGTATAGAATAGCACGTTTATAGAATTATCGGTTTTAATCGGGAAAATTCCCCGGTATTTGAGTATAAAAAAGGCATTGACGCGGTACGCAATGCTGTAATCAGGAGCACTCCATGAAACGATTGACTTTATTGGCCTTGGTATTGGCTGCCGGTGCGGTTTCCGCTGCCCCTAAAGCAGATGCTGAAAAAGGCAAACAGGTAGCGACTACTATCTGTGCGGCGTGTCACGCAGCCGATGGTAACAGCGGTATCGCAACTTATCCTAAACTGGCAGGTCAGGCTGCGGCCTACGTCTACGGCCAAACCATGGCCATCAAAGACGGTACCCGTGCCCACGGTGCTGCCGGCGTGATGAAACCGATGGTGATGAACTTGTCCGAACAAGACATCCGCGACGCTGCCGCCTACTACGCCAAACAACAAGGCAAACCGGGCGAAGCCAATCCTAAAGAAAACCCAGAGCTGGGTGCGAAAATCTATCGCGGCGGCCTGAGCGCTAAAAAACTACCGGCATGTATGTCTTGCCACGGTCCTAGCGGCGCAGGTATCCCTGGCGGCGGTACTGAAATCCAAGCCTATCCTCGTCTGGGCGGCCAACACAAAGCTTACGTTGTCGAGCAAATGAAAGCTTACCAGTCCGGCCAACGTAAAAACGCCATCATGGCCGATATTGCCAACCGCCTGAGCGAAGAAGAGTTGAACGCAGTAGCCAACTTTATTCAAGGTTTGCACTAAATTTCGTTCTGAAACGAGTTTATTGATACAGGCCGTCTGAAAACCCTTCAGACGGCCTTAGCCAATATAGGCCGATAAGCCTGATTGGTTTTTTCAAATAGCGACGGCAAGATTTTTACTGCAATATGCAGTATTCTTCCTTTCGCATCACACGTCATTGCAGTCCGTTCCATCAATCGGGTTGCCCCAAGCCGACATTTGAGACATGAGTAAATCTTCTTCATCCGTCCCACTCATCCGCAGACCGTGGTTTGCCTTTTTCAGCTCCATGCGTTTTGCCGTCGCCCTGCTCAGCCTATTGGGCGTGGCTTCGATTATCGGTACGGTCTTGCAGCAAAATCAGCCGCAAGTCGATTATTTGGTGAAATTCGGCCCGTTTTGGTCGCAGATTTTCGGCTTTTTGGGCCTGTACGACGTGTACGCATCGGCGTGGTTCGTTGTCATCATGATGTTTTTGGTGATTTCCACCGGATTGTGCCTGATTCGCAATGTTCCGCCGTTTTTGCGCGAGATTCGTTCCTTCCGTGAAAACGCCAAGGAAAAATCACTGGTGGCAATGCGCCATTCCATCGTTTTAGACGGACAGGTAACGCCCGAAGTTGCGCAACGTTATTTGGAAGTGCAGGGCTATGGCTGCAAAACCGTTACGCGTGAAGACGGTTCGGTTTTGGTGGCGGCAAAAAAAGGTGCGATGAACAAATGGGGCTATATCTTTGCCCATGCCGCGCTGATTGTGATTTGTTTGGGCGGTTTGATAGACAGCAATATCCTGCTGAAAATCGGTATGCTTACCGGCCGGGTCGTGCCGGACAATACGGCGGTTTACGCCAAAGACTTTAAGCCCGAAAGCGTGTTGGGTACGTCCAATTTGTCGTTTAGGGGCAATGTCAATATTTCGGAAGGTCAGAGCGCGGACGTGGTATTTCTGAATGCGGATAACGGCATGCTCGTGCAAGACTTGCCGTTTTCGGTCAAATTGAAGAAATTCCATATTGATTTTTACGATACCGGTATGCCGCGCGATTTCGCCAGCGACTTGGAAGTCACGGACAAGGCGACCGGCAAAGTCAGCGAACACACCATCCGCGTCAACCATCCTTTGACGCTGCACGGTATTACGGTTTATCAGGCAAGTTTCGCCGACGGAGGCTCAGACTTGACGTTTAAAGCTTGGAATCTGGCTGATGCCGACCGCACTCCGGTCAAACTCAAAGCAACTTCCATGCGCGAGTTTCCGCTGGATTTGGGCAAGGCTTCTTATAAATTGGAATTCGACCAGTTTACTTCGATGAACGTCGAAGACATGAGCGAGCCGTCTGAAAAAGAGCAAAACCTGAAATCCGCCATCAATGATGTTCGTTCTGTCCGTCAGGAAGGCAAAAAATACACCAATATTGGCCCATCTATCGTTTACCGCATCCGCGACAAAGCAGGGCAGGCGGTCGAATATAAAAACTATATGTTGCCGGTAAAACAAGATGAAGACTATTTCTTCATTACCGGCACGCGCAGCGGCTTGGCGCAGCAATATCGTTGGTTGCGCATTCCGATGGATAAAAACGGTAAAATCGATACCTTTATGGCTTTGCGCCAATATTTGAAAGACGACGCGGCACGCCGTAAAACCGTTGCCAACGCCGTCAAAGGCGCGCCTGCCGAAATCCGCGAGCAATTCATGGCGGCGGCGGAAAATACTTTGTCGATTTTTGCCAAAGGCGGCTATTTGGCTTTGGACGAATTTGTTACCACCAACATTCCCAAAGATCAGCAGGAAAAAATGCAGGGCTATTTCTACGAGATGCTCTATGGCGTGATGAATGCCGCTTTGGAAGATACGATCAGCACATACAATCTGCCGGCTTGGCCGCAAGACGAAAAGCGCAACCGCTTCCTGCTGCATGCAATGGACGCGTACACCGGTTTGACCGAGTATCCTGCGCCGATGTTGCTGCAATTGGACGGCTATTCCGAAGTGCGCTCTTCCGGATTGCAGATGACCCGTTCGCCGGGCGCATTCTTGGTGTATTTGGGTTCGGTATTGCTGGTGTTGGGCACGGTGTTTATGTTCTATATCCGTGAAAAACGTGCTTGGCTGCTGTTTTCAGACGGCCGTATCCGTTTTGCCATGTCTTCCAGCCGCAACGAACGCGACTTGCAGAAAGAATTTCCGCAACACACACGGCAATTGCAGCAGCTTGCCAAGGATTTGAACCATGAATAACAAACATCAGGCCTTGCCCGAGCATGAGCTTCTGACACACAAATCATTTATCCGAAACCTCAACCTCTTCGACTGGGCATTCGCACTGCTGATTGCCATCAGTGCGTTTATTGCCCAAACCCAAGCCGGTCTGCACATGGACATCTACGAAATGGTGATTTTGTGGGCGAGTGCCGGTATTGCCGTTTTTCTGGGTTGGTTTTTCAAACCGATGCGCTGGTTTATCCCTTTGGGCGTGTGCTTGGCGTATTTGGCCGTTGATTTGTATGGCGGTGACATCAAACACGCAGACGGTTTCCTGCTCAAATATCTGTTAAGCAGCCAGTCGGCGATTATGTGGCAATGCGCGTTTGTGTTCTTTGCCTTGTTTGCCTATATCGTCGGCGCGATAGCGGCGGTGCGCAAAAATGTGTCGTCCAATACGCTTTTGGGCATGGGTACCGTGTTTGCGTGGGTTTCCGCGATGGCGGGCTTTGTCGGTTTGCTGGTACGCTGGCATGAAAGCTATCTGCTGCGTCCCGATGCCGGCCATATTCCGGTTTCCAACCTTTACGAAGTATTCATCTTGTTCTTGGTCATTACGGCACTGATGTATCTCTACTACGAAGGCCGTTTTGCCGTACAAAAACTAGGCGGATTTGTCTTCAGCTTTATGGCGGTCGTAGTCGGATTTGTCTTGTGGTACAGCGTTTCGCGCGAGGCGCATACCATTCAGCCGCTGATTCCTGCTTTGCAGTCTTGGTGGATGAAAATCCACGTTCCGGCCAACTTTATCGGCTACGGCGCATTCTGTATCGCCGCCATGCTGGGTATTGCCGAACTGCTGGCGCTCAGAAAAGAAGATGCGGGCAAAAAATCATGGCTGCCGCAATCCCAAGTCATTGAAGAAGTCATGTACAAAGCGATTGCCGTCGGTTTCCTGTTCTTCACGATTGCCACCATACTCGGCGCATTGTGGGCGGCCGACGCGTGGGGCCGCTATTGGAGCTGGGACCCGAAAGAGACTTGGGCATTCATCGTTTGGCTGAATTACGCGGTCTGGTTGCATTTGCGGCTGGTGGCAGGCTGGCGCGGCAAAGTGTTGGCTTGGTGGGCGGTCATCGGCCTGGTCATTACCGCCTTTGCCTTTATCGGCGTGAATATGTTCTTGAGCGGCCTGCACTCTTACGGCACTTTGTAAACCGCTTATTCCGCACTTTATTTCAGACGGCCTTTTTCCGTTTTCGGAGAAAACGCCGTCTGAATCGTTTTTAATCATTTTTTCAGACGGCCTCAAACCATGTTGGTATTAGGAATTGAATCATCTTGCGACGAAACCGGCGTTGCGCTCTACGACACCGAGCGCGGCCTGTTGGCGCATCATTTGCACACACAAATGGCGATGCACGCCGAATACGGCGGCGTTGTCCCCGAATTGGCCAGCCGCGACCATATCCGCCGTGTCGTGCCGTTGACGCAAGGTTGCTTGAAGGAAGCAGGCGTAGGCTATGCCGATATTGACGCGGTTGCCTTTACGCAAGGCCCGGGCTTGGGCGGCGCATTGCTGGCCGGTTCGGGCTTTGCCAATGCGTTGGCATTTGCCATCGGCAAGCCCGTTATCCCCGTCCACCATCTTGAAGGCCATTTGCTCTCGCCTTTGTTGGCAGACGATAAGCCTGAATTTCCATTTGTCGCTTTGCTGGTGTCGGGCGGACATACGCAATTTATGGCTGTACGCGGTATCGGCGATTACACCTTGCTGGGTGAGAGCGTGGATGATGCGGCAGGCGAAGCGTTCGACAAAACGGCCAAGCTGTTGGGGCTGCCTTATCCCGGCGGTGCCAAATTATCCGAGCTGGCCAAACTCGGCACGCCTGATGCCTTCACGTTCCCACGCCCCATGCTGCATTCGCACGATTTGCAGATGAGCTTTTCCGGTTTGAAAACCGCCGTTTTGACCGCTGTCGAAAAAGTCCGCGCCGAAACGGGTTGCGATGAAATTCCGGAACAAACACGCAACGACATTTGCCGCGCCTTCCAAGATGCGGTAGTCGATGTATTGGCGGCCAAAGCCAAAAAAGCATTGTTGGATACCGGCTTCAGAACTTTGGTGGTTGCCGGCGGTGTGGGTGCAAACTGGAAACTGCGCGATGAATTTTCGCGCTTGACCGTCAAGATGCCGTCTGAAAAAGGCAAACCCAAGCCGCAGGAAGAAAAAATCAACGTCTATTTCCCACCGATGGCATATTGCACCGACAACGGCGCAATGATTGCCTTTGCCGGCGCGATGCGTCTTGCCGAGCGTCAGGCTGTCGGTGCATTCAATGTCAAGCCGCGCTGGCCGCTGTCGGATATTGTGAAGCAGGGTTGATGCATTAGACTGCTCGATGTAATGAAAGGCCGTCTGAAAACCTGAAAACAGGGTTTTCAGACGGCCTTTAATGAAATAGATGTTTGCGGTAAAACTTCATTCAAAAAGATGAGTAATTTTTTCATCCGTTTTCTCTACAATATTAACTTTGATTGATTGCAAAAGGCCGTCTGAAATGACGAATTTATCCAAAGGGTTGCTGGCTGCGGTAGCGTCCAATTTGTTGTTTTCCATGCTGTTTCTGTACGGCATGTGGATGAGGCCGATGACGGGGACGGAGGTGTTTGCCTGGCGCATGGTTGCCATGCTGTCGGCTTTGTGCGTGCTGATGACGATGGTCAACGGTTGGCAGGCGGCAATGCGTTTTGCTTATGGCGTCGGCCGGGATTGGAAACGGTGGCTGCTGATTGTATTGCCGACGCCGATATTTGCCAGCCAGTTGTGGCTGTTTGTCTGGGGGCCGGTCAATGGAGAAGGGGTAAACATTGCCATGGGGTATTTCCTGTTTCCTTTGGCGATGATGCTGGGCGGACGGATTTGGTTTAAAGAGCGTTTGAACCGGTTGCAGAGGGTGGCGGTAATCTTGGCGTGTGCAGGCGTGGCATGTGAATTGGTGCGGTCGGGCGCGTTTTCGTGGACGACTGTATGGGTGTTCGGTACTTATCCGTTTTATTATCTGCTGCGCCGCAAGCTGGGCGTGCCTTCCTTAATCGGATTGACGTTTGATTTGTTGATGATTACGCCGTTTGCGTTGGCGTATATTGTGCTGGCAACGGATACGCCGACGATGATTGCGGCCAAACCGGTTTTAATCTTTTTTATTGTGTTGCTGGGTTTTAATAGTGCAATATCCATGCATTTGAATTTGAAGGCGAATCAGTTGCTGCCGGTGGCGGTGTTCGGTATGCTGAGCTATTTGGAGCCTGTATTGCTTTTTATTGTGTCGATTGTGTGGCTGGGCGAGCCGGTGCAGGGCGGCGCATTGATCGGCTACGGACTGATTTGGTCGGGATTGTGCGTGATGATTGCCAATGGCCTGTTGGGAATGAAGAAAGAAAAGAAATGGGCAAAGCTTGATTGATGGATTGAGGCCGTCTGAAAATGGTTTGATCAATGTTTTCAGACGGCCTTGAATATTAAAAGGGACGTATCGGATACGTCCCTTTTGTTTTACCAGCTTTGGGCGATACGGTCGGCTTCTTGCAGGCGTTCGACTGTACCGACGTCCAACCAAAGGCCGTTATGGTGTTCGCCGCTGATTTGGTTTTGGCTCATGGCTTGACGCAAAAGAGGGGCAAGCTTGGCAGCCTGGTGTGCCGGTGTGTCTTTGAAAAGCGCAGGATGATAAACGCCCACGCCGCTGAAAGTAAGGGCTTGGCCGTCTGCGGATGAGGCGGATACCAGGCCGTCTGAAAGCAGGCCGAAGTCGCCTTCGGGATGGTGGGGCGGATTGTCCACCAGCCATAAATGGGCGAGAAGGTTGTGTTCCTGTATGCGCTGGGCAGCCAGTCGTGCAGCTTGGAAATCAATGTCGGTCAACACATCGCCATTGACGACCAAAAACGGCTCGTCGCCCAAAAGAGGCAGGGCGGTGGCAATGCCTCCGGCAGTTTCCAGGCCTCCGGCGCGTTCGGGAGAATAGGCAATGTGTACGCCGTAGGCTGAACCGTCTTTCAATGTATCTTCGATTTGCTGGCCAAGCCAGGCATGGTTGATGACGATTTCAGTAAATCCGGCCTGCTGCAGGCGGCGCAAGTGCCAGCCGATAAGCGGCGTGCCTGCTACTTCGAGTAAAGGTTTGGGCGTGTGGTCGGTCAGCGGGCGCATACGCTCGCCGCGACCGGCGGCCAATATCATTGCTTTCATGGGTGTGCCTATAATGTGTGAAACAGAAAAAGTCTCAGGCTGTCTGAAAAAATGAAACCGATGTTTCAGACGGCCTGAGACCTTTATTTATGCCAAAGATTTGAATTGCCTACGGAAATACAGCAATGCCGGCGCTTGCGCGTCGGTATTGCGGATTTCGTTGATCTGGACGAAAAAGACGTAATGTGTGCCGATTTCGCGTTGATCGACAATACTGCCGTGCAGGTGCGCCAGCGCGCCTTCGACTTCGAGCTGTCCGGTTTGCCCTCTATGCCAAATATGGTATTCGAAGCGTTCTTCGGGCGAGAGGTCGGTCAGTCCGGCAAAGTGTTCGGCGACATCCTGCTGGCTGTCGTTGAGTGTGTTGATACACAAATCGCGGTTGCCCTGCAGGATGGGGATGATGGCGGATTGGCGGTTGATGCACAGCATGACCGTCGGCGGCTCGTCGGTAACGGCAGTGACGGCAGTCATGGTAATGCCATAGCGCCCTGCTTCACCGTCTGTCGTGATAACGTGTACACCGGCGGCACAGGAGGCCATGGCATCTCGGAAGGATCTCTTGAGTGTGTGTGTTGAATCTGTCATCCGGCTCGCTTTATTTTAATGCCTGTTCGATTTTTGCCAGCTCTGCCAAGAGTTCTTTGAGTTGTGCCATTTTTTCTTTGGTGAGGACTTTTTCAATTGCGTCATAGCGCTCGTCAACCAATGCGCCGGTGGATTCATAGAGTTTCTCGCCTTCGGGCGTCAGTTTCAGATAAACGCGGCGTTGGTCGTTGGAAGGCTTCAAGCGCACGGCCAAACCTGCTTTTTCCAAGCGGGTCAGAATGCCGGTCAGGCTGGGACGGAGGATGCAGGCCTGATTGGCCAAATCTTGAAAGTCGAGTGTGCCGTTTTCCGCTAAGAGCCGGATGATACGCCATTGCTGGTCAGTAATATTGGCTTGGTTCAGAATAGGGCGGAATTGGGTCATCAATGCTTCCCGTGCCTGAATCAGACCGATATTGATAGATGCATGTTTAGATTGGTTGGGCATTACTAAGTCTCCGGTGTTATCAAAAATCAAACCGTTGAAGCGTGAGGTAGATTGATAAAGGCGAATATTGCTGTTTTAAGGCTGCCGTCGGCAGCCGGGTCATGGGAACAAAAGCATCACTGCCACAATATTAGATGAAGATCTCTAACAGTTTGTTTTGATAATAATGTTTCCAATTGTTCTTATGGTTATATCTTAGTCTATTTTCTTTATAATCTCAACAAAATCATATGTTATCGGGAAAGAGATAGTTTATTTATTTATGAAGTGGAATAGGATAAAAATATTCGGCGAAGATGATTCTTTGGATTTTCTATTTTTGGTGGATTTTCAATGAATTTAGCCGAAGATGTCTGCTAAGTAAATTCTGATTTTTAAGCCGATGTAGCTAGAAAGCCCGGATGTGTGATGAATCATTTTGCCATCTTTTAATATGATAATGGTCGGTGTGACGGCTATATTCCATTTTTGAGCCATCAGGCCGTCTGAATCATTGAAATTTGGAAAGGATAGGTTGTTTTCTTGCATATGGTGGGCAATGTCCGTGTCGCTTCCGGAGCGCAAGGCTACGCCCAATGTTGGGATATTGTCTTGGTGCAGTTTTTCTATGGTTGATGATGTGTATGAACAAATACGACACCAGCTACCCCAAAAATAAACGACGGCAACCCGATTTTGGCTGAAGGATTGAAGGGAAGTGGTTTGCCCATCGGTTAAAGTAATGGTTTGTGCCGCTGATTGTAAGGGCTGGTTAGGCTTGCGTACCCAGTCGACAATCAAGGAGAGCAAAATGAAAATAATCACGGCCTGAAGCAATGATTTGGCGTAGTGGAGCAGGGTTTTCATCATATATTGCGGAGGATATTGGATTATTGTTTTATAAATGAAAAAAGCCTTGCAGAGCAAGGCTTTTTGATTCGATTCTGAAAACGTATTAACGTTTGGAGAATTGTTTTGCGCGACGTGCTTTGCGCAAACCAGGTTTTTTACGTTCAACTTCACGAGCATCGCGAGTAACGAAGCCTGCTTGAGACAGGGCTGGTTTCAGGGCTGCGTCGAAGTCGATCAGGGCGCGGGTAATGCCGTGACGGATGGCGCCGGATTGACCGGTTTCGCCGCCACCGGTTACGTTAACTTTGATGTCGAAAGATTCGGCATTTTCAGTCAGAACCAGAGGTTGACGTACAACCATGCGGCTGGTTTCACGTGCGAAGAATTCGTCAACGGGACGGCCGTTTACGATGATTTGGCCGGTACCTTTAGTCAAGAATACACGAGCCACTGAACTTTTGCGGCGGCCTGTGCCGTAGTAGTATTTACCGTTCATGTCGTGTCCTTATTATTTCAGTTCCAAAACTTTAGGTTGTTGTGCAGCGTGGCCGTGTTCGGCGCCAGCGTACACTTTCAGTTTTTTGATCATGGCGTAGCCCAGAGGACCTTTAGGCAACATGCCTTTTACGGCTTGTTCCAAAGCGCGGCCTGGGAATTGCTCTTGCATTTCGCGGAAAGTACGCTCGTAGATGCCACCTGGGAAACCAGAGTGACGGAAGTATTTTTTGTCTTCGAATTTAGCACCGGTCACGCGCAGTTTGTCTGCGTTGATGACGATGATGTAGTCGCCAGTATCAACGTGAGGGGTGTATTCGGGTTTGTGTTTGCCGCGCAGACGGTGTGCGACTTCGGCTGCGACACGACCCAGAACTTTGTCTTCTGCGTCAATGACGAACCATTCGCGCTTCACCTCGTGGGGTTTTGCAGAGAAGGTTTTCATGGTTGGAATCCAGATATATATAGAAAGTTATGGATTTTAAAGAGGAGATTGGTTTTTGTCAATCTTAATTGAGTGTGTTTGATGCATGAATATGCGGTTTTTTCAGACGGCCGGAAATCTTTACGAAAGTCTTTACTTGGAAAGGGAAAAGCCACACCTGTCGGTATGGCTTTTTTTAGGGAATCCCCACGAGTGCCGTTTAGGCTGAATCCGCTTGAACCTTGCTGACAAGGCGGTCACCTCGGGTAGTTTCGGGTGCGTCCAATAAACGGACGCTCGCGCCCACTACAGCTCCCGGCAACCTAAAGCGAACGTATTGGTTCAAAGGAATATATGCCTTCGCGAACACCGCAGGGAAAAGGGGGAAATCAGTTTTGCTCCAAGCGCGCCAGTGCTTTTGGCACGCGTTGTTCATGTCGGTTATTTTACGCTCAAATTCACCGATTGCCAAATCGTCGTTGAGGGTGGTTTTCAAGAGGTCGTGCACGACGTTGAGGGCTGCCATGACGACGATTTTGTCTGTGCCGACGATGCGGCCGCTTTCTTTAATCGCATCGCTTTTCTTGTTGAGCATTTCAACGGCTTGCAGAAGGGCGGCTTTTTCTTCACTCGGTGTGTTGATGGTGAAGTTGACATTCATGATGTCGAGATTGACTTGTTCGATACTCACGGGGCATCCTTTTATTGTTGTGTTTCTTGGGGCAATCGGGTAATGAGGCTGCGGATTTGGTCTGCGCTTTGGGCCAGCGCGTTGCGGTAGTTTTCTTTTTCGGCAGTCAGGTTGTCAATTTTGCTTTGCAGGTCCTCTTTGAGTTTGCCGACTTGAACCAGCAAGGCTTCGCTGAGTTCGTCAATGGCCGCGTCGTGTTGGCGTTTTTGTTGCTCTTGCTCGAGTTTGAGTCTGTCGATTTCTTCGTTGAGACGGCGGTTTTCTGAAACCAGCGTTTCAAATTTTTGGACAAGTTGGTAAACGTTGATTTCCAGATTGTTCAGTGATTGGTTCATGTGTTTCCCTTCAGACGGCCTGATGGCCGCCATATTGTGCGTCAGGCCGTCTGAATGGCAGACGGCGCGACCGTTTATTCGAAGCGCGCGCTTCGTTCCATCAGTCGTTCAACGACTTGCTGCGGGGTCATTTCTTTGCGGATGAGTTGCAGCAGGGTTTGAGTGATGGGCATATCGATTTGGTATTTGGCGGCGGTGTTGAAGACTTCTTCAATGGTGCTGACGCCTTCGGAAACGTGGCCGATTTCGACAAGCACTTGATGCAACTCTTTACCCTCTGCGAGGCCTAGGCCGACGCGGCGGTTGCGCGAGAGTGCGCCGGTACAGGTCAGGATAAGGTCGCCGATGCCTGCTAAGCCCATCATGGTTTTGGGTTGTGCGCCCATGGCGATGGCAAGGCGGGTGATTTCGGCAAGGCCGCGTGTTACTAAGGCTGCGCGTGCATTGAGGCCGTATTCGAGGCCGTCTGAAAGGCCGGTGGCAATTGCCATGACGTTTTTAACGGCACCGCCCACTGCGACACCGATGACGTCGGTGCTGCCGTACAGGCGCATTACGTTGGTGTTCAGTTGGGCAGTAGTTTCTTCCACCCAGTCTTTGTTTTCGGAAGCAAACACGACGGCGCAAGGCAGTTGGGCTGCAAGTTCTTGGGCAAAGCTCGGACCTGAGAGAACGCCGATTTTTTTATTGTTAGGCAGGACTTCTTTCAGTACTTGGAAAGTCAAAAGGCCGGTATCTTGTTCAAAACCTTTGCAGGCGGCGAGAACGGGAATATCGGCGGCGTTATGCTGTTTGAGCAGCTCGGCGCTGCTTCTGAGGCCGGCTACGGAGGTAACGATCAGGGCAAGTTGGCTGTCTTTCAGCGCTTCGCCCAAATCGGCGTGAACGGTCAGGGACTCAGGGAAAGGGAAGCCGGGCAGGCCGCGTTTGTTTTCGCGATCTGCTTGCAGGGTGCGGATTTGGTCGGGATTGCGTGTCCAAAGGGCAACTTCATTGTTGTGGTGCGCAAAGTGCAACGCGAGAGCTGTACCCCACGAACCTGCGCCGATGACGGTAATTTTCATGTTTCTCTTCCATATGGGAACGGGGCTTACTTTAAAACAAACGGCTTTGGGGTGCAAGGGCGGCGTTTGTGAAAAATATTTTGTGCTGTTTAAAAAGCCTTAGGCCGTCTGAAAGTTCAGACGGCCTGCTTCGGTTTATGATTTATTGTTACCGGAATGGTAGGCATCGTAGGCGTAGTAGTCGTAGCTGTTGTTGGCTTCGCGCTTCATGCCGTTGAGGACAACACCTTTGATGTTGATACGGTTTTGTTTGAGGCGTTCGACGCTGGCTTCAAGCTCTCGTGCACGCGTGTGCGCATAACGGCTAATCATAAGGACGGTGCCGGCATGTTGGCCGATGATGATGGCGTCGGTAACGGCCAATACGGGCGGCGTGTCCAAGATGACATAATCGTAGCGTTGGCGCGCGTGGGCGAGCAATTCGTTGAAACGGTTGTCCATCAAAAGCTCGGACGGATTGCTAGGATAGCTGCCGCTGCTGATAAGGTGGAGGTTTTCAATGCCGGTCTCTTGTACGGCTTTTGCCGGAGCTGCTTTGCCGTTGAGGATGTCAGACAAGCCGAACTCGGGGGTAAGGCCGAAGAGTCGGTCGAGGTAGCCTTTGCGCATATCGGTATCGATAAGCAGAACGCGTTTGCCTGACTGCGCCATTACGGTGGCGAGGTTGGCAGAGATAAAGGATTTGCCTGCTTCAGGCGCGGCACCGGTAATCATGAGGACGTTGTTAGGCGCGTCCAGCATGGAGAAGTAGATATTGGTGCGCAGGGCGCGGATGGCTTCGACTGCCGTGTCGGCGCGGTCTTCGCTGGCCAGCAGATAGTTGGAACGGCCGCCGGTTTTTTTGAATTTGTTTTTGAAGAAGTCGCGTTTTTGCTGGGTTTTGGAGTGCGGAACAAGAGCGACGACTTCCAAATTGAGGTTTTCGATTTCTTCGGATGAAGTAATGCCGTTTTTCATGCGGTTGCGAATCATCAGCCACAAAGCGGTCAATGAGCCTGCGGCAAGTGCGCTCAGGAGCGTGATGACGGCTTTGCGCGGGGCAACGGGGTTTTCAGGGACATAGGCATAATCGACGATGCGAACATTACCTTGTGCACTGGCTTTCATGATGTTGAGTTCTTGTTGTTTGCTCAACAGTTGGACGTAGGTTGCTTGGTTGGTTTCTACGTCGCGGGTCAGGCGGATGACTTCTTGTTGGGTATTGGGCAATTCGGCGATTTGTTGGTTGATTTTGTTTTTGGCGCGTTCGAGGACGGAGAGTTTGTCCAATACGGCTTTATAGGAAGGGTGTTCCGGCGTGTACAGCTCGGCCAAACCTGCTTCTTCGGTTTTGAGCAGGGTAATTTGGGTCTCGATGCCGGTCAGGCTTTCCAATGCGCCTTTAGACTCGAGCGGAATGTCGAGGGAGCCTGATTGTTGGCGGTAGGCATTGAGTTTGTTTTCAGCGTCTTGCAAGGTTTCTTTCAAGCGTGGCAATTCTTCGCTGATGAAAGCCAAGCCGCTGGATGCGACTTGGACGTCGCGTTCGCGGTTTTGCGCAACGTAGTTGTCGGCAATGCTGTTGAGGATGACGCTGGTGCGTTTAGGGTCGGTGCCGGTAAAGGTAAGGTTGATGATGGGGCTGGTTTTACCTTTGCTGATGACCGCCAGTTTGTTTTGGATGTTTTCGATGGCGCTGATGCGGGAGAACTTGGTCAACGCAAATTCTTGACCCGGATTAGCCAGGATTTGATCGATTTTGAGGGTGGTTTGATTGTTGATTTTCAGAGGTACGCCGACCTTGCCTTCGACGACGCGTTTGTCAGGCAGGGTAAGAGTATAGGCTTTGTTGCTCTTGGCAGTCAGCGTGAAGGTTTTGTTGAACCATTCTTCTTGTACGGTAAAGTTGCCGACGGTCAGTTTGGGATCGGGGTCGCCGCTGATGTTGTGCATCAGGCTGCCGATAACAGGCGTGTATTTGGCTTTGACTTCTTGGTCGAGTTGGAGGTCGTCAACGGTTTTACCCAGCACCAGGCGTGATTGAACCAGCTCGACTTCTGCTTCAGACGGCGTGGTTTGGTTGTTGAAGATGCTGTTGATTTCGGTCAGGATTTGGTTTTGCCGCGTTTCGATTTCCAACATGGCGTCGGCGCGGTATTGCGGGGTGGATGCCAGGCTGAAGGCTGCGCCGAGTATGCCGCCTGCAAGCAGGGCGGCGAGGATTTTGTATTTGTGCATCCAAATGACGCGGAGCTGTTGGCCGAAGTCGATTTCGTCGTTGTCTGCGCTATAAGGTGTGTAGGTCGTTTTTTTCATTGCTTGCTTTCTTGTTCATGCCGGTTTTATACCGGTTGAGTTTTTCCGTTTAGTTTGGTTTTCCAAGTGTCTGCGGCAGCATTGAGCTGTTCGAAAACGGCTTCAAACATTTCGCTGCTTTGTTTGTATGGGTCAGGTACGGTTTTCTTCGGCAACCATTGGGCAAACAGCATGGTTTTGCTGCGTGCCGGCGGATGGATGTCGGCCACCATGTCGATTTGACAGGGCTCCATGACGAGAATCAAATCGGCCTGTTCGCACATTTGGGCGGTCAGTTGGCGTGCCGTATGGCCTGCAACGATAACGCCGTGTTTGAGTGCGGTTTTGATGGCTTGGAAATCGGCATCCTTACCTGCCAGTGCTTTTATGCCGGCGCTGCTGATGCGGTGGCCGGGTAGTTTTTTCTGCATAATCCGCTCTGCGGTGGGGGAGCGGCAGATGTTGCCTAGGCAGACGATGAGTATGTTGTGGTACATGATATTGTTTCGGTTTATGGTCTGAAAAAAGCGTGAGTCAGACTATAAGGTACTGCTTTTCCGTTTGTGCGGTGTGTACGGCTTTTATATGCCGTTTATGTAATTTGGTTGGATTGTGCGTGATTTTGTATCCTGCTGTCAAACAGGGTCTGACAGCAGGAACCACTGCTTATTTAAACGTATTGTCGAGGGTATTGACGTTGCTGATGGAGTTGGTAATTTGTGACATTACGCGGTTCCAACGGGTAACTGGGGCGGCGGTAACGTAAACGGTGTCTTCGGAGCGCAATTTGAATTCGCTGCCCAGTGCGTAAGAAGTCGCATCTTTTAGGTTGAGCTGGTAGATGTGGATAGGTCTGGCCGCATCTTCAGGTGCGCGGCGGATCACGAATACGCCGGTTGCATCCGCATAGGCTTGGTTCATGCCGCCCACTTCGCCGAGCGCTTGGGTCAGGTTGAGGCCGTGATTGCCGATCGGCAGGGTGGCTTGTTTGCCGACTTCACCCATGATGTAGATTTTGTTGTTGCTGCTGTTAGGAACATAAACGATGTCACCATGGCTGAGGAGGTGGTTTTGCGACATATCACCGTATTGCAACATGTCTTGTAGGGAAATGGTGCGGTCGACGCCGTTGTGCGTCCATTTGATGTGTTGGGTGTCGGCACTTTGGGTGACGCCGCCTGCTTGGTTGATGGCATCCAAAATGGTCATCGGGATATTGGTAATCGGCAGCTGACCTGCTTGGCTGATGGCACCGGATACTGAAATGCGTTGCGAACGGAATTCGGTAACGTTGATGGCTACTTGAGGATTTTTGATGTAGCGTTTCAGAAGGTTGGTCAGGGTATTTTGCAATTCGTCCAAAGTTTTGCCTTTGGCTTGAATTTTGCCTGCTAACGGGTAAGTAATATAACCGCCCTCATCCACCCAGGCGCCGCGGCTGACTTGGTTGGTTTGCGGGTTGCTTTGCTGGATGGGGGAATTGAGGTCGGAGTGCGCCCAAACCATGATATTGAGGACGTCGCCGCTGCCGATGCGGTAGCGGTAAGCGCTTTTGCTTTGCTCCAAGCCTTGGTTGGCTTGGGAAAGTACGGGTGGCGTACGCATTTTTTCAATCAGGTTGGGCGTGATGGGGTAAACGGCAACGCGGCTGTCGAGGTTGGTATCGGCTGCGGTGTCGGTGTCGGTGTAAACAATGGTTTTGGTTCGGGTTTTGATGGTTGAACCAGGAATGACTGTTGTGCTGTTGCAGGCAGTCAGTGCGAATAGAGTAAGCAGGGAGAGTGTTTTTTTCATGTAGTAGTCCTTGCAGTATGGTGTCCGGGCCGTCTGAAAATGTTCAGACGGCCTTGTTGTTTTGTTGCCAAACCAAGTCGCAGATACCGTCTTTAGGTACGAAGCCTGTCGGTGCGCGCAACAGAAGCTGGCGCAGGCTGTTTTGGTCGCTTTGGAAACAAGCGGTTTCGAGTTCCGACAGTATGTCAGATAATTGCGTCCATGGAAGCATTACTTCACTGGCGGTCATAATACGGGGATGAGTGGTTTTTTGCACCTCGTCGCCGATGAGCAGTTCTTCATAAAGTTTCTCGCCCGGGCGCAGGCCGGTAATCTTGATTTCGATGTCGCCGTGGGGGTGTTGTTCGTCTTTCACTTTGAGGCCGCTGAGGACAATCATTTGACGGGCAAGGTCGATGATTTTGACGGATTCACCCATGTCGAGGACGAATACGTCGCCGCCTTTACCCATTGCGCCGGCTTGGATAACCAATTGCGCCGCTTCGGGAATGGTCATGAAGTAGCGGGTAATGTCTTGGTGAGTCAGGGTAATCGGGCCGCCTTCGGCAATTTGTTTTTCAAATACAGGAACAACGGAACCGGACGAACCCAATACATTGCCGAAACGCACCATGCAGAAGCGTGTTTTTTGTTCCGGCTCGGCGGCAAGGGCTTGCAGGCAGAGTTCGGCCATGCGTTTGCTGGCGCCCATGGTATTGGTCGGTCGGACGGCTTTGTCGGTGGAAATCAAAACAAAGGTGGAAACGCCTGCATCTACGGCAGCCTGTGCGCAGCAGAGTGTGCCGAACACGTTGTTTTGAATGCCTTCTATGGTGTTGAACTCAACCATAGGGACGTGTTTATAGGCTGCGGCATGGTAGACGGTGTCGACGTGATAGGCCTTCATGATGCTGCTAAGGCGTTCTTTGTTTTGAACCGAGCCTAAAAGCGGTACGACTTCGACTTGGCTGCCTTGCACTGCTTGGGTTTCGCGCAATTCTTTGTCTATGCTGTATAGGGCAAATTCAGACAATTCAAACAACAGCAGTTTGGTCGGCCGGCAATTGAGAATTTGACGGCAAAGTTCGGAGCCGATAGAGCCGCCTGCGCCGGTTACTATCACGACTTTGTCGCTGATGTCGGCGCTCATCAATTCAGGGCGAGGTGCCACAGGGGCGCGGCCGAGCAAATCGACCACAGAGATTTTTTTCAATGAGCTGACGTTGATTTTGCCGTCCACCAAATCCTTCATGCCCGGAATGGTCAGGACTTCGCATTTGTATGCTTCGAGGCGGCGGATGATGTCTTTGCGTTCTTCCGGCGTAGAACTTGGAATCGCCAGCAGAATTTTGCGGACGCCGTAGCGGCTGATCAGCATCGGGATTTCGTTGGGGTTGTAGACGGCAAGGTCATAGATGACGGTGCGTTGGATTTTTGGGTTGTCATCGACAAAGGCAATGGCCGAGTATTCGTTAACCTGTTTGATGGCTTCCAGCAATTGTCGGCCGGATTGGCCTGCACCGTAGATGATGACGGGTGTCATCTGTTTGCGGTGATGATCGGTCAGAATCGCGCGCAGGATCATGCGCGAGCTGGTCACGCCGACCACCAAGACCAAGAAATAGACGATGGGCAGGGCAAGGTGCAGTTTTTGCTCAAAAACCAGGGTGCTCAGGCAGAACAAGACCGCCGAAATAATGCTGCCGAATGCGGCGGCGGTCAGGACGCGGATGCTGACGAAGCGCGTAACGGCGCGGTAGAGGCCGATACGGATGAAAAGGATGATGGTCAGCAACGCGGTGCTGCCGAAAGCCAGCCAGTTGGCGATACTCAACCATTCGTCGGAATATTGCACTTTGAGGCTTTGGGCAAACCAAAACGCCACGAATATCATCAAGATATCGTGGATGACGAAGAAGGTTTTTTTAAGGTTGCGCGGCAGAGCCAGCAGGGTTTCCAAGTTCATTTTATATTTCTTGTGTCTGAGTGTTGTAATGTGGCTTGGTACGGATTGTTTGAAGCAGGCTGTTTTATTTTTTTCAGACGGCCTGAAGTTGCAGGCCGTCTGAAAATGATTATGCCGTGGCTTCAGTCAATACGGCTTCGATGTTTTCTTTGCAGAACGCAATTTCTTCATCGGTCAGGGTTGGGTGCACCAAGAACATCAGGCTGGTGTCGCTCAACTCGACAGCGTTTTTCAAACGCTCTTTCGGACGCCAAGGCGTGTTGTCGAAGGCTTTTTCCAAATACACTTCGGAGCAGCTGCCTTGATAGCATGGGACTTTGCGCGCGTTCAGTTCATTGACGATGCGGTCGCGCGTCCAGCCATCTTTCAGGTGTTCGGGTTTGACGAAAACGTAGAACTTGTATTGCGCGTGTTCGATGTAATCGGCCACTTCGACTAAACGGATGCTGGCAAATTTGCCCAAGCTTTCAGCCAGTTTGGCGGCGTTTTCTTGGCGGCGCGCCGTCCATTCGGGCATACGTTTGAGCTGGATGCGGCCGATGACCGCCTGCATTTCCAACATGCGCCAGTTGGTACCGAAGCTTTCGTGCAGCCAGCGGAAACCGGGTGCGTGTTCGCGGTTGTACACGGCATCGTAGCTTTTGCCGTGGTCTTTGTACGACCACATTTTGCTCCATAGCTCTTTGTCGTTGGTGGTTACCATGCCGCCTTCGCCGCCGGTGGTCATGATTTTGTCTTGGCAGAACGACCATGCGCCGACATGGCCGATAGAGCCGACGGATTTGCCTTTGTATTTCGCACCGTGCGCTTGGGCGCAGTCTTCGATAACCCACAAGTTATGTTCTTTTGCCAAAGCCATGATGTCGTCCATTTCGGCAGGCATGCCGGCAAGGTGAACCACGATGATGGCTTTTGTGTTTGGCGTCAAAGCGGCTTTGATGGTTTCGGCGCTGATGTTTTGGCTGTTCAAATCGACATCGGCAAACACCGGATTTGCGCCGGCGGTCACGATGCAGGATGCGGAAGCCAAGAAAGTACGCGAAGTGACAATCACATCATCGCCTTGGCCGATACCCATTGCTTTGAGGGCTACGTCCAAAGCCAATGTACCGTTGGAAAGGGCGACGGCGTATTGAGTGCCGACAAAAGCAGCAAATTCTTTTTCAAATTCGCGACATTCCGTACCTGTCCAGTAGTTGACTTTGTTGGACAGCAGGACTTTGGAAACGGCATCGGCTTCTTCTTGAGTAAAGCTTGGCCATGGGGAGAGTGATGTATTAAGCATTTGTTTTTCCTGCGAAAAGACTGGTTGAGCCTTTGGGGGCGATTTCTTCCAGCAGTTGGCGATTGATCAGGGTGTATTTCTGACCGTTGATTTCGACGTATGCGCCGTCGTAAGGAGGGAACCAGAAGGCGCGGATTTTCTTCTCGATATTGTCGCCGTCGTGGATTTGCTTCATGGCTTCCATCTCGTCGCGGCTGACGTAGCGGCCACCAATGTTTGGCGTGGTTGGCAATTTGGTTTTCGACTCGATGGCGCGGGTGATGATGCGTCGTGCGAAATCTTCCAATGCCTGCATGGTTTTGCGTTCGAGCGATTGGGCGGTTTCTGTTTCGGCGTCGATAGGGAAACGGTCCACTTCGATAATTTCACCGGTATCGATGGAAGCGTCGACGTAGTGGGCAGTATTGCCCCATTCGTTCAGCTCGTCCATGATGGCCAGGTTGTAGCCGCCCGTGCCTTTGTATTCGGGCAACAGCGCAGGGTGGAAGTTGATCGTGCCTAAAGTCGGAATGCTCAGGAATTCATCACGCAGCTTGCGCCAGTAAAGGACGGACAAGCCCAAATCGTATTTCAGACGGCCTTCTCGCATTGCTTCCAAAGCCGTATCGAAGGTGTACAGGGGCAAGCCCAATTCCTGCGCGGCGGCCGTAGTCGGCGAGCCTTGCAGATGGCTGTCGGTCAAGACACCGATGATTTCGATATGGTCTTGTTTGGTCAAAAAACGAAGCAGGTTGGCGGAAACCTGTTTACGACCCATAAATAAGATTTTCATGGAGAAATGTCCCTTATGCATTTGCTTTTTCGGTGGCGGAAGTTGTCAGTGTAGTCAGTTCTTCCAGGGTGTTTATCCAAAGGGTGGGCTGGTATTCACGACCGTATTGCTCGGGCTCGGCTTGATGAATATTGTGCGGCTTAGGCATAATGCCTATGGAGAGCCAACCCAGTTTGTTGGGTGCGACAAAATCTTTTTTGATGTTGTCGCCGATGTAGATGAAACGTTTTGTAGCCGGATATTTGTTTTGCAGGAAGACAAAACGCTTATCGTCGGGTTTTTCCGATTGCATGGCTTCCGAAATCAAAATGTCGTCAAACAAATCGGTCAAACCCAAGGCCTGTATTTTCAAACGCTGTGTCAGACTGCGACCGTCTGTAATCAGGGCGCGTGCGGCAAAAGGGCGCATCAGCTTCCGTAAAAAAGACGGTTCGACATAAGGTCGGATAACAGGCCTATGTAGTCGATATTGCCACAAAAGTGATTGTTTCTCTAGTTCGTTTAATTTGCAATGATGACACAAATTGTCGAGCCAGTCTTTACTTTTATTGTCTGCAATTTCATTTAGTACGTCGGCATCGTATTGCGGGTAAAGCGACGTAATTGTCCCTACAACTGCCTGTATTCCGGAGCATTTGTAGTCGTACTCAGAGTAAAGCGTATCGTCAAGATCGAAGACGATGACAGATTCTTCCGGCTTAATCATGTTCTCTTACCAAAACCTTAGCATCGTAACGAAGCATGATTAAATTGTTTTCCCAGTCGTCGGAGAAAGGGACATCTTGGCCGCCGATGTATTCTTGAATCAGCCAGCCCGGATAGTTGCCGCCTGCTGCGTAAGTCAGTGGGAAACCGCCGCCGAAACGCGGGTTGATTTCCACGCCGTAGGTCGTGCTGTCGGTTTTGCTGACGAAGAATTGCGCGGTAATGCAGCCGCGTGCGCCTTCCAATACGGCCATTTTTTCAACCAGCTCTTTATACAGGGCATTGCGTCGGGTTGCGCCTTTGCTGACTTCACCGGTGCGCACTTCCAAACGTTCGCGAGGAATGGCGCATTTCAGACGGCCTTGACGGTCGTAATACATATCGACGGTAAACTCGGAGAAAGTATTCTCAATATCGATGTATTGGGCGAACATCATTTTCGGGTCTTCGGTAATGTCGACAGTCAAATCAGCCGGTGTGTTGATTTTTTTCGCACCGATGGCGCGGCTGCCGTCATAAGGCTTGGCAAAACATGGGAAAACCAGGCGGTCCCGTTCGTAAATTTCAGGCGAACGGATGCCGTATTGTGCAAACAGGCCTGCGGTCAGGCGCTTGTCGCGGCACAGGGTAATCAGTTTTGCATCCGAAATGACAATATGTATTCCTTCAGCTTCAAAACGGTCACGTGCTTCGGCCAGTTTGAGCAGCTCGGTATCGATGGTTGGCACAATCAGACCGATGTCGTGTTGTTTGGCCAGCTCGAAAATGCTGTCAATGTATTCGGCTGCATCGATGCGCGGCACGCTGAAAGCGCGGTCGGCAACATGGCAGGCAGAAGACATGTGGGGGTTGAGGTCAGTAGCAAAAACGCCGATGCCGTCTGAAAAACGTGCGGCTTCGGTTTGGAAGTCCTGCACCAATTCGACACGGCGACCTGCCGACAGAATCAGTATGTTATTTTTTTTCATCAGTTTTATTACCCGTGAAATAAGGCATGGTGGCTTCTCCTTCGGCTGAGATGCCTTCTTTGACGAAGACTTTTTTAACCGTCAGGAACAAAATTTTGATATCCAGCCAAAAGCTGAAGTTGTCGATGTACCAAACATCGTGGGCGAATTTTTCATCCCATGAAATGGCGTTGCGGCCATTGACTTGCGCCCAACCGGTCACGCCCGGTTTCATTTCGTGGCGGCGGTTTTGGAAGTCGTTGTACAACGGCAGGTAGTGCATCAGCAGCGGACGAGGTCCAACTAGACTCATCTCGCCTTTTAAGACATTCCATAATTCAGGAAGTTCGTCCAAACTGGTGGCGCGTAATTTTTTGCCGAAATCGGTCAGGCGTTCGCTGTCCGGTAGAGGGTTGCCGTCTTTATCGATTGCATCGCGCATGGAGCGGAATTTAATCATTTTAAACGGTTTGCCATCCTTGCCCGGTCGCTCTTGGATGAAGAACACAGGCGAGCCTAAGTTTTTGCGGATGAGGTACACCAAAATCAAAAACACAGGCGACAGGATAATCAGCCCTGAAGCAGAGGCAATAATGTCAAACAGGCGTTTGAAAAATTTATTCATGAGCTAATCTTTCAATCAGGTTGACGATTTTTTGATAGGCAACGTCGCGTTTGAAGCGGCGGACGATTTCTTCGGACTGAACAGGATCGTTTTTGCGCTTCAAAATATCTTTGGCGGCTTGAACGAAACCGTCCACATCACCGGAACGATAGTTCGCATGCGGCAGCAGGGTAAGGACTTCGGCAACTTCATCGTTGACCTGGCTGTTCAGAATCGGTTTTTGCAAAGCCATATAGTCGGACAGTTTGTTGGTAATCGACTGCATGGCGTAAGAGTGGATGGCGTTGACGGAAATGTCGCAGCCTTTGGCGACCGACATCATTTCGGCGTAAGGAATGTAGCCGTAAAACTTGATGCCGTCGCAGGCATATTGTTTGAGCCTGTCAAAATCGGGGCCGCCACCCATGATGTGCAATTCGACGTTTTCGCCGGCATCCAACAGCTTGCGAACGCCTTTGCACACAGTTTCCACGTCATAGCTGTAACTGAGCGTGCCCAAGTAGAAAAAGCGGGTTTTGTCGTCGCCAAAATCTTTGGCAGGCGCGGCATCGAGTTTGGGAAAATCCGCGCCGATATAAACGACTTCGCCAGGTACGTTCGGATTGGCTTCTTTGGCGCGGTCGAGATAAGTCTGCGATACGGCAACCAGTGCGTCGGCGTAGCGGTAGGCTTGGTTGGCGCGTGAAGCAAAGGGCAGCAGGTTGTGCGGTACTTTTTTCAAAAACGGTATGACCGAGGAGAAAGACTCCGGCCATACATCCTGCACATCGACAATCAGTTTGTAACCCAAACGCGCTTTGTGTTTGCCCAACAGCAGGTTGGTGGCAATCAGCGGATAGGCGGAAAAGACGACGTCTTGTTCGCCCGGACGGCAGTTTTCCAACCATTGTTCAAAATGTTTGACGAAGCGGTGATGGCTGGTCACGCGTCCCAAAGACACGTTTTTGCTGTATCCGCTTTCTTCCAACAGTATGACTTTCAGACGGCCTTGTGAGGCAGCCTCGGCATCTTCGGGCCGTCTGAAAGATTTGTCGTAGTGCTTGAAGTTGCTGGTAATCAGCAACACGTCATGCGACTGCGACAACAGCTCGGCAAGATACCAGAAGCGGTTGAAATGCGGCTCGGACGGTAGCGAGCAATAAGGGGCGACGATGGTAATGTTCATGTTTCAGACGGCCTTACATTTCGTACGCAGCCATGGTGGTGCGGTAGATTTCATCGTCGGAGCATAAGGTCTCAACGTGTTTGTGCAGGGCTTTGCCCATTTGACCGCGCAACTCAGGATGCTTGATGAGTGTATCGACGGCTTCGATAAACGCTTCGTCATCGCCGAAAGGAATGCAGTAGCCGGTTTGGCCGGTGATGACCATTTCCGAAATACCCGCCATGTTGTAGGTCACGACAGGTGTGTCGTAAAGGCCGGCTTCCAAAATATTGTTGCCGACACCTGCGCCGTGGTCGCCCACGCAATGCGGCGTGTTCACCAAAATATCGACTTCTTTGAAGTAGCCGGTCAAATCGCGGACGCCGCCGAGGAAGGTAACTTGGTCTTCAATGCCCAAACGTTTGGCTTGGGCTTTGAGGTTGTCCATTTCTTCGCCGATGCCTGCAACGTTAAGGCGTACAGGCATGCCGCGGTCAACCATTTTCTTCAAAATGTCCAGCATTAAATGCACGGCGCGGACGGTATCTAAACGGGAAAGTGTGCCCAGTTGGACATAGTCTTTGACCGTTTTTTCAGGAACGAAATCTGCTTTGTGCAGGGCGTTGTAAGTGTAGGTAATGCGGTTGGCAGGGAAACCGTAACGGATGAGTTTTTCGCGTTCGTGTTTGCAGTTGCCGATAATGTACACGCCCAGCTTGTCGAAAAGCTTGGCAATTTTCGGATAAGTTTCCGGATCAAGGCCGCGCGCGTGGTAGAACACTTTGGTTTTCGGTGAAGCGAACTTGGCCGCAATGGCGCAGGCCGGAACGATACGCGCCATTTGGCAGTGAATCACATCGGGTTTCTCTTTTTTCAGCAGTTTCATATAGGCGAACATGCCTTTGACGTAACCCAATAATCCGCCTTGGTAAAAATCGATCGGCTGCCAACGGATGCCCAATGCTTGCGCTTCCTGAATCAAAGGGCCGTCTGAAGAGGCCAATACGATATCGTGTCCGCGTTGTTTGAGCAGGCGGCCGAGGCGGAAAGTGGCGTTTTCAGTGCCACCGAGGCCGGACATGGAGGTAGTCAGGATGATTTTCATGATGGTTTCTTCGTATCGTATAGTGTTTCGTTGTATGCGTAAGCGGCCATATCTTTCAGCTTGGGCGCAACAAATACGCTGTAAATAAAAATCAGCAGGCAGGGCAGCCAGATAAACGGCATACGCAAAATGGTGGACGGAATAAAACCGGCCAGCAGGAAAATGCCCAAGGCAACCCAAGCCAAAACGCGCGATTTGCCGGTTACTGCTCGGTTTGAGGCGGTGTAGAGGAAATAACACGCCACAAAAGCAATAAAGCCGAGCAAGGAAATCATGCCGAAACCCAAATACAGCTCGATGATGAAGCTGTGTGGGTTTTCAAAGCCCAAGCTGCCGCTCAAATGGCCGCCGAAATATTCGCGGAAGTTTTTAGGACCGTAGCCGGTCAGCAGCAGGGGCGGATTGTTCCAGAAGTAGTTGTAAATCTCCTGACGGTAGGACACGGAGTTGTCGCTGCCCAAGTCGTACAGGAAAAGGTACACGCGGCTGGAAAAGCGTTCTAAGAACTGGTTGCCGTTGAGTGAGAGCAAAAATTCCGCAATCGCGCGTGACGGAATCATCGACAATACCAATGCCAGCAAACCAGCAACGCCGACCGTAATAAAACCGTTTCTGCGATAGGCCGTATAAACCAACAAAATCAACAGGTAGCAGCCGATGGCGGTACGCGATACGCTGGCGAAAATGGCCATGCCCAACAGCAGGAACAAGCCCCAGCCAAGTAGTTTTTCTTTGTGTTTCCGCCCTTGGAGTTGGAAGAAAAACAAAATGGCAGGCGCAAGGCAGACCGCGGTGGCGGCGAGGTTGTTCGGGTTAAAGAACAAGCCTTTGAGCGAGCCTTCGTCAATAGCCAACTCATCGCTGGCACTCACAAACTGAATACCGGTGGCCAGTTCTGCAAACGGCGGTACGGCGATAAACAGCGTAAATACGATGAGGAACTTCTGAATCGTCCCCAAAGGGTCGTCGGCGCGCTTCAATACTTGGTAAAACAAGTAGAAGAAAGCCGGAACCGCCATAAAAAACAAAATATCCATGTACTGCGTCGGCGTCAGCGACGTAATGCCCATGTGGATGGCGGGCCAGATGCACATGGCGGTCAGGGCGCAGAGCATGGCAAAAATCTTGCGCGGAATATGCTTGCTTTCCAGAAAAAATACGACAAAACCAAGCAGTACAAATATCAGGGTCAGCGGGTTGTCAATACGCGGTACGCCGACCTTAAAGGACAGCGCGGGCCCCAGCATATAGGCTGCGAGCATGATGTATAGAATGTAAGTGTATAAGTTCAGACGTTTTATTTTCATAGTCGTTCTGTTGTTATCGTAGAGACGTGAATCTCAGGTTGGCTATTTTGCCGAACGGTTTAATTTGGCTTTGATTTTTTCGGTCGCGGCAAATAGTGCGTGTTTGTATTTTAGGAACAGGAAACCCAGTCCGACTGCCCATGCCAGCGCGAACCAAATGTAGTTGTCGCGCGTACCCAGCCAAGTGTAGGCAAGGCAGATTATCAGGCAGAGCGTTGAGTTGGTATAAATCTTCAGGCGCGGCAAAGGCTGCCACAGGCGTGAAGAGAATTCGGTTTTAAAGATGAAAAACAGCCAAAAAGCCGTTGCGCTGGCCATAGCTGCACCTTTTGCACCAAATTTCGGTACCAACAGATAGAGCAGGGCGGTATTGACGATAAAGGCAACGATGTTGATGACAGTAATCAGCCAAGTCGAGCGGACGACGTTCAAACCGATGCCGCTGACTTCGGTCAGCGTGTAAAACAGGGGGAAGAGCATACACGAGAGCAGGATAAATTGAACCTGCGTGTATTTTTCCGGCAGTATCCAGGTCGCCATCGGCGAGAAAATTCCGATGAGGCAAATCATTGCGCTGATGAGGACGGTCATGGAAAGCGTGATGTCGCCGATTTTGTCCAGATTGGTTTTTTCTTCTACCCATTTGAACACCAAAGGCGCCCAAATGGTGGAGAACACGCTTTGGAAAATCAAGGCGACGGCACCAAAGCTGACCGCCATTGAATAAATACCCAACTCGTCCAAGCCTGAGATGTTTTTGAGGACAAAACGGTCAATCGAAGTCAGCCCCCAATAGGCCAAGTTGCCGAATGCCAGCGGCAGGCCGTAGCGTAGGCCGTCCCGATGCAGATCGGACGACCATTTTGCATGGGAAACGGCTTGCAAGTCTTGGCGCAGCTGATATATCAACAGTACAACGGTCAGCACTTGGGCGGCGGTGTAGGCAAAAACCAGCGAAGTGGTATTGGCGGGCAGGCCGGAAGCGATTACGGCAAAAACCAACACCAAAATCAAAAATTTCGGCGCAAGCTGGCTGACAGAAAAAGCCAATGCCTGCTCTTTCATCCGTAAAATCAGGGCTAAAAAACGGATAATCAGCGTGGTGGCTAAGAAAATCAGAAAGAGAATCCCCAAATTTGCACTGGGGATGTCAAAAATGATTTCAGACGGCCATGATGCGTTTATCAGTAACACTAAAACCACAACCGCCACCGTCAGAATCAATGGCGATAAAAAAACGGATTTGAACAGCGCGGCCTTGTCTTTAACGGCGTAATAGTCGCGAATATAGGATTGGTCCAGCCCCAAGCCCAGCAACAGGATGCTCAATCCGGCAATGGTCTGCAAGAGTACGATACGGCCGATGTCTTCCGCAGGGAAGTACCATGAGATGAGCGGCAGGGAAAGTAGGCCGAAAGCGGCGCTTCCTACCGGGCCCAATGCGTAGCCGAGGATTTTTTTCGCGTTCATATTATTTGTTTTCAGACGGCCAGAAGTTCGAGCTGAGCGTTTTTCGTAAGAGATGCGTTGTTACCGTTGCCGGTTTGCCAAGGCCGTCTGAAAAAAACAAATGGCCTTGGGAAACCGGCCGCCGTCCCGGTCGGGGAAACCGGAGGCAGCCGGATGCGTCTGAATCAAGATTATGCTTTGATGACTTTAGGATTTTTCACTGGGAATTTGCCGCGTGTATCGACAATCAGCTTGGCATGTTCGGTAATCATGTCATAGTCGAATTTGTCGTGATCGGTGGTTAGAACCACGCAATCGTATTGGGCGACAGTTTCAGGGGTCAGCGCTTCGCTCTTCAGGTCGAAGTAGTGGTGGCCGGGGATGTGCGGGAACTCCGGAACGTGCGGGTCGGAGTAGGAAACCACTGCGCCCAGTTTGTGCAGGCGGTCCATAACTTCCACGGACGGGCTTTCGCGCATATCGTCCACGTTTTTCTTGTAGGCGATACCCAATACCAAGATTTTGCTGTCTTTGATAGAACGGTTGTGATCATTCAAAGCCAGGCCGACTTTTTCGATAACGTAGTCGGGCATGTGGGAGTTCACTTCACCTGCCAATTCGATGAAACGGGTGTTTACGCCGTATTCGCGTGCTTTCCAAGTCAGGTAGAACGGGTCGATAGGGATACAATGGCCGCCCAAGCCAGGGCCTGGGTAATAAGCAACGAAGCCGAACGGTTTGGTTGCAGCGGCATTGATGACTTCGTGAATGTCGATGCCCATTTTGTCGGCAACGATTTTCATCTCGTTCACCAAGCCGATGTTTACGGCGCGGTGGATGTTTTCCAAAAGTTTGGTCAGCTCTGCCGCTTTGGTGGAGCTTACTGGAACAACTTTATCGATGGCAGGTTGGTACAGCGCCAGGCCGACTTCCAAACAAGCAGGGGTATGGCCGCCGATGACTTTTGGAATGGTACGGGTTTCAAAGTTAGGGTTACCCGGGTCTTCACGCTCAGGAGAGTAAACCAAGAACACGTCTTGACCGACTTTCAAGCCGCCTTCTTCCATGCGCGGCAGCAATTCTTCTTCGGTAGTACCGGGGTAGGTAGTGGATTCCAAAGACAGCACTTGGCCGGCGCGCAGGTAAGGTTTTACCGCATCGGTAGTGTCGATCACAAAGCTCATGTCCGGCTCGCGGTATTTGTTCAGCGGAGTCGGTACGCACAAAATGACGGCTTCTACTTCGCCGATGCGGGAGAAGTCTGTCGTTGCTTCAAACAGGCTGTTGGAAGCAGCGGCAATTTTGTCGGAAGGGATATGCTCGATGTAGCTTTCGCCTTTGTTGAGCTTGTCGACTTTGTTGGTGTCAATGTCGAAACCCAAAACTTGGTAACCGATATCCACATAGCGCAACATCAGTGGTAAACCGACGTAGCCTAAGCCAACGATGCCGATTTTTGCGGTCTTATCGGCAAATTTTTGTATCGTAATGTTTTTCATGATGTCTTTCGTGTAATGAATGAGTAAATCGGGAGTGTTTGCCCGATGCCTGAGTTGTTTGCTGCAACCGCATAGCCATAGCCGGCTGCCGTATCGTGTGAAGCCTTAAAACCATACTTATAATTACATTAGACAAAATCATAAGCACTTATCTGATTCGTCTCAATC
This sequence comes from Neisseria sp. HMSC058F07, assembly GCF_001810035.1. Classification (NCBI taxonomy): domain Bacteria; kingdom Pseudomonadati; phylum Pseudomonadota; class Betaproteobacteria; order Neisseriales; family Neisseriaceae; genus Neisseria; species Neisseria sp. HMSC058F07. The sequence goes on along the minus strand of NZ_KV799663.1, from coordinate 233,549 downwards.
AAAAAAGTTTAACGGTCGTTCAGGCGGCCTCTATGGTATGGAAACGGTATTTTTGAATGCTTAATTTTTAGAAATTACATTCAACCACATGTTTTGATTTTAGATATTGTTTTGTCAAATGTATGATTCATGAAATGAAACTACCGTTTATGCCGTTTAAAACCCTTCTAGAATAAAAACTTTTAATAAATTTTCGTGGCTTAACTTATCTTAATAATCCATTATTTCGTGATGAAAAAAAGGAAAATTTGTCGACAATCGGCTTGAGGATAGTTAACTTAAGTCAAAGTTTTAAATTGGAATACGCTAAAGTCATTATAATATATTGACGAAAAAATTACATTTATTGCTATATAAATGATAGATATATTCTATTTACAATGGTTTAATTATTAAGTTGAGGCAATTAGACGGATTTTTTTTCGGAGAACCCATTTAATGTCCTGCCCGATGATTTCTACCGATTGACTTTGCCAAGGGCCGTCTGAAAGTAGGGCGGCCGGATTTTCAGGGAGGGAGAAAAGAGGTTTGCCTGCGCCTAACAGTTTCGGTGCTTGGTAGAGGACGATTTCATCCACCAAGTCATCCTTCAGGAAGGCTGAAGCAAGTGTTGAGCCGGCTTCTACCAGAACTTCGCCAAAGCCAAGTTCTGCCAGTTGCGGCATGAGTGAAAGAAGATTGATGCGGCCGTTGATGTGCTCAGACGGCCTGATGATGCGGATATGTTCAAATTTACCCAGCGCCTGCAAACGTTGTTCGTCTGAGGAAAGGGTAACGATAACGGTCGGGCTGTCGGTATCGGTCACGAGGTGGCAGTCCAAAGGGATTTGCAGTCGGCTGTCCAAGACGATACGCGCAGGTTGGCGCAGGGTGGGGAAGCTGCGAACGTTGAGTTTCGGGTTGTCGGCAAGTACGGTACCGATACCGGTCAAAACGGCGCAACTTTCGGCACGGAGAATTTGTACGTCTTCGCGTGCTGCTTCGCCGGTAATCCAAAAGCTGCGGCCGTCTGAAAGGGCGGTTTTGCCGTCCAAACTGGCGGCGCACTTGAGACGGACAAACGGTCTGCCGCGTTCGATACGCGACAGGAAACCGCGGTTGAGTTCGCGCGCCTGAGCTTCCAGCAAACCGCTTTCGGTACGGATTCCGGCGGCTTCCAGCATGGATAAGCCTTTGCCTGAGACCAACGGGTTAGGGTCGGTCATGGCGGCAACCACGCGCGTTACACCGGAATGAACCAGCGCTTCGGCGCATGGCGGTGTGCGGCCGTAATGGCTGCAAGGTTCCAGCGTGACATAGGCCGTTGCGCCTTTGGCCGCCGCTCCGGCCTGCCTCAACGCATGAACTTCAGCGTGCGGCTCGCCTGCTTTGACGTGGAAACCTTGTCCGACGATTTGTGCGCCGTGTGCAATTACGCAACCGACGCGGGGATTGGGGGAAGTAGAAAACCGCCCAAGCTTGGCCAGCTCGAGGGCGGTTTGCATCATTTGGGTATCAAGTGCGGAAAACATGGTTTCAGACGGCCTTATTTGGCTTTGCATTCGGCGATGACTTGGGTGAATTCGGAAACGTCTTTAAAGCTTTTATAGACGGACGCGAAGCGGACATAAGCAACTTGGTCGATTTTTGCCAGTTCCTCCATCGCCATTTCGCCAACGATGTGCGAAGCGACTTCTTTTTTGCCCAAACGGTAGAGGCGCTGCTCGATCAGGGCAACGGTTTCATCGATTTGTTCTTGTGTGACAGGACGTTTGTGCAGCGCGCGCTCAAGGCTGGTCTGCAGTTTGTGCGCATTGAAGGGAACCCGTGTGCCGTTGGATTTGATGACTTGCGGCATCCGCATTTCAACGGTTTCAAAAGTGCTGAAGCGTTGTCCGCATTCCAAGCATTTGCGACGGCGACGGATGCTGTTGGTGTCTTCCAGCCATCGCGAGTCGGTTACTTGTGTGTTGGGGTGTTGGCAAAACGGGCACTTCATCGGGTTTCCTTGTCATACGCTCGGCAAGGTCGCTAAGCAATTGAATTTATTGTTTGTGAACTATTATTGTAGCGGATTGCGTTATTTTCGTATAGTAAAGGCTTTTGCGTAGAATTTATGTATAAAAAGGCCGTCTGAAAGGGCAACTTTGGCGAAGTTGAGCCTTTCAGACGGCCTTGAGTTTTTCAGCCAATCAAACGTCAAACCGATACGCCGACGGCACGGGCGATTTCCAAACCTTCTTCCGCGCTCATGTAAACCGGATTGTCGGGGCGGTCGCTGAGGACAATGTCGCCGTCTTGAAACATCACCAATTCATTGACTGCCAATTGCGACCAGGTTTCATCTCGCGTCAGGGGCAGGGTGGCGATGACGGAAACTTTATCGTTCGGTGTGGTCACTTCTGAAAAATCGACCATCACATCATCGTCCAGCAAACGCGCTTTGCCAAACGGGGCTTTGCGCACGATGTAGTGCAGTAAGGTACTGGCGTGGGCAAACAGGCAGTCGCCGTTGGACATGACGAAGTTGAACAAACCGAAGCGGCGGATTTCATGAGTCAGGCCGGCAATGGCGTCAAACAAAACTTCAGGTTCGGGTTTGGTGGCAAAGCGGCTGCGCAGGCGGTTGAGGATAAAGCAGAACGCGCGTTCGGAATCGGTCGTGCCGACCGCGTGGTAGTACTCTCCCTGCTCGGGGAAAAAATCAATCAAATGGCCGTTGTGTGCAAACAGCCAATATTCGCCCCACATCTCGCGCATGAAGGGATGAGTGTTCGCCAACGAGGTCTGGCCTTGCGAGGCCTTGCGGATATGGGCGATAACGTTTTCAGACTTGATCTGATAGGCGCGCACCAAGTCGGCAACGGGAGAGTTGGCGCTGGGCTTGTCGTCGTGAAACAAGCGTACGCCTTTGCCTTCAAAAAAGCCGATACCGAAGCCGTCAGCGTGGTGGTCGGTAATGCCGCCACGGCGGCGGAAGCCTTCAAAAGAGAACATGATGTCTGTGGGAGTGTTGCAATTCATGCCGAGCAGTTGGCACATGGCGTTAACCTTTATTTTTGGGGTATTTATGGGGTTATTATGGTGTATCGGGCAGGCAGTTTCAATATGTAGAGTGTGATATGTTGATAACTGTCTCATACTTGGCGGGCCGTCTGAAAAATTGCTGTCAAAAATTCAGACGGCCTTAAAGTGTTCCCAGACCGGGTGGCATTGTTCGGGTAAGTCGGGGCAGGCGCCGAGTATGCCGCCGCTGAAGTCGTTGGGGCGGTGGAAGTCGCTGCCTGCACTGGCGAGAAAGTCGAAGCGGTCGGCAAGCAGGGCATAGTTGAGGCGGTCGTTTTTACAGCAGTTGCCGCTGTGCACTTCAATCCCTGCGCCGCCGAGATTTTTAAATTCTTGGAACAGGTTTCGTTTGGCGGTGGCGGATAATTCATAGCGCATTGGGTGGGCGATAATGGCCATGCCGCCCGCGCCTGTAATCGCGGCTACGCAGTCTTCCAGTGTGGCCCATTCATGTCTGACGGAACAGGATTTACCGTCGCCCAGATATTTGGTAAATGCCTGCTGTTTGTTTTTAACATGGCCTTCGCGGATGAGGAATTCGGCAATGTGGGTGCGGCTGGCCATTTCTTTGTTGGCGGCCAATGCCAGCGCGCCTTCATACGCGCCTGTTATGCCTTTTTTCTCCAGTTTTGCCGCGATGGCTTCCAATCGTTTCAGACGGCCTTTACGGACTTCGGCAAGCAGGTTTTGCAGGGTTTCGTTGTGTTCGTCAAAGTCCAAACCGACAACGTGGATGGTGCGGCCGCGCCAAGTGACGGATATTTCCACGCCGTTGACGAAGGGGAGGCCGAGGGTATCGGCTTCGGCGCGAGCTTCGGCCAGTCCGCCGGTGTGGTCGTGGTCGGTCAGAGCGAGCAGGGTGCAACCGTTTTGACGGGCGAGTCGGACGACTTCGGTTGGGGAGAGCATGCCGTCTGAAACGGTCGAATGGCAGTGTAAATCAATCATGGTTTTGCTTTGAATTTTCTCAAAAAAGGCCGTCTGAACGTTTCAGACGGCCTTGCTTTAGAACATTAGAACAGAGAGTCCAGTTGTTGTTTGTTATTGTTGCCGGTATTGCTTGGCAGAACTGGGGTTTCGTCTGATTCTTCACGGGCTGGCGCATTGCCGCTCTCGGTGCGGCGGCGGTTTTCATTCGGAACCGCGCGACGGGCAGGTTGAGCGGGACGTGGTGCAACGCCACTGTTGTCCAAGGCCAGGTCGGAGCTGGTGGTCATGCGTTCGCGCATGTACACTTCGCCGCCGTTTGCAACCACGCCTTCAGGTGCTTTCATCGGTTTGACACTGGTGCCTTTCAGGGCAAAGCGCATGTATTCTACCCATACCGGTACGGCGATTGTACCACCGTAACCTGCACGACCCATGCTGCGCGGTTTGTCAAAGCCGATATAGACGGCAGTTACAACGCTAGGGTTGAAGCCGACAAACCATGCGTCTTTGTTGTCGTTGGTAGTACCGGTTTTACCGGCGATGTCGGCGCGGCCAAGTGCGGCTGCACCGCGTGCGGTACCAACACGGACAACGTCTTGCATGATTTTGTACATGATGTAGGCGTTGCGCGGGTCAATGGCCTGAGGTGCGTTTTCACCGGCTACCAAAGGTTGCATTTGCGCTCTCAGACGGCCTTGGCTATCGTAGATTTTGTCGATGACGTGGGCGGACACTTTGTAACCGCCGTTGGCAAAGACGCTGTAACCTTCTGCAATACGCAACGGCGTGGTTTCGCCTGTACCCAAAGCCATAGACAGGCTGGCAGGAATTTCAGATGGCTTGAAGCCGAAGCGTTGGATGTATTGTTGCGCGTAACCGATACCGATAGACATCAGGATGCGGATGGACACCATGTTTTTTGACGCGGTCAAAGCCTGGCGCAGCGTGATGTAACCGGAATAGCGGCCGTCTGAATTTTTCGGGTTCCACGCTTTACCGTTAGCACCTTTGCCCGGCAGGGAAATCGGCGCATCGTTAATCATGGTGGAAGCAGTCATGCCTTTTGCCAAAGCGGCGGAATAAACGAACGGTTTGAACGTCGAGCCGGGTTGGCGCATGGCTTGAGTTGCGCGGTTGAAGGTTTTGCTGTGGTAGTCATAGCCGCCGACCAATGCACGGACTGCACCGGTTTTCGCATCTAAAGACACCAATGCGCCTTGCAACAAAGGCTCTTGAACGACGGTAAAGGTATCGCCGCTGCCTTTAACGCGAATGACGGAGCCGCGACGGATGCGGTCATCACCCATTTTTTCGTTGTTGACGGCACGGGCGGCAAAGCCTAAAGCGTGGCTGTTCAGCGTGACTTTACGGCCGCTCGGCAATTGAATCTGTACACCTTTGCGGGAGGCTTCCAATACAACCGCCGGAATCATTTTATCGACGGTGTAAAGTGTAGAAAGGTATTGGCTGACGGTTTCTTCTACGTTGTCGCTTTTGCTCAGGTCGATGTAGTTTTCTGCACCGCGGTAGCTGCTGCCGCGGTCGAAATTGCGCAGGACTTTACGCAGGGCCTCGGTGGCCACGCGCTGGTGTGCGGTGTCGACGGTGGTATATACCTTGAAGCCTTGAGTGTAGGCATCTTCGCCGTATTTCTCAAACAGCTCTTGACGCACCATTTCGGCAACGTACAGGGCGCTTTGATCGATGTTTTGTACAAAACGCTCGTAATGCAACTCTTCTTTCAAAGCCTGATCGCGTTGCTGCAGGGTAATCATGCCTTCTTCCAGCATATTGTTCAGAATATAAGCCTGACGCAGTTTGGCGCGTTCAGGATTTACAATCGGATTGTAGGCGGAAGGGGCTTTGGGCAAGCCGGCCAACATGGCGGCTTCGGCCAATGTTAACTCGTTAACATTTTTGTTGAAATAAATTTGGGCTGCAGATGCAAAACCATAAGCGCGTTGACCCAAATAGATTTGGTTGAAGTACAGCTCCAAAATCTTGTCTTTGCTCAAAGACTGCTCGATTTTGTAGGCCAACAGGGCTTCGTTGAATTTACGGGTGAACGAACGCTCGCTGCTCAGGTAGAAGTTTTTAGCAACCTGTTGCGTAATCGTACTGGCACCGGATTGGACGCCGCCGGCCATGACGTTGCCGATCGCGGCGCGCGCCACACCCCAAACGTCCACGCCCCAGTGGTCGTAGAAGCGTTTGTCTTCGGCGGCAATCACGGCATTTTTCAAAACTTTGGGAAAGTCACCGATTTTGGTGAATTCACGCCGTTGCTCGCCGTAAACGCCAATCACTTGGCCGTCTGAAGAATAAATCGTCAGCGGCATTTTGGGTTTGTAGTGTTGTAAAGTGTCCAAAGACGGCAGTTTCGGATAGGTGACCAAAATTGCAATTGCAATCAGCCCCACGCCGAAAAGAGCCAGTCCCAATAAGAGACCCAGGCAGGTCGTTATAATCTTTTTAATCATGACTAAGTAATAATTTGCCATTAATGGCGATAAATAAAGTAAAATGGGAAACGATTTCTATCAGCCACAGTTAATACTGTGCAAAGAATAAGAAGTCCTTTACGGATAACGAAACAGTTACTCACTCCTAAATGATACAGGGAAGTCAAATCATGCGCTTATTTAAAAGCACGAAAGATACCAAAACAGGCAAGGCTTCTAGTGGATTGAACAACCGCTCTGCCATCGGTGTCGATATCAGCCAACATGCCATTAAGATGGTACAACTGACAGGCCGTAGTTTAAACCAAATTCAGCTGGAAAAATACGTTATTACCAAATTGCCTAAAAATATTGTCAAAGGCAACAAAATTCAAGACTACGATCAGCTTGCTACTTACATCCAACATACTTACACACAATTACGCAGTTCTTGCAAAAATATTGTTGCGGCCGTGCCACAAAATTTGGCGACAGTCGAGCAAATTATTTACAACCCGCGTGATACCGATTTGGACTTGGAAGAGTTTGTCGAAGCGGAAGTCGGCCAATTTGCGCCTATTGAAGAAATGAACTACGACTTTCAAGCCGAAGAAGTCGGTTCAGGCCAGCATGTTTTAGCTGTTGCCGCCAAAAAAGACGATGTCGAGCCACGCATTGAAATGTTTGAGAATGCGGGCTTGCCTTTGTCCGCTTTGGATTTAGACTTGCTGGCGCAACGCAATGCCTTTGTTCATTGGATGAATACGCATGCTCCCGAAATGGCAGATGAAAAAGTTGCCGTGTTTGGCATTCATGCGACGCAAATGTATGCCCTGATCCTGCAAAACGGCCGTATCCTCTACAAACAAGAAACGCCGGTCAGTACAGAGCAGCTCAATCAGCTGATTCAGCGTACTTATCAGGTAACTGAAGAAAAAGCCGCACAAATGATGGCTTCCCAAAACAAGCCTTCCGACTACCAGTCTCAGATTGCCGACCGTTTTAATGTGCAGGTTGCGCAGGAGGTTCAGCGTGTTTTGCAATTTTACTATACCACGCAGGCCACTGATTCTTTCTCCAATATCAAACACATCCTGCTGACCGGCTTTACCGCGCAGCAGGCAGGTTTGGCGGAAAGCATTTTCTCGCAAACCAATACGGCAACAGAATATCTGCATCCGATTTCATATGTGGAACGCAGTGCAAAAGTAGAATTGCCGCAGTTTCAAATTGATGCGCCGTCACTGACTTTGGCGTTCGGATTGGCATTAAGGGGGCTTTGAGAACATGATCGAATTAACCAGAATCAACCTTCTTCCGTATCGGGAAGAGATTAAACAGCGCAAGCAGCAGCAATTCAAAGTATTGATGCTTGGCGCTTTTGCAGTGGGTTTGGGCTTGGCGGCCGCTACCTATCTCGGTATTGACAGCGCCATCAGTAATCAAGAAGGGCGCAACAACTTCCTGCAAACCGAAATCGACAGACTTGATAGAGAATTGGGCGAAATCGATAAACTTCAGCAAGAAAAAGAAGCCTTCTTGGCCAAGAAACTGAAAGTGGAAGAGTTACAGGAAAAACGCTATCAAGCGGCCTATATCCTTGATTCTTTGAATGCGCTTACACCCGATAATACTTATTTGACTGCGTTGGAAGCGGAAAGCTCGACCAGCTATAAAATCAGCGGCCATGCCGTCAGCGACAATAAAATCGCCGTTATGATGCGCTCCCTGCCAAGTACAGGTATTTTCTTGCAGCCTGAATTGTTGAGCATTAAAAAAGTAGATAACTACCAAGAATTTACTTTGAAATCTTCAATCAACCAAGTGAATACGCCGGCTCCTGCACCGACTGCCCAAAGCAGCGGTGAAATGGCCGAACCTGTGGCAGAACCTGCTCCGGAGGCTCAATAATGGCATCTAAAAACCTGAAACAATTGGACGTACAAAACCTGTACCTGCTCAATATGCCTTCAAAACTTTTGCTGGCGGGTTTATTGATTGTCGGTGTGTTGGCTTTGGGCTATGTCGGCGTATTTAAAGATCAGATTGAGACCCTGAATACGCAGGAAGCTAAAGAGGAAGAGCTGAAGGAAACCTTTACGCGTAAAAGCATTCAGGCGGCAAGCTTGAATAATCTGAAGGCTGAATTGGCTTCGATCCGCTCTGCATTTGATGTTTTGTTGAAACAACTGCCGACCGACGCGGAAATTCCGAACCTGATTCAAGAGCTTCATCAGGCAGGTTCAACCAACGGGTTGCGTTTGGATAGCGTTGCACCGCTCCAACCTGAAAACGATGGTCCGATTCAAAAACTGCCGTATCAGATTTCCATCACAGGCAAATACTCACAGATCAGTCAATTTACCCGTGATGTAGGCGATTTGTCGCGCATTATTACTTTAGATTCTTTAAAACTCGTGAATGCAGGCGAGGACAAAGAAGGCAAAGGCAATAAAGGCGAGTTGACATTGAGCGCGATTGCGACGACTTATAAAGCACGTCCGGCCGAAGAGATTGCTGCCGAATTGGCTGCGCAACAGGCACAAGAAGAAGGCAAACCTGCCGAGAATGAGCAAAAATAAAAGAATAGGGAAATCATGAAAAAAATCATCTTACTCTTAAGTCTTCTTCCCTTGGCAGCCTGTACGCAAAGCTATGAAGATTTGACTCAATGGATGACGCAAACCCGTCAGGAAGCAAAATCCAAGATTATTCCGTTTGAAGAGCCGACGGTTACATTGCCTAAGCCGTATAACCCGCCGAACTTTAAAGGCATGAATGCGTTTGATTCACGCCGTTTGGACACTGCCCCTAAAGGCGGCAATGCGCCGGATGTGAACCGTCCGAAAGAAACATTGGAAGCCTTCAGTTTGGAAAATATGGCCTTTGTCGGAACGCTGCAAAGCGGCGGCAAAGTTTCCGGATTTATCAAGGTCAACGACCATGTTTATACCGTTTATCCCGGAAACTACATCGGTCAGAATTACGGCAGAATCCAAAGTATTACCGAAGATAAAATTATCTTGACCGAGCAAGTTGAAGACAGCTACGGCAACTGGGTGTACCGGAAGGCCGAATTGCCATTGAACAGTAAAGAGGCGGATTCTTCCAATAGCTCAGATAGTTCGAATTCAAATTAATTTAGGGGTCTCACTCGATTATGAAAACCAAGCACATGACAAAATTATTTGCCGGCTTCAGCGTTGCCCTCGCTGTTCAGACGGCCTTTGCAGGCAATATTACCGATATCAACGTTTCCACTTTGCCTGACAACCAAAAAATTATCAAAATCCGTTTCGACAAAGACGTCACTACACCTCATGGTTTTGTAACATCTACTCCGGCGCGTATCGCATTGGATTTTGCCAACACCAATATCCGTTTGCCTCAGCCTGTTTTGGAATATGCCGACCCATTGCTGAATCAAATTACTGCGGCACAAAACAATGACCGCGCACGCGTGGTTTTGGGTTTGAACAAAATCAGCCAATACAATACTGAGATTCGCGGCAACGAAGTTTGGGTGTTTGTAAACGAATCTACTGACCAAACCAATGCAGCCGTTGCAAATGAACGTGCGGCTACGCCGTCTACCGCGCGCGCTGCTCAGACTTATCAAGCCGTTTCAGCAGCCAATATTGATTTCCGCAAAGGCGCACGCAATTCCGGCATTATTGAATTGTCCGCCCCAGGTTTCAGCGGACAGCCGGACATTAAACAGCAGCGCGACCGCGTGGTTGTTACCTTGAAAAACCATACGCTGCCGACACAAGCGCAACGCAGTTTGGATGTGGCTGACTTCAATACGCCTGTACAAAACGTTACGCTCAAACGTATCGGCAATTCTACCCAGCTCATTATCCGCAACAGTAATGCGAATTGGGACATTAATACCAAAGCCTCTTCCGGCCGTTTTGTATTTGAAGTATCGCCTAAAGCCGCCAATACCGAATCCGGCGGCTTGAACCAAAATGCAAACAAATCGTTTAAAGGCCGTAAAATTTCCTTGGACTTCCAAGATGTAGAAGTCCGTACCATTTTGCAGATTTTGGCGAAAGAGTCCGGCGTGAATATTGTTGCCAGCGATACCGTCAAAGGCACCATGACCCTGTCCTTGAAAGATGTGCCTTGGGATCAGGCTTTAGACTTGGTCATGCAGGCGCGCAATTTGGATATGCGCCGTCAAGGCAACATCATCAATATCGCACCTCGCGATGAATTGTTGGCAAAAGACAAAGCCTTCTTGCAGGCGGAAAAAGAGATTGCCGAATTGGGCCCGCTGTATTCTCAAACCTTCCAGTTGAAATACAAAAACGTGGAAGAATTCCGCAAAATTCTGCGTTTGGAAGAATACGACAGCAATAATTCCAATACCCGCAACACTCTGTTGAGCAACCGAGGCAGCGCCTTAATCGATCCGGCCACCAATACGCTGATCGTGACCGACAACCGCGGCGTGATTGAGAAATTCCGCAAACTGATTGATGAATTGGACGTTCCAACCCGTCAAGTGATGGTGGAAGCGCGCATTGTGGAAGCAGAAGATACCTTCTTCCGCAACTTGGGCGTTAAATTCGGTTCCGGTGGTGCAAGTGGCCGTAACGCATGGGGTAGCAACTGGAGCAATGCACAAACCAACTACAATACCAATGCCTCATTTAACCGTGGCGACGTAGGCTACCGCACATGGACTTTGGATCCGAACGTCAGTCTGCCGACCGCAGCCGCAGTCAACAGCATTGCGCTGGTGCGTGCGTTCTCATCCGGTGCATTGGGTTTGGAAATCAGCGCGTCTGAAGAACAAGGTAAGAGCAAAACCATTTCCAATCCGCGCGTGCTGACACAAGACCGCAAAGAAGCCAAAATTGAATCCGGTACGGAAATTCCTTATCAAGAGGCTTCTTCCAGTGGTGCGACTTCGATTACCTTCAAGAAAGCCGTTTTGGGCTTGACCGTAACGCCGAATATTACGCCTGACGGTCAAATCATCATGACTGTGAAGATTAATCGCGATACCCCGATCGACTGTACCGTGGATTCTCTGACAACCAAGTGTATCAACACCAAACACTTGAATACCCAAGCCATGGTTGAAGATGGCGGTACGCTGATTGTCGGCGGTATTTATGAGGAAGAAAGCACCAATGCAGTGAACAAAGTCCCTGTTTTGGGCGATATTCCTGTTGTCGGCAATCTGTTCAAATCACGCGGCAAACGTGAAAACCGCCGTGAGCTGTTGATCTTCATCACGCCGCGCATTATGGATAATGTGGGTAACAATCTGCGTTATTGATTTTAGAATGACAAACAGGCATATCTGCAAAGGTATGCCTGTTTTCGTTTTCAGACGGCCTGAGATGAAAAGGCCGTCTGAAAAACGACGAACTTTTCCACGAAACCACCATATCGTATAAAATGACCCACATGGAAAAAATCAACGGCAATTTAATCTTAATCGGGCTGATGGGCGCGGGCAAAACCACTTTGGGCAAGCAGCTTGCCCAAATGTTTGAATGCCCGTTTTACGACAGCGACTACGAAATCTGCGCTTCTTCGGGCGTATCCATTCCGACCATTTTTGAGATGGAAGGGGAGGAAGGCTTCCGCAACCGTGAAACCAATATGCTGAAGAAGCTCGCTTCCCGGCGCAACATCGTTTTATCGACCGGTGGCGGCTCCGTATTACGCAGTGAAAACAGACAGATTTTGTGCCAAAACGGCACGGTTGTTTATTTGCATGCCAGCCCCGAAACCTTGCTGGAGCGTACCCGTTACGACAGCAACCGGCCGCTGTTGCAAGTTGCCAATCCTTTGGGCAAACTGCAAGAGCTGTATGACCAACGCGATATGCTGTACCGTCAAACCGCCCATCTCGTCATCGAATCCGACAGCTGTCACAAAACGCTCAAACGCCTGATACAGGCTTTAGGCGAATAAATACGCTTTGCAAAGGAATACTATGCGCACACTGACTGTCCAAACCCCGTCCCATCAATACCCCATCTTTATCGGGCATAAGCTGATTGAGCAGGCCGATATGCTGCTTCAGCCCTATCTAGGTAAAAAAGCAGCCATTATTACCAACGAAACCGTTGCGCCGCTTTATCTCAAACAGCTTCAGACGGCCTTAGACAGACTGGGCGTGCCGCATTTCAGCATTATCCTTCCCGACGGCGAAGAATATAAAAACTGGCAGACGCTCAACCTGATTTACGATGGCCTGATGCAAAACCGTGCCGAACGCAAAACCACTTTAATCGCTTTGGGCGGCGGCGTGATAGGCGATATGGTCGGTTTTGCCGCGGCGACTTATCAGCGTGGCGCACCTTTTATCCAAGTACCGACCACATTGCTCAGCCAGGTCGATTCCTCGGTCGGCGGTAAAACCGCCATCAACCATCCGCTCGGTAAAAACATGATTGGCGCGTTTTACCAGCCGCAAGCCGTTTTGGCCGATTTGACCGCCTTGCAAACGCTGCCGCAACGCGAACTTTCCGCAGGCATGGCCGAAGTCATCAAATACGGCGCATTGGGCGATGCCGAATTTTTTGCCTGGTTGGAAGAAAATATGGCCGACCTGATGGCGCAACATCAAGAAAAAATGGCGGAAGCCGTTTACCATTGCTGCAAAATGAAGGCCGATATTGTTGCCCAAGACGAAACCGAGCAGGGCATCCGCGCATGGCTTAATCTCGGCCACACTTTCGGCCATGCCATCGAAGCCGAAATGGGCTACGGCGTATGGCTGCACGGAGAAGCCGTTGCCGCCGGTTGCGTCCTCGCTTCCCGTTTGTCGCAAATCTTGGGCAAAACCCGACAGGCCGACACCGACCGCATTGCCGCTTTAATGGAAGCCGCTTCCCTCCCGTCTGCGCCGCCCGTTTTCTCCTTTGAAAAATGGATTGAACACATGAGCCACGACAAAAAAGTCAGCAGCGGCATCATGCGTTTTGTCGGTTTGGAATACTTGGGCAAAGCCAATATTACCGAAATTACCGATATGGAAATCCTCCGCCAAACCTTGCAACCGTATTTGTGAGGAATGAAGTAGGTTTGCTTCAAAATATAAAAAGGCCGTCTGAAAGTCATTTTCAGACGGCCTTTGGTTTTAAAACGTTTTCATTTATCGGATTAAAGCTAGATAAACCAATTTGGGCGGGTCAATTATTTAAAGCATCTTTTTATCCAACTCGGCAATAATCAACAAGCCGCTGTCAAAGCGTCGGCTGTCGGCCAGTTTCAGACGGCCTTGATGGCGTTTGACAATGGTGTCTGCGATGGACAGGCCAAGTCCGGTGCCTTGTTGTTCGGTGCCGAGAATACGGTAGAAAGGGTCGATAACGCGTTGGCGTTCGCTTGGGGGAATGCCGGGGCCGTTGTCTTCCACCCAGATGTTGAGGTATTCGGCGGTTTCGTCAAAGCCCAAATCGATGCGGCCGCCTTTGGGAGTATAGCGGATGGCGTTGTCGGTAAAGGTTTTGATGAGGGTGTAGATTTCGGTGTCATCGGCGTGGATTTGGCAGTCGTTTTCGACGGCGACGCCGATGTCTTGACCTTTGGCCAGCGCCAGCGGCATGAGTTCCTGCAAGACGCGGCGGAACTGGTTTTGCAGGCTGATCAGGGTTTTGGGGCGTTGGGTTTCGGGCGCTTGGGCGCGTGCGAGGGAGAGGAGTTGCTCGAGCAGGTGGCGGTTGCGCTGTATGCTTTGTTGCAACAGGGCGGACTGCTCGCGCGCTTCGGCGGACAGCTGCATATTGTTGAGCCTCTCTGCCTGAAGGGAAAGGGCGGTCATGGGGCTGCGCAATTCGTGTGCGGCATCGGCGATAAAGCGTTGCTGTTGGCGGACGTTTTCATCGGTACGTTGCAACAGGTTGTTGATGGCGACGACAAAGCCTTGGATTTCGCTGGGAATGTCTTGCGTGTCCATAGGCGAGAGGTCGTTGATTTGGCGCAGCTCCAAATCGTTGGACAGGGTTTTGACGGAACGCATGGTGCGGTGGGTAATCCAGACGGTGAGCAGGATAATCAGGGGCAGGGCGAGGAGCATGGGGAGGATGCTCTGCACGGCAGCCATTTCGGCCAGCTCTTCGCGGTAGTCGCTTTCCTGCATGACGGCAATGCGGCCTTGTTTGGTGGTGCGGGTATAAACGCGGTAGTAATCGTCGTCGTCATCAGACTGAATGGTGTGCAGGCCGTCTGAAATCTTCTCAGGCAGGCTGACAATGGGGTTGGGCGTATTGGGAAATTGAACGGAAATCTTGTTGTCGTTGTCGAGTGAGTGATTCTCGTCATCGGCATCGCTCGGGTCGAGATAGTTCGCGACTTGGCGCAACAGATCGTCTTGAACCTCTTGGGTCTCGTGATAAGTATCGTAATATGAAAATATGCCTGCAAGAATGGAGAGGGGCAGGAGCATACAGATCAGGGCGAGGCTGATCCGGACTTGCAGGGATTGTTTGATAGTGTGGATAAGGCGTTGCATGGTTTGTGTGTTGATATTGTTTTGGTTTTTCAGACGGCCTGGTTGTTTTGTGCAACCAGCCAGCCGACCCCGCGGACGTTTTGAATCGCTTCTTTGCCGAGTTTTTTGCGTAAGGCGTGAATCAGGAAGTCAACGGCGTTGCTTTCGACTTCTTCGCCCCAGCCGTAGATTTTGTCTTCCAAATCGCTGCGCGACAGAATCATGCCCGGACGCAGCAGCAGGGCTTGGAGGACGGCAAATTCTTTGTTGCTGAGCATGATGGCCTGTTCCTGCCCGACCACTTCTGCCTGATGGGTGGAAGGGTTGAGCATGATGATGCCGTTGGTTAGTAGCGTTTGCGCCTGTCCGCCGTGTCGGCGCAATACGGCGCGCATACGGGCTTGCAGCTCCGCCATGTCGAAGGGTTTGACGATGTAGTCGTCTGCGCCGCCGTCTAGGCCGTTGAGGCGGCTGTGCAAATCATCGCGCGCGGTCACGATTAAGACGGGAACGGTACAGCCGCCGTTGCGGATTTGCGCCAATACGTCCAAACCGTCTTTGCCGGGCAAACCCAAATCCAAAAGCAGCAAATCGTATGCCTGCGCCGCCACTGCTGCGGCAACTTCCGAACCGCGGCTGACCCAATCGACAGCGTAGCCGGTGTCTTTCAGGTTGGCACTGACGGCTTGGGCAATCATGGCATCGTCTTCAACCAATAATACGCGCATGGAAGTTCTCCGTGAGGATGGGTGGACAGTGATTATAACCGCACTCAATTAGTAAAAATTTAGGAGCTGTCTAAAAACTGATTTTTTGCAAAAGATGAGGCCGTCTGAAATTTCGTTTTTCAGACGGCCTGTATGCTTCAATCCCGATTATTTAGGGTTTTTCTCAATCAAGGCAACCAATTGGTCGATATAGCCTTGAACAAATCCGCGCGCGGATTCGATGAGCTGGCCGTTGTCGTCAAACAGGGTAGGCGAGTTGCCGAGAAACACTTCCGGTTGGCCGGTCAATGGCATATCGAAATACGAAAGGGCAAGGCGCAGATTTTTTTGCGCGCTATAACCGCCCATTTTACCGACAGAATGGCTGATGATGCCGGCCGGTGTTTTTTTCCAGGCAACATCGGCATTGGGTTTGGAGCCGATGTCGATGGCGTTTTTCAGGCAGGCGGGGACGGTACGGTTGTTTTCGGAAGTCACGAACAATACGCCGGCAGAGGCTTTGATGGTTTCACGGAACTCGGTATAGCTGGATGGAGTGGGGAAGTCGGTAACGGCAGGATCGTCGTAGTCGAAGTTGTATAAAGGCAAATGGCCGATTTCGACGATTTGCGCTTCGTAGCCTTCGGGGAACATGGGAATGACGTTTTGTGCGACTTTTCGTGCGAACGAGCCTTTACGCAGGCTGCCGACCAAGATGCTGACTTTCTTTGACATGTTTTTCTCCTGTTTAATAATAAAAATGAAAACAATTCTAAATTTTAGTGTTATCTGGGGAAGCGGTCAAGGTTTCAGACGGCCTGTCAAAATGGTTTATGCTAAAATAACGGTTTCGCTGATATTTCAAATTATTATGCACGCTTCTGATTCGCAAGAGGGTGAAACGGCACACGAATACTACGCCGACGATACCGACTTTCCTGCTAAAACCATTGTCGCCACCTTATTCATCGGCGCATTTTTCGGCTATCTCAACGACACGCTGTTGAATGTCGCGCTTACGCCGATTATGAAGGATTTTGGTGTCGATAAGACCACGGTTCAATGGCTGACAACGGGCTTTTTGCTGGTCATGGGGGCATTTACGCCGATTACGGCAGGCGTGATTCAATGGTTTGAAACGCGCAAAATGGTGCTGTTTACGCAGGCAACGTTTTTAGCAGGATCGCTGATTTGCGTGTTTGCACCGACGTTTGGCGTATTGGTGGTCGGTCGGATGGTGCAGGCAGTGTCTGCCGCGTTTTTTGTCCCGCTTCTGTTTAACGGTGTGTTGTCGATTTTCCCTCCCAACAGGCGCGGAACGGCGATGGGTGTGATTACCATGATGTTTACCGCCGCGCCTGCAATGGGGCCGACGCTGTCGGGCATCATCATCGACCATACGCATTGGCGCGTGCTGTTCGGTTTTACCGCGCCGTTTATGTTGGCGGCGATGGTGCTGGCGGGCAAATATTTAACGGTCAATTTGAGCAACATCAGCCGTCCGAAAATTGATATGTTGTCGGCTGTGCTGTCGATTGTGGGCTTCGGCGGGTTGGTTTATGCGAGCAGTAATTTTGCCCATATGCCGCTGCTGGAATTTATCCTGCTCTTTGCTGCTTCCGTTGTACTGGTGGGGTGGTTTGCGCGCCGGCAGTTCCGTTTGGCTACGCCGTTGTTGAACCTTCGTGCGTTTGAATACAAACAGTTCAGATATTGCGTTGTGATTTTGGCCGGTGCGATATTCCTGTTTTTGGGCTTGGAACTGATGGTGCCGATGTACACGCAGCAAGTGTTGATGCTGACCGGTACGGCAACTGGCCTGATCCTGATGCCTGCCAGTATTGCCCAAGCGGTTGCCGCGCCTTTGTTCGGCAAATTGTTGGACAAAAAGGGCGGACGCTTTGTCGTTTTGCCGGCAACAGTGATGCTGGTGGTGTCGTTGGCGGTATTGTGGCTGTTTTTGCGGATTGATACGCAAGTGGTGATGTTGACGGCGATGTTTACGCTGTTGGCGCTTTCCGTGTCTGCTTGTGTAACCGGCGAAACCCATGGTCTGAACGCGTTGCCGAAAATGCTCAATCCGCACGGTGCGGCGATTCTGACCACCATCAACCCGATTGCCGGTGCCATCGGCGCGGCGTTTTTTGTTGGTGCGACCAATATCGGCGAGAAACTTTCCAGCGCAGATATGCCGCAACAGGCAATGCTGGACGGTATCCATTTGGCGATGGGTTGCGCTTTGGTTGTCGGTGTTGTGGTCGTCATGTTTGCTTTACGTTTGAAAGCGCATCAGAAATAAAGAAAAAGGCCGTCTGAAACGTTCAGACGGCCTAAGCACCTCGTAAGAATTTATAAGATTTTGTAACACAATGAAGTTAAAATGTATTTTATCAATCGGCCTGATGATGGCGGTTTGTCCGTCATGGGCTTTGGATTTCGGGCGTATTCCTGAAAATGAGATTTCTGTTTATGTGCAGGAATTGGACAGCGGCAACGTGATTGCCGAACACCGTGCCAATGAATTGCGCAATCCTGCTTCGACCATGAAGCTGGTAACGGCGTTTACCGCGTTTCGTATGTTGGGCGGTGATTATCGTTGGAAAACTGAGTTTAAAACCAACGGCCCAATCAAAGGCGATACGTTGAAAGGCAATGTGTATTGGGTGGGGAGCGGCGATCCTGTGTTTGACCAGCATGATCTGGTGCAAATGCAGCAACAGATGCGCGATAAGGGCATACGCCATATTGACGGACATCTGATACTCGACCGCAGCCTGTGGGGCGATGTGAAGAATCCGGATGATTTTGCTTCCGATTCTGCCGAAAGCTTTATGACGCCGCCCGATCCTAATATGTTGGGGTATAAAACCGTTGAACTGCGTGCTGAAAAAGAAGAAGACGGAAGCTTGGTCATCCGTACCAATCCGCCGCTTCCGAATCTGAACATTCAAAACAAATTGACACTTGAGAATAAAGAAGGGAAGTGCAGTGTTTTAAAAAACCACATGAAGACTTCCTATAAAAACAATACGCTGACCGTATCGGGCAAGCTGCCGGAAAGCTGCTTGGGCAAAGAGCTGTATCTGAATATGTATAGCATGAAAGAATTTGTCGGCAAAAGTTTTGTCAACCAATGGCGCCAACAAGACGGCACGATTTCAGACGGCCTGACGACAGGTGCTGCGCCTCATGACGCGCATGTGTTGGCGAGTCATCAATCCAAACCGCTTGCCGATATCCTCACCGATATGAACAAGCATTCCAATAATCTGATTGCCCGTTCGGTTTTCCTTAAATTTGCCGGACATATATCTGATTACAAGCAGGCGCAGGCCAAGGCCGCGTCTATCGTAAAAAGTGAGCTGGCGGTTGCCGGTATCAATACGGAAGGGCTGGTGTTGGAAAACGGCTCAGGCCTGTCCCGCGTAGAACGGCTCAATGCGCGAATGATGGCGCAAATGTTGGAAAAAGCCTACTTCAGCCCGTTTAAAAACGAGTTTATCAGTACGCTGCCGATTGCCGGTAAAGACGGCACGCTTAAAACACGCTTGAAACAGCCCGGTGAAAACCTGCGCCTCAAAACCGGTACACTCAAAGATGTCCGCGCACTGGCTGGGTATTGGTTGGGCGAAAAGCCGTTGTTGGTTGTCGTCATTATCAACAGCCAAAAGTCAACCGATTATTTACGCGACTTGGATAAGCTGGTGTCTAAAATTGTTCAGCCCGGTGGCGAACATTGGATTGATGCTAAGGCTTCCTGCATGATTAGGTATCAGGCTTGATAAGCTAAAAAAGGCCGTCTGAAAATGTATTGACGTTTTCAGACGGCCTTTGTGTAAGAAGGACAAGTATTTATGTCTATTTTGAAGGATAATTTAGGGATTTAATGGATAAGCGTTTGGTGTAAATCCGCTTGAGATAGATGGTTTTATCTTCGGTATTTAAGACGTATGTTTTAAGTTTTATTCCCACCTTCTCTTGTCTAAATAATCGGACTTTTTACGAAAAGGCATAAGGTACAGACGAAAAAA
>NZ_KV799663.1:213060-213834 GCF_001810035.1 Neisseria sp. HMSC058F07 | reverse complement strand
CAGGGAATTGTTTAAAGATTTCCGTATCACCCAACTGGAGCTGGCTTATACAATCGGAAGAAATAAAACTGGTAAAGCCAGTGGAGAATTGGTCGTATGTAATTGGTAAAATAAAAAGCGACGGTAGCGTCGCTTTTCTTATTTCTCATCATCCGATATAGTGCAAAAGCTGTCGAAACTTTCGCGGGACCTAGAGTGCAAAAGTTACTGCAACAAAGTGCAAAAGTCGGCGGCGGCTTACAAAAGGCCGTCTGAAACTTTAAAAGTTTCAGACGACCTTTTTCAAAATCATCAGAATTTAAGGTTAAACAGTATTTCAATACCCTGTACTTACCTGTTCCTATTTTCGCAGCTGATGTGTCTTTAAGACAAATAAAAAAGCACTGATATAATCAGTGCTTTTTAAATAATGGCGCGGCGGACGGGGCTCGACCCCGCGACCCCCGGCGTGACAGGCCGGTACTCTAACCAACTGAGCTACCACCGCGCATCCATTGTCAGGGACAATGAAAAGTAAAGTGGTGGGTGATGACGGAGTCGAACCGCCGACATTCTGCTTGTAAGGCAGACGCTCTACCAACTGAGCTAATCACCCAAAAAAGGGAGATACTGAAGAATCAGTATTTTTAAATAATGGCGCGGCGGACGGGGCTCGAACCCGCGACCCCCGGCGTGACAGGCCGGTACTCTAACCAACTGAGCTACCACCGCGCATCCACTGTCAAAGACAATGAAAAAGAAACTTGGTGGGTGATGACGGAGTCGAACCGCCGA
>NZ_KV799663.1:206588-212960 GCF_001810035.1 Neisseria sp. HMSC058F07 | reverse complement strand
CAGACGCTCTACCAACTGAGCTAATCACCCGATAAGCTGACATTAAATCAAAAAATCAGGCTACGCGCAAGATTTTTATTTAAATAAAAATATATCCCATTGAAAGAATATGGAATATTTTATTTAACCTCAAAAATTACCAATATACCGTTCTATCAATCAAAAATCAAATGTCCCAATTTATCCGCTTTAGTATGCAGATAACGTTCATTTTCCACATTTTCGCCGACATGTAATGCAATCCGTTCGACCACATTAATGCCGGAATCTTTCAATGTTTGGATTTTTTCAGGATTATTGGTCAACAACTTGACTTCACGAATATGCAGATAATCATAAATCTGCTTGGCCAAAGTGAAGTCGCGTGCATCAACAGGAAGGCCGAGCGCTACATTGGCCTCAACCGTATCCAAGCCCTGATCTTGCAGACGATAAGCACGGATTTTGTTTATCAAACCAATGCCCCTGCCTTCTTGGCGCAAATATACGATAACGCCACGCCCTTCTTTCTGAACGGTCTGCATTGCTGCTTGAAGCTGAGGGCCGCAATCACATTTCACCGAAAATAAAGCATCGCCAGTCAAGCACTCGGAATGAATACGTGACAACACAGGCAGGCCGTCTGAAACATCGCCCATCGTCAATGCAACATGCTCCTGACCACTCTCTTCTTCAAAGCCGTGCATGGTAAATTCGCCCCATTCCGTAGGCAAACGGCATGACGCGACAAACTTCAACGCGTTACTCATTTTCCGCTTCCTCGCTTTCAGCCACGCCCAACAGATTTTTCAAAGAATCCAACAGCGCCAAGGCAAGGGCAATCCAAGACACCAATACTTCGTCTGGCGCGCCGTCTTTGACATCAAACTCGGCATGCACCACACCTAAAACCGCACCGCTGGGCATACAGACAGGAACAGAAATCTGACTCAAACCGGGATGATTGCGTTCGGCCGACAATTCACCAATTTCCTGCCAATACGCCACATTCTGACAAACATTCATCCAACCGCTTTGCGCCGTACGCACAGCCAAAAAAGCCTGTCCGGCCTGCTCGTCGATTGGAATTACATTTTCCAACGGCACGCCCCAACGGCTCAGTCGAACCAGCGACAACGCGCCATCTTTCGGAAACGCTGTATAAACCGCTGCGCTTTTCAAATGCTCAGTGCGCTCGGCAACCGAATCCAAAGCCATAAAAATCTGTTTCAGCAACAATTCATGTTCGGCATCAACATAATCCACCAACTGCCAACCGTCTTCAGACGGCCACAAAATCGAACGCTCAACCGAAGCATTGCCCATTTTAATCACAGCCTGGGTAGTCAAATAAGCAACATGTATCTCATCCGCAGGCAACTTCAAACCTTGCGTCTGCAAAAAATCTTTAATCAATAAAGCAGGCATCTGCCCTTCCTCACCAATAGTAAAGTTGAGGCCGTCTGAAAACAAACCCTGCTTTCAGACGGCCGGAATAAACCATTATATAAGGGATAAGCCGAAAAATTCAAGCAAACAAGACTTTGCACCCCCATTAATCTTGTGTATAATCCACGGTTCAAATTAGTGCGGACGTGGCGAAATTGGTAGACGCACCAGATTTAGGTTCTGGCGCCGCGAGGTGTGAGAGTTCGAGTCTCTCCGTCCGCACCACCCAACCCCTTTACGGGGCTTTTTTTTCGTCTAATCTCGCCCAACACGGGCAACCAATCCCAGTAATATCAATGCCTTAAGGCCGTTCAACCGCTTTCTAATCGTCTAATACAAATAATGCCGTTTAATTGAGTAAACCACAAATTGTGGGTATGATTCAGGGAATCAGCCAAAACCACTGAAAAACATCCCCACAATGCCACTAAACGACCGCCAAATTAAAGCTGCCAAACCGTCTAACACTGGAAAGAAAGTTAAGTTATTTGACGGAAACAGCCTATATCTTGAAATTACGCCAGCGGGCGGGAAAATATTCCGCATGAGATACCGCATGAATGGCAAAGATAAAGACTTCACTATCGGGAAATATCCAGCCGTTTCACTGGTAGAAGCCCGACAAGCCACCGAAAACGCCCGCCGCATGATTGCACAAGGGCAAGACCCTACCAAAGCCAAGCAAGAAGCCAAAGCAGCCCAGCAAGCCGCCTTGTTAAATACTTTTGAGCATTTGGCCAACAATGGCACAAGGACAATTTGCCCCGCTGGAAAGAACACCACGCCGAGCGGATCATGCGTTATTTGAAAAATGACGTTTTCCCAGTCATTGGAGAAATCCCCGTTAATGAAATCAAGGTAACCCACATCAAAAACTTGCTTGATGACATTATGGCAAGGGGCGTTACTGATACCGCCGACAAAATCAGGGGCTGGATCGGGGCAGTTTTTGACTATTCCGCCATGCTGGAAATTTCAGAAAACAACCCAGCCCGCCTGTTGAAAAATCACATTCCCAATTTACCCACCAAACATAAACCCGCCCTGCCCCGTGAAGAATTGCCGGAGTTTTACTGCCGCTTGATACTGGCAACCAACATAGAGCGGCAAAACAAAATTGCCATCATGCTGATCATGCTGGTGTTTGTGAGAAATAACGAATTGCGCGGCGGGCAATGGCAAGAAGTGGATTTTAAAAACAAGCGTTGGATCATTCCCGCTGAAAGAATGAAGCATGAAAAGATGAAGCCCAAGCCCGCTTTATGTGTTCCTCTTTCTGATTGGGCGATAGAGCTGCTACAAGAGTTACACACGCTGACAGGGCATAGCCGGTTTATGTTTCCAAGTAGAACCAGCGTAAACCGCCATATCAGCGAGAACACGCTAGGAAAAATCATTAACGAGAAGCTAGGCTACAAGGGCAAGGCCACGCCGCATGGCTTCAGAGCAGTAGCAAGTAGTTTGCTTTATGAAAACAACTTCAACGGCGGCGCAATCGAGATTCAGCTTGCCCACGTTGAAGAAGATAAAACAAAGGATTCATACGCCTACATGGCCGAGTATATGCCCCAGCGTATCGAGTTTATGCAATGGTATAGCGACTATTTGCGGGAGCAATACAACCAGGCATTACAGATGATCCAAGAGAGCAGGACGGTTTAAAAATTCCCTATGCGCGTGAGTAAATATAGTGGTTACACTGGTTACCACAAAATTTAACAAATATAACTATATGAATATAAATATAAATACAAAGAAAAAGCGGTAACCAGTTAACGTAAATTTACTGGTTACCAACTGGTTACCACTGGTTACCATTTTATACAGAAAGAAATTAACCCTATGAAATACAGTGCATTAGATGTTTTGCTTTCGTTGGTTGGCTTGGACGTGAGAGATGATACCGACTCGGAGCAACACGCAACGGCCGCCGGTATTGAGCATTGAGGCGTGAAACTTCTAAGCCCTTTTTGTGGTTACAACAAAGGAGATATAAGCAAATGACTGACTTTACAGATGACAAACCTATTGAGCAGATAAATGACGTGGTAGATGAATATCCTATTGATCATATGTTTTTTAGTACAGATAGCGATGATAAATCCTGTCTTGACCATGAAAAATACAACGCTATTTATCAAATAAAAAACTCAAAAATGTTCTATGAAGCATTGGGGATATATTGGTTTAACGCTGAAAGAGTTGTAATCAGGGCTTTCCATGACTTCAAGCATTTAGAACAGCCTGAATTTTTCGGCTGGATAATAAAAGGCATAAAAGAAATTGAACGAACTGAACAAAAATGTTTGGAAGCTATTAAAAGATATGAGGAGGAATATAACCAGCCATATAATTATCTGGAGGAACTAAACCCTTTTGAATCCTTTATACTTGATGATGCAGATTGGGAAACAGCCGTAAATATGCTGAATTTCTTTACAGCAAAAGCCATTTTTGATTATGTAACAGAATTTGATGGCCTTAGTTACGAAGATAGGTTTTATAAATTTCAAGGACTTGCAAACTTTATAACCGCTTCTTTGGGAGCGATAGAACTTGAAGCCAATCCGGATGAATCTCTTATAGAAGCTGCCCGAAAAGGAGGACGCGCCAAGCAAAGCCCTTACGAAAAAGCCGGCACGATAACAGCAGTGAATGAGCTACTAGAAGAAAAACAAGATATTCTGAAACAAAAGGGCGGCAAAACGACATTGTACAAATTGATAAGAGATTTAATTGCTTCAGGAGTTATTCCCGCGCCTGGAGAGCCAACAGAAAAAACGATACTTAAATGGATAGACAACTTTAAAAATATGAAATGAGCAAGCTATTACAGGAAATCAGCAAGCTACTTCCTAGAAGCCGCCCTGATCGCCATGAATCAGGCATAGCCCACCCCATTCAACCCGCCCGCACACGCGGGCTTTTTCACACCTCGCCGAACCTGAAACGACACAAACGGTTCGTGTCGGATTGAGGAATATGCTGAGATATATCGAAAAGATGTAAAATGTACGGAAATGTGCCAGATTTAGATTGCCTGCTTTACAAACAACCGCATATAATTAAAAGTATGAAACCGCACAACGATACCATTTTCCAAGAGCCAAAGGCTGCCCAAGCGGCCGCCTTCATGCTGTACAAGGCAAACGGCAGGCTTGAAGTACTGAAGCTGATGAAGCTGATGTACTTGGCTGAACGTGAGTCTTTTTTGCGCTTCGGAGAAGGCCTGACAGGTGACGCATTGGTTTCAATGCCGCATGGCCCGGTACTCTCCATGACCTTGGATTTCATTAACGGCGGACATGAGTCCGTTCCAAACGGATGGGCAACGTGGGTTAGCGACCGCGAAAACAGAATGCTTGCCTTACGCGATCCAAGTATGATTCGGACGCCCGAGGAAGACTTATTGGCATTATCCGAAACCGATTTGGAAGTACTGGAATCGGTTTGGGAGAATTACGGCCATTATTCCGCATGGGATCTGCGCAACATGACCCACAACGGGTTATGCCCGGAATGGGAAGACCCTCACGGCTCAAGCCGCCCAATTCCCATCAAAAAACTGTTGTCTGTGCTTGGTTATGATGACGAACAAGCCGTAGCGATTGTAGAAAGACTGGAAGAACAGGCTTACATCAATCGCGCTTTCGGGTAGGAGACGGTATGCCTCAATCGTGGCAATGCAGGCAAGGAGAATGCCTACTCATCCCATCCGGTCCAAATAGCTACCAACACTTATTTACCATCCTAGTCAATCCGTGTATTCTGCCCAACCGTGGGAATAAGCCGCAGGTTCTTTCTGTCGGCATTTCTTCTATCCGGGAAAATATCCCATATGATAATGCCTGCATCATCAGGCAGGGAGAACATCCTTTTGTCCAACATGACAGTTATGTCCGCTACCGTGATGCAAGGATTGATGCTGTCGAACACATAGAAAACCGTGTGCACGAAGGGATATTCTCCGTGAAATCACCATGTAGCGAACAACTGTTGGGGCGTATCATTGCCGGGGCTTCAACATCACAATATGCCAGCAGGGAAGTTAAGCTTCTGATTGCAAAATTTGCTATAGCATAATCCTCCGCCCGCATTACGCGGGCTTTTTCGTATATCAAACATGAAATCAACTAGTTCATTTCATGAAATCAGCTAGCTATTACAGGAAATCAGCAAGCTACTTCCTAGAAGCCGCCCACAGAGGCGGCTATTCTTTTGCCTGTCATATAACCCCGACTAAGAAAGGCAATCAATGAATAACACTGTATTAAGAGTAAACGATACCGCCCGCGTTATGGGTGTTTCACGAGCGACTATCTGGAATTGGGTAAACCCTAAGAGCCGCCATCACCGCCCTGATTTTCCTAAGCCTATCAAACTTTCTGAAAATATTACCGGCTGGCTTTCCAGTGAGATTGAAGAGTATCTCAACAAACTGGCCGCCAAGCGTGAAGAGTAGGAGTTTTCGTAGCAATACGCGCGCGCGCGAAGAATCAGCGGGAATCTATCCCTTTAGACAAAATAAAACCGCCTGAACGGACATTCAGACGGCCAAACAAATTAAGAGGTAAAAAATTATGAAAAATTATTCTAGCAGTATTAAGGCCAAAACGCCAAGCCAAAGAGAGCGCATTTTAGCTCGATTGAGAAAAGGGAGCGTTACTTCATGGGAGCTGGCACAGATGGGCATACTTAGCTATAACACACGCATTATGGAGCTTCGCAGAGCCGGGCATGAAATCATAACCGTGATGGAAGAAGTGCAAAACCAATTCGGGGAGACCGTGAAATGCGGGCGGTTTTCTTTGCTGGTGTCGGGAAAGAGTAAGCATAACGCCGTCTAATCCCGTAAAAAACTATTTGACAGATTGAGCTTTGAGAAGCAGAATTTAGTTTCTCTCTCAAATACGATTAGCCCAAATCAGCAGGGTAAACGCTGAT
>NZ_KV799663.1:206266-206488 GCF_001810035.1 Neisseria sp. HMSC058F07 | reverse complement strand
GTGGTAACGGCAACGTCCACGCCTGACTAATCGCAGGAGAGAGCACCGCCCCCTATTTCGGGCATTTCTCAAATCTCACTTTACGATTAGGAGCATTTCAAATGCAATCTTGCACTTCTACCCAAATCCAAACCATTCAAAATCAAGCCCAAACGGTAACCATCCCCTTAGAGCTGGCAAACCGCATTATGAACGCGCTGTACTACGGCGGCGAATTTATCG
>NZ_KV799663.1:177231-206166 GCF_001810035.1 Neisseria sp. HMSC058F07 | reverse complement strand
AGACGCTCTACCAACTGAGCTAATCACCCATGCGCAAAATTGCGAAGACGTTATTAAACCAAAAAATCCTGATGCGCGCAAGATTTATTTGCCGATAATTAGATGTCTCCCTGCAAGCACCAGTTTTCAAAGGAAATAATTTCTTCCTGTTTGCCTGCGACAACCAAAATGTCGCCGGTTTCCAGAACGAAATCAGGGTCAAGGTCTTGGATTTTTCCGGTATTGCGGCGGATAAACAATAGTTTCAGATGATGGGCGGTCAAGGGCAATTCACGGATGGTTTTACCGATGGCATGTGCCTCGCCTTGCAATGGGAAGGCATGGCGGCAGACGGCCTTGCTGTCTTCGTCGGAGAAGCTGTCATCATCACTGCCGACAAACAAGTCTTGCAAAGATGCATAGCGGCTGTGACGGATGTGGGTTATGGTTTGATAAACATGGTTGTAGGAAAGGCCGTGGCCCAACATGGCATAGCTTGCCAGCACCAGGCTGGTTTCTTTGGTATCGGAGACGGTTTCTTCAGCACCCATTTCGGTAAAGGTTTTAACGTAATCGTCATTGGTGGCGCGAACATAAACCGGCATGCTCGGATGCATGGACATGATGTTGCCGAGAACATGTTGGGTCTCGTGCATATTGTTCAGCGTGATGACCACCATTTTGGCGCGCCCCAAGCCGGCGGCTTCCAAGACTTCACGGCGTTTGGCATCGCCAAAGGAAACCGGTTCGCCTGCGTTGCGTGCCACTTGTACGCGGGCAATATCCAAGTCAAGTGCAAAGTAGGGGATACCTTCTTGCGCCAATACACGGGCAACCGATTGACCGCCGCGTCCGAAACCGATAATCAGGACGTGTTCGGATTTGCTCATGGTTTCCACCAGCATGGAGTGCAAGTCCAAGGCTTTCATGTCCCAGTCGGATTTGACGAAGCGGCTGACGATGGCATCGCTGCTGCCCAAAATGAATGGTGCGGCAATCATGGAGAGCAAGACGGCTGCAGTGGCCGCTTGTTCCAACTCGGGCGAAACCATATTGATTTTGCTGGAAATAGCCAGCATCACAAAGCCGAACTCGCCGCCTTGTGCTAAATAAAGCGCACTCTTGAGGCTGTCGCTCGTAGGGTTTTTCATGCGCAAAGCGATGATGAAGACGACCAGTGCTTTCAAGACCAACAGGATTGCCAACAAAATCAGGATTTGCTGCCAGTTGCCGATCAGCGCCTGAACATCCAGCTTCATACCGACGGTAATGAAGAAGAAGCCCAGCAGGATATCGCGGAATGGACGGATGTCGTCTTCCACCTGAATGCGGTATTCGGTTTCGGAAAGCAGCATACCGGCAACGAATGCGCCCAATGCCATAGACAGGCCTTCAAGCTCTGTCAGATAGGCCACGCCCAAAGTAACCAGCAAAACGTTGATCATGAAGAGTTCGGACGATTTGCGTTTGGCAACCAGTCTGAACCAGCGCGACATCACACGGCTGCCGATAACGAACAAAATGCCCAAGGTCAGTAACATTTTCAAACCGGCCAAGCCCAGCTCTACCCATAAGTTGCCTTCGCTACCGCCGGCAAGTGCCGGAATCAGAATCATCAGCGGTACAACGGCAATATCTTGCATCAGCAAAACACCCATGGCCATTTGACCATGCGGCTGACCCAGCTCGGTTTTCTCCGACAGAATGCGGCTGACGATAGCGGTGGACGACATGGTCAGTGCACCCGCAGTGGCAAACGCCCAGTTAAACGGCGTGCCCATTGCCATCAAAATGCCCATAATCGAGAGCATGGTAATGATGACTTGCAAACCGCCCAAGCCGAATACGAGGCGGCGCATGGCTTTGAGTTTGGGCAGGGAGAATTCGAGACCGATGCTGAACATCAAGAACACAATGCCGATTTCGCCCAAATAGTCGGTAGCATGGCTTTGCGGAATCAGTTTGAACATACCCGGACCGGCAATAAAACCGACCAAAAGATAACCGAGCATGGAAGGAATGTTGAACTTGCGACAGCAGATAACCGTAATGACGGAAACCAACAGGACAATGACAATGGGACCGAGGGAGAATTCGTGCATAGAGTGGGCGGCCTTTCGTTAAAAGTAGCTATTGTTATATAGGCCGTCTGAAACACGTCGAAAACCGACAGCAAACCCAAATAAAAACGCACAGAATGAACTTCATTTCTGCAATTTGATTTCCCGTATCATGCTTATTTGGACTTACTGTTTCGAGCGTTATCTAACGGATTATTAAGATTATATCAAGATAGAATGTAAAGTAGTGTTTTGATTGACAAAAAGGGCCGTCTGAAATATTCAGACGGCCTTTAAATAAACGGTTTAAGGCATCAACATGCCGCCGTTGACATGAAGTGTCTGACCGGTAATGTATTTTGCCTGATCAGAAGCCAAGAACAAGACTGCATCGGCAATATCTTGCGCTTCACCGAATTTGCCCAAAGAAGTTTGCGCTTCAAAGGTTTTGCGGGTTTCTTCCGGCAGGGCGCGGGTCATATCGGTGTCGATAAAGCCGGGGGCGACACAGTTGACGGTAATGCCACGGCTGCCGACTTCACGCGCCATAGATTTGGAGAAGCCGATTAAGCCTGCTTTTGCAGCCGCATAGTTGGTTTGGCCGGCATTGCCCATCACGCCGACAACAGATGTGATGTTGATGATGCGGCCAGTACGCTGTTTCATCATGCCGCGCAATACGGCTTTGGAGGCGCGGAACACAGATTTGAGGTTAACCTGCATGATGTCGTCCCATTCTTCCTCTTTCATGCGCATCAGGAGATTGTCGCGGGTAATGCCGGCGTTGTTGACCAGAATATCCAGTTTGCCGAATTCTTTTTCGATGTCGGCAATCAGGTTTTCGATGGTTTCAGGCTCGGCAGAATTCAATGCACGGCCTTCGCCGCCCCATTGTGCCAAGCGTTCGCCGATTGCAGCCGCACCGCTCTCACTGGTGGCTGTGCCGATAACTTTTGCACCGGCCGCAGCCAAAGTATCGGCAATCGCCGCACCAATACCGCGCGATGCGCCGGTTACCAAAGCGATTTTGCCGCTTAAATCTTGTGTACTCATGTTTTATTCCTTAATTGAGATTGGAAAAATGGTTTCAGACGGCCTTATTTACCTGGGGAGGGTGCTTGATACCGTCGTTTGTTGATTCTTCGTAATAAATATTCTCTGTAGTATGCCCATGCTTGCTTTTTTTGTCCTTGTTTCCAAAGCCGTTTGGCTGCTTGTCTAAATTTCCTTTTAGGATTTGGAAAGGGCAACCAAGTTGATAGAGGTTGTTCTAGATATCCGTTATTCCATGGGGAATTCTTAAAATATTGATCATATGCAGGGTGGAAGCCTAATTGATGCCACGGTTTGATATGACCAACAAAATGGACTAAGCGGATATTGTTGGGATTGTCGATTAATTCACTGTATTTTTGATGCCAATGTATCCAGTTAAAGTTTTCTGAAAGCCAGTGTACATGACCTATACAGGCTAAATTCAAAATATCTTGGTCTGGACAGGAGAGTTTAAAATTCTGTTTTTCTACGGCTTGCATTTTTTCAGACAAAATTTTATCTATTGCCATATCATTCCATTTGTCAATATTGAATAGAATGACCCCAGAGTTGAAATAAGGCTCAGTATCTGTAAAACCAAATTGATTGAGTTGTTTTATATATGCTCTGTATAAGATTGCATCAGGTACGGCAGCAATCAAAGAATTTGAAATGTCGATTTCAAATAAATCATCAATGTTGCCCAAGCACAGTACATCAGTATCTAAATAAAGCGCAGTATGAGTAATACCTTTTAATAAGCAAGGGATACTCATACGGTAATACATAGCGATAGTAAAATAATGGGTAGTCTGCAGGGTAGAAAAGTATTCTGTATTTAAATGGTAAACGCTTATCGCGTAGTTTTGATTTGATGTTTCAATTTGATCGAAAATATTAAAATCATAACCTTCTGAACCACTAACTAACAAATGAAAATGTATTGGACTGGTATTGTTTTGCAGCACAGAAAGTAACGCAGTGCCGATGTGTTTGATATAGTTTTGATCGGCTGCATAAACAATATGTTTCGGCTGTTTAATGAATTCTCGTTTGCGGATATGAACAGTTTCTAATACTAATTTTTCTCTATCAAACATTTAAATTCTCCACAACTTCTCTATCGATTTCAGGTAATCCGATAGGGATATTCGGTTCAATATCAAATGCGCAGCTGATCCAGTTGCTGAAGCTGTATTTGTGCTTCAAGCCTGGGGCAAGCGGTACATACGGCAAGGTCAGGAAGGCTTTGAGTTCTTCAAGGTTGCTTCCGTCCCAGTAGAACATATTGTTCGGGTGATAAAAATCGTAATGTATGATGGTCGGATTGGTCGTAATCAGTTTTTTGTCCAAACCAATAGCTTCGAAAATCCGCAGAGAGAGACCGTAGTGCTTGCGGTTGAGGAAATCTACCAATACGGAGGATTTGGCCGCTTCTTCTAAGTTTTGACGATAGGAGAGGGCGTTTTCAAATGAGAAGAACTCGACTTCGGGAATGCCCAAAGCCGCTTTTTCTTCTTCGATTTTCTTACTGGCCAAGCGGAAATCTATTTCTAAACCGATTGAACGTGCAGCTTCGCAAAATGCACGGATGTCGCTGTTGCGGTCGGCAGCGTACGAACCGATAAACAAGATTTTGTTTTGCGGGTTTTCAGACGGCCTGAAGCTGTCAAAGTAGAAGCTGGTGGTTGGAAAGAGTTTTTCGGCGTATTCGGGGTGTTTGCCTTGGTCAAACGGATCGAAAAAGTAAAATTTGTCGAAAAATTCGATGTTGTCGAAGTCTTCTTTTAAGAAGGTCAGGGCTTCCCAGTTGTAATACACCATTAATTTTGAATGCGCTCTGAGCTTGGCGATGAAGTCTTTCGGGTAGGCGCCCAGCCAAATCATGAAGCAATAATCCGCTTGTTCGGGATGTTCGCTTAACAGGGTATTGAGGCGTTCTTCTACGGCGCGGAACATGGTCCGTTTTTTGAAGTCTTTTTGTCCAAGAATATTTCGATACCAGATCTTTTTCAGCCGTTGAAATACATTTTTGTATTTGAACTCTTTTTCTTCATAGGTCAGAGACAGCACTTCAAATCCACATTTTTCTAAGTTCTCAATAATGAGTTCATGGATTTTGAAGAGTTCCGGCATGGCGAGAATGACTTTTTTCTTACTCATAATGTATTCAATGTAATATTTTGTCAGGCAAGGATATTTGCCATAGGCAATAGGGTTAATCAATGCCGAGTAGGCGGTTTAGCCATTGTGTAAACGAATAATAGGCTTTGATTTCAGGGGCAGGTTGCTGATACGGGCGTGCCAAAAATTCAGGCAATGCGTCTAAATTACCGCCGTCCCATACGAACACGCGGTCTGGGTGGTATAGGTCGGTCTCCAAGATATGTTTGTTGGTGGTAATTAGTTTTTTATCGAAACGTAACGCATCAAAGATACGGAATGATAAGCCGTAATGTTCGAATTGTGCAAAATCGACGACTGCGCCGCAACTTTGCACTTGGCTGAGGTTTTCTTCAAAGCTGAGGATGCTGCTGCGGTCAAGATAGCGGATGCCGTTGTGTCCGAAGGCTTTTTCAGCCCTGTCGTCTTTGCAGTAGATATGAAAATCCAAGGGTAGGTTGAGGCGTTCGGTTTCTTGGATAAAACGTTTGGTTTGCTCTTCGCGCCTGAGTTCGTAGCCGCCTAAAAAGTAGAGTTTGTTGGTGGGTGCATATTCCGCCACGGGAAAGTCAAAGTAAAAATTGGTGGTGGCTTTGAAATGGCATTGCGGATATTTTTGAATATCGTCGGGGTCGAAAACCCAGCATTGGTCAAAATAATCCAAATATTCAATAATATCTGGAAATCGACCTACGCCATCCCATTGATAATTCACGCAAACATTGCTGTGTTCGCGGATGGTGGCGATGATTTCTTTTGGGTAAATATTGGCGCGGATACAGAGCGCATAATCGGCTTTTTTGCCGTTTAGTGAGGCCAGTTTTTGCTGAATGTCGTCAAGGTGTCGGCTGTATTTGAGGTATTTTTTATAGTTGCCGTCTTTGGCGATGTGTTTGTGGTAGAGGTTTTTGAGTCTGCTGCCCAAGTTCGGATAATAGGAATCTCGGTCGTCATAGCACAGATTAATGACATCAAAGCCAAGAAAACGCAGATTTTTTTCGATACATTGATCCAGTCCGTACATGTAGGGAACGGCAAGAATAATGGTTTTTTTCATAATGTATTCGGATTGAAGTGGGCTAATTTTTCAGACGGCCTTGCCTGACAGGATAAGGCCGTCTGAAAACGTTTTAGTGGGCTTCGATAAATGCAGCTACTTGGTCGGCATTGGTCAATGCGCTGCACGCGGCTTCTTTGTTGATGCGTTTGGCGAGGCCTGCGAGGACTTTGCCGGGGCCGCATTCGGCGGATTCGGTGATGCCTTCGGAGACAAGTGCGTTGACGGTTTCTGTCCAGCGCACCGGGCTGTACAGTTGGCGTACCAAGGCATCTTTGATTTTGTCGGCATCATCATAAGAAGCGACATCGGCGTTATGGATGACGCGGATTTGCGGTTGTTTGATGGTGATGTCTTTCAGTGCTTCGGCAAGTTTTTCCGCTGCAGGCTGCATGAGGCTGCAATGTGAGGGTACGGAAACAGGCAGCGGCAGGGCGCGTTTGGCTCCGGCTTCTTTGGCGGCGGCCATGGCGCGTTCGACTGCGGCAGTGTTGCCGGCAATCACAACTTGGCCTGGAGAGTTGAAGTTGACGGCTTCAACGACTTCGCCTTGTGCAGCTTCGGCACAAATGGCTTTTACTTGTTCGTCTTCCAAACCCAAAATAGCGGCCATTGCGCCTACGCCTTGAGGTACGGCAGATTGCATGAGTTCGGCGCGCAGGCGAACCAGTTTGACCGCGTCTGCAAAATCTAATGCGCCGGCAGCGACGAGGGCGGTGTATTCGCCGAGGCTGTGGCCTGCAACGACGGTAGGGATTTTACCGCCGGCTTCCAAGTAGGCGCGGTAGGTGGCAATGCCGGCAGCCAGCATGATGGGCTGGGTGTTGACGGTTTGTCCGATTAATTCGGCATCTTCGCCGTTAATCATTGCCCACAGGTCTTGACCCAATACGGCGGAAGCTTCGTCAAATGTGACTTTAACGATGGCTTGCTCGGCAAAGCCGTTCATCATGCCTAGGCTTTGTGAGCCTTGTCCGGGGAAGAAGAATGCGAAAGACATGGTAATTCCTTATTGGTTTGAATGTTTGAGGGTGTCTGCCAGCAGAAGGAGGGTGGCGACAGTATTGGTTGCAGCGGTCAGCCGGAAGGTGCGGACAAAACTGAGTTTGCTGGTTTTATGCCGGAATGCGAGGCTGCTGCAATAACCGCCCGGTCAGCCGCCAAGCAGATTGAGCAGGTGCAATTTTGCTTCGGGTATGCGTCTGCCGTGGTTGCGTGCGCGCTGTTTGTCTAGGTAGTAAAGCAGGAAAACGTATGCACTCAGTGCGAGATAGGCGATTGCCAGTTTGGGCAATATTATAGCCGTTATGCTTAAAAACAGGCTGCTGATGCAGAGTGCAAACGTTAGGGATTTCATGGGTTTTAGCAGAATAGGCTGTCTGAAAGGGATGTTCAGACGGCCCAACCGTTAGTATTTTACTAAGACCGCACCCCAGGCAAAACCGCCGCCGATGCCTTCGAGCAAGAGGTTTTGTCCGCGTTTGATTTGGCCGTTTTTAATACCGACATCCAGTGCCAGTGGAATGGAGGCTGCGGAAGTGTTGCCGTGGTCTTGGACGGTTAAGATCACTTTATCCATGCTCAAGCCTAAGTGTTTGGCGGTAGAGTCGATAATGCGCTTATTGGCTTGGTGCGGTACAAGCCAATCGATTTGATCGGTGGTGTAACCGGCTTCTTCGATAACGTCATCGGCGATTTTTGACAGCATTTTGACGGCAAACTTGAATACGCCGGGGCCGTCCATGCTGATGTAGGGCGAACCGCAAATCTGGCCGTTGGCGATTTGTCCGGGGACGTTCAAAAGGTTGAGGTAGTTGCCGTCGGCTTTGAGTTTGCCGTGGATGATGCCCGGTTCGTCAGATGCGCTTAAGACAACCGCGCCCGCACCGTCACCAAAGAGGACACAGGTGGTGCGGTCGTTCCAATCGACGATGCGGCTGAAGGTTTCCGCGCCGATCACCAAAGCATTTTTTGCCATGCCGCTTTTGATATAGGCATTGGCAGTGGTCATGGCATACATAAAACCGGCGCACACGGCTTGTACGTCGAAGGCAGGGCAGCCGTTGGCAATGCCCAATTTTTGCTGCACGATGGTTGCCGTAGAAGGGAACTGCATATCGGGAGTGGCTGTGGCGACGATAATCAGATCGATATCGTCAGCCTGCAAATCGGCATCTGCCAAGGCACGGCATGCTGACTCGGCGGCCAAGTCGCTGGTTTTTTCGCTGTCGTCTGCAATATGGCGAAATTTGATACCTGTACGCGTGGTAATCCACTCGTCGGAAGTGTCCACTTTTTTGGCAAGGTCGTCATTGCTGACGCGGTTGGCAGGAAGGTAGCTGCCTGTACCGGAAATTTTGGCATATTGCATGAGAACGGCCTTTTTAGAGAGTTGATTCAGATAGTCGGGTATTGTAAGCGAAAATGGGAAAATTCCCAATATTAAGAATGAAGTCGGTGATTAAAGATAAAAACAGGCCGTCTGAACATTTTGGAGTTTCAGACGGCCTGTATATATCAGCCTTAAGCTTCCGTTGTTGGAGTAGCGGTTTCTTCCAGTTCGGCTGCTGCTTTGGCGGCTTCCAAAGCAGCCAGCTGGGTGGCTACGCCTTGTTCGATTTGTGCGAGTCCGGCGGATTTGGCTTCATGGTAGGCTTCTTCCAAAGCATAACGGAAGCCGACTTCGTCGGTTCCACCGTGGCTCTTAATCACGATACCGCGTAAACCAAGCAGGATGGCGCCGTTAAATTTGCGCGGATCCAGTTTGCCTTTCAAGCCTTTGAGTGCGGGCAGGGCGGCAATGGCGGCAAGTTTGTTGAACAGGGTGCTTTGGAATTCACGGCGGATGGCGCCGCTCATGAATTTAACCGCGCCTTCGATGGTTTTGAGCATAACGTTGCCAACAAAACCGTCTGCGACAATGACATCAGCTTCGCCATACAAAACGCTGTTGCTTTCGATATTGCCGATAAAGTTGAGTTTGCTGCTACTCAACAGTTTAAAGGTTTGTTTGACGGCATCCGTACCCTTGATGTCTTCTGTGCCGACGTTCAAAAGGGCGACACGCGGACTGCCTTTTTCAGGGTGCAATGCGTATACCAGCTCGCTGCCGATGATGGCAAATTGAACCAGTTGTTCGGGCGTACAGTCGACGTTAGCTCCCAAATCCAAAGCCAGAGTAACGTGTTCGCTGTCGGAAGGCAGGAATTTGGCGATAGCAGGGCGCTCAATGCCGGGAATGGTTTTGAGAACGAATCGGGCGGTCGCCATCAGTGCGCCGGTATTGCCTGCCGATACGGCGGCTTGTGCATTGCCTTCTTTGACTTGGTTGATGGCGATGCGCATGGATGATTCTTTTTTGTTTTTCAGCGCGGATTGCGGCGCTTCATCCATTTCGACGACTTGCGCTGCATGGCAGACGGTAATGCGGTCCATAGGCGCGCCTGCCGAGCTTAATGCTTGGCGGACTGCTGCTTCATCTCCGACCATAATCAGATGTACGTCGGATTGCTGTTTCAGGAAATCCACTGCACCGGGGACGGTCATCGCAAGGCCTGCATCTCCGCCCATGGCATCTACGGCCAGTGTAATCATGTTGTTCTCCGGTTTGTGTGTTTCAGACGGCCTCAAACAATCGGACAAGCACTCTCATCTGATTTTCAGGAAATTGAATTGAAAATCAGATGAAAAGGCTTGTTGCGACGGTCGTGCCAGATTTATTGGTTTTGCGCGGCCAATTTGTTGTGTTCGTCAATGTCCAGCGCGTCCCAAGGATAGTTGATCCACCAGTCTTCAACGGTAATGCCGCTGAAATAAGGGACACCTTCAGGAATTTTGCCGACTTTGGCTTTGATTTTTTCATGCAATACTGCCACGCCGACGGTGCCGAAATCTTCTTTCAGCAATTCGTTCAGGCAAAATTCCATGGTAACGCGGCTATCGTCCACTTCGTCGACGACCAGTACGTTTTTGCCTTTCAGGACATCTGGAACGGGATCAAGCCATTGGACTTTTTTCACTTCCTCGGTAACTTGACCTTCGTTATCGTTGTCGTAGTAGGCTGTGGTTACGGCGTAAATCGGAATTTCTAAGAAGCAGCGCAACATGCGGGCAGGGATAAAACCGCCGCCGCCAATGGCAATCATGGCATCGTATTTGGTGCCGGAGTTTTGGATTTTTTCCGCCAATCCTTTGATTACGCGGTGGATGTCGTCGTAGGTGTACCAGATTTTACGTTTCATGGTGTGCTTCCGAAGAGGAAAATACAGGGTGCAATGCAAAAAAGCCAGTCATTGCATGGCAATATTCTGGCTTTTTCAGTCAGACGAACGGATTATTCGCCTTTAGCTTTTACCACTTTACGGCCACGGTACATACCGTTTGGAGAAATGTGGTGTGGACGATGTACTTCGCCGGTTGCGCTGTCAACAGACAGAGAAGGCGCAGTCAGAGCGTCGTGTGAACGGTGCATACCGCGTTTAGAAGGGGATTTTTTGTTTTGTTGAACGGCCATTTCAAGCTCCTAGATAAATAAACTGTGTCCTAATTAACTGCTTTTCAAACCTGCTAAAACAGCGAAGGGGTTTGGTTTGTCCCGATTGACTTCATCCAGTGTTCCATTGTTGCCGCAGTCTTCGTGTCGAGGGGAGAAAGGGAGCGACATCAGGATTTGGTCTTCAACCAGAGTCCGCACGTCAAGCTCTTTTTCGAGCAGCATGCCTTCCAATTCTTCATCGGCAAGCATGGCTTCGTCCAAACTCTCTTCATCGGCAAACAGGACGATACGGCTGGTTTCATCGAGCAGAAACGGCATGGGCGTAATGCAACGCTGGCAAATCAGGGGCATGTCGGCTTTGACGTTTAAATCGAGAAACAGACGTTGCAACCGGTCGCGACCGCCTTGCAGCGTAAACGACACGCGTGTCTGTTTGTCGGCCGGATAATCGTGCGAACTGACTCGTTCATCCAATTCTTCGAGCAGGAAGCTGCCTTGCAGATTCTGCCCTTCGGCGGCGAAAACTTCTGGGTCAATCAAATTAGGGTATGACATAAACGGAGTATGATATAATTTCGGCAGTCTAACGTCAATGTTTTTAAGTAAAAATATGGAAGTAAAACTGCCTTTGGTTTTAGGGTCGAGTTCGGTTTTCCGCTGCGGACAGCTTCGCCGTTTGGGTATCGATTTTCAGACGGCATCGCCTGATTTTGACGAAACGCCTATTGCGGGCGAGCATGCAGGCGAGACGGCGCTGCGTTTGGCGGAAGGCAAAGCCCGTTCATTGGCGGCAACTTTCCCTGTTGCGCTGATTATCGGTGCAGACCAAGTCGCATGGTGCGAAGGACGTCAATTGGGCAAGCCGATGAACGTCGCAAATGCACAACAGATGCTGGCGGACTTAAGCGGAAAACGGATTGAATTTTACAGCGCAATCGTGCTTTTGAATACTGCTACGGGCAAGGTTCAGCATCATGTCGATCATACGGTGGTTGCCATGCGACAGTTGACGCAGGCGCAAATCAGCCGATATTTGGAACGCGAGCCGGATGCGGTTTATTGTGCCGGTGCGGCAAAGAGCGAGGGTTTGGGTGCTGCTTTGTTGGAGCAGATTGAAAGTACGGACCCGAATGCTTTGATCGGCCTTCCGATTTTCCGTCTGATTGATTTTTTGAAAAACGAAGGTGTGGAAGTTTTATAGTTTGAGGCCGTCTGAATGTGTTCAGACGGCCTGAGATTTTTTGGAGTTGCAAGA
This sequence comes from Neisseria sp. HMSC058F07, assembly GCF_001810035.1. Lineage (NCBI taxonomy): Bacteria > Pseudomonadati > Pseudomonadota > Betaproteobacteria > Neisseriales > Neisseriaceae > Neisseria > Neisseria sp. HMSC058F07. The sequence goes on along the minus strand of NZ_KV799663.1, from coordinate 194,122 downwards.
ATGAAACCGATTTTGTATTTGATTCCCACCCCTTTGGGTGCGCCTGATACGCCATGCCTGTTGCCGCATGAGCAACAGGCGATTGTCGGGCTGACGGATTTTGTCGTGGAAGCGGAAAAAACAGCGCGTGCGCATTTGAAACATTTGGGCGTGACTACGCCTATCCGCGAGCTGAATTTGCAAACGCTGAATGAACACACGGATTTGAAGACTTTACCGGAATTGCTGAAACCTTTGCAAGAAGGGCGCAGTATGGGCATTGTCAGCGAGGCAGGTTGCCCGGCTGTTGCCGATCCGGGCGCGAATTTGGTGGCATTGGCGCATAAACACGGTTTTGAAGTACGGCCTTTGGTCGGCCCGTCCAGCTTGTTGCTGGCGCTGATGGCTTCAGGTGCGAATGGGCAGAACTTTGCATTTAAGGGTTATCTGCCGTCTGAAAAAAATGAGCGGATTCAGCGTTTGAAGGCTTTGGAGCAACGTTCGCGCCAGCAGAATGAAACGCAGTTGTTTATCGAAACGCCGTATCGCAACGATGCGTTGTTGGCTGATGCGGTGGAAAACCTGCATCCTGAAACGCGCTTGTGCGTGGCCACGGATTTAACTTTGCCGACACAGGAAATCATCAGTCAGACGATTGCGCAGTGGCGAAAAAGAAAAGAAATGCCGAATTTGAAAAAACGTCCGACTATTTTTGTACTTCATGCTGCTTAAAACTGGATTGGGTTCAATTTCAAACTGTATTTGAGGAAATAAAAAAAGGCCGTCTGAACAACAGACGGCCTTTGTGTTGCCTAAGCTTTTATCAAGAAACAACTTCGCCTTGGGCGCGTTGTTTTTCAATGCTGCGGTTGATGTGCCATTGTTGGGCGATGGTCAAGAGGTTGTTGACTACCCAGTACAGAACCAAACCGGCAGGGAAGAAGAAGAACATGATGGAGAAAATCAAAGGCATGACTTTCATCATTTTCGCCTGCATTGGGTCGGTTGATGGCGGATTCAGATAAGTCTGTGCAAACATGGTTGCCGCCATAATAAAAGGCAGGATGTAGAAAGGATCCGGACGGCTCAAGTCGGTAATCCAACCCAACCAAGGCGCTTGGCGTAATTCTACAGAGGCGAACAATGCCCAGTACAGACCGATGAAGACAGGGATTTGCAACAGCATAGGCAGACAGCCGCCCAGCGGATTGATTTTCTCGTCTTTGTAAAGCTGCATCATGGCTTGTTGTTGCGCCATGCGGTCATCGCCGTATTTCTCTTTGATGGCTTGCAATTTAGGTGCGGCGGCACGCATTTTTGCCATAGAGCGGTAAGAGGCGTTGGTCAATGGATACAGGACGGCTTTGACGATGATGGTCAAAACGATGATTGCCCAACCCCAGTTGCCGATGATGTTGTGCAGTTGGTTCAAGAGCCAGAAGAGTGGGGAGGCGAACCAGTGTACTTTGCCGTAGTCTTTGGCCAGTTGCAGTTTGTCGGCGATATTGGCGATAACGGAAGTGGTTTGCGGACCGGCATACAGGTTGATGGCGGTTTCGGCTTTTGCACCGGCTTGGATGGCGGCTAAAGGCACGCTGACGCTTGCGCTATACAGGTTGTCGTTGCGACGTTTGATGTCGATGTTGCATTCGCCTGCAGAGCATACGCTTTGGCCGTCTTTAGGCTGTAAAATCCAAGTGGACATGAAGTGGTGTTCAATCATGCCGAGCCAGCCGGTCGGCGTTTTGCGGATGTATTCGGCTTCGGATTTGCCGGATTTGGCATCGTCGTCCAAATCAGAGAAGCTGACTTTTTGGAAGCCGCCTTCCGGGGTGTAAACCACCGGGCCGACGTAAGAACGGGTGAAGTAGCCTTGGCCTTCAGGTTCGCTGTGGTCGCGGACGATGCGGTAGTCTGCGCTCAGGTTGACGGGTTGGCCTTTGCTGTTGGTAATGTCGAAACGGACGTTAACCAAGTAGCTGCCTTTGGTAAAAGTATAAACTTTGTCGATTTTCAGGCCGTTGGTTTCAGGTGCGCTCAGGCGGACTTCAACTTTGTCGCCTTCCAAACTGTATTGTTTTTGCGGAGCGGTAAAGCTGATGCCTTTTAGTACGTTGTTACCTTGTGCGTCCAAAAGCTCGGATTGGGCAACGTAGGTGTATTCCTTGCCGTCGTTAAACAGGACGAAAGGTTTGTGTTCGTCACCGGTTGCTTTGTATTGCAAGAGGGTCAGCTGGCGCAGATCGCCGCTTTTTTCATCGATGACGGCTTTGACCGTGTCTGTGGTAACGGTAATGGGGGTGGCTGGAGCAAGCGCGGCTTCGGCAGCGGCTTTTGCCGGAGCAGCGGCCGTTTGCTGTTGCGCGGCTTGTTGCGCCGGATTAGGTTTGGGGCTGGGGAAAAAATGTTCCCAGCCGGCAAAAATTGCCACTGAAATGGCAAAAAACGCCATTAGTCTTTTAAAATCCATAAGAGATTCCTGGAATTGACGGATAGGTAATCGAGATGAAAACTGCTTCAGACGGCATTATATAGAAACCGACGGGAAATTAAAGGAAATCGTGTTCTTTAAATGGTTGACAGCAGCATTATGGAACAGGGTCATGTCCGTGTCCGCCGAAAGGATGGCATCGTGCGATGCGTTTGATTGCCAGCCATCCGCCTTTGAATGCGCCGTATTTTTTGACGGCTTCGACTGCGTATTGTGAACAGGTCGGGGTATAGCGGCAGCGCGGCGGAATGAGGGGGCTGATGCAGTATTGGTAAAAGCGGATGAGTGCAAGGAGGAGCTTGGAAAGCAGGGTATTCATCAGCGTTTTTTCATCAGCTGGGCAAGTTGGTTTCGAGCTTCCGGGGCAGTTTCCCGATTAAACGCCTGACGCACGCGCACAACAAAATCATGCGGCGGCAGCTGGTGTTGATTCAGCCTGAACCAGTCGCGGATGACGCGCTTCATATAATTGCGGTCATGGGCGCGTTTGGCGGTCTTTTTGCTGACGACCAAACCAAGGCGCGGATGGCCGAGCGCGTTGTCTGCGGACTGGGAGACTTGCAGCAAATCGCGGCTGCGTCGGTTTTTCAACGCAAAAACGGATGAAAAATCATCCGTTTTTAATAAGCGATACTGCTTTGAGAAGCCGTAATTCAAAATTATACAGCCAAGCGTTTGCGGCCTTTGGCGCGACGGGCAGCCAATACTGCGCGACCACCACGAGTTTTGGAGCGAACCAAGAAGCCGTGGGTGCGTTTGCGTTTGGTAACGGAAGGTTGATAAGTGCGTTTCATGATGTTTCCTAAAAATTGGTAGATAATTAAACCGTGAATTACACTCCAATTTGCCGCTTTTGTCAATCAATATAAAAACTTTTCGTTGGCCAAAGTGTGACAACGGGTTTTATGCATTGATAGAATTTGTGGATAAAATTTTGCGGCGGTTGTGGATAAAAAAGAGCAGAATGGGTATAATCGCCCAACCTTGCTTTTCTCTGTGCGCAAGGCCGTCTGAAAGCAGCGGGAGTATCGTAAGAATTTGATTTTTATCGGATTGCCTGTCTGCTCTGCCTTCTTGTATTTCCCAAATCTTCCATTTTCCGAGCTTAATCTCATGACGTTAGCTGAATTTTGGCCGCTGTGCCTTTGCCGCCTTCACGAAATGTTGCCTGCCGGGCAGTTTGCGCAATGGATTGCGCCTTTGACCGTGAGCGAAGAAAACGGCGTATGGGTGGTGTATGGTAAAAACCAATTTGCCTGCAATATGCTCAAAAGCCAGTTTGCCGCCAAAATTGACGCCGTGCGTGCCGAATTGGTGCCTCAGCAGGCTGCTTTCGCGTTTAAGCCGGGCGTAGGTACGCATTATGAAATGGCGGCTCAGACTGTTGCGCCGGTGCAAGTGCAAGAAGTCATTGAAGTTGAAGAATTTGTAGAGCCTGTTCAAATGCCTTTGCAAACTGCTGCGCCAATGGAAGAAGATAGGCCGTCTGAAACGGTTTCCAAGCCTGCCACTGCCATGACGGCTGCCGAGATTTTGGCACAACGCATGAAAAACCTGCCGCATGAGCCTCAAGTGCAAACTGCCGCTCCGGCTGAGTCTAAAGCAGTTGCCAAAGCCAAAACCGACGCACAACACGATGCGGAAGAAGCGCGCTACGAACAGACCAATCTGTCGCGCGACTATACATTTGAAACTTTGGTGGAAGGTAAGGGCAACCGCCTTGCCGCCGCAGCCGCCCAAGCGATTGCTGAAAATCCGGGGCAGGGCTACAACCCGTTTTTCTTATACGGCAGTACTGGTTTGGGTAAAACCCACTTGGTGCAGGCCATCGGCAACGAATTGTTGAAAAACCGTCCTGATGCCAAAGTGCGCTATATGCACTCGGACGACTATATCCGCAGCTTTATGAAGGCTGTGCGCAACAATACTTACGATGTATTCAAGCAACAATACAAACAATATGACCTGCTGATTATCGACGATATTCAGTTCATCAAAGGCAAAGACCGCACGATGGAAGAATTCTTCTATCTGTACAACCATTTCCACAACGAGAAAAAACAGCTGATTCTGACGTGCGACGTATTGCCTGCCAAAATCGAGGGCATGGACGACCGTCTCAAATCCCGTTTCTCATGGGGTTTGACGTTGGAACTTGAACCGCCCGAATTGGAAATGCGCGTGGCGATTTTGCAGAAAAAGGCAGAAGCAGCCGGTATCAGTATCGAAGACGAAGCCGCTCTGTTTATCGCCAATCTGATCCGCTCCAATGTGCGTGAGCTGGAAGGTGCGTTCAACCGTGTCAGCGCCAGCAGCCGTTTTATGAATCGTCCTGTCATCGACATGGATTTGGCGCGTACGGCTTTACAGGATATTATTGCCGAAAAACACAAAGTCATTACCGCAGACATCATCATCGATGCGACAGCCAAATACTACCGTATTAAAATCAGCGATATATTAGGCAAAAAACGTACGCGCAACATTGCCCGTCCGCGCCAAGTTGCCATGAGCCTGACCAAAGAGCTGACCACGCTCAGCCTGCCTTCTATCGGCGATGCCTTTGGCGGCCGCGACCACACGACCGTGATGCACGGTGTCAAAGCGGTGGCGAAACTGCGTGAAGAAGATCCCGAATTGGCACAAGACTACGAAAAACTGCTGATTTTGATTCAGAACTGACCCAATGCAATATTCAGACGGCCTGATGTCAATGTGAGGCCGTCTGAATACAAAAAATATTTTAAAATACCCAAATCAACCGATTTCAAATTCAAAGGAATGGAACATGCTGATTTTACAAGCCGATCGCGACAGTCTGCTCAAGCCGTTGCAAGCCGTTACCGGTATTGTCGAACGTCGCCATACTCTGCCGATTTTGTCCAATGTGTTGCTGGAAAGCAAAGACGGACAAACCAAACTTTTGGCAACCGACTTGGAAATCCAAATCAATACCGCCGGCCCTGAAAGTCAGGCAGGCGATTTCCGCATTACGACCAACGCTAAAAAATTCCAAGACATTTTGCGCGCCCTGCCTGACAGTGCGTTGGTGTCACTGGATTGGGCGGACAACCGTTTGACTTTGCGCGCGGGCAAATCCCGTTTTGCCCTGCAAACCCTGCCGGCTGAAGACTTTCCGTTGATGAACGTCGGCAGCGACGTCAGCGCGACTTTCTCGCTGACTCAAGAAACCTTCAAAACCATGCTTTCGCAAGTGCAATACAGCATGGCAGTTCAAGATATCCGCTATTACCTCAACGGCTTGCTGATGCAGGTTGAAGGAAACCAGCTGCGCCTTGTTGCAACCGACGGCCACCGCCTTGCTTATGCGGCCAGCCAAATTGAAGCAGAACTGCCGAAAACGGAAGTGATCCTGCCGCGTAAAACGGTATTGGAACTCTTCAAGCTGTTGAACAATCCATCCGAGTCCATCACCGTTGAGCTTTTGGACAATCAAGTACGCTTCCAATGCAATGGCACGACCATTGTCAGCAAAGTCATCGACGGCAAATTCCCTGACTTTAACCGCGTGATTCCTTTGGATAATGACAAGATTTTCCTCGTATCGCGTACCCAGCTTTTGGGTGCGCTTGAACGTGCCGCCATTCTTGCCAATGAAAAATTCCGCGGTGCGCGGCTGTTCCTGCAGCCTGGTTTGCTGAGTGTCGTATGTAGCAACAACGAGCAGGAAGAAGCGCGCGAAGAGTTGGAAATCGCTTATCAAGGCGGAGAACTCGAAGTCGGTTTCAACATCGGCTACCTGATGGATGTGTTGCGTAACATCCACTCCGATGATATGCAGCTTGCCTTTGGCGATGCCAACCGTTCAACATTATTTACCGTGCCGAACAATCCGAATTTCAAATACATCGTAATGCCGATGCGTATTTAATTGGTGTGTGAACAAACAAAAAGAGCGTGTATGGTACACGCTCTTTTTTATAGGATTGAATCAAAAGGCCGTCTGAAAATTGTTTTTCAGACGGCCTTTCTATCAAACCGGGATGATTCGGTTAAATAGGAAAACTGGGATTAACGTGGACGTGGTTCGCAGTTTTTCACCAGGAATGAGCCGTTAGGGGCGTTCACGCCAACTACTTCAGAAGTAGTGTGGGTGTTTTTGTCGATGAAACCGGCAGACATTACATAGCCTTTACGGTTGGTGAAAGTAGTGCCAGTGCTGTCAGAACGTTTTTTGTCGACAACCAAAGAGGCTTTTTTACCACCGGCGTTTACGTCGGCAGTAACTGCGCGACCGCTGCGGTCGAAACCGTACATCACGTTCAGTGATTTGCCGCCGTCACAACGGTAAGAAACGAAGCCGGCAGGCGCAGCGGCAGCAGAGAAGGAAACAGTAGCCAATGCGGCTGCAGTGATAACAGAAAGTAATTTCATGATCTAAGCTCCATATGAGGGTTGTGTGTTATCTTGCAAAGTGAGAAAGGGTTTCCGTTTGCAGATGAAGCGTATTTTAGGCGTTTTGTCGGTAGTGGCAATTAGGTAAATTGCAAAACAGTGTTTACTTATGCTTACCCGATTGTTTATTAATAGAAAGTTGTTCGTAATTTGGTGTTGCAAAGTGGTGATGCGGGTTGTTGCGGAATATATACATTAATGATTCTTTAAGAAATATAGCGAAAGAATACACAAAAGGCCGTCTGAATATTCAGACGGCCTTTGATATGAAGCTGTTTACAAGAAGAAAATTGAAGCGATAGTCACAGCGATGATGCCATAGATGCTCATCGGGATCACAGTTTTCTTGATGATGGCGCCTTCGGCGTTGTTTACGTTCAACACGCTGCACACGGCGATGATGTTGTTGATGCAGACCATGTTGCCCATTGCGCCGCCAACGGATTGCAGGGCGAGGATGAGGGTAACGGACAGGCCGGTATCAAGCGCGATTTGTTGTTGAATCGGACCAAAGGTCAGGTTGGATACAGTGTTGGAGCCTGAGAAGAATGCACCGATTGCACCCAAGTATGGGGAGAAGTACACCCAGTGTTCGCCGGCCATATTGGCAAATTCTTTACCGATGATTTTCACCATGGAGTCGTCGCCGCCAACCATCATCAGTTGAACCATAATCAGCGCACCCATCAGGGCAAGCAGAGGTTTTTTGGTTTGGTTGAAGGTTGCAGCGTAGAAAGACCATGCGTCTTTGAATTTGGTTTTGTACAGCAGGATGCAAATCCAAACGGTGAAGACAAACGGAATCCAAGCCGGAACGTAGAGGGTTTGGTAGGAAGCGTTGACGCCTTGGCCGAAGATGTTGCCGAAGGTGATGGTCAGGGAGTCGCTGACGGTGATTTTGGACAAATCAAACGGCAGTTGGAAGCTGAACCATTCTTCTTTGCTGGTCAGCAGGCCTTTGATGCCCAGCTGTTTGATGCGGGTGACCACCAGCATGCCGATCAGCATACCCAAAGGAGCCAGTGCTTTGGCAACTTGTGCGAAAGGTACTTTTTCTGCATTCGGGTCTTTGGCGTAATCTTTGCTCAAGCCCCAGCCGCGGTTTGCTGCGAATACGGAAACCATCAGGCCGATTGCGCCGGCAACCAGAGATGGGAATTCTTCATTGACCATTGCCAATGCAACGTAAGGAAGGGTACAGGAGAATACGGCGATACCGATAAAGCCCAAGTTTTTGCGGATTTCAGCCCAAGGTACGATGAAGCTCAAGCCGATCACAGGGATGATGAAACCAGCAAAGAAGTGCATTACGCCGGTTTGCATACCGATTTCCATAATGCTCTTTTGATCCAAGCCCAAAGGCGCGAAGCCGAACCAAGTCGGGGTACCTACTGCACCGAAGGACACGGGTACGGAGTTCATGACCAAAGTGAAGATGGCTACTTTTAACGGGTTGAAGCCCAAGCTCATCAGGATTGGCGCGGCAATGGCGGCAGGCGTACCGAAACCGGATGCGCCTTCAATCATAAAGGCGAAAGACCAGCCGATGATCATCAACTGGGCAATCGGATTCGGGCTGATGGTAGCCAGCCATTTGCGGATGACGTCGATACAGCCGGTGGTTTCCATCATGCGGTTGAACATAATGGCACCGAAAATCACGGTAATCGGGGTCAGGGTAGAGACGAGGCCGGACGCTGCCGTTGCGTTGAGCAACATGGCATTGTCGCCGAAATAAAACAGTTTGATGGCATAAATCAGCGCGGCGGTAATCGGTAGCGCGACATAGGACGGCATACTGTTTTTCTTAACCATCAGCCAAATCAGCAGCACGATGGGAAAAATACTGAGAAAGAGAGCCATAGGAATATCCTCGGGGCAACGGGCACCATAACCGTCAATCAATGGCGGTTTGATGCGATGTGTTGAGTAATAGATGTTTTTCGAATAAAGATTGCCACTTTTTTAGATGCAACCAGTTATCAGGTAAATTGGTTTTACCAATTTATGAAAACTGTTGCACACTTTACGTAATCTTATGTAATCGGTCAAGAGGTTTGTAACAAAAAAGGCCGTCTGAAATTGGGTTTTCAGACGGCCTGAGAGCTTTGCCAGTAGTGCATTTGGTCGAATATCGAATGGTATTTACATTCAATATTTTGTAAAGGTTTTGTTTTTAATTGATTTCAAACGAATTATTCTATTCCTGCCCATTTATGCGTTTGTACGCTCAATTGCCAATGGACGGGGGCGTCGGGTCGGCTGTTTAATACGCCGATTTGGCGGATGGTGTCGTAGATATTCATCACACCGTCTTGCTCGCAAGGCGAGAGGTAGTAATGTTGGGCGCGGATTTTGCGTTCCATCTCTTGGCAAAACGCAATGACATCGCCGTCGGCAACAATGCGCACTTCGTCGGCTTTTTCGATGCAGCCGGATTCATATTTGGCGGCGTAGCAGGCTTTAGGGCTGGTGGCAACGTAGTCGATTTGCGGCGGTGCGGGGTTGAGGCCGTTGGTTTCGATACACAGGAAATAGCCTTCGGCTTTGAGTGCATTGAGCAGGGTATCCAAATGCGGTTGGATGGTAGGTTCGCCGCCGGTAATGATGATGTTGCGCGCCGTGTAGGTTTTCAGACGGCCTAAAATATCGGACAGGCTCATCATGCCGAATTTGAGGTAGTCGGTATCGCACCAGCTGCATGCGAGATTGCATTTACCCAAACGGATGAAAACGGCGGGCATGCCTGTGTTCCAGCCTTCGCCTTGCAGGCTTTCAAAGATTTCGACAATGCGGTATTGGGGATTGTTCGGCGTGATGTGAATGGTCATGAATGTCGGGTGTGTGGGATTGAATCGTTGTGGTGAAGCGTTTTGAGAAATCGGTTGAGGCAGCCATTCTTTCTGTCAGTTCAATAGGAAAGAATGGCTGGGTGTGCTTAAGCGGCAATGACGGCTGCGGCGGCCAAAAATGCCGGCAAGCCTTGTTTGAACAAAATGCCTTTGTTGCCGGATGAAAACGCGCCCCATGCGGCGGCGATGAGGACGAAGCCGAGGAACAGGATGGTCGCGCCGTAAACGGCGTTGTCGGGTGCGGCAAAGCGCGCCCATACCAAGCCGATGGCGAGGAAGCCGTTGTACAGGCCTTGGTTGGAAAACAGGGTTTGCACGCGCTTTTGTTCCATAAATTCGTAAGGCATGTTGAACAGCTCTGCTGCTTTTTCGCTTGGGATTTGCGTCATTTCGAGCCAGGCGATGTAGAAATGTTCGACAGCGACGAAGAGGACGAGGAGGGTGGAGAGGAGTTTCATGAGGATTCCTTTTGATGTTTAGCGGATGGGTGTGTTGGGGGAACAGGCCGTCTGAAAAATACAGGGCGACGGTTTATTCCCCTTCATATTCCGCACACGAAGTCGGCGTTTCCCATAATTTTACGCTGCATACTTTGACACCGGCGTTTTTCAGACGGCCGTACATTTCTACGCTCATGTTTTCGGCGGTGGTGCGGCAGGGCAGGCGCAGGGTTTTCATGTTCCAGCCTTCCAAAAGCGCGGCGATTTGGCTTTCGCGTTCGTTGTTGCCGTGATAGATGAAGGCATGGTCGAACGGGTCGGTAATGTGTTGTTTGACGATGGCTTTCAGGTCGGTAAAGTCCATCACCATGCCGTCTTTTGCACCGCCTTGGATAACGGGCGCGGAGACGGTGATTTCGAGTTTGTAGGTGTGGCCGTGCAGATTTTGGCATTTGCCGTCATGCCCGTCGAGCATGTGCGAGGAATCGAAGGTAAAGATTTTGGTGATTTTCATGAGATGAAGGAAGCCGATCAGGCCGTCTGAACGGTGTCAAACCGGTTTCAGACGGCCTTGGGATTATTGTTCGGAAGGGAGTTTGAGGAAATGCTCGCGATAATGGCGCATTTCTTCGATGCTTTCGAGGATGTCGTCCAATGCCTTGTGCGAACCGCGTTTGACCACGCTTTTGGCAACGGCCGGATTCCAGCGTTTGGCCAATTCTTTCAGCGTGGATACGTCTAAGTTGCGGTAGTGGAAATAGGCTTCCAAACGCGGCATGTATTTGACCATGAAGCGGCGGTCTTGATGGATGGAGTTGCCGCACATGGGCGTGGATTTCTCGGGTATCCATGCGGACATGAAGTCCAACAGGTTTTGCTCGACTTCAGCTTCGGTCAGTTTGGATTCGCGCACGCGTTGGGTCAGACCGGTGCGGCCGTGGGTGGCGGTGTTCCACTCGTCCATGCCGTCGAGCAACTCGTCGCTTTGATGGATGACGTAAACGTCCGATTGTGCCAGTACGTTCAAATCGGAATCGGTAATGATCATGGCGACTTCGATAATGCGGTCGTGTTCCGGGTTGAGGCCGGTCATTTCCATATCGAGCCAGCAGAGGTTGTTTGCGTTTTGGGTCATTTCAGACGGCCTTGTGTTTTCAGTTGGCAGTATTATAAAGGATAAAGGTTCGGGCCGTCTGAAAGCATTTGTAACAAGTTGTGCAATCTCTTGATATAATCGTCCGTTACACAAAAAATCACCGCCAAAAATCATGAACCCAAGCCCTTTGCTCGATATTATCGATACGCCTCAGGATTTGCGCTGTCTGGAGAAAAAACAGCTGCCGCAAGTCGCCGCCGAATTGCGCGAATTTCTGTTGGATTCCGTCGGTAAGACGGGCGGCCATTTCGCCAGTAACTTGGGCGCGGTCGAGCTGACGGTGGCGCTGCATTATGTGTACGACACGCCAGAAGACCATTTGGTCTGGGATGTCGGCCATCAAAGCTATCCGCACAAAATCCTCACCGGCCGCAAAAATCAAATGCACACCATGCGCCAATACGGCGGTTTGGCGGGTTTCCCAAAACGCAGCGAGTCGGAATACGACGCGTTCGGCGTGGGGCATTCTTCCACATCCATAGGCGCGGCTTTGGGCATGGCCGTTGCGGACAAACAGTTGGGCAATAACCGCCGCAGCGTCGCTATCATCGGCGACGGCGCCATGACGGCGGGTCAGGCGTTTGAAGCCCTGAACTGCGCAGGCGATATGGATGTCGATTTGCTGGTTATCCTCAACGACAACGAAATGTCGATTTCCCCCAATGTCGGCGCGCTGCCGAAATATCTTGCCAGCAACGTCGTGCGCGATATGCACGGCCTATTGAGCACCATCAAAGCCCAATCGAGCAAAGTATTAGATAAATTGCCCGGAGCGATGGAGCTTGCCCAAAAAGTCGAAAACAAAATCAAAACCTTGGCAGGCGAAGCGGAACATGCCAAACAGTCGCTGTCTTTGTTTGAAAACTTCGGTTTCCGTTACACCGGCCCGGTGGACGGCCACAACGTTGAAAATCTGGTGGACGTATTAAAAGACTTGCGCGGCCGCAAAGGCCCTCAGTTGCTGCACGTCATCACCAAAAAAGGCAACGGCTACAAATTCGCCGAAAACGACCCTGTCAAATACCATGCTGTCTCCAAGCTGCCGAGCGAAGTGCCTGCGCCGGAAGTCAAACCTGCCGCGGCTAAACCGACTTATACGCAAGTTTTCGGCCAATGGCTGTGCGACCAAGCGGCGGCTGACGAGCGTTTGGTTGCCATCACGCCTGCCATGCGCGAGGGCAGCGGCTTGGTTGAGTTTGAACAGCGATTCCCCGACCGCTATTTCGACGTCGGCATCGCCGAGCAACACGCCGTTACCTTTGCCGGCGGTTTGGCATGTGAAGGCATCAAGCCCGTCGTGGCGATTTACTCCACTTTCCTGCAACGCGCTTACGACCAGTTGGTACATGACGTTGCTTTGCAAAACCTACCTGTTTTGTTCGCCATCGACCGTGCAGGTATTGTCGGTGCAGACGGCCCGACCCATGCCGGTTTGTACGACTTGAGCTTTTTGCGTTGCGTGCCGAATATGATTATTGCCGCACCAAGCGACGAAAACGAATGCCGCCTGCTGCTCTCAACCTGCTATCAGGCAAATTCGCCGTCTGCCGTCCGTTATCCGCGCGGTACAGGCACGGGCGCAACCGTTTCAGACGGCCTGGAAACCGTTGAAATCGGTAAAGGCATCATCCGTCGCGAAGGCGAGAAAATTGCCATTATCGCCTTTGGCAGCATGGTTGCCCCATCATTGACCGCCGCCGACAAGCTGAACGCGACCGTTGCCGACATGCGCTTTGTCAAACCGATAGATGAAGAACTGATCGTCCGTCTTGCCCGAAGCCATGACTACATCGTTACCGCTGAAGAGAATGCCGAACAAGGCGGCGCAGGCAGCGCGGTGTTGGAAGTGTTGGCGAAACACGGCATCTGCAAACCGGTGTTGCTGTTGGGTGTAGAAGACAAAGTTACCGAACACGGCGACCCGAAAAAACTGCTGGACGACTTGGGTTTGAGTGCCGAAGCGATTGAAAAACGCATTGCCGGCTGGATTAAGGCCGTCTGAAAAATGATTAAAACCTATCAATACATTGCATAATTTATGGGAAAAAAACTAATCAGCATCAGCATGGTGCGCAACGAAAACGACGTTATCGAATCGTTTGTCCGTCATAATCTCGAGCTGATGGATGAAATGCACATCATCGATCACGGCAGCAGCGATGGAACAAGGGAAATCCTGATTCAATTGAAAGAAGAAGGTTTGCCGATATTTATCTATCAATATCAAGCGCTCAAGTACAATCAAGAGCAATTGGTAAACCTGCTTATGAAGCAGCTTGTAGCAAAAGATGAAGCGATAGATTTCGTTTTTCCGCTGGATGCGGACGAATTTATTTCATGTCCTAGCCGTATCATGCTGGAACAACTTTTGGATGTCATCGGCGAAAACAGGATCGGCATGTACCTTTGGCGCGGCTATTTGCCGACATCGTTGCAATACAATCCCGATTTCACCACTCAATTTACCGAGCAACGCCTCGAAACGCTCTTTACCCCCAAAGTCATTATTCCTAGATGGGCTGCCGAATCTTGCAGCGTGATTATCGGCTGCCATTACATGTTGGATAAAGATGGCAACAAGGTTAAATCAACCCTGTTTCATTCGCCGGATTATCGAGGTTTACATTCCTGGTTTATCGAGCAGTTTTCCGCCCAATTTGCGGAGACCGATTTGTTGTGGCTGGGGCATTTCCCAATCCGCTCCTTGAACCAGCACATCAAAAAAATCCTCGAAAAGTCCATCTTGATTGCCATTAAAGACGGAAGCAACGATATTGCCTGGGAAAACCAGTTGCGCGAATTGCTGGACAACGGCATGAAGATGGACTTGAACGATTTACGGCTGTTGGCATACAGATACCGCGCCGGTTCTACAAGTTTGGAAGACCCGCATTGTAAAGTCAGCCATTACGAACCCTTGCGTAAAAAACCGCTGATGCTGAAATACACCTCGCCGGAAGCAGGTGATCCTTTGATGACTGTCGGACATTTGGTACTTGCATTGGCAAGCGGCGCACAAGATTCCTCTTTAGGCCTTAAGGCCGTCTGAAAAACACAGCCCGCACACACAATAATAGGAAAATTATGATCAGCATCTTTGATATTTTCAAAATCGGCATCGGCCCGTCCAGCTCGCACACCGTCGGCCCGATGAAGGCCGCGGCCGCTTTTGCTGATTTGCTGAATGCCGAAAACTTGGATACACAAGTGGCGCGCATTGTCATTGAAGTGTACGGTTCACTTGCTTTGACCGGTATCGGACACGGCACATTCGACGCATTATTGCTCGGTTTGGAAGGCAGCCTGCCGCACGATATCCCGCTTGCGGACATCCCTCAACGCTTGGAACGTATCCGCACGCAGCACGTTTTAAAACTCAACGGCCGTGAAATGGCCTTCAATCCTGAAAAAGATTTGGATATCCGCGGCGACAAAGTGTTGCCCAAACATCCGAACGGTTTGAACTTTATCGCCTACCATTCAGACGGCCTGAAGCTGAAAGAGCAGATCTATTATTCGGTCGGCGGCGGTTTTGTCGTTACAGACGAAGGGTTTGCACAAGAGGCGCAGGAAAATGCCGATGTGCCGTATCCATACAAAAACTGTGATGAGTTGCTGGCACAATGCCGTCTGAACCAGTTGAATATTTCCGAAGTCGTGTTGGCCAATGAAGCAGCGTTGGCAGGTTGCGATGAAGTGGAAGTGCGCCGCCGTGTGGCTGCCGTGGCCGATGTGATGGAAAACTGCATCAAGCGCGGCTTGGGTGCGGAAGGGCAATTGCCGGGCGGCTTGAATGTGCGCCGCCGCGCGCCGCAGTTGGCAGCTAAACTCAAAGTCCTACGCGAGAGCGAAATCGTCAATACCCAACTTTGGCCGATGGTGTACGCCATGGCGGTCAATGAAGAAAACGCCGCTGGCGGCCGCGTCGTAACCGCACCGACCAACGGCGCGGCAGGCATTATTCCTGCCGTCTTACACTATTTCCGCAAATTTAATCCGCACGCCAACCAATCGCGTGTAGAGGACTTCCTGCTGACTGCCGGCGCCATCGGTATTTTGTACAAAACCAATGCGTCGATTTCCGGTGCGGACGTTGGTTGCCAAGGCGAAGTCGGCGTGGCATGTTCTATGGCAGCAGGTGCATACGCCGAAGTTATCGGCGGTACCCCGAAACAAGTGGAAAACGCCGCCGAAATGGCGATGGAACACCACTTGGGCTTGACCTGCGACCCTGTCGGCGGCTTGGTGCAAATCCCCTGTATCGAGCGCAACGGCATCGCCGCCGAAAAAGCCCTCAAGCTCGCCACCCTCGCGCTTTTGGAAGATGGCATAGACAAAAAAGTCTCACTTGATGAAGTGATTCAAACCATGTTGCAAACCGGCCGCGATATGAAGGCAACCTATAAAGAAACCTCGCTCGCAGGCTTGGCCATTACCTTGCAGAAAAAAGCCATACCTGTATCCGTGCGCGTGGTGGAATGTTAGCAATAGGGTAGGGGATATGCCCGATAAAAAAAGGCCGTCTGAGAAACTTTCAGACGGCCTTTTTTTGTATGGATTGAATAACTAACCGTTTTTTTGATAAGGGTTTTCCAGCCCGGCCATTAAGTCGCGGAAGTATTCGCGCAACTGTTTTTCGGAGCAACCCATCAGCAGGGCGTCTTCAAAGGCGTCCTGCGCTATTTGGTACAGTTCGTTCAAGTTTTCGGTCATGACTTTGACTTTTTCGGTGCAGGAAACAATCTGACCGTCGTCGTCATACCATTTGGGCATTTGCGGCATCGCCATCGTGCACCTCAATTCAAGAAACGGGATGGGTCGTTTTTCTTCACGCGGCGGGCAAAGGCGTATTTTCCGTTCCAATATTTGTGGCCGAGGCTGGTAATTTCGATACGTTTGCCCGTTCTCGGCGCGTGAATGAAATTGTTGTTGCCGATGTAAAGGCCGACGTGGGAAATACGGCCGCGACCCATGGTGCGGAAAAAGACCATGTCGCCCGGCTGCAACTCGGAACGGTTCACGGCAACGCCCATTTGCGCCTGTTCGGCAGAGGTGCGCGGCAGGTTTACGCCCATGGCGCGTTTAAAGATGTGTTGCATGAAGCCGCTGCAGTCAAAGCCGGTAGAGGCTGATGTGCCGCCGTAGCGGTAGGCCACGCCGAGCAAGCCCATGGCGCTGCCGATTAACTCATCTGCATTGCCCGAAGGTGCGCGCGTATTGTTGCTTGCAGCAGGATAGGTATTGGTGGGATGGACAGGTGTTGCCTGACGCGTATTGCCGTAAACGTTGGCGTTGTCGTTGAATTGGTTTAAAACACGCTGACGGGTGGTAATCAGGTTTTCCAAATCATCGGCGTAAGAAAAATTGACGCTCGCAAGCATGGCGACCGAAGTCCAAACTGCTGCGAGCCGGAGTAAAAAATTCATTATAAAAACTTCCGTTTCAGAAGGCATTCCCTGCCGATTGCAGGCACATTGCCGGTTTCTGAGATGTTATCCCGTATCATTCTCTTGTTATCTGCTTGATTGTATTCAAAAACCGTCTTTTTGGCAAAAAA
>NZ_KV799663.1:154612-177131 GCF_001810035.1 Neisseria sp. HMSC058F07 | reverse complement strand
AAAAAACTGCTGTTATTTTGCGTTAAACCCTTGTTTCCAAACAAACTAGAAAAACATCAAACGCGGTTTCGCTTGATTTATCCGCCGCTGCAACCATATAAGCGGCATTCATTGATTTATTTTCAGAGACTGACATGACACAAAATCACAGCGATATCCGTACACGCTTTATCTTCGACGATATGCCTATCCGCGGTATGCACATCCGCCTCGAAAAAGTTTGGCACCACATCGTCAACCAAAAACATTATCCTATCGCCATCCGTCGTGCATTGGGCGAATTGTTGGCCGCCGGTTCTTTATTGTCTGCCAACCTTAAAAACGAAGGTACGCTGATTGTTCAGGTTCAAGGTCAGGGCCGTCTGAAAATGTTGGTGGTGGAAGCGACTTCTGAAAATACTGTCCGTGCTACCGCGCGTTGGGACGAAACTGCTGAAATCCGTGATGATGAAAGCCTGACTGCGCTGTTAGGCGAAAACAGCGTGTTCGTTTTGACCCATCAGCCTAAAGATGCCGACCCTTGGCAAGGTGTTGTGCCGCTGGAAGGCGACAGCATTGCGCAAATGCTGGTCAACTATATGAAACGTTCCGAGCAGCTCGATACCTATATTACGCTTGCCGCCGACGACCAAGCCGCAGGTGCATTATTGCTGCAACGCCTGCCGGAAGAAGAATTGGATGATGCCGCATGGGAACATGTGACCACGCTTGCACAAACGCTTACTCCGCAAGAGTTGACTGGTTTGGATGCGCATCATGCCCTTTACCGCCTTTACCATGAAACCCCGCCCCGCGTTTTTGAACCGGAAGCCATTGAATTTGCCTGCACCTGCTCCCGCGGCAAAGTCAGCGATATGCTGTTGATGCTTGGCGGTCAGGAAGTAGGCGGCGTGGTGGCAGAACAAGGCAGCATTCAAATCGATTGCGATTTCTGCCATACCAAGTATGTGTTTGATGAAACCGATGTCAACGCTTTGTTTGGCGCGGATGTGGTGAATGCCGTACGCCAAGAAAATGAGCGTTTGCAGTAAGCAAGCGATAAAAGTTTCTTAAAGAAATTGGATAACTTAATAGAAGGGCAGGTGCAAAACCTGCCCTTTCTTTTTGGGAGAACTGAATATCATCAATAGAAAATGCCGTCTGAAAAAAGCGTGGCTGATTTCAGACGGCATGATTATTTTAAACGATGCGTTTAATGTTTCAAGATTATTTCCAAACCAACAAAGCGTGGTTGCGTTTGCCGCGGCGGACGATGGTGTATTTGCCGAAACGTTTGTGTTCGTCGGTCAGCATGTAGGCATCGTCAGGTTTTTCAGCGGCATGGTTCGGATTGTTGGCTTCGGCAGGTTTGCCGTTGAGCAAAACCGCTTTGCTGTTAACAAAGCCGCGCGCTTCTTTGTTGGAAGACGCCAAACCGGTTTTCACCAAAGTTTCCACCACGTTGAGGCTCTCGGAAACTTCAAAAGTCGGCAGGCCGTCGAGTGCCAGCTGCTCGAAGTCGCTTTCGGTGAGATGGCTTTGGTCTTCGGCAAACAGGCTTTCAGAAATGCGTTGGGCGGCGGCAAGGGCTTCTTCGCCGTGAATCAAGCGGGTCATTTCCTCTGCAAGAATGCGTTGCGCTTCAGGTTTGGTGCCGCTGGCTTTGTCTTTGGCTTCGATGGCGTCGATTTCTTCGATAGACAGGAAGGTAAAGTATTTCAGGAATTTATACACATCGGCATCGGCCACTTTCAGCCAGAATTGGTAGAACTGATACGGAGAAGTTTTCTTCGCGTTCAACCATACTGCGCCACCTTCGGTTTTGCCGAATTTGGTGCCATCTGATTTGGTTACCAAAGGCAGGGTCAGGCCGAATACTTGTTTTTGGTGCAGACGGCGGGTCAAGTCGATACCGGCAGTGATGTTGCCCCATTGGTCGGAACCGCCGATTTCCAAAACCGCGCCGTGGCGTTTGTTCAATTCGGCAAAGTCGTAGCCTTGCAGCAGGGAATAGGCGAATTCGGTGAAGGAAATACCCACATCGTCGCGCTCGATACGCTGTTTGACAGATTCCTTGTTCAGCATGGCGTTGACGGAGAAATGCTTGCCGATGTCGCGCAGGAAGTCGAGGCAGTTCATGCTGCCGAACCAGTCGGCATTATTGGCCATAATGGCCGCATTGTCGCCATCAAAGCTTAAGAAAGGGGTCAGTTGGTTGCGGATGCTTTCAACCCAACCGGCAACGGTTTCGGCAGAATTCAAGCTGCGTTCGGCGGCTTTAAAGCTTGGGTCGCCAATCATGCCGGTCGCGCCGCCCACCAAAGCAATCGGCGTATGGCCGGCTTGTTGGAAACGGCGCAATGCCAATACAGGCAGCAAGTGGCCGATGTGCAGGCTGTCTGCTGTCGGGTCAAAACCGCAATAGAGGGAAATTTTTTGTTCGTTCAACAAAGCGTCTAAGGCTTCGATGTCGGTAGTTTGGGCGATTAAGCCACGCGATTGTAGGTCTTGGATAACTGATTTCATTGAAACTTCCGTTGATTAAAATAGGCTAGATATTGATTTAGCAATTTCATGAATTTAATTATTTCTAAATTTTTGATCTTTTGAACATTATTTATACGGTCAAGTTATGTTTTTTATATAATTTAGCTACGGTCCATTTGTGAAAAATTGTTTCTATGTAATGAAGCTCAGTTAATGCTTGGAATCTTAAAAATCTTATTTTTATTTTGTCAGCTATTTTAGCAGCTTCTTCTAAATGTTTCGGATAGTTAGCGGGAAAATGCTCTCCTGATGGATAAAAACTTTCAGCTTTCTTATTGAAATACCACGCTGATTTTCCATTATCGTCATTGTATCTAGGCTCCCATTCCGGAACTTGTATGTAGCTTCTTAGGTTGATATATTCATTTATAATTTCTTTTAGTTCGGTATCGAAATAGCATGAAATATGACTGGAAAAGCGTGTGCATTGTTTTTTCTCGCTAATATCATTACTTAAAATATCTATATCTACAAAAAATTCACTAGAAACACAACGATGGGAATAAATACTTGAATCTAAGTATAAAATCCTATTTTCTCCAATTCGTTCAATTATTTTCCTAGCATTTTGAATATCTTGTTGAAGTTTGCTTTCAAATACTGGGCGAAGAACCGCAAATAATCCTGCTGACGAACCAATAAAATAAAATATATTTTTTACAATATCTATAAGATTGATATTAGACATTTTCCCTAAACTTTGAAGGAAGGTAGGCTAAGAAAAGCTTAGCCTACCAAATTTGATTTGCATTCTTTATGCTTTCAGACGACCTTACTTACACGTTAAACAAGAAGTGCATCACATCGCCGTCTTGTACGACGTATTCTTTGCCTTCCACACGCATTTTGCCTGCTTCTTTGGCTTTGGCTTCGCCGCCTAAAGCGATGAAGTCTTCGTAGGAGATAACTTGGGCACGGATGAAGCCGCGTTCAAAGTCGGTGTGAATTACGCCGGCGGCTTGTGGCGCAGTGTCGCCTTTGTGGATGGTCCAAGCGCGGACTTCTTTTACGCCGGCGGTAAAGTAGGTTTGCAGGCCTAAGAGGTCGTAGCCGGCACGAATCAGACGGTTCAGGCCCGGTTCTTCCAAGCCCATTTCGGCGAGGAATTCGGCTTTTTCATCGTCTTCCAATTCGGCGATTTCGCTTTCCATCGCGGCACATACGGCCACAACCGGCGCGTTTTCTTTTGCAGCCAATTCTTTCAGGCGGTCGAGGTGCGGGTTGTTTTCAAAACCGTCTTCGGAAACGTTGCCGACATACATGGCAGGTTTGGCAGTCAGCAAGAACAGTGGTTTGAGCATGGCGAGTTCTTCTGCGTCTAAGCCGAAGGAGCGTACAGGCTTGCCTTCGTCCAGATGAGGTAGCAGTTTTTTGCACAGATCGACCAGTTTTTGCGCGTCTTTGTCGCCTGAGCGTGCACGTTTTTCTTCGCGGACGATGGTTTTTTCGACGCTGGCTAAGTCAGCCAGTGCCAACTCGGTGCCGATGGTTTCGATGTCGGCAATCGGATCGACTTTGCCTGCGACATGGACGATGTTGTCGTCGTCAAAGCAACGCACGACGTTAACAATCGCGTCAGTTTCACGGATGTTGGCGAGGAACTGGTTGCCTAAGCCTTCGCCTTTGCTCGCACCTGCAACCAAACCGGCGATGTCGACAAATTCGACGATGGCGGGCTGCATTTTTTGCGGATTGACGATTTTTGCTAATTCGGCCATACGCGGATCAGGGACTTCAACGATGCCGACGTTGGGTTCGATGGTACAGAAAGGATAGTTTGCCGCTTCGATACCCGATTGGGTCAGCGCGTTAAAGAGGGTGGATTTGCCGACGTTGGGCAAACCGACGATACCGCATTTCAAGCTCATGGTTTTTCCTGAAAAGATAAAAGTTTAACGGCGGATTATAGCATATTGTAGAGGTACTCAAAACAGCCGCAATGCTGGTGTATATTCATCATAAAAAGGCCGTCTGAAAATTGTTTCAGACGGCCTTTTTTCCGTACTGCCTTAACCGGTATTACGCAAACCTTGCGCTACGCCGTTGATGGTCAAGTGAACCATCAGAAGGGCGTGCGGATTATCGGGCTCTTTGCGCAGGCGTTTGAGCATGGCGACTTGCAGGCCGTTGAGAGCGTTCAAATATGGAATCCTCAAGGCAAGCGAACGGGCGAGGCTGCGGTTGTCGCGCAGGAGCTCTTCGGTTTGCAGCAGGTCGAGCAGTGCTTTGCGGCTGCGTTGGTATTCTTCCTTGATCATGCCGAAGATGACTTTTGCTTTATCGGGCGATTCGCTCAAGCCGGCGTAGTTTTCCGCCAAAGTGATGTCGGTTTTCGCCATGACTTGTTCCATATTGGAGAGCATGGCTTGGAAGAACGGATTGCTTTGGGCATGTTCGCGCAGGGCGGTCAGTGTGTCGGGATTGCCTTCGCACAAGGTTTCCACTGCGCTGCCGAAACCGTACCAAGCCGGCAGCATGAGGCGGTTTTGCATCCATGAGAATACCCACGGAATTGCACGCAAGTCCTGAATCCGCGCCAAGGTTTTGCGGCTGGCGGGACGGCTGCCAAGGTTGAGGGTGGCGATTTCCTGAATCGGGCTGGTTTGCAGGAAGTAGTCGATGAAGTCGGGGTGGGTAATCAGTTCGCGGTAGTATTTGAACGATACGTCCGACAAGTCCTGCATCAGTTTGTCATCAGGGTCTTTTTTGTCCGGCAGGATGCTGGCTTCCAAAGTCGCGGCAACCAAGGTTTCCAAGTTGCGTTGGGCATTGCCCGGGTCGGCGTATTTGGCGGTAATGACTTCGCCTTGCTCGGTAATGCGGATTTGTCCGGCAACACTGCCCGCAGGTTGCGCCAAGATAGCTTGGTAAGAAGGGCCGCCGCCGCGACCTACACTGCCGCCGCGGCCGTGGAACAGGCGCATGCGGACATCGTATTTTTTGAAGAGTTCGACCAAGCCCAACTCTGCCTGATACAGACACCATGAGCTGGTAACGTAGCCGCCGTCTTTGTTGGAGTCGGAGTAGCCGAGCATGATTTCTTGAATGTTGCCGCGGCTTTCGAGCAGGGCATCATACCAGTCGAGGCGGAACATGGTTTCCATGACCGGACAGGCGTTTTCGAGCGCTTCGATGGTTTCAAATAGAGGCACGATGTTGATGCGGCTGTGCGGTTTGCCGTTTTCTACCACCAACAGGCCGCTTTCTTTCAGCAGTAATGCCAAGGCGAGCAGGTCGCTGGGTTGTTCGCAGTTGGAAATAATGCTTTGTGTAACGGCATCTTCGCCAAATTCGTCTTTGATTTTACGCGCTTCGTTGAAAATTGCCAGTTCGTGGCGGGTATGGTCGCTGTATGTGATGAACGGGCTGTACAGCGGACGTTGATGGCCCAATTCGCGCAACAGGGCGGCTTGTTTTTGCTCTTCGTTCAGGCTGTTGTAGTCTTCCAAGCCTGCGTGTTGGAAAAGCTCGGCAACCACATCGGCGTGTTTGCCTGCGTGTTGGCGCAGGTCGAGCGGCATCATGTGGAAGCCAAACACGGACACGCTGCGGATAATGTCGGCCAGACGGCCTTCTGCCAGCAGTTGGCTGCCGTTTTCGTGGAGCGAGCGTTGCAGTTTTTTCAGGTCGTTGAGGAACTCTTCAACCGTGGCATAAGGCTCGAGGAAGCCGAATTTGCAGCCCATGCCCAAACCGAGTGAGCGTGCCTTGCCCATGGCGCGTGCCATGATGTAGGCGATGGCGCGGCGGTAGGGCTCTTCGGTGCGGGCGATTTCTTCGTCAGGCGAGAGGGCGGCCAATGCCATCACATCGTCGTTGACTTTGACGCGGCGGATGGAGAGCGGCAATTCGCGGTAGAGTTTGTCGAGTTCGCCACGATAGAAACGGAACACTGCGTCGGCATGTCGTCTGAACGCAAAACGCAAGGTTTCGGCAGAAACGAACGGGTTGCCGTCGCGGTCGCCGCCGATCCAGCCGCCGATTTTAAGGATATTCGGAACGCGGACGCCGGGATAGGCCGTCTGAAAATCACGTTCCATTGTGCGGTAGAGTTTGGGCAGGGCTTCAAAGAAGCTCATTGGGAAGATGGATACACCGTTGTTGATCTCGTCGTTGACGCTGAGTTTGTGGCGGCGCGTTTCGCTGGTCTGCCACAAGCCCAAAAGCACGGTGTCGATTTCTCGGCGTAACTGAGCCAGCGCGTCAGGGTTGGTGCAGCGTTCGCGTTGCGGCAGCAGCGCGCGGATGCGGCGGTTGAAGCTCAAGACGGTTTGGCGTTGCACTTCGGTCGGGTGCGCGGTCAAAACGGCGGTAACGACTGTATTGTCCAGTTGTTGTTGCAACGCTTTGCCGTTGACTTTTCCGGCTTTGAGTTTACGCACGGTTTCTGTCAGGCTGCCTTCGGCGCTGTTGTGTCCGGCATCTTCGTGGATTTGGCGGCGGCGTTCGTGGTGCACGTCTTCGGCGATGTTCAAAATCTGTGCGAACAGGCCGCAGGCCAAGGTTAAATCGTGGGTTTGTTGTTCGTCCAATTGCGGCAACACCTTCTCAATCAAGGCGGCGCTGTCGTCTGAAGTCGATAACAACTTAACGGTTTCGACCACCAAAGGCGACGCTTCCTCATGCAGCAGATTGAAAAGAGACTGTTTTAAAAATTCCGCATCCGCTGCCAGAGCGGCATCTTTTGGATTATTTAAGATATGCAGTTGCATGATTTTTCTCTTATTTAAATGTTAATTTGGGTGTATCGTGAATCCATTGTATAGCAAATTTTTGTAAACTGCCAATGCTGCCGTCCGATACATTTCAAACCAGAAAACAGCCGTCTGTATCCGCCACGTGGTCGCTGTCTGTAAAATGCCGTAAAATATTGACTGTCAAAACAGAGGCGAGAAACCCATGATTGAATTTCCCAACCAGCCCGATTTCCCTGAGCAACACACCGCCGTCGCCGTCGGTACCGTCAACATGAGCCAGCAGGCGATACGGGTGTTGATAGAGAATGCCACCGAAAAGGCAAGTATTCTGACCATCGCCCGAGTTGCCGCCATTCAGAGCATCAAACAGACCGCCAACCTGATTCCGCTGCACCTGCCCGGACGCATCATCGGCGTGCAGGTTGATTTCGATATTAACGTTGAGCTGGCCTGCCTGAAGGCCACATTGACCGTCCAAGCGAACAGCAACGGCAGCATTGCCACCGAAGCCCTGACTGGCCTAAATTTGGCGCTCTTGAGTGTTTACGACATGATGAAAGACGTTGACCGCAATATGATGCTCAGCGGCATCCGCCTCGAATCCGAAACCAGCAGTGAAGGCCGTCCTTTCCTGTTTGACAACGCATACGAAAATATTAATTTCTAAACCATTCAGGCCGTCTGAACATTGGGTTTCAGACGGCCTTATTGTTATGATGAACGATCAACAACTTTTGCGGTTCAGCCGCCATATCCTGCTGGATGAAATCGGTATTGAAGGCCAAGAAAAATTCTTGGCCGCCCATGTGCTCGTTGTTGGTTGCGGCGGGCTGGGTGCGGCGGCCTTGCCGTATCTTGCCGCCGCCGGTATCGGCAGCCTGACGATTGCCGATGCCGATACCATTGACGAGACCAACCTTCAACGCCAAATCACGTTTACCGAAGCCGACATCGGTAAAAACAAGGCTTTGGTCATGCAAGGCCGTCTGAAACAGATCAACAGCCAAACACACATTACAGCCATTGCCGAATTTCTTGATGAGGCCAGGCTTGTCGAATTGGCAAACGCCGCCGACATCATCCTCGATTGTTCCGACAATTATCCCACGCGCCAGGCGGTCAACCGCGTCGCCGTTGCCACGCACACGCCTTTGGTTTCCGCCGCGGCCGTCGGCTTTGACGGACAAATCGCCGTGTACCGTCCCGATCTTCCCGATACGCCTTGCTATGCCTGCCTGTTTGACGGCGAACAAGCCAGCGACGGCGCTTGTGCATTGTTTGGCGTTTTTTCGCCATTGGTCGGCGTTATCGGAACGACCCAAGCCGCCGAAGCGCTTAAAGTGCTGATCGGTATCGGTGCGCCATCGCACGGCAAACTTTCTACCTATAACGCGTTGAGCGGAAAATGGCAGCAATACGGGGTGAGACACAATCCCGAATGCCCGGTTTGCGGTGGCCGTTAAAGACAAAAGCAGGGTAGGGTTCCAATATTGCCTAAGTCAATCCGCTAGAGTAATCATACTTATCTTTCATTAAACTTGTAGGAAGGCGTTTCTTCCCTTTTCAGACGGCCTGTGGCACGATATGATTCAATGATCAATAAATTTTTTGAGGCCGTCTGAAAAAGGATAAGGAGAAACCGGCTTAATGAATATTATTCGTGCCTTATTGGTGGTATTGGGTTGCCTGGCTTTGGGCGAGGCGGCCGTTTGGATTTTGGGGTTGAAGCTGCCGGGCAGTATTGTCGGCATGGCTTTGCTGTTTGCCGCGCTTCAGGCCGGCTGGGTCAAATTGTCTTGGGTGGGAGAACTGGCGGACATTTTGATGGCAAACCTGACTTTGTTTTTGGTGCCGCCTTGCGTGGCCGTCATCAGCTATTTGGATGTGATTGCAAACGACTGGTTTTCGATTCTGACGGCCACAATCGGCAGTACGATCTGCGTATTGTTGGTGACCGGCAAAGTGCATGAGTGGGTCAGGAGGTGGATGTGATGAACATAGACGGGCTGTTGCGTATGCCCTCGGTCATGTTGTTCCTGACTTTGGCCGTGTATGCTTTGGCGGTGCAGATTCGGGCGCGCACGGGGAATGTGCTGTGTAATCCGGTATTGATCAGCACGCTGGTGTTGATGGGGTATTTGAAGGTATTTGCCATCGATTACGAGCTGTACCATTCTGCTTCGCACTTTATTGATTTTTGGTTGAAACCGGCAGTCGTTTTGCTGGCGGTGCCGCTTTATCGAAATTGGGACCGTATCCGCAGCCAGTGGTTGCCGGTGGTGTTGTCGCAGTTGGCGGGCAGCGTGACGGGCATTGTTACAGGCGTGTATTTTGCCAAATGGCTGGGCGCTTCGCGCGAAGTGATTTTGTCGCTGGCTTCCAAATCCGTGACCAACCCGATTGCGATTGAAATCACGGCATCGGTCGGCGGTATTCCGGCGATTACGGCGGCAACGGTGATTATTGCCGGACTTTTTGGCCAGATGGCCGGATATAAAGTGTTGAAAGGGGCGTTGTATATGCCTTCTTCAGTGGGAATGTCTTTGGGTACGGCCTCGCATGCGATGGGTATTGCGGCGTCTTTGGAATACGGCCGCCGTATGGCCGCCTATGCCGGCTTGGGCTTGACGCTCAACGGCGTGTTGACGGCGGTATTGGTGCCTATCTTGATTCCCTTATTGGGCGTATAGCGTTTAGGCCGTCTGAAAATAGTGTAAACAGGAGAAAATGATATGGCTGTAAATTTGACTGAAAAACGTGCAGACGAATTGTTGGAAATCGACGGTATCCGTCTGTTTACAGGTCGTGCCGGCATCAAGCAACAAGACCGCGACGATTTGACGCTGATGGTGTTGGGCGGCGGACATACGGTGGGCGCGGTGTTTACGCAAAACCGGTTCTGCGCCGCACCGGTGCATATCGCCAAGTCGCATCTGTTTGACCAAGACGGCGTGTGTGCCTTAGTCATCAATACGGGCAATGCCAATGCGGGTACCGGCGCACAAGGCCGTCTGGACGCGATTAAAGTGTGCGCGGCGGTGGCAGAGCAGGTCGGCTGCCAATCCAATCAGATTATGCCGTTTTCGACCGGCGTGATTTTGGAGCCGCTGCCTGTGGATAAAATCGTGGCCGCTTTGCCGCAAGTGCGCCCTGCATTCTGGTCGGACGCGGCGCGTGCCATCATGACGACGGATACTGTGCCGAAAGCCGCTTCACGCACAGGCTTGGTCGGCGAAAAACACACAGTCCGCGCCACCGGCATCTCCAAAGGCTCGGGCATGATTCATCCGAATATGGCGACCATGTTGTCGTTTATCGCCACTGATGCCAAAGTGTCCCAACCGATTTTGCAGCTGATGACCCAAGAAATCGCAGACGAAAGTTTCAATACGATTACCGTGGACGGCGACACCAGCACCAACGACAGCTTCGTGATTATGGCGACAGGCCGTTGCGGTCAGAGCGAAATCGACAATACCGCCGATCCGCGCTATGCGCAGCTCAAAGCATTGCTCGGTTCGCTGGCTTTGGAATTGGCGCAGGCGATTGTCCGTGATGGCGAGGGCGCGACCAAGTTCATCACGGTTGAAGTACAAAACGCGAAAACCCGCGAAGAGGCGCGCAAAGTGGCTTATGCCGTCGCCCATTCGCCTTTGGTAAAAACTGCTTTCTTTGCCTCCGACCCGAATTTGGGCCGTCTGTTGGCAGCCGTCGGCTATGCCGGTATTGAAGACTTGGACGTCGATGCTTTGAAAATGTGGCTGGATGACGTGTTGGTGGCTGAAAACGGCGGCCGTGCGGAAAGCTATACCGAAGAAGCAGGACAAGCCGTGATGAATCGTCCGGAAATTACCGTCCGCATCGATTTGCAACGCGGCGATACGACGGCGGCCGTCTATACCTGCGATTTGTCGCACGAGTATGTGTCGATTAACGCGGATTACCGTTCTTAAAAACCTTCATCCTTGTTTTCAGACGGCCTTTGAGAAAAGTATCAAGGCCGTCTGAACACATTGACTGCGTGCCTATTATGAAATTTCCACAGACTTGGGCGGCGCGCCTCGCCCACAAAATCCGCCAAACCAAACGCCTGTCGAAAAAGAGCATTGCCTTTCTGTTTTTGCTGGCAGGATCGGCACTGGTTGCCCTGACGGCTTTGATGTTTGCGTACTTGGCGGATTTGGCTTTGGAATGGAACGCTTTGTTGGTGGGAAAATATCCATGGTTTGCGTGGGTGGCCTTGCCGCTGGGTTTGCCGCTTTTGGCGTGGTTTACGCGCAAATTTGCGCCGTACACTTCCGGCAGCGGTATTCCGCAAGTCATCGCTTCGTTGTCTTTGCCGTATGGCGCGCAGAAAACCCGTCTGATTCGTCTGGGCGAAACCTTTTTTAAAATTCCGCTGACGTTTTTGGGCATGATTTTGGGGGCATCGATCGGCAGGGAAGGGCCGTCTGTACAAGTGGGTGCGGCGGTCATGAACGCTTGGGGCGCCTGGTGTAAAAAGCACGGGCTGGCGTTTAGGGGCATGCAGGAAAACGATTTGATTGCCGCAGGTGCGGCCGGCGGTTTGGCAGCGGCGTTTAACGCACCTTTGGCCGGCGTGGTGTTTGCCATCGAAGAATTGGGGCGCGGCGTGATTTTGCGTTGGGAACGCCAAATCCTGATGGGCGTGTTGGCAGCCGGTTTCATTCAAGTGGCGATACAGGGCAACAACCCGTATTTTTCAGGGTTTCAAGGGCATGAGCTGCCAAACATGCTGATGTGGGCCGCGGTGTCGGGCATCGTCTGCGGCGTGGCTGGCGGATTGTTCGGCAGCTTTTTGTATCGCGGCGCGGCGGCATTCGCACCGGTACGCTGGCGCAGTTTCATCCGCCGTCATTTGTTGGTGGTCGCTTTTGTAATGGGTATCTTGTTGGCGTTGCTCGGTACGTTTTATCAAGGTAAAACCTATGGTACGGGTTATCACGAAGCCGCAGCCGCTCTTAAAGGCGCATATGAAGCGCCGTTCGGCTTGGCTGCCGCAAAATGGGCGGCGACCGTGTTCAGCTACTGGGCAGGCATTCCCGGCGGTATCTTCACGCCGTCTTTAACCATTGGTGCGATGATAGGCGAACACATGGCTTCTTTCGCGCAACTGGGCGACGCGTCCAATGTCGCGGTTTTGCTCTGCATGGCCGCGTTCCTTGCCGCCGCAACCCAATCGCCGTTGACCGCTGCCGTAGTGGTAATGGAAATGACGGGCGGACAGAATTTGTTGTTTTGGATGTTGCTGACTTGCATCTTCGCTTCGCAAGTCTCGCGCCAATTCTCGCCGCATCCGTTTTATCACGCCGCAGGTCTGCGCTTCAGACGGCATATCGAAGCCGAAAGCGGACATGTTCCGCATGAGAAAAAAGAATAGATAGGCATATAAAAGGCCGTCTGAAAACTAAATTTCAGACGGCCTTTTATATGCCGTTTAAAGCTGTATTACGGTTTACTTAAACAGCAAAATCAGTAGCAAAACAACCGCAATCACAGCCAACCACAGGCTTTGGCGTTGCTGTACTTTGACCAGATGCACA
This sequence comes from Neisseria sp. HMSC058F07, assembly GCF_001810035.1. Classification (NCBI taxonomy): domain Bacteria; kingdom Pseudomonadati; phylum Pseudomonadota; class Betaproteobacteria; order Neisseriales; family Neisseriaceae; genus Neisseria; species Neisseria sp. HMSC058F07. The sequence continues at coordinate 164,344 of NZ_KV799663.1, read as the reverse complement.
TAGGCATCGCGCATTTCCTGTTGGCGGTTTTCATCAACCAACGCACTGATTTTGCGCGGCAGGGAAGGGATGATTTGCGCCCAGTCGGGAGCTTCGTTTTTGAGGTTGCGCCAAAGGGCTTTGGGGCCGACCTGTTCGTTCATCCAACGCACCAAAAACGGTTTGGCGGTTTTCCACAAGTCCAAATCGGGATCGAGTTGGCGGCCTAAGCCTTCGATGTTGAGCAGCGTTTTTTGCAGCAATACCAGCTGCGGTTGGATTTCGACATTGAAGCGACGGCTGACTTCAAACAGGCGCATCAGTACCAAGCCGAAGGAAATTTGCGAAATCGGTTTGTTGAACACCGGTTCGCACACGGCGCGGACAGCCGCTTCCAATTCTTCCGCGCGCGTGTCGGCAGGCACCCAGCCCGATTCGATGTGGGCGGTAGCGACGCGGTGGTAATCGCGGTTGAAGAATGCGAGGAAGTTGATGGCGAGATAGCGTTTGTCGTAGTCGGTCAGCGTGCCGACGATGCCGAAATCGAGGGCAATGTAGCGGTTGTCGGCGGCGACCAAAATATTGCCGGGGTGCATATCCGCATGGAAAAAGCCGTCGCGGAAAACTTGCGTGAAGAAGATTTCCACGCCGTAATCGGCAAGTTTGTGCAAATCAATGCCGTCGGCTTTGAGTTTGGCAATATCGGATACCGGAGTGCCGTCCATCCATTCGATGGTCAGCACGTCGCTGGTGCAGTAGTCGTAAAACACCTTCGGCACAATCAGCATATCGCTGTTTTGGAAATTGCGACCGAGCTGGCTGGCATTGGCGGCTTCGCGCATCAAGTCCAATTCGTCGTGCAGGTATTTGTCAAATTCGGCCACTACTTCGCGCGGCTTCAAACGCTTGCCGTCTGAAAACAAACGCTCCACCCAGCCTGCACCAAAGCGCATCAGCGACAAATCCTGTTCGATAACGGGCAAAAGGTTGGGGCGCAAGACTTTCACGGCGACCTGTTCGCCCGAATGCAGGTGGGCTTTGTGTACTTGGGCGATGGACGCGCTGGCGACAGGCTCTGTTTCAAATTCCGCGTATAAAGTGTCGATGGATTGTCCCAGTGATTTTTCGATTTGCGAGCGTGAAAGTTGCGCGTCAAACGGCGGCACTTTGTCTTGCAGCCTTGCCAGTTCGACCGCGTAATCGTGCGGAATCAAATCGGGACGCGTGGACAATACCTGCCCGAATTTGATGAAAATCGGCCCCAGGCTTTCCAACGCCAAACGCAGGCGCACGGCAGGCATTTCGTGTTTGAACTTGGACGACTGCGGCAGCATATTGAGGAAAGTCCGCGCCCAACCCGGACGGACCAGCGAGGCAATCAGCTCGGCAAGGCGGTAGCGGTAGAGCGTGCAGAGGATGGTTTTAATGCGTTTGAGGCGGTTCATGATGGACGCGGATAAATCGAAAAAACAGAATTATATAGGAAAAACGGGTAAGGGCTTCAGACGGCCTGAGACTTTTGCAAAAACATTTGCCGCATAGCTAACAATTTTATAAGGGCTCAGGTTTTGCCGCCCCAATAAAAAGACGGATATTCACATCATAAATATTCGTCGGCTACTTGCCCAAACTGCCGATTCAAGACATAATCGGGAAATGTGCAGGAGAGTGTTACACCCAACTACAATGTAACCACCGAAGGCGCAGACACCCTTAAATCGCTCAGGTATCAGGGACTGCACATTGAAACAAACAATCTGGAGAGCGGCGTTGGAATAACGTCCACCGAAGGGGAGAAGGCCGTCTGAACCACCATTCAGACAACCGCGCAAAGCAGTGAGCAGACTGGTTTGCCATCATGCGGATACAGCCGAAAATCTCAGGTTCAAGGACAGATAGGGTCATCCGCGCACAGGTGCGCGGGCGGCATCTGAACAAAAAATCCGGAGAAACTTGAGAATGACTGCTCTGAAAACCACCCCATTTCATCAAGCCCATCAAGATGCAGGCGCGAAGCTGGTAGATTTTGCCGGCTGGGAGCTGCCCATCCATTATGGTTCACAAATCGCCGAACACGAAGCCGTGCGCACCGACGCCGGTATGTTTGACGTATCCCATATGCTCGTTACCGACGTAGCAGGCGCAAATGCCAAAGCCTTTTTCCGCAAATTGATTGCCAACGATGTCGCCAAACTCGCTTTTGTCGGCAAAGCCCTTTATTCCGCTTTGCTCAACGACAACGGCGGCGTGATTGACGACTTGATCGTTTACCGCACCAACGAAGCCGAAACACAATACCGCATCGTGTCCAACGGCGCGACCCGTGAAAAAGACACGGCGCAATTCCACAAAGTCGGACAAGAGTTCGGCGTTGCCTTCAATCCTCGCTACGACCTCGGCATGCTCGCCGTACAAGGCCCGAAAGCCATCGAAAAACTCCTGACCGTCAAACCTGAATGGGCAGACGTTATTCACGGCCTCAAACCGTTCCAAGGTGCAGACTTGGGCAATGACTGGTTTGTCGCCCGCACCGGCTATACCGGCGAAGACGGCGTCGAAGTCATCCTGCCCGGCACTGAAGCCGTCGCATTCTTCAAAGCCCTGCAAGCAGCAGGCGTACAGCCTTGCGGCCTCGGCGCACGCGACACCCTGCGCATGGAAGCCGGTATGAACCTCTACGGCAACGATATGGACGACAATACCAGCCCGCTCGAAGCAGGCATGGGTTGGACCGTTGACTTAAAAGACGAAAGCCGCGACTTCGTCGGTAAAGCCGCCTTGCTGGCATTGAAAGAAAAAGGCGTTACCGTGAAACAGGTCGGCCTGTTGCTCGAAAAAGGCGGCATCCTGCGCGCGCATATGGAAGTGTTGACCGACAAAGGCAAAGGCGAAACCACCAGCGGCGTATTCTCGCCAAGCCTGAAGCAATCCATCGCCATCGCGCGCGTACCGAAAGACTTTGACGGCGATACTGCCAAAGTACTGATGCGCGGCAAAGAAGTGGATGTACGCGTATTGAAGCTGCCGTTTGTGCGTAATGGTCAAAAACAGTTTGATTAATATCGGTTCAGACGGCCTTATTTGTTAAGGGCCGTCTGAAAGCAGGTTTTAATTGTCGTCTAATACGGACGTTTGTAGAAAGCATTGAACAAGGCATCTGTGGATATTGATTCATGAAGATGCCGTCTGAAAATAACCCCCTATCAATGGAGTATCAAACCATGAGCAACATCCCAGCAGAACTGAAATACGTTGCCAGCCACGAATGGCTGCGCCTTGAAGAAGACGGTACCATCACTGTCGGCATTACCCATCACGCGCAAGAGCTGTTGGGCGACATCGTGTTTGTCGAGCTGCCTGAAGTCGGCGCAAACCTGGCTGCCGAAGAGCAAGCCGGTGTGGTTGAGTCTGTAAAAGCCGCGTCCGACGTGTACGCGCCGATTGCAGGCGAAGTCGTTGCCGTCAACGAAGATTTGCCAAGCGCTCCGGAAACTGCCAACAGCGATCCTTACGGCGCAGGCTGGTTCTTCAAAATCAAACCTGCCAACCCTGCCGATTACGACGGTCTGTTGACTGCCGAACAATACGCAGGCGAAGTAGCTTGATTTTTGCAAACATCCAAACAGGTTTTGTGCCTGTTTGATATTGCAGGTCTTAGGTCGTCTGAAAAATGCTTTCAGACGGCCTTTGTTTCAATTTTCCCTCAACAAACATGAATTACTGCGAATTTGTCGCCACTCTTCCCGACGATACGGACAACCCCAACCAACATTATCACGACACGCAATACGGTTTTCCGATTGAGGATGACAATGAATTGTTTGAGCGGCTGGTGTTGGAAATCAATCAGGCAGGATTGAGCTGGACGCTGATGCTGAAGAAGCAACGGGCATTTCAGACGGCATTTAAAGGTTTCGACATCGATACGGTCGCCGCATTTGACGAAGCCGAAATTGAGCGGCTGCTTGCCGATGCAGGCATCGTCCGCAACCGCCTGAAAATCAACGCAGCCATTTATAACGCGCGACAAATCAAGCAAATACGGCAAGAATACGGCTCATTCAAAAACTGGTTGGATACACACCATCCGCTCGACAAGGCTGAATGGGTGAAGCTGTTTAAAAAACATTTCAAATTTGTCGGCGGCGAAATCGTCGGCGAATTTCTGATGAGTACCGGCTACCTGCCCGGCGCGCATGTGGAAACCTGTCCGGTTTATAGGGAAATATTGGCATGTCGTCCAAAGTGGGCGGAGGCCGTCTGAAACAACATCTGCAAGAAAAAACAGTGTTGATATCGATAACACCGAAGGAGTAGAAATGAAACTATCTGAATTGTTCAACCCGAACGAATTTGCCGTGCGCCATTTGAGCTTTGGCGACGAGGCTGCGCTTTTGGAAGCGCTCGGCGAGAAGAGCATGGACGATTTTGTCGGCAATACCGTGCCGCAAAGCATCCGTATGCCGTCCGAACTCGATTTGCCCGAAGCTTTGACCGAGGCGGACGCGTTGGCGAAATTGAAAGGCATCGCGTCGAAAAACGTGATCAACAAATCCTATATCGGTTTGGGCTATTACCCGACCCGCGTGCCGAACGTGATTTTGCGCAACGTATTGGAAAATCCGGGTTGGTACACTGCCTACACCCCGTATCAAGCGGAAATTGCCCAAGGTCGTTTGGAAGCTTTGTTGAACTTCCAACAAGTGTGTATCGATTTGACCGGTTTCCCTGTGGCAGGCGCGTCTTTGCTGGACGAGGCAACTGCCGCTGCTGAAGCGATGGCGATGGCGCACCGCGTGGGCAAAGTGAAATCCGAGCGTTTCTTTGTGGATGCGCGCGTGTATCCGCAAACTTTGGACGTGATGAAAACCCGCGCCAAATATTTCGGTTTTGAACTGGTGGTTGGAGATTTTGCCCAAGCTGATGACGGCGAATACTTCGGCGCGCTGTTCCAATACGTCGGTAAAGACGGCGACGTACAAGATTTGCAGGATGTTATCGGTCGTCTGAAAGCAAAAGGCACAATCGTGGCCGTTGCCGCCGACATCATGAGCTTGGTTTTGCTGAAGTCTCCGGCTGAACTGGGCGCAGATATTGCTTTGGGCAACACCCAACGCTTCGGCGTGCCAATGGGCTTCGGTGGTCCGCACGCTGCTTATTTCGCGTTTAAAGACGAGTTCAAACGTTCCGCCCCAGGCCGCATCATCGGCGTATCCAAAGACGCATCAGGCAAACCCGCGCTGCGCATGGCGTTGTCCACCCGCGAGCAACATATCCGCCGCGAAAAAGCGACATCCAATATTTGTACCGCACAGGCATTGCTGGCGAACTTGGCCGGTATGTATGCCGTTTACCACGGCCCGGAAGGCGTGAAACGCATTGCCAACCGCATTCATGCGCTGGCTTCTGCCTTTGCCGATGCGCTGGTTTCAGACGGCCTGAATGTGGTTCACAAAGTCTTCTTCGATACCGTTACCGTTGATTTCGGCAGCAAAGAGAAAGCAGACCAAGTGTTTGCCGCTGCTTTGGAGTCGGGTTACAACCTGCGCCGCGTCAACGATACTCAAGTTGCGGCTGCATTCCATGAAACATCGGCATACGAAGATTTGGTTGATTTGTACCGCGCGTTTACCGGCAAGGATACGTTCGCATTTGCCGATGACGTCAAAGGCCGTCTGAATGCCGAATTGCTGCGTCAAGACGACATTCTGCAACATCCCGTATTCAACCGTTACCACACCGAACACGAAATGCTGCGCTATCTGAAGAAACTCGAAGACCGCGACTTGGCGATGAACCGCAGCATGATTTCGCTCGGTAGCTGCACCATGAAGCTCAATGCGACTGCGGAAATGTTGCCGATTACTTGGGCAGAGTTCACCGACATCCACCCCTATGCCCCCAAAGACCAAGCCACAGGCTACTACGCGCTTTTGACCGACATGGAAAACAGCCTGAAAGCCATCACCGGCTTTGACGCGATTTCCTTCCAGCCCAACTCCGGCGCGCAGGGCGAATACAGTGGCATGCTGTCCATCCGCCGCTATCAAGAAGCCAACGGCGAGGGACACCGCAACATCTGCCTGATTCCCAAATCCGCCCACGGCACCAACCCTGCGACTGCCGCTATGCTGGGTTTGAAAGTCGTCGTTGTCGATACCGACGAACACGGAAACGTCAACATCGACGATTTGAAAGCCAAAGCCGAGCAATACCGCGACGCTTTGTCCGCCATCATGATTACTTACCCGTCCACCCACGGCGTGTATGAAGAAGGCATCCGCGACATCTGCCGCATCATCCATGAAAACGGCGGACAGGTTTACATGGACGGCGCCAACCTCAACGCCCAAATCGGCATCATGCAGCCTGCCGAAGTCGGCGCGGACGTGTTGCACATGAACCTGCACAAAACCTTCTGTATCCCTCACGGCGGCGGCGGTCCGGGCGTCGGCCCTATCGGTTTGAAAGCCCACCTTGCCCCGTTTGCACCGGGACATGCTTTGACCGACATCCACAGCGCCAGTGCCGACCAAACCGCCGTTGCTGCTGCGGCCTTCGGTTCTGCGTCCATCCTGCCGATTACTTGGATGTACCTGACCATGATGGGCAAACAAGGCATGGAGCAGGCAACACGCTGGGCATTGCTCAACGCCAACTACGTTGCCAAACGTCTGAGCGAAGACTATCCGATTCTGTATACAGGCAAAAATGGCCGCGTCGCGCACGAATGTATCGTCGACTTGCGTCCGCTCAAAGCCGAAAGCGGCATCACCGAAACCGACATCGCCAAACGCCTGATGGACTACGGCTTCCACGCCCCGACGGTTTCCTTCCCTGTTGCCGGTACGCTGATGATCGAGCCGACCGAGAGCGAAAGCAAAGCCGAACTCGACCGCTTCATCGCCGCCCTGAAACAAATCAAACAGGAAGTGCTGAAAGTCGAGCGCGGCGAATGGCCGAAAGAGGACAACCCGCTGGTCAACGCTCCGCATACCGCCGCAGATGTAACCGGCGAATGGGCGCATCCGTACTCCCGCGAAGAAGCCGTCTTCCCGCTGCCTTTCGTGCGCGAAAACAAATTCTGGCCGAGCGTCAAACGGGTAGATGAAGTGTATGGCGACCGCAATCTGGTTTGCTCCTGCTTGCCGATTGATGCATACGAAGATTAAGCCTGAATAGGTTTAAAATTGAACAGGCCGTCTGAAAATGAAAATAGTTTTCAGATGGCCTTTTGTTTGTTAAGATATTTCGCCCGAGAACATACATTTGTTTTTGGTAAAACAACAGATAAGGCATTCGGAAAAATAGACGGCGAATGCCTTTGTTTGCGGATAAAACCAAACTGCTCTCAACAACGATAAACACAAGGCCGTCTGAAAAACAGGAGGACACGATGGACGAACTTTTTATTCAAACGCTGACGATTGCCGGCTCAGATTCCGGAGGCGGCGCGGGCATACAGGCGGATTTGAAGACATTTCAGATGCGCGGCGTGTTCGGTACCAGTGTACTGACCGCGGTTACCGCACAAAATACTTTGGGCGTATCGGCAGTGCATTCGATACCGACCGACATGATTGCCGCGCAAATTGCTGCGATTCAGGAGGATTTCCAAATCCGCGCCTATAAAATCGGCATGCTGGGTACGGCGGAAATCATCGAATGCGTGGCGGAACAAACTGCCGAATGCGATTTCGGCAAACGCGTGTTGGATCCGGTTATGATTGCCAAAGGCGGTGCGCCGTTGTTGGAAAATTCAGCCGTCGAAGCCATGAAACGCCTGCTGCTGCCGCATACGGACGTATTGACCCCCAATCTGCCTGAAGCGCAGGCATTGACGGGTATTAATATTGAAAACCGTCAAGATGCGGAACGCGCCGCCAAAATTCTTCAGGATTGGGGTGTGAAAAATGTGGTGATTAAAGGCGGCCATCTTGCCGACAGCCAAAGCGAATATTGCACCGACTGGCTGTTTACGCCATACGAAACCATTGAGCTGAACAGCAAACGTTTCCCAACGCCGCATACGCATGGCACGGGCTGCACGTTTTCGGCCTGCATTACTGCCGAGTTGGCAAAAGGGTTTAGCGTGCCCGAGGCGGTTCAAACGGCAAAAAACTATATTGCCGCCGCCATTTCCCATCCTTTGGGCATCGGGGCAGGGCACGGGCCGGTCAATCATTGGGCGTATCGGGACGAATAATGCGTTTAGGCCAATTGTAATTGATTGTATTTTTCAGACGGCCTGACTAGGTTTATCACTTGAAATTGTTTACAATGTCAGATTAATGCTTTTACGGATAAAAAAGACACCATGCAAGTTACCTCAAAATGGATAGACGGAATGTGTTTCGTCGGTACAACGGCAAACGGACACAGCGTTGTGATGGAAGGCGCGGCGGCTGAAGGCGAAGTCAAACGCGGCCCCAGCCCGATGGAAATGCTGTTGTTGGGTGTAGCAGGCTGCTCCAGCATCGATGTCGTGATGATTGCCGAGAAACAACGTCAAAAAATTACCGACTGCCGTGCCGAAGTGACTGCCAAACGCGCCGACACCGCGCCGCGCGTGTTTACCGAAATCCATATCCACTTCAAAGTGTATGGTCGGGATTTGCAAGAAAGCGCGATTGAACGCGCCGTACAGATGTCTGCCGAAAAATATTGCTCCGCATCGATTATGCTGGGTAAAGCGGCAAAAATGAGCCACAGCTTCGAGATCGTCGAAACAGAATAGGGCGGTTTCAGGGTGGGAGTATCGGAGCGTGAACCGGCTACCCACAAAAAAAGCAGATATATTCACGCATTAACATGAATATATCTGCTTGCTTTTTATTCCTTTTTCTCTCTCTCTATCAGCCTTTATAACTTGGCTTGTTGATCTCATTGTGCAAGTTTCGTTTAACATTGTCAACAATTTTTAATTATATTTTAAACAACCCCGAAAGCTGCAGGTTTGTAAACGCTTGTGCCTTAATACGGATACTGGGGAAACATTATGGATTACGAAAATAATACCAACGTTGCGCCTGCAACTTCATCGCTTATTTTGGAAGAGCGTCACGATTCGGAACTCTTCCGCGTGTACGCATTGATTTTGGACGGCATTACCGACCATCTGCTGCTGCCGGGCAAAAAACTGACCGAGTCCGAGCTTTGCCGGCAAATGGTTTGCTCGCGCAATACCGTGCGTGGCGCATTGTCACTTTTGGCGCACGATAAAATCGTCGATCTGCAGCCTAACCGCGGTGCATTTGTCCATGTGCCGGACTTGAAAGAAATGAAAGACGTGTTCAACACGCGTATCGAAATGGAAAGCATGATTTTGAGCGTCCTTATCGATATGCCTGATTTGGAAACGCGTCTGAAACCGCTTTACGCCATGATTGAGCAAGAGGGTGCAGCTTCCGAAAGTGGCGACCGCGTGGGTTGGAACCGCCTGTCCAATGCTTTCCATGTCGAATTGGCGCGGCTGCTGGACAACGATGTCCTGTTTGAAATCATGAATACCTTGTGCGCGCGCTCTTCATTGATTGTGGCCGTTTCCGATCCGCTTCGCAAAGAAAAGCGCAACATCGATTCCAATTCGCACCATGAACACCGAGAAATCCTCGATTTGTTGTTGGCAGGCAAGCGCAATCGTGTGACCAAAGTCATGCGCCGCCACTTGGGCGCGTGCATGGAACGCTTGGAACAAAAACTCGAGATGTAATCGGTTTGACAATAAAAAGGCCGTCTGAAATATTCAGACGG
>NZ_KV799663.1:113781-154512 GCF_001810035.1 Neisseria sp. HMSC058F07 | reverse complement strand
AAAAAGGCCGTCTGAAATATTCAGACGGCCATTGGTTTATCCCTACAAAGCGAAACGCTATGAAACCCAAAATCCAAAGACACGAACATATCCTCACCCTTGTCCGCGAACATAACTTCATGACGGTGGAAGAGTTGGCGGCGAATTTGGATGTTACGCCGCAAACCATACGCCGCGATGTGCAGGAGTTGAGCGAGACCGGACAGCTCAAACGCTATCACGGCGGCGCATCTTTGGGCGACGTTTCAGTCGTAACGGCAGGGCAGGAGCGGCGCAACCATCAGCAGCAGGAAAAAAACGCCATTGCCCAATTGATCGCTTCCACCATTCCCGACAATGCCTCGCTCTTTATCAGCATCGGCACCACCATGGAAGCCGTTGCCGCCGAGTTGGTCAGACAGCGTAAAAACCTGCGGATTATCACCAATAATATCTACGCCGCCTCTATCACTGCGGCGCGTACCGACTACACGGTCATCATCGCTTCCGGTGTGGTCCGCCCGTTGGACGGCGGTATTACCGGTGTGGCGACCGTCGATTTCATCAACCAATTCAAAGTCGACTATGCCATCATGAGTACCCACGGCATAGAAAACGACGGCTCGCTTTTGGATGACGATTACAAGGAAGTCAGTGTCATGCAGGCGATGGTGAACAATGCACGCGTGCGCTATCTCGGCGTCGACCACAGCAAATTCAACAGCAATGCCTTGGTCAGACTGGGCGATATCGGCGCATTCGATAAGCTGTTTACCGACCGCCCACCATCCGCCGCCATGCAGAAAACCCTAAACGAGCGCGGCGTGGCGTGGCAGATTGCCGACCCTGTATCAAAGTAGCCAAGTCGGGTACAATTGAGCCATCATTCCATTCCTTTCAGACGGCCTGATTGAATGCTCAGGCCGTCTGAAAACAGAAAATCATTTTCCCATCAAAGAAATATTATGTTGAATAAAGACCAATTCGCGGACAACCACTTTATCCGCACCATCATCGAAGAAGACCTTAAAAGCGGTAAACATACAGCCATCCAAACCCGTTTCCCGCCCGAGCCGAATGGCTACCTGCACATCGGCCACGCCAAATCCATCTGCCTGAACTTCGGTTTGGCTTATATTTATGATGGTTTGTGCAACCTCCGTTTTGATGATACAAACCCTGAAAAAGAAAACGACGAATACGTCAACGCCATCAAAGAAGATGTTGAGTGGCTCGGTTTCCATTGGGCGGGCGAGCCTCGTTTCGCATCCAACTATTTTGACCAGCTCTATGATTACGCCGTCGGTTTAATCAAAGACGGCAAAGCGTATGTCGATGATTTGACGCCCGAAGAAATGCGCGAATACCGCGGCACACTCACCGAAGCAGGCAAAAACAGCCCTTACCGCGACCGCAGTGTCGAAGAAAACCTCGACCTGTTCACACGCATGAAAAACGGCGAGTTTCCAGACGGCAGCAAAACCCTGCGCCTGAAAATCGACATGGCTTCAGGCAACATCAATATGCGCGACCCCGTCATCTACCGCATCCGCCGCGCCCATCACCACAACACCGGCGACAAATGGTGTATCTACCCGATGTACGACTACACGCATTGCATTTCCGATGCCATCGAAGGCATCACGCATTCCTTGTGTACGCTCGAATTTGAAGCACACCGTCCGCTGTACGACTGGGTGTTGGACAACATTCCTGCGCCGCACGCCACCCGTCCGCGCCAATATGAGTTTTCGCGTTTGGAGCTTTTGTATTCCATCACGTCCAAACGCAAGCTGAACCAACTGGTTTCAGACGGCCACGTTGCCGGCTGGGACGACCCGCGTATGCCGACCATTTCCGGTATGCGCCGCCGTGGTTACACGCCCGAAGGCCTGCGCCTGTTTGCCAAACGCGCCGGTATTTCCAAATCTGAAAACATCGTCGACATGAGCGTGTTGGAAGGCGCGATTCGTGAAGAGTTGGAGAACTCTGCGCCACGCCTGATGGCGGTTTTGAATCCGCTCAAAGTGACCCTGACCAACTTTGAAGCCGGCAAAACCCAAAGCCGCCGTGCCGCGTTCCATCCGAACCACGAAGAAATGGGCGATCGCGAAGTACCTATTTCACAAACCATCTACATCGAAGCCGACGACTTTGCCGAAAATCCGCCCAAAGGCTTCAAACGCCTGGTTCCCGGCGGAGAAGTGCGTTTGCGCCACGGCTATGTGATTAAGTGTGATGAAGTAGTAAAAGACGAGGCAGGCAATGTGGTTGAACTCAAATGCAGCATCGACCACGATACCTTGGGCAAAAATCCCGAAGGCCGCAAAGTTAAAGGCGTGATTCATTGGGTTTCTGCCGAACACGCCGTCGAAATTAAAGTCCGCCTGTACGACCGCCTCTTTACCGTCGAGCGTCCTGATGCCGTGCGCGGCGAAGACGGCAACTATCTGCCGTTTACCGATTTCCTCAATCCAGAATCCATCAAGGAAATCACTGCCTACGCCGAACCTGTCGCAAAAGATCTGCCGGCAGAAAGCCGTTGGCAGTTTGAACGCATCGGCTACTTCGTAACCGACCGCAAAGACCACAGCAAAGACATGCCGGTGTTTAACCGCACGGTGACGCTGAAAGATTCTTGGCAGCCTAAGTAATCTGTTTGCAGTCGCTATATTGAAGGCCGTCTGAAAACTTGAAATCCGGTTTTCAGACGGCCTTTGTCGATAAAGGGATAAGATGGAACGTTATTCTGTACATTTGAAACTGCTGGGAATGGCGGTGTTGTGGGGTGCGTCTTGGCCGATGGGGCGGATGTTGGGGCAGTCGCTGCCGCCGCTGACGGGCGGGGCGGTTCGGTTTGTCTTGGCTTCGGTTTTGTTGTTGGGCTGGTTGTTTGCGCGCAGCAGGTTCGCGACTTTGGCGGCTTTGTCGGCGCGGCAATGGCTGGGTTTGACGGCAGCCGCTTCTGTTGGCGTGTGCGGTTATGCGGTGTTTTTTATGCTGGGTTTGCAGACTATGCCGGCAGGCAAGGCGGCGGTAGTCGTGGCGGTGAATCCGGTATTGACACTGCTGTTGGCAACTTGGTTTTTCGGCGAGCGTTTAAATGTGAAGATTTTGGCGGGTATGCTGCTGGCGGTCGGCGGTGCCATTATGGTGGTAACGCAAGGGCAGCCGTTGACAGTGTTATCGGGCGGCATCAAGGCAGGAGAGTGGCTGATTTTCGGTTGCGTGGTTTGTTGGGCGGCTTATACTTTAATTGGTCGCGCGGTTTTGCGTGGGATAGATGTGCTGACGGTAACGACGGCAACGTCGTTCATTGGTGCGTTGATGTTGTCGGTGGTGGCGTTGTGGACGGACGGAATGCCGTTTGAGGCGATAGCGGCAATGGATGGGCGAGGCTGGACAGCCTTGGCGTGGCTGGTCATCGGCGCGACGGTATTGGCCTACGCGTGGTATTTCGAAGGCGTGAAGACTTTGGGTGCAGGCAGCGCGGCGGCGTATATTACGCTCGTGCCGATTTTCGGTGTGCTGTCTTCGGCGTGGTTTTTGGGCGAACCGCTGCATATTTCGCTGGTTGCGGGCTGTGCGGCAGCGGTCGGCGGCATGACGCTGATGCGGTACGGGCAAAAGGCCGTCTGAAGTTGGGTAAATACTCGGATTTTGGTCGATAGGGTTGCGATTGCCAAGCTGTTGCCGGCCATAATCTTATTGCATGGTAAGATTATAGTCTCGGCTCAGTGTTCGATTTAAAAATTTGACACCCTGCCTCCAACTGCCTAAAATTCAACTTTCTCAAAAATCTACCGTATCCTGCGGCACGATTTCATACTTTCAGACGGCCTTTGTGCCATCTCTCTGATACTATTCAAAATATATCAATACTATGCACGTTTCAGAACTCCAAACCCTCCACATTTCCAAACTCTTGGAAATGGCAGAAGAACATGGCATTGAAAACGCCAACCGTTTCCGCAAACAAGACCTCGTTTTTGCCATCGTCCGCCAGATGATGAAGCAAAATGTCAGCTTTACCTGTTCCGGCACACTCGAAATCCTGCCCGACGGCTTCGGTTTCCTGCGCAGCGCAGATACTTCTTACCTTGCCGGTCCTGACGATATTTATGTTTCGCCCACGCAAATCCGCCGCTTCAATCTGCACACCGGTGACACCATCGAAGGCAGCGTGCGCGTACCTAAAGACAACGAACGCTATTTCGCACTTGTCCGCCTCGATACCATCAACGGCGATCAGCCTGAAGTCTGCAAACACAAAATCCTCTTTGAAAACCTCACGCCTTTATTCCCAACCGAACAATTCAAACTTGAGCGCGACATCAAAGCCGAAGAGAATCTGACCGGCCGCGCTATCGACTTGGTTTCCCCAATCGGTAAAGGCCAACGTGCATTGTTGGTGGCGCCGCCTAAAACCGGTAAGACCGTGATGTTGCAAAACATTGCCCACGCTATTACCGCCAATTATCCCGATGTCGAGCTGATTGTCCTGTTGATTGACGAGCGTCCGGAAGAAGTGACCGAAATGAGCCGTTCTGTACGCGGCGAAGTCGTTTCCTCTACGTTTGATGAACCGGCGCAACGCCATGTACAAGTGGCCGAGATGGTGATTGAAAAAGCCAAACGTATGGTTGAACACAAAAAAGACGTGGTCATCCTGCTGGATTCGATTACCCGTTTGGCGCGCGCCTACAATACCGTTGTGCCGACTTCGGGCAAAATCTTGACCGGCGGTGTCGATGCCAACGCCTTGCACCGTCCGAAACGCTTCTTCGGCGCAGCGCGTAATGTGGAAGAGGGCGGTTCGCTTACCATTATTGCGACAGCGCTTGTTGAAACCGGTAGCCGCATGGACGACGTGATTTACGAAGAGTTCAAAGGCACGGGCAATATGGAATTGCACCTTGACCGCCGTATGGCCGAAAAACGCCTGTTCCCGGCCATTAGTATCAATAAATCCGGTACGCGCCGCGAAGAATTGCTGGTGCCGAACGATCAGTTGCAACGCATGTGGCTCTTGCGCAAATTCCTGCATCCTATGGACGAAATCGAAGCGACCGAGTTTTTGGTGGGCAAACTCAAAGACTCTAAAAATAACGACGATTTCTTTGAATTGATGCGCGGTAAATAAGCATAAGGCCGTCTGAATATGTTTCAGACGGCCTTTACTTTGCTTGAGGAACCTTTATGACCATCCGAATGAATTGGCAAAACTTATTATCCACCCAACGCTTCCGTACTAAAAACGGCGAAATCGTGCCGACCGTTACCCCTTCGACTCAAGAAGGTGCCGATGCCTTGCGTACGGATTTTCACATCGACTACGACCGGGTTGTTTTTTCCGGAGCCTTCCGCCGCCTTGGCCGTAAAACACAGGTGCATCCGCTGGCGCAACATGACTTGACGCACAACCGCCTGACGCACAGCGTTGAAGTTGCCAGCGTGGGCAGGAGCTTGGGCAACCGCGTGGGCGTGATGTTGCATAACGGCGGTTTTCTGCCGCAGGGCAATACGCCCAGCGATATTGGTGCCGTGGTGCAGGTTGCCTGTTTGGCTCATGATTTGGGCAATCCGCCGTTTGGCCATACCGGCGAAGATGCTTTGCGTGATTGGTTCAGACGGCCTGAACATCAAATTTATCTGAACACATTAAACGAAGCGGAACGCAACGATATTCAAACCTATGAAGGCAATGCGCATAGCCTGCGTATCGTCGCCAGCCTTGAAATGTATCCGGAGGCAGGCGGAATGCGCCTGACTGCGGCAGCCATCGGCGCATTGCTGAAGTATCCGTGGACAACGCAACATCCAAACGGCAGAAAGAAATTCAATATTTATCAAACCGAGTTGCCGTTTATCCGTCAAGTTGCCGACGAATTGGGGCTGGTTTCCGCGGGAGTAGACAGCTGGGCGCGCCATCCTTTGTCTTATTTGATGGAGGCTGCCGACGATATTTGCTATGCCTTGCTGGATTTGGAAGATGCCGTCGAATTGGATTTGCTCACGGATACGGAAGTAGAAAGTATTTTGTCCGAGCTGACCTTCGCCGAAAGCGCATGGCACGCCAGCTCCAGCCGTCAGCGTTGCGCCATGTTGCGCGGCATTGCGATCGGCAAGGCGATTGATGATGTCGCGCAAACCTTTATGCTGCATCAGTCCGACTTGTTGGACGGAACATTCAAAGGCAAAGACCTGCTTGCTCTGTGCAGCCCGCAAGTGCAAAACACTTTGGCAAAAGCGAAAGAATTGGCACAAACACGGATTTTCCGCCATCACACCAAGCTCTTGACCGAGATTGCCACGTTCCCATGCTTAGGCTCCATCTTAGATTTGCTCGTCCCTGCCGCCTATGCCCTGATTGCAGAAAAACAGTTAGCAACGCGTCAGTCTTTGGCGTTGGAATTATTGAAAAAGCACAATCCGATTCTTCCTGAAGACAGTCTGTATCAGGCCTATATGAAGATTTTGGATTTTGTCGGCGGCATGACCGATAACTCCGCCGCTAAAATGGCGCAGGATTTGTCAGGAGTAGGGATTTTACGTTAATTTTATATTGTTTAACTTCAATTGGTTAAATAAAAATATAAAAAGTTTCTGTGAAAAGAGTAGACAGGCTTTAGTAAAGCCTATATCATTCGGTCTTCTTGATTCACAACGCACTTGCGAAGTGATGAGGATGCACCCGTAGCTCAGTTGGATAGAGTATCTGGCTACGAACCAGAGGGTCGGGCGTTCGAATCGCTCCGGGTGCGCCACAAGATTTATCCGCGCCCATCGTCTAGCGGTTAGGACATCGCCCTTTCACGGCGGTAACCGGGGTTCGATTCCCCGTGGGCGTGCCAGTTTTCAAAAAAAACGCAATCTGTTTCAGATTGCGTTTTTTTATTGCATTTACTGTTTGTGTTCTAAGGCCGTCTGAAATGCTCAGCAACTCAAGAGACAGAAGTGTGTAAAATCAATTGCCCTGAATTTTGTCATCTCTATGCGCTTTTCAATCTCATTTTACCATTGTCAAAACCCGATTTATTGACAACAGTATTCATCTTAAGAGTTCCTAAACCTGAATTTACATGATTTCATATTTATAATTTCTTGATTTTAGAAAATAAAAATATTTATTTGAACTTTTCTTAAAAAATGCCGTCTGAGATAAAGACAAGACGGAATATCTCTGTTAATGTGTAAATGTCAGCCGGCGTTTGCCGGTTTTTTATTGAAACCATTTGGGAGTCAATTATGAATATGAATGTTAAATTAATCGTTCCTGCCGTTTTGGCGGCTGTTGCCCTGACTGCATGTAGCAGCGGTTCTAAAGCTAAACCTGAAGCTAAAGCTGCGCCTACTGCGCAACAACAAACTCAAGCTCAGGCTCAACAAGCTCAAGCTCCAGTACCTAATACTTTGAAAGTAGACTCTATCGACGGTACTAAAGAAGTTCACTACAAATGCGGTAAAGACGGCAAAGAGCCTCTGAGCGTAATGTATGGCTTCAAAGGCAACGAAGTTGTTGCTGCACAAGTAAAATACAAAGGCCAAGTAACTGAAAACCTGTTCCGTATTACTGACAGCAGCAAAGATGTAAACGCATTCTGGGGCGGCAATGTTGCTTGGATTGCTGAAGCAGCCACTGCAGCCAACGTGGACAAAGTTGATGGCAACATGCTGACTATCCGCGGTACTACCGAAGTAAATGGCAAACAAGAAGTGGTTGACCAAATCGCTACCCGTTTCTGCGCATTGGACAAAGGCGCGAAAGCTGCCGCTAAACCAGCTGCTAAAAAAGTGAAAAAATAATCTTTTACCGACAGCTTTAAACGCTGGGTAAAATAAAACAGGCCGTCTGAAAAGTTTTCAGACGGCCTGTTCTTTTGAGCAGTTTAACCCAAGAACCAGAATTTCAATGCCCACAACACGGCGACAATCCATACCATAGGCGGTACGTCTTGAGTGCGGTTGCACAAGAGTTTGATGAGTGCATAGCTGATAAAGCCAAACGCAATACCGTCGGCAATCGAGTAGGTAAACGGCATGAAGACGATGGTCAGGAATGCCGGTGCGGCTTCGGTCATGTCGTCCCAATCGATTTCACGCGCGCTGCGCAACATTTGCGCGCCAACATAGAGCAGGGCGGGTGCGGTAGCGAATGCAGGAATGCTTTGAACCAGCGGGGAGAAAATCAGACAGGCAAGCATCAGTACGCCGACGGTAACGGCAGTCAGGCCGGTACGGCCGCCGGCAGAAACGCCTGCCGCGCTTTCAACGTAAGGGGTGGTAGAAGAAGTACCCAAGGCGGCGCCTGCAACGATGGCGGTAGAGTCGGCAAGCAGGGCGCGTTTCAAACGCGGCAGTTTGCCGTCTTGCAACAGGCCTGCGCGGTGGGAAACGCCGACCAATGTGCCGGTAGAGTCAAACAGGTCAACCAGGAAGAATACAAAAATCACGCTGACCATGCTGACGGTGAATAAGCCTTTGAAGTCCATCTGCATGAATGTTGGTGCAATGCTCGGAACTTCGCCGACCACGCCTTTGAACTCGCTCAAGCCCAAGATGGTGGAGACGGCGGTCAGCGTTAGAATGGTAATGATGATAGAGCCTTTAACGCGGAAGTGGCCAAGTGCAACCACCATGACAAAGCCTGCCATCGCCAGCAGGGCGGTGGGCTGGTGGATGTCGCCCAAGCCGACCAATGTGGCAGGATTAGCCACAATCACGCCTGCGCCTTTGAGTGCAATCAATGCCAAGAAGAGGCCGATACCTGCGGCAATCGACATTTTCAAGCCCATAGGCAGGGCGTTGACCAGCATTTCGCGTACTTTAAAGAAGCTGAACAGGATGAAAATAATGCCTGAAATGAAAACGGCACCCAAAGCCACACGCCAGTCCACGCCCATGCCTTTGACGACGGCAAAGGTAAAGTAGGCGTTCAAACCCATGCCCGGAGCGAGGGCAATCGGGTAGTTGCCGACAAAGCCCATCACGAAACAGCCGATGGCGGAGGCGATACAGGTGGCCACAAATACTGCGCCCATATCCATGCCGGTTTCGCCCAAAATCAGGGGATTGACGATGATGATGTAGCACATGGCGAGGAAGGTTGTCACACCGGCCATAATTTCCGTGCGGACGTTGGTCTGATTGGCGTTGAGGTTGAATAATCTTTCCAAAACGCTTTGATTTGAAGAACTCATTTCGAGATATTCCTTTGGGGAAAGCCGTTTAAGGACGGTATCAGCGGGTTTAACTGCCGGAAGCTCGGATTTGCTCCTTAACTTCTCAACAGATAAGGGAATTTTCGGGCGGTATTATACTGAAAAGCCTTTTGTTCGGGTAATAAAAATACATGAATCAGATAATGCCGGGCCAAGCCAAGATAAAGGCCGTCTGAACAGTTTCAGACGGCCTTTGTTTGTGTGTGCTTATACCGGTTTGCCTTTCAGGGAGAAGGTGTAGGCTTCGGTGATTTCCAAATCGATCATTTGGTTGATCATGTCGGGTGTGCCGGTAAAGTTGACCACGCGGTTGTTGGCGGTACGGGCTTGCAGTTGGTCAGGGTCTTTTTTGGAGATACCTTCAACCAAGCAGCGTTGAACCGTGCCGATCATGGTTTGATTGATGCGCGCGGTTTCGGCTTCGATGACTTCGTTCAAAGCTTCGAGGCGGCGCACTTTTTCTTCGTGCGGCGTGTCGTCGTGCAGGTTGGCGGCAGGCGTACCTGGGCGCGGACTGTAAATAAAGACGAAGCTCAAGTCGAAGGCAATGTCTTTCACCAGTTTCAAGGTTTGCTCGAACTCGCGCTCGGTCTCGCCCGGGAAGCCGACGATAAAGTCGGAGCTGAGGCACAAATCAGGACGGATGGCGCGCAGTTTGCGGATGATGGATTTGTATTCCAAGGCGGTGTAGCCGCGTTTCATTGCGCTCAATACGCGGTCGGAACCGCTTTGAATCGGCAGGTGCAGGTGGGAAACCAGCTTCGGCAGGTCGCGGTAGCACTCGATAATCGCGTCGGTAAATTCGCGCGGATGGCTGGTGGTAAAGCGCAGGCGTTCGATGCCGGGGATTTCGTGGACGATGCGCAACAAAGTGGCAAAGTCGCAGATTTCGCCGTTTTCCATTTCGCCGCGATAGGCATTGACGTTTTGGCCTAAGAGGTTGATTTCTTTAACGCCTTGTTGCGCCAAACCGGCAATTTCGGTCAATACGTCGTTGAGCGGGCGGGAGAATTCTTCGCCGCGGGTATAAGGGACGACGCAGTAAGAGCAGTATTTGGAACAGCCTTCCATAATGGAAATGAATGCCGAACCGCCTTCTACGCGCGCAGGCGGCAGGTGGTCGAATTTCTCGATTTCGGGGAAGGAAATGTCGATTTGAGACAGACCGGTGGTTTCTTTATCGACGATGAGTTTGGGCAGGCGGTGCAGCGTTTGCGGGCCGAAAACCACGTCCACATACGGAGCGCGTTTGACGATGTTCTCACCTTCTTGAGAGGCAACGCAGCCGGCAACGCCGATGATGAGGTCGGGATTTTTTTCTTTGAGCGGACGTACGCGGCCTAAGTCGGAGAAGACTTTCTCTTGCGCTTTTTCACGCACGGAGCAGGTGTTGAACAAGATGATGTCGGCGTCGTCAGGTTGGGTAACCTGCTCGATGCCGCCGTGTTCTTCGGCGAGGACGGACAGCATTTTTTCGCTGTCGTACTCGTTCATTTGGCACCCGAAGGTGCGGATAAATACTTTTTTCATGGTTTGTTTTGATTGACTTGCTTGTTGTAAAAGGGTTCAGACGGCCTGTGCAATACTCTGGTCGTCTGAAAAATTATTCTTCCGCCTTTTTCTGCTTTTTGGCGTGTTCGATGAACCTGTCGGCCTCGGCGTCGGTCAAAATCCAGATTTCGCGGACGAGGCGGCTTTCTTCGTTGTATTTGAACGCAACGGCTTTGCCGGTTTGATTCAGCAGGCGGCCCATGGGGATGAAACGGTCGTTTTCATCGTGGATTTTGGTGAAGCGGGTGATTTGCAGTTTGGCTGCGTTGCCGTCCACAATGCCCAAGGTCAGCAGGCGCGTCCAAGAAAAACCGCCTTTGCTGACTTTCAGATAAGGCAGATCGACGGTTTTTAAAACGGCCACATCCATATCGTCAGGCAGGCTGCGTTGTGCATGGACGAGGGAGGACGCCAAAAGGGCGAGGCTGAGTATGAATCCGCGTAACATGATGCTTTTCTTTTATTGTTTCAATAGGTCGCGGATTATAGCACAAGCAGGAAAAATATGGATAGAGTGTTTGTTTTTAAAGAATAATTTTGATTTTGCGCCCGATTCTTATTTTGAAGCCTGGGCCGTCTGAAAAGGATTTGGTGTTAAAATGGCATCGATTTGATTTTCAGACGACCTCTTACGAAAGAATTGACCATGAACCGTAATGAAAGCTTGTTCAACCGCGCCAAAGCCATTATTCCCGGCGGCGTGAACTCTCCTGTGCGCGCATTCGGCAGCGTCGGCGGCGTACCGCGCTTTATCAAAAAGGCAGAAGGCGCGTATGTTTGGGACGAAAACGGCACGCGTTATACCGACTATGTCGGCTCTTGGGGCCCTGCGATTGTCGGCCATGCCCATCCCGAAGTCATTGAAGCCGTGCGCGAAGCAGCATTGGGCGGTTTGTCGTTTGGTGCGCCGACTGAAGGCGAAATTGTCATTGCCGAAGAAATCGCTAAAATCATGCCGTCCGTCGAGCAGCTGCGCCTTGTCAGCTCCGGCACGGAAGCAACGATGACCGCCATCCGTCTGGCACGCGGTTTTACCGGACGCGACAAAATCATCAAGTTTGAAGGCTGCTACCACGGCCATTCCGACAGCCTGTTGGTGAAAGCAGGCAGCGGTCTGCTGACGTTTGGCAACCCTTCTTCCGCCGGTGTGCCTGCCGACTTTACCAAACACACTTTGGTACTCGAATACAACAATATCGCCCAACTGGAAGAAGCCTTTGCCCAAAGCGGCAATGACATTGCCTGTGTGATTTTGGAGCCTTTTGTCGGCAATATGAATCTGGTTAGGCCGTCTGAAGCCTTTGTCAAAGCCTTGCGCGAATTGACTGAAAAACACGGTGCCGTGTTGATTTACGACGAAGTGATGACCGGTTTCCGCGTGGCGCTGGGCGGTGCGCAATCTTTGCACGGCATCAAGCCTGATTTGACCACCATGGGCAAAGTGATCGGCGGCGGTATGCCTTTGGCGGCGTTCGGTGGCCGTAAAGACATTATGGAATGTATTTCCCCGTTGGGCGGCGTGTATCAGGCAGGCACATTGTCCGGTAATCCGATTGCGGTTGCGGCCGGTTTGAAAACGCTGGAAATCATTCAGCGCGAAGGCTTCTATGAAAACCTGACTGCCCTGACCCAACGCCTCGCCAACGGTATTGCCGACGCGGCTAAAGCGCATGGCGTTGAATTTACGGCGGACAGCGTGGGCGGTATGTTTGGTTTGTATTTTGCCAGCCATACGCCGCAAAACTATGCCGACATGGCGCGTTCCAATATCGACGGTTTCAAACATTTCTTCCACGGTATGCTCGACCGCAATGTCGCATTCGGCCCGTCAGCTTACGAAGCCGGTTTTGTTTCCGCCGCGCATACGCCTGAGCTGATTGACGAAACCATTGCTGTGGCACACGAAGTGTTCAAAGAAATGGCAAAATAAAAGCTGAAGTTGTCATGTGAAAATGAAAAAAGGCCGTCTGAAAAATATTCAGACGGCCTTTCGCTATTTTAAATAAATGCTTGATTATGCTTCTTCAGCTTTGCTGCGGATAATCAGCAGAGGCAGGTGGCTTTGACGCATTACGGTCTCGGCGAAGCTGCCCATCAGCAGGTGCATCAGGCCGGTGCGGCCGTGTGTGCCGAGTACCAACAGGTCTGCGCCGTTGTTGTCGGCGTAGTCAACCAAGTCTTGCGCCATTTCGCGCGCGCCTTTGTTGGCAACCAACAGGTGTTTCACGATGTTTTCAACGCCGCTTTCACGCGCTGTTTTTTCTGCGAAATCCAAAACTTCGTTACCTTGAGCCACTGCGGCGGCTTCGTAGCTTTCGTGTTGCAGGAATTCAGGAGCCAAAGCCATGTATTCTGCAGGGTTGGCAACGTGAACCAAAGTCAGTTGGGCTTTGTTGAGGCTTGCCAGTTCGGCGGCATGTTTCAATGCATTGAGGGAGGTCTCGCTACCGTCAACGGCTACAACCAGATGTTTGTACATATTCATTCTCCTTTTGCGCCGAGTAGCGGCACTTTCGTTTAATATGAAATCAGAACTTGTCTGAATGTGAAACGATTATAAACTCTTTCGGGCAGGTACAACAGCCCATCTGCTTTCAAGTATAATGTCTGTCCGAATCGCCTGTCGCGTTTTTCATTAATTTATTGATATATCACAAGGTTGCTTATGCAGGACGCTGCTTTTCTTTCTTCGCGCCGCTTTGGCGGTATTGCCAGACTTTACGGAGACGAAGCGCTGGCGCGCTTTTCGCGTGCGCATGTGTGCGTGGTCGGCGTCGGCGGCGTCGGCTCGTGGGCGGTGGAGGCGTTGGCGAGGAGCGGCATCGGTCGTTTAACGCTGATTGATTTGGACAATGTTGCCGAATCCAATGTCAACCGCCAGTTGCACGCTTTGACCGATGATTTCGGTAAGGCAAAAGTTACCGCTTTGCGCGAACGCATTGCCCAAATCAATCCGCAATGCGAAGTGACGGAAATCGAAGATTTTGTGACGGAAGATAATCTGGACGAGCTTTTCAGACGGCCTTTTGACTTCGTCATCGACGCCATCGACCAAATCCGTGTCAAAGCGGCGATGGCGGCGTATTTCGTGCAACATAAACAACCGTTTATTATCAGCGGCGGCGCGGGCGGACAGAAGAATCCGGCGTTGATTCAAACCGCCGATTTGAGCCGCGTTACCCACGATCCGCTGCTTTCCAACTTGCGCTACACCTTGCGCAAACGCTACGGCTTCAGCCGCGATACCAAAGAAAAAATGCGCGTGCCTTGCGTTTATTCAACCGAGAATATTACGCCGCCGCAATCCGGCGAAGCGTGTTCGACCGATGCCGCGCCGCAAGGTTTGTCCTGCGCGGGCTATGGCGCGAGTATGCTGGTGACGGCTTCGTTTGGGTTGTATTGTGCGCAAGCTGCGGTGGAGCATATCGCAGGGCGGAAGTGAGGGGTAGGAAATGGGTAAGAGCCGATTTTTTAAAGCCTACTTTATCGCCAGTCTGATTTATGCGGTATGGTTCGGCGTGTTGATGTATGCCGTCGATCCGATGTTTCTCGATGTGATGGAATGCAATACGCTGCCCGGCGATTATTTGTGTGTGCAAAGCGGTTATACCCGCCCGTTCACCACTTTTCTTTATCCGTTTCTGTCCATCGTGATCTTCAGTCTTGTGCACGCCGGTATCATGAAATGGCGCAAACGCCGCTCGGTTAAAATGATTTGGTTTTTGGTCGGCTGCGAAAGTTTGCTGTTGTCGGCTTTGATGGTGGCGATGCTTGCGAGGGATGGTTTTGTGTTGTCCCGAGATATTGGTTCGGTACTGACGGGTACAGTTTTCGCCAGTCTGCCGCTGTTGGGCATGGCCTTGGCGCAGACCTTTGCCGTCGCCATTGTTTCTTTGCAAATCAATCGTAAAAACCGCTGATTTTTATATTAAAAACAGGTCGTCCTTGTTTCAGACGGTCTTTTGTTGATGAAACTTCTTACTAAACTTAAAAAGAAAAAGACCCTTTAACCATGCCTTCAGAACACCTTATTTCTTCCACTGCTGCAACGCCGTCTGAACATACCGTTGCGTGGGTGTTCGGTCAGCCTGTTACCGATGTGCCGCAGGATTTGTTTATTCCGCCCGATGCATTGAAGGTGGTATTGAGCAGCTTCCAAGGGCCGTTGGATTTGCTGCTGTACCTTATCCGCAAGCAAAATATCGATGTCCTCGATATTCCGATGGTGAAAATTACCGAGCAGTATCTGCACTATATTGCCCAAATGGAGGCATATCAGTTTGATTTGGCGGCGGAATACTTACTGATGGCGGCGATGTTGATTGAAATCAAATCACGCCTGTTGTTGCCGCGTCCTGAAGAAGTTGAGGATGAAGAGGCGGATCCGCGTGCCGAGCTGGTGCGTCGTCTGTTGGCTTACGAACAGATGAAACTGGCGGCTCAGGGTTTGGACGCGTTGCCGCGCGCCGGACGTGATTTTGCTTGGGCGTATTTACCGCTGGAAATTGCGGTCGAAGCGAAGTTGCCGGAAGTGTACGTTGCCGATTTGACGCAGGCTTGGTTGGGTATTTTGTCGCGTGCCAAGCATACGCGCAGTCATGAAGTGGTGCGGGAAACCATTTCCGTGCGCGCGCAGATGACGGCGATTTTGCGCCGTTTGAACGAAAGCGGCATCAGCAAGTTCAGCGATTTGTTTAAGCCGGAGCAGGGCGCGACATATGTGGTGGTCAATTTTATTGCATTGCTGGAATTGGCCAAAGAAGGCTTGGTGCGTATCGTACAGCCTGAAAATTATGGCGAAATCGAAATCAGCCTGAAAGACGGTTTGGAAACAAACGAAGCCGAAATGCTTTCAGACGGCCTTGAAGTCGATGAAACCGATAACGGTTATTTGAAAAAAGAGAATTTAAGATGAATTCGACGACAAGTCGCAGCAAGGCCTCTTTATGGGCGGTGGGCTTGATGCTGTTTGCGCTGTTTTTTGGCGCGGGTAACTTAATTTACCCGGCTTATTTGGGGCAGCAGGCCGGCGAAAACTGGCTTTCGGCAATGTTCGGCTTTTTGTTGACTGGGGCGGGGTTGCCATTGCTGGGCGTGATTGCCGTCGGCTATTCCGGCTCGCGCGATGTGGAAGCGCTGGCTTCCCGTGTTGCGCCTTGGTACGGCGTGACTTTTGCCGCCGCGCTTTATTTGGCAATCGGCCCCTTGTTTGCCATGCCGCGTACGGCAACGGTATCTTTTGAAACCGCCATCTCTCCTTTCATTGATGAATCTTGGAAAAGCATCGCATTGGCCGTATTCAGCCTGGTGTTTTTCGGCATGACTTATTGGCTGTCGATTTCTCCGGGGAAACTGGTTGACCGTATCGGTAAAATCCTTACGCCCGTTTTATTGCTGGCAATTGCAATATTGGTCGGCTATGCCGCTATTAACCCGATGGGTATGCCACAGACTGCACAAGGCGATTTTGCCACTCATCCGTTGGTTAAAGGTATTTTGGAAGGCTACGGCACCATGGACGCGCTGGCTTCGCTGGTGTTTGCCATTATCGTCATCGATGCCGTTCGCTCCATGGGCGTGGACAACCGCGCGGACTTGCTGAAGACAACGACGATTTCCGGTGTGTTGGCGGCTTCTTGTTTGGCAGTGGTTTACCTGTTTATCGGCTATATGGGCGCGACAGGTGTGGCCGGTATCGGCTTGCAGGAAAACGGTGCGTTGGTTTTGTCTAAAACCGCACAGCATTATTTCGGTACGGCCGGTATTGTGTTGCTTGGCGTCATGGTGCTGCTTGCCTGTCTGAGTACGGCGGTGGGTTTGATTACTTCATGCGCCGAATATTTCAACCGTCTTTGCCCGGGTATTTCTTATAAAGTCTTTGTAATACTGAATACGGTGGTGTCTATCCTGTTGGCCAATAAAGGCCTGTCAGCGATTTTACATTTTTCTATTCCAATGTTGATGCTGTTGTATCCGCTGACCATCGTCATCATTCTGCTGGCTTTGACGGATAAACTGTTTGGTGGCAGCCGTATTGTCTATTTTTGCACCATGATGGCGGCCCTTGTAGTCGGTCTGCTCGATGCCTATAAGGCCGCGTTTGGATTGGATGCCGACACCGCTGCCGCCATCGAGCGCGCATTGCCGTTTTACAATATCGGTTTGGGGTGGGTTGTTCCCTCTTTAGCCTGCTTTATACTCGGCTGCGTTTTGAATGCGGCGTTGAAGAAAAAAGCATGATGACAAGCAGGCCGTCTGAAATTTTCAGACGGCCTGTTTATTTCGCCGACCACGCAAACGACAGATGATTTTTTTAAAGAAATCCGTTATAATTGAAAAGTTAAGGCTTTGCGAGATACCGTTTCGCAGATGCAACATATTGAGAAGGTTTATTTCCACAAATCCCGTTTTTTCAGCAAACGACTTGAACTGAAGGCGGATTTCGTGGTATAAATCGCGTTTTACTATTTTAGAAGTTTGGAGACTAACCATGGCACGAGTTTGCAAAGTGACCGGTAAGCGCCCGATGTCTGGCAATAACGTATCACACGCCAACAACAAAACCAAACGTCGTTTTTTGCCTAACTTGCAATCACGTCGTTTCTGGGTAGAAAGTGAAAACCGCTGGGTTCGCCTGCGCGTTTCTAACGCTGCATTGCGCACCATCGATAAAGTAGGCATTGATGTCGTATTGGCTGATTTGCGTGCTCGCGGCGAAGCTTAATTTAAACACCATTAATTAAGGATTACTGCAATGCGCGATAAAATCAAACTGGAGTCCAGCGCTGGTACTGGTCACTTCTACACAACTACTAAAAACAAACGTACTATGCCTGGCAAACTGGAAATCAAAAAATTTGACCCAGTAGCCCGTAAACACGTTATTTACAAAGAAACTAAATTGAAATAATCCGGTTTCTTCCAAGAAAAAGCTCCTGTTTTGCAGGAGCTTTTCTTTTTGTTTCATGATTGGTTTTGGAGGGCTTGTTTCAAATGTGTATGCAAGATATTTTTGGATTGCTTTGGAAGAGGCAAAACAAAAGAGCGTGTATCCATTTGGATCACGCTCTTTTGTTTTTCAGACGGCCTGATGGGGGATAAACAGCCTTGAGTTATGAATAGACATTCAACAAAGACTTAATGATCGACCTTGATGTCTTGATTGTCGGAATGTTGTTTTTTATCCAGCTCTTTTTGCAAAGTATCGCATGGCGTGTCGCAATCGCACATTTTCTTCATGCCGAGAGAGGAAATGCCGCCGCAGCTGCCTTTGATGGTGCGTTTAGAGAAAATATAGCCGACTGCCATGCCGAGGATGACAATGATAAAGATGCCGAAAGTCAGAAGGAGGGTTTTCATGTGTGTATTCCTGAAGGTTAGTTTAATAATTTCTTGAATGCGCTAGACATTTTAGTATGGTAGCCGCCTTGCGGGGTTCGGATGATAAGGAAAACGGCGAGATTTTCTTGCTCGGCAAGTTTAAGCGCTTCGGTTTCTCCGAGAACAAACAATCCGGTGGAAAGGCCGTCTGCAAGTGTGGCGTTTTCTGCTACTACGCTGATGGAGGCGAGGTTGTGGCTGATGGGTTGTTTGGTTTTAGGGTTGATGATATGGGAAAGGCGACGGCCTGACTTATCGACATGGAAAATGCGGTAGTCGCCGGATGTGGCCAGTGATTTATTGTCCAATGGAATGGTGATTTGAGTGGCGCCGCCTTGAACGATATTGGGTTGCTCGATGCCGATACGCCAAGGGTTGCCTTGCGCATTGTGGCCTTTGCCATGCAACTCGCCGCCGATTTCTACCAAATAATTACCGAGATTGAGTTTTTCAAGTTCGGCGGCGGTTTTATCCACGCCGAATCCTTTGGCGATGGAGGATAGGTCTAAATAGACTTCGGGATGGGTTTTGGCAAGTGTAGGCTGCTTTCCGTCTTGGGAAAGTTTGAGTTTGTCCGTACCGACCATTTCTGAAGCATGTTGGATTTCTTGTGCGGTTGGTTCATGTGTGATTTCTTTTTGCGGGCCGAATCCCCAAAGGTTGACCAAAGGGCCGACGGTTACGTCCAATGCGCCGTGCGTCAATTTGTTTAAACGCAAGGCTTCGCCGGTCACATAGGCAAAGTCTTGGGAAATGGGCATGGCCTGATTGACGGTACGCAGTTGGTTGAATTGGCTGATTTCGGAATCGGTCTGGTAGGTAGACATCTGCCGGTTGACTTCTTTAAGCGCGTCATCAATGCGTTTTTGTATTTCGGCAGGGGAGGGGAGTTTGTCTTGGCCGTCTGAAAGGTATTTGACGGTATAGGTTGTGCCCATGGTCTCGCCTTGCAGGGTGATGGTTTGTTGTTGTTTTTCAGGTTGGCAGGCAGAGAGTGTAAATGCGGAAAAGATGGCAACGGTGCAACCGATTATTGGACGGTAAAACGAATTGGAAAGAAACGGCATAAGGGATTTGCGGATTATTTTTTGAAGCCTTTATTGTATCGTAAAAGAAAGGTTCAGGCCGTCTGAAAGTATGATTTTCAGACGGCCTGGCAATAAAAAAGGAAGAAACCGAAGTTTCTTCCTTTTTGTTGGTTAGCCGCCGAAATCGTCCAAGAGGATGTTTTCGTCTTCCACGCCCAAGTCTTTGAGCATTTTGATCACGGACTGGTTCATGATTGGAGGGCCACACATATAGAATTCGCAGTCTTCCGGTGCTTCATGGTTTTTTAGGTGGTTTTCGTAAACCACGTTGTGGATGAAGCCTGTGTAGCCGTCCCAGTTATCTTCAGGCAATGGGTCGGACAAGGCGACGTGCCATGTGAAGTTCGGGTACTCTGCCGCGAGTTGGTCGAAGTCTTCGACATAGAACATTTCGCGTTTGGAGCGTGCGCCGTACCAGAAGGTAATCTTACGTTTGGAGTTCAAACGTTTCAGCTGGTCGAAAATGTGGGAACGCATCGGCGCCATACCCGCACCGCCGCCGATAAATACCATTTCGGCATCGGTATCTTTGGCAAAGAATTCGCCAAACGGACCGGAGATGGTTACTTTATCACCGGGTTTAAGCGACCAGATGTAAGAAGACATTTGTCCCGGAGGCGCATCGGGTACGCGTGGAGGCGGTGTGGCGATACGCACGTTCAGCATGATGATGCCTTTTTCTTCTGGATATGAAGCCATAGAGTAGGCACGCAGAATCGGCTCGTCCACTTTGGAAACGTATTGCCACAGATTGTATTTGTCCCAGTCTTCGTGGTATTCCTTAGGAATATCGAAGTCTTTGTAGGCAACAGTGTGCGGCGGGGCTTCAATTTGGATGTAGCCACCGGCGCGGAAAGGAACTTCTTCGCCTTCGGGAATGGCAAGTTTGAGTTCTTTAATGAACGTGGCTTTGTTGTCATTGGAGATGACAGTACATTCCCATTTTTTCACGCCGAACACTTCTTCCGGTACTTCGATGTCCATGTCGGTTTTAACGTTGACCTGACAAGACAGACGGCAGCCTTCGCGTGCTTCGCGTTTGCTGATGTGGGATAACTCGGTCGGCAGAATGTCGCCGCCGCCGCTTTTCACGACAACGCGGCATTGTCCGCATGAGCCGCCGCCACCGCAGGCGGAGGGAACGAAAATACCTTGGCTGGCAAGCGCACCCAGCAGTTTACCGCCGGCAGGCATCGTCAGCTCTTTTTCGTTATTAACTTTGATGGTGATGTCGCCTTCGCTCACCAACTTGGATTTGGCAAACAGAATCATCAGTGCCAAAACCAAGACGATGACGGTAAACATCACGATACCTAAAATAATCTCCATGCCGATTCCTTTCTTATAACTGGATGCCGGAGAACGACATAAACGCCATTGCCATCAGGCCGGCGGCGATAAAGGTAATGCCCAAGCCTTTGAGGCCTTTAGGGACATCCGAATATTTCATTTTTTCGGTAATGCCCGCCAAAGCGACAATAGCCAAAAGCCAGCCCAAGCCTGCGCCGAAACCGTATACAACGGACTCGCCGAAGTTGTATTCGCGTTGCGCCATAAACGATACGGCACCGAAAATCGCGCAGTTTACGGTAATCAGAGGCAGGTAGATACCCAATGCGTTGTAGAGGGCAGGGACGAATTTGTCCAAGAACATTTCCAAAATCTGCACCAAAGCAGCAATCACGCCGATGAAGGTGATGAATTTCAGGAAGGTCAAATCCACGCCTTCAACCAGTGCGCCGTCTTTCAGTAGCGAGTAAACCAGTTGGTTGGCAGGGACGGACAGGCCGAGTACGAAAGTGACGGCAACGCCCAAACCGAATGCGGTGGATACTTTTTTAGATACCGCCAAAAACGTACACATCCCCAAGAAGAAGGACAGTGCCATGTTTTCCAGAAAGACGGATTTTACAAAGAGGCTTAAGTAATGTTCCATGTGTTATTTCTCCGCCTGTTCAGGTTTCCAAGTGCGCAGACCCCATACCAAGAAACCGATGATGAAGAACGCGCTGGGAGCGAGCAGGAACAAGCCGTTGGTTTGATACCAGCCGCCATCTTGTACGGTTTGGAAAATGGTGTAGCCAAAGAGCTTGCCTGAGCCGATCAGTTCGCGGATGGTCGCGATGATGATCAACATCATGCCGTAACCTGCGCCGTTGCCGATACCGTCAACCAAGCTTTCCAGCGGCGGCTCTTTCATGGCGAATGCTTCGGCACGTCCCATCACGATACAGTTGGTAATAATCAGGCCGACGAATACGGAGAGCTGTTTGGACAGTTCATAGGCAAAGGCCTGAAGCAGTTGGTCAACCAGCGTTACCAAAGAGGCAACAATCGCCATTTGCACAATAATACGGATGCTGTTGGGGATGTAGTTGCGTACCAATGAGATGAAAAAGCTGGAAAAACCGGTTACCAAACTCACGGAAATACCCATCACGATGGCCGTCTGAAGCTTGGTGGTAACCGCCAAAGCCGAACAAATACCCAAAACCTGCAAGGCAATCGGGTTGTTGTCGATAAAGGGTGAAAACATCAAATATTTCAAGCGTTTCATGTCAGCCATTATTGTGCTCCTGCTGATTTCAATTTGTTCAGGTAGGGGATATAGCCGTTTTCGCCGAACCAGTAGGCGAACGAACCTTGCACGCCTTTAGATGTCAGCGATGCGCCGGAGAGGGCATCTACGCCGTGTTCTTTGTCCGAACTTGCGCCTTTGCCGACATGCAGGGCGAGTTTGCCTTGTTCGTCAAACAGTTTTTTGCCGACGAATTTTTGTTGCCACAACGGATTGCCGATTTCGCCGCCCAAGCCCGGGGTTTCGCCTTGGTCGTAGTAGGTGATGCCGTTGATGGTGTTGCCGTCGGGTTGGATGGCGACAAAGCCGTACATAACAGACCACAAACCGTTGCCGTGCATAGGCAGGATGATTTGGCTGACTTTGCCGTCATCGCCTTTTACCAGATAAACCTCGGTGTATTTGGCACGGCTTTTGATGCCGGCCAAATCGTCTTCGGGTTTGATTTGGATGCTTTGGGCAGGGTCTTTGCCTGCGATGCGCGCGCTGAAGTCTTTCGGCGCATCTTTCACGTATTCGCCGGTTGCCAAATCGACCACGCGTTGCTCGATACGCTCGGCAAAGGTTTTGCTGATGTCGGTGTTTTTATCCATCAAACCGGCTACGCTCAGGATATAGCCTTGTTTGTCTTGGAGTTTTTGTTTCTCTTGGATGGGTTTCAAGCCGACGACCGCACCGGCAACGATGATGGAACAAATCAGGCTGACAACCAATACCACAATCAGCGTGCCGCTGAAGCTGTCTTTATCGAATTTCTTAGCCATTGCTGCGCGCCTTTCTGCGTTTGATGTTCGCTTGTGCGACGAAATAGTCGAAAATCGGGGCAAACAGGTTGGCAAACAGAATCGCCAACATCATGCCTTCGGGGTAAGCAGGGTTGACCACGCGGATCAATACGCACATCACACCAATCAGCGCGCCGTACCACCATTTGCCGACATTGGTAAAGGAAGCGGAAACAGGGTCGGTCGCCATAAACAGCATACCGATGGCAAAGCCGCCGACAACCAGATGCCAATACCAAGGCATGCTGAACATCGGATTGGTGTCCGAACCGATGAAGTTAAACAGCGAAGACATGGCAATCATACCGATCATCACGCCGGCAATAATGCGCCAAGAAGCGATGCGGGCAAACACGATAAACGCGCCGCCGATTAAAAGCGCCAAAGTGGATACTTCGCCGATAGAGCCGGGCAGATTACCGATAAACGCATCCATCCAAGTGATGGATTTACCGGTAACGGCATTTTGCAGGCCGTCTGCACCGTGTGCCGCCCATTGAGCCAGCGCGGTTGCGCCGGAATAGCCGTCAACCGCCGTCCAAACGGTGTCACCGGTAATATTGGCAGGATAAGCGAAGAACAAGAAGGCACGACCTGCCAGCGCGGGGTTCATAAAGTTTTTACCCGTACCGCCGAATACCTCTTTCGCAACCACCACGCCGAAGGTAATACCCAAGGCGGCCTGCCACAGCGGCAGGGTAGGCGGAACGATTAAGGCGAACAAAATCGAAGTCACGAAGAAACCTTCGTTGATTTCGTGTTTGCGCACGGTGGCGAACAAGACTTCCCAGAAGCCGCCGACGATAAATACGGTTGCGTAAATCGGCAGGAAGTAAATTGCGCCGAACAGCATTTTGCCCAACACGCCCGCTTCAGACGACATATTGATGCCCAAAGCGTTGGCAAGGGCGTAATGCCAGTCGTTGGCGATATTTTGTTGCAGCAAATCAGGCGTTAACGCGCCGAATGCTTGTACGCCGACGTTGTACATACCGTAGAACATGGCAGGGAACAAAGCCAGCCACACCAAAATCATCATGCGCTTGGAGTCGAGCGCGTCGCGGACGTGGGCCGCTTTGCGCGTTACCGCGCCGGATGTATAGAAAATCGTCGCCGCAGCTTCGTAGAGGGCATACCATTTTTCATGTTTGCCGCCCGGCAGGAAGTGCGGTTCGATTTTTTCAAGAAAATGTTTCAAGCCCATAATCAGCCTTCCTTCTCAATGGTTTCCAGCACCTTGCGCAACAGCGGGCCGTATTCGTATTTGCCCGGGCAGACGAAGCTGCACAAAGCGAGGTCTTCTTCGTCCAATTCCAAGCAACCTAAAGCCTGCGCGCTGTCGGTATCGCCGACGATTAAATCGCGCAAGAGCAGGGTAGGCAGGATGTCCAGCGGCATCACGCGCTCGTAAGTGCCAATTGGTACCATAGCGCGGTCGCCGCCGTTGACGGCTGTATTAAACTTGAAGAGTTTGTTTTTCAGGAAATGACCGAGGGTTGTGCGCGTGATGGAGTATTTGTCCGGCTGCGGCGCAACCCAGCCGAACAGCTCTTTGCTGCGGCCTTCTTCGATAACGGAAATCTGATTGTGGTAGCGGCCGAGGTAATCGTGCGCGCCTTGTGCAATCGCGCCGTTTAATACCGAGCCGGAAATCACACGGTTGTCTGCATTAACCAATTCGCCGGCGGTAATTTGCGATACTTTTGCACCCAAAACGGTACGCAAAAGGCGCGGTTTGTTGACTTGAGAGCCACCCAAGGCAATCACGCGCTCGGTGTTCAGACGGCCTGTAGTAAACAAACGTCCGATGGCAATCACGTCTTGATAATTGATGGTCCAAACGGTTTTATTCGCGCCGACTGGCTCGATGAAATGAATGTGCGTACCGCTCAAACCGGCAGGATGCGGGCCGCCGAATTCATGTGTTTCAATATTGGCGGCGTTTTCAGACGGCACGTCCGCACCGGCAGCTTTGCACACATGAATTTTACGCTCAGTCAGGCGGCTCAATACCAACAGGCCGTGTTTGAAGTCTTCGGCGGCTTCTTTGATGATGACCGTAGGATCGGCAGCCAGCGGATTGGTGTCCATCGCATTGACGAAGATGGCGAACGGCTCGGCATCGACGGCAGGGATTTTGCTGAACGGACGGGTGCGCAGCGCAGTCCACAAACCGGATTGAATTAGATTGCGGCGCACCTCTTCGTTGCTCAATTTTGCCAACGCTTCAGGTGCGTAGCGTTCGAACTCGATTTCGTCGTTGCCTTCAACGGCAATCACGACTGACTGAAGTACGCGCTTTTCGCCACGGTGAATCGTGGCGATTTTGCCTGAAGCCGGCGCGGTAAATACTACGCCCGGATTCTTTTTGTCTTCAAACAGCACTTGGCCTTTTTTGACGGCTTCGCCTTCCTTGATTTTCATCGAGGGGCGCATGCCGACATATTCTTCGCCAAGCAACGCGACTTCGGTAATGGCCGGGCCGTCATAAATGACTTGCTCCGGTCTGCCCGCGATAGGCAGGTCTAAGCCTTTTTTTATCTTAATCATAAGGATGCGTTACTTTTTGGTGGGTTGAGATTCGGATGTCGGATTGTTTTTTCAGACGGCATGTAATGCTTTGAAACAAAGGATGGGCCGTCTGAAAAAAGCAGAGGTTTGCTATAAAAACAACGAATAAACGCAAACAACAAAGCTTTAGATTCTATCAGGTATGGGCCGTTTTATGTCAGTTTTACGCTTATTTTTACGGGAAAAGTGGGAAAAAAGTAGGAATATGTAATTGAGTGTTAAGAGAAATAATTTTTAACTGATTGATATTTAAACGCTATGTTTGATGATATAGCTGAAAATAAAAGGCCGTCTGAAATTCAGACGGCCTTAAGTTTAAAAGAGCTGCCAAACGAAGAAAATCATCGTATGCAGGGCAAACAGCGGTATCAATACAATCACCGACCATGCCATATAGCCGAAGAAAGAGGGCATCGGTACGCCGCGCTGCTCGGCAATGGCTTTGACCATGAAGTTCGGCGCATTACCGATATAAGTGAGCGCGCCCATGAATACGGAGCCCATGGATACGGCCAGCAGCGAATGGAACAGATGGCCTGTCATCAAGGCTTGGGCATCTCCCCCTGCCATATTGAAGAACACCAAATAAGTCGGCGCGTTATCCAAAAATGCCGACAAAATGCCGCTCATCCAGAAATACATCACATTAATCGGATTGCCTGCCGCGTCGTGAACCAGAGAAACGACAGCGCCCAGTGCGCCTGTTTCACCGGCTTTCAAAATCGCCAAGACGGGCGAAATGGTAATGAAGATACCCAAAAACAGTTTGCCTACTTCGGCAATCGGCTCGAAGTTGAACTCATTGCCTGCGCGTACTTGTTTGGGCGTAATAATCCAAGATACGGCGGTCAGAGCCAGCAAAATACCATCGCGTGCCAAGTTTTGCAGTGCATAGTGGCTGCCCAAAATCTCGAAACCCGGATGATTCGGCTGCCACAAGCCGGAGAGCAAGACTGCGCCGACCACGCCTGCCAGCAACAGGAAATTCCATTTGCCGTAAATTTTGACTTTCTCTTCGGTTTCGGTAGAAGCAGGGACAAGGTGTTCGCGTTGTTCACGATGAAAATGTCTGCTGTCGATGATGTAGAAAACAGTCAGCAAAACCACGGAACTGATCAACACAGGCATCAGCATGTGTTTGACGGTCCACATGAAATCTACGCCTTTCAGGAAACCCAAAAACAACGGAGGATCGCCCAACGGCGTCAAGCCGCCGCCGATATTCGCTACCAAGAAAATGAAGAAAATCACGATGTGAACACGATAGTAGCGATTATGGTTGGCTTTTAAAAGCGGGCGAATCATCAACATCGCCGCGCCTGTTGTGCCCATGACGGATGACAAAGCCGTACCGACTGCCAACAGGGTGGTGTTTAATTTCGGCGAGCCGTGCAAGTCGCCGCTGACAAAAATACCGCCCGAAATGGTATAGAGCGCCAAAAGCAGTAGGATAAACGGAATATATTCTTCAACCAACGCATGGGCAACGGTATGTACGCCGGCGCTGAAACCAAAGGTTACGATAAACGGCGTTAAAAACAGCAGCGTCCAAAACGCTGTAATTTTGCCGAAGTGGTGGTGCCAAGTATGGGAGAAAAACAGAGGTCCGAGTGCAATGGACAAGAGAATCAGGGCAAACGGCAGACCCCAAAGCAGACTTGCGGATGAACCGTCAAAATCGGATGCCGAGGCAGGAAAGGCGGCAAGAAGCAGTAAAAATGAGAGAGAGCGCATAGTATTTCCTTTTTATTCTGTTGCACCGTTAGAAACTTCGTTGAGAAAGCACGGCGGTGAAATATTCAGGCCGTCTGAAAATATCCAGACGAACTGCGCGGTTGTGTCAGGGGAAAGTATAACGCAAAGCAAGTGTTAAGGGACGGTTTAGAGTGTTGGAATCAAAAGAAATGTTGATACAAATAAAGAAATAAAAAGGAGGGAAGTAGTCGAAAGTAGTAGAAAAGTGGTTTTGAAACAGGGGTTTGAATTATTAATAATAATCCTATCAGAAAAACAATTTAGATTAATTTTAGCTAAAATTTACATTTGATTGAATAAATAGAGGCCGTCTGAAAAATGAGGGTTGAATAGGGTGTTTTAGGTGTTACTGATTGT
Organism: Neisseria sp. HMSC058F07; assembly: GCF_001810035.1. Taxonomy (NCBI): domain Bacteria; kingdom Pseudomonadati; phylum Pseudomonadota; class Betaproteobacteria; order Neisseriales; family Neisseriaceae; genus Neisseria; species Neisseria sp. HMSC058F07. Next base: position 127,247 of record NZ_KV799663.1, on the reverse strand, counting down.
TTTGACGGATAAATCGGGTATAAAAACAAAAACAGGTGAGCAAAAATGCCTACCTGTTTTATTTATGCCTCCGGCCGCAGCCACATCCACACGGCCACGCAGCTGCAACAGATTGACGATATGACACCGATCCACCAGCGTTCCGGAAACCGCCAAAACATCAACAGGCAGGAAAAGGTCATCATGCCGATAGCGAAAAACTTTGCCTTGCGCGGCACGGCACCGTTGTTTTCCCAATTTTGTATGATGGGGCCGAAATAGCGGTGATGATAGAGCCAATTGTGAAAGCGCGGCGAAGCCTGTGCCCAACAAGTAGCGGTCAATAAAATGAAAGGCGTAGTCGGCAGAAATGGCAGGAAAATACCGATAATACCCAAGACAAGCGACAATGCGCCGCAAAAAATCAATAGATGACGAACCATCTTCCATCACCAATTAGTTGTTTTCAGACGGCTTGTGATGCGGAAATGGACAACGCGGAATGTCCAACTTATCCCAGCCCTCATGCCCCATTTTTTCCAGCAACGCAATATTGCGGTCAAAAATTGCCGAGGCATCGGGAAACGCTTCAGCCGCTTTGGCAATGCTGTCTTCACGAATCAGGTGTAAAGTCGGGTAGGGCGAGCGGTTGGTGTAGTTGCTGATGTCGTCGGCTTCTGTGCCTTCAAATTGAAAATCAGGATGGAACGGCGCAATTTGGACAATACCTTCCAATTCGTTTTCTACAACGGCATCATCGGCGATTTCCAACATTTGGTTGAAGGTTTCAAAATCAGGGAACAGCGTCGGATGAACCAGTAAAGTGGTTTCCAATTCCGAAGCAGGCGTATTGCCTAGAAGTTGCAATTCACGATCCAAGTCTTCAAGGAAACCGTCCAAATGACGGGCTTCGCTGACAACGATGCGAACCAGATTTTTAACGTGCGGCGCTTTGGCAAACGGGCAGAGATTTAGGCCGATAACGGCTTTTTCCAGCCATTGTTTGGTATGTTCTGCAACAGTATGGGCGTCGAGATGGGCGGTGTCAGTCATGGTAAAAGCTTATGTGAATTATTCTTAAAAAGTATACAAGTGTATGGATGTGAACGCAAACCATAGAAATTTAAAAGGCCGTCTGAACAACAGACGGCCTTTATCAGTTTCAAATCACTAATCCTGAACCAAATGAACCAAAGGCAGAGCGGTCGTGTTTTTAATTTCTTTCAACACAAAACTCGATTGCGCATCTTGCACGCCGTGGTGAGAAAGCAGCGTGTCTAAAACAAAATGGGAAAACGCGTTCATATCGGTAAAAAAGGCATGGAGCAGATAGTCGGTTTCACCCGTTAAAGCAAAGCAGCTCAATACTTCCGGCCAAGCGCGGACAGATTCGGAAAAATCCTCGCGCGCATCTTTTGCCTTGCTAATCGATACACGGATAAAAGCCTGCAAGCCCAAGCCCAAAGAAACAGGGGAAAGCTGGGCGGCGTATTTTTGAATAATGCCCGCATCTTCAAGCTGCTTGAGACGGCGCAGGCAGGGAGAAGGGGAGAGTGCCACCTTTTCAGAAAGTTCAACATTGCTCAACCGCCCGTTTTCTTGCAAAACCTGCAGAATCTTTAAATCCGTTTTATCTAAATTCAGATGAGGCATGATGTTTCTCCCAATGTAGGCAATGTATGTTTTAAAAATGAAAAATGCTTAAAAATAAAGACTTGTATGGTTAAATTATATATTGAGTTCAGATGGGCGACAAATTGTCTTATCAGGAGTGTTGCGAATTTGTTTTATGTAGTGGTGAAAAGACGAGGGCCGTCTGAACCAATCAAGTTAAAACTTTTCTGTCGGATCAGGATTAAATATAAAGAGGCCGTCTGAAAATGGATTTCAGACGGCATTTATTCTCGTAATGTGATGATTCAGGCTCTTAATGACCTTGTTTTGGAGAGTTTGGTTTCTTTTGCTTTTGTTCGTTTTCCGCGTTTGTATTTGGCTTTGCTTGGGATGTTTTCTTCGCAATGTATTTTTGTGTTTTTTTGTAGGGTATGGGCTTGGTTGTTATCCGTTTGAATTGTCACGACACATGGCGGGGATCATCATCGGATCCAGCGTTCCGCCGCATTGCCAGTTAAGCAACCAAGTCGAGTCATTGTTAATTCGATAAGGGGTCAGGGTCAGGACTTTGCCTTTGTTTTGGCCTTTATCGAAAGGAATACTGATTTTGCCTGTATCTGCTTCTACAGTTACGCCACCGTTTTGGATGTATGTACCGCCGATGCGTTGAGCAGTAATGCCGATTGCACCTTGTTTGCTGACATCCTCTGCATTGGGCAGGCGGTTATTTACCGTTGAGGTAATGCTGATTTCGGTTTTCAGGTCGTCGGCAAGGTACAGTGCTTCGGAGGCTTGCGCCCTACCGATATAGTTTTGATAAGTGGGTATGGCGACTACAACCAGAATACCGAGGATGGCGATCACTATCATCAGCTCAATCAGGGTAAAACCTTTTTGGGCTTGAAATGGGGTATTCATTTGAGTGTATCGTTTTCTTATTTTTATAAAGTAAATCCCATAATTGCCTTATGGGATTTACTTTTATTCAGGCTGCAATACCAATATTAGCGGCAGTTAGCAGGAACGTGTTTAGGCTCGCTGTCTTTATATTTACAAGTCCAAGTGATTGGAGACTCAGGATTTGCTTGGGATGGAGTCAGGGTTAGTACAGGTTGTTTACTTGCACCTGTATTTTGAGTAGTTACTGTAATTACCCCTGTAGTAGCTGCAATAGTAATACTTTTAACGTAGTTAGTGCCTTTTGCAGGGAAAGTGTAACCAGTATTGGTAGCAGTAATTGCTTTTAGGCCACCCAAAGCAGAAGCAGTTTCTGCTACAGCCAATTTTGCAGGCTCGGCCAAGCTCAAGCCTTCAGATACTTTAGCGCGGATGGTGTAGTCTTGGTATGCAGGCAGAGCGATTACGGCCAGGATGCCCAAGATGGCGATGACGATCATCAATTCGATCAGGGTGAAACCTTTTTGGATTGCTTTCATTGATTAAAACTCCAGTTTGAAAGTGTGAATAATTATGTTTAAGTAAAAAGTCCGTAATGTGCTTGGCACTTTGTATTATGAGTAAACCATAAAGTAAGAAGGAATATACAGCTTCCGTCGGGCTTGCTGCTTTGAGGCTTGGGCCTTGCCGGACGTGTTGTTTCAAGCAGTCGGTGTGCCAAGTGTGGAAAATGGGTTAAAAATTTTATTTTTTATTTTTTGTTTGTTGTTTTTATTGGGTTTATTTTTTAATTTTTAAGTTTTGTGAGGTTTTGTTTGAAAGTTTCAGGATTTTAGGGAATTTGGGTGGTTGACGTTTTTTGTCAGTTTTGTGTTTTTTGTGACAGGGAAGGGAGACAAGTTTGGGTGTGTGACGTTTTTTGTCAGAATTTTAGATTGATTCAATAATATGTTAATTGGTTTGGACAGGCGGTGTTTTTATGGCTTAATCGGTCGGTTTGATTTTTTGTGATTTTATTCTTTTGTTTTTTATGGGTTTTATTTTGAGTATGTATTTTGTGTGAATATTGATGGGGAAATGGTTTGGAAGGAGGGGATTTGAAAAGGGGTTTGGTGTAATAGATGAATGAAATTTTGTATTTGGAATTATATTTATTTGGGTTATGATTTTGTAATGTAGTTTTATATCAGGGAGCAGTCTGGTTTTGATTTTTAAGGCGTTGGATTTCTTGAGTGTTTTAGAAGGGTATATTCAGGATGTTTATATGTTGAATGCGATTAGGGTGAGCAAAAAATGCTCACCCTATATTTTTAAGATGTTCAGACGGCCTTTATGGGGTCAGAACTTCGATCAATGCTTGTTTTAGGGTATTTTGGGTTTGCGGGTCTTGGAGGGATGGGCTGTAGGTGATGAAGCTGTCTTCGATGCGCTGATCCAAGGTGGTGATTTTGGCGTAGCGCAGGCTGATGTTGTGTGCGAAGAAGGTCTCTGCGATGTCGGCGAGGAGGTGGGGGCGGTTGACGGCGGTGATGTCTATGGTGTGCCAGCCGGGATAATCTTCTTCGGGGGTGATGATTACGGTAGGCGGAATGGGGATGTGGCGGATGCGGCGGCTGATGTGTGGGCGGCCGCTTTGTTTTTGGACGGTGGTATTGCCGTGGATGAAGCTGTTGAGTTCGGCTTCGAGTGCGCTTTGGCGGTCGGGATATTCTTCGGGCGGGAGATTGTCGGGAAGTTGCAGGATAAAGGTGTCGAGGATGTAGTCGTGCTCGGTAATGAAGGCGCGGGCGGCTTGGATGTCGAAGCGGTGGCTGCTGAAGATGCGGCAGAGGCGTGCGAAGAGGCGGTCGCCGTTGGGCATGAAGACCATGACTTGAAGGCTGTTGCTTTGGGGGAGGATGCGGCTGCGGACGGCCGGACTTTGGGTGTCGTAGGCGAGGTTTGCGGTGTGCCAGAGGATTTCCCGCGTTTGATGGCGGACGTAGTATGCGCTGCCGAGGATGCGGCGGAGTTTTTGTTGGTTTTTGAGGGGAACGGCTGCGCGCGTGAGTTGGTCGGCCGCGGCTTGTTCGCGTCGGTTGGGGAGGCGTTCGGGATCGTGGTTTTTGCTGTTTAAAACGGCGGCGGTGCTGTGGTAGAGGGTTTGGAGCAGGCTGGCGCGCCATGTGTTCCAAAGTTTGGGATTGGTGCCGCGGATGTCGGCAATGGTAAGCAGGTAGAGTGCGTCGAGGTATTCGCGTGTGGGAATATGGCGGCAGAAGGCTTGGAGGACGTGCGGGTCTTGGATGTCTTCTTTTTGGGCAACGGTGGACATGAGCAGGTGGTTTTCAACCAGCCATGCGAGGAGGTGGCTTTCTTCGTCGGTGTAGTAGTGGTCGGCGGCGAATTGTTGGGCGTCTTTGATGCCTTCTTTGGCGTGATCGCCGCCACGGCCTTTGGCGATGTCGTGCAGCAGGGCGGCGGTGTAGAGGATGTGCGGTCGTGGGTAGGCCTGCATGATGGCGCTGGCCTCGGGCATTTCGTGGCTGTGGGTTTCGATGGCGAGACGGCGCATATTGCGGACGACGGTCAGGATGTGGTCGTCTACGGGGTAAATATGGAAGAGGTCGTGTTGGAGCAGGCCGGTGATTTTTTCCCATGCGGGGAGATAGCGGCCAAGTACGCCGTAGAGGTTGAGAAAACGGAGGGTTTGGGTAAGGCCGGTGCCGTGTTTGAAGAATTGGATGAAGCGGCGGCGGTTTTCTGGGTTTTGGGTGAAACGGGCGTTGATTTTTCGTGTGGCCGCCCACCATGCGCGCAGGGTTTGCGGCTCGATGGTGGTGATGCTTTGCTCCTGCATGGTTTGGATGATGGTGAAGATGTGTTCGGGGTTGTGTTCAAACAGGGCAAGGTCGTTGGCGGCGATTTGGTGGCCGATGCGTTTGTAGCGGCTGTCGATGGGGTGGATATGTTGGGGGCGGCTGGAGGTTTGATGGTTTTTGAGAACCGGAATGAGGATGCCGTTGAGTTGTTTGATGGCTTTGGTGGCGCGGTAGAAGGTGTGCATCAGAGCTTCGCTTCTGCCGCGGATGTCGGGTTGGGTATAGCCTAAGCTTTCGGCAACTTGGGACTGGTAGTCGAAAAGCAGCCTGTCTTCGGGGCGGTCGGCGGTAAGGTGGAGATGAATGCGGATGTTGGCGAGGCGGCGGTAGCCATGAGCCAGCATGCCGGCTTCGGTGCGTGTGAGGACACCGGCGGTAACGAGGGCGGTGGGGTTGCTGTCTATGCCTTGTGCTTTGGCTGTCCAGATAAGGGTGTGGATGTCGCGCAGGCCGCCGGGGCAAGTTTTGATGTTGGGTTCGAGTTGTGCGCCTGTGCCTTGGGATTTTGTATGGCGTTGCTCCATTTCGAGGAGTTTGGCTTCGATAAAGGCGGCTGTGTCGCGACGTGTGTTGAGTTTGTTTAGAAGTTGGGCGGTAAGTTTGGCATCGCCTTGTAGGTGGCGTGCTTCAAGAAAGGCGGTTTCGCCGGTAATGTCGTTTTGGGTACTTTGGAGGATTTCTTCTATGCTGCCGCTTTTGATGGCCGGATTGAGGCGTGCGTCCCAAAGGGTTTGGATAAATTGGGCGGTTTGTTGTTGCAGGCCGTCTGAAAATGGGGCCGAGGAAATAATCGCTAAGTCCCAGTCAGAATGGGGGTAGAGTTCACAACGTCCGAAGCCGCCGATGGCAATCAGACTGATGTCGTTGCTGTCGGGAAAGTGGATTTGCCAGAGGGTTTGCAGTAGGGTTTCAGCAGCGGCGATATGGTCGCGGAAGTAAGCGGTAGGGCGGTTGTTTTGGCGGTAGGCAGTTTCTGCTGCGGCTTTTTGCTGCTGGTAGATTTGGATGGCTTGTTGGGCGGCGGGCATGATGGTGTCTGGCTGTGAATTAGGCTTGGGTATCGGTAGGCTCGGTCATTTGGCGGAGCATTTCTTGCGGCGGAAGGAGGAGTTTGTAAGGGGCGATTTTAAGCGCGGATGCGATTTTTTCGATGTTGGAAAGGGCGATGTTCCAGCGTTTGCGTTCGACGGCGGAAACGTAGGTGCGGTCAAGTCCGCATTGGCGTGCCAGTTCTTCTTGCGACCAGCCGTGATTAACGCGGTAGAGGCGCATGTTGTAAGCGATAATGGCGCGGAGGTCTTGCGGATCGGGCAGGCTTGGAGGGGGAGTGAGTTTGTTGACCATGGTGTTTTGAGTTTGTGGTTTGAACGATAAGGGGATTTTATACTATTTTTGTGAGAGGAAAGGAAAGGCCGTCTGAAAGTTTTCAGACGGCCTGAAAGGGGGTAGGTATAAAAAAAAGGGGGTGGCTTTCGGCCACACCCAAACACACACACATCAAGAGGAAAGAAAAATCATTTAATAAGAGAGCTGGCTCTTATCGAGGAAACTGGAGGATTCGGGCTTGGCCCTGAATCATTGAAAGGCATTATAAATGAAAATAGGGTCAGGGTATTGATACAGGTCAATTCGGGCTTGATTTAGAAAATATATTTTTAGGATAGTGGAAATAAATTAAAAATAAGCTAAGGCAATCAGGCCGTCTGAATAATCGGTTTCAGACGGCCTGATTGGTTTGAAGGCTACTACTTATATATAAATAAAGTATTAAGCCAAACCTTTATCTTTGGCTTCTTGCAGGCGGGTTTCAAAGTTGCTGAGGTTGACGCCAGCCTGTTCGGCTGCGGCAACTACTTCGGCTACGGATGCGCCGTGTTGCACTTGATGATAACCCCAAAGCAGGGAGCAGCGAGTACCGGTGCGGCAGAAAGCAAGAATAGGAGCCGGAGATTGTTGCAACAGATTTTGGAAGGCTGCGACATCGGCTGCGTTGATTTGAGGCGCGACAACGGGCTGGGATGAGAATTGGTTGATGCCAGCCTCTTTAAACCAGTTTTGCACTTCGGCAAAAGCCAGTTGGTTTTCTTCTTCACCGTCCGGGCGGTTGCAGATGATGGTTTTGATGCCGAGACGTACGGCTTCTTGGACATCTGCTTCGGTCAGTTGGGGGGCGATATAGAGGGTGTCGGTCAGTTTACGGATGGGCATAGTTTTTCCTTTCTTTATATTAAATGGATATGTTGATTTCAGACGGCCTAGGAAGTGGCAGGCCGTTTGAAGTTTTATTTAATGATTGTACAACCAGTTTTCGAGTTTTTGGCGATCGGTAATGTGCAGCAGGGCAGTATTGGCTTCTGCCGCTTGAACTGTGATGCTGGTTTCACGCAATAGGCCTTGACGGAAGAAATGGATGGTGGTGCGCGTGCCGATAGGCAGTTTGCTCCACTGTGCCGCAAGGTCGTTGCAGGCATAGCCGCCTAGGGCGATGATTTTGTCTTGCGGGCAGAGTCCGGCATTTTCTGCACTGCCGCCATTAAATACATGAGTCAGGACGGCATGATCGCTGCTTTGTTTGAAACGTGCGCCCAAATCGTTGGCGGGGGCAACCGATTGGGGTTCGCTTGCAAATGCTCCGCCATGTTGGCGAGGTAGGGGAATAAAGTCGAGTTTGACACCTACGCTTTGTAGGCATTCTGCGAGCGGAAGGTCTTCGGTGCTGTATAAGGCCGTCTGAAAGAAGGTTTCTAAATCTAAACTGGTCATTTCTTGGCAACGGATTTGCCAGTGTTTTTCGGGTATGCCTTGATGGGTGTTGCACCAGTCGCGATAGTGTTGCTGCATCACGCTGTCGATGGTGTATTTGCCTTGGCTTTTTTCACGGATGATAAGGTCGAGGCAAAGTGCGGCCAGTGCGCCTTTTTGATAGTAGCTGACGATGGCGTTTGGGCTGTTTTCGTCTTGTTTGTAGAACTTGTCCCACGCGCTGAAACTGGATTGGGCAAGTGTTTGTTTCAGGCGGCCTTGTGTCTGCTGTACACGTGTGATGCTTTGTGCAAGCAGGGTAAGGTAGGCTTCGGGGCTGATGGTTTTGCTTCGGGCTAGAAAGAGGTCGTCGTAGTAGGAAGTAATGCCTTCGAATGCCCAAAGTTGCTCGGTATAGTTTTCTTGGTCGAGGTTGTAAGGTGCGAATACGGCCGGTTTGATGGATTTGACGTTCCATGCGTGGAAGTATTCATGGGAGAAGAGGCCGAGCAGTTCGGTATAGGCTTTGTCGGCTTCACCCATATCGTAAGATGGCAGACTGTGGCGGTCGGCGAGTAGGGCGGTGCTGCTGATGTGTTCCAGTCCGCCATAAAGGTTGTCGCCCAGATGTAATAGGAAAAGGTATTCGGAAAACGGGGCAGGGGAGGGGAACATCGCTAACTCGGTTTCGCAGATTTTTTGAATATCGGCGAGGAAGCGGGTGCGGTCGAAATCAGGATAGATGCCGCTTAATGCAATACGGTGGGGGATGCCTTGTGCTTCAAAGTCGAGGAATTCGATGATGCCTGTTTCAACAGGATGATCAATAAGCTCGGCATATGAGGCCGTCTGAAAAGTGGTCGCCGAAATTTGGGGTAGGGTGGTGGCTATCTGCCATGTGTGTGGCAGGGTAGGAAATTCGACTTGGTGTGGTTGTTCCTCTTGTCCGTGCACTTTTAAGAATAGGCACGCGCCATCAAAAAAGCCGCGCTCGGTACTGAGGAATGAGCCGCGAACAGACAAGTCGAATGCGTAGACGGTGTAGTAAATTTCCCACGCTCCATTGAGGGCAGGGGTTTGCCAATAGTTTTTGCTGGTTTGTGTCAGTGGCTGGGCTTTGCCGTTGCAGCACGCGTTGATGTGTGTGATGTGGCGGGCAAAGTCACGGATGAGATAGCTGCCGGGAACCCAGTTTGGCAGGCTGATTTCTGTTTCAGAATCATCAGTTTGAGTGAATGATAAGGTGATGTGCCATTCATGAGACAGAAAGTTGGGGGTAATTTTGTAATTAATCATGGCTATTGGTTAATTTGCTAAAGTTTATTAAGAGGAAGGGGTTTTAAAGGGTAGGCTTAATCTATATCAATAAAACTGTACGAAAAAGGGGGCTTGAAAAAATGCTGTGTCCGATTTATTGAACATGTTTAAATAATTTATTGATTATAAAAGAAATGAGATTATGTCTCACTAAAGTTTTTATGCAATATGGAATGTAATTTTGCTTGGCATGTTGTGGTGTCTATGTTAAATTTAGAAAAATTTGAGCCTTGGCCGTATTGCGCTTTTCGTAAATGCAGGGGCTGGGGTGAGATAAAAATTTTTTATACCCATAATTTATGGAGACTTCCATGGACACACAAACTTATAACTACAAAGTGGTGCGCCAGTTCGCCATCATGACTGTAGTTTGGGGTATTGTGGGCATGTTGGTTGGCGTTATCGTCGCTGCCCAGCTTTTTGCTCCGGCCCTAGATTTATCCAATATCGGACCTTGGTTCCACTTTGGCCGCCTGCGTCCTCTGCACACCAATGCGGTTATTTTTGCATTCGGTGGTTGTGGTTTGATCGGTACATCATACTACGTTGTTCAACGTACATGTAATACCCGTCTGTTTGGCGGTTGGCTGCCTGCATTTACCTTCTGGGGTTGGCAGGCCGTTATCGTGGCTGCTGCCATCAGCTTGCCTATGGGTTACACCCAAGGTAAAGAATACGCCGAGTTGGAATGGCCTATCGACATTTTGATTACGCTGGTGTGGGTTGCCTACGCTATCGTATTCTTCGGTACGATTGCCAAACGTAAAATCAAACATATTTACGTTGCCAACTGGTTCTACGGCGGCTTTATCTTGGCCGTTGCACTGTTGCACATCGTCAACAATATCAGCATCCCTGCCGGTTTGATGAAATCTTATCCGGTTTACGCAGGTGCGATTGATGCGATGGTTCAATGGTGGTATGGCCACAATGCGGTGGGCTTTTTCCTGACAGCCGGCTTCTTGGGTATGATGTACTATTTCGTACCTAAACAAGCGGGCCGTCCGATTTACTCTTACCGCTTGTCCGTCGTTCACTTCTGGGCTTTGATTTTCACTTATATGTGGGCTGGTTCACACCACTTGCACTACACCGCATTGCCTGACTGGACTCAATCTTTGGGTATGGTATTGTCTTTGATCCTGTTTGCGCCTTCTTGGGGCGGTATGATCAACGGTATCATGACTCTGTCCGGCGCATGGGACAAACTGCGTACCGACCCGATTTTGAAATTCTTGATCGTTTCTCTGTCTTTCTACGGTATGTCTACCTTCGAAGGCCCGATGATGTCTATCAAAACCGTTAACGCTCTGAGCCACTACACCGACTGGACTGTTGCACACGTTCACGCCGGCGCATTGGGCTGGGTGGGCTTTGTAACCATCGGTTCCGTTTACTATATGATTCCCCGCTTGTTCGGCAAAAATGAAATGTACAGCACCAAATTGGTTGAGGCGCATTTCTGGATCGCGACCATCGGCGTGGTTCTGTATATCGCTGCAATGTGGATTGCCGGCGTAATGCAAGGTCTGATGTGGGGTTCTTTGAATGACGACGGCACGCTGACTTATTCCTTCGTTGAATCCGTAAAACGTACCATGCCTTACTACATGATTCGTTTCACCGGCGGTCTTCTGTACCTGAGCGGTATGTGCATCATGGCATATAACGTTTACCGTACTGCTATCAGTGGTAAAGCAGTTGATGCTGAGATTCCTGCGGTTTCTCAAACTCAACACCACTAATGACAAGAAAGATAGGCTACCAAAATGAAATTACAACAATTAGCTGAAGAAAAAGTCGGTGTACTGATTGTATTCACCCTGCTTGTAGTCAGCGTCGGCCTTCTGATTGAGGCTGTTCCGCTGTTCTTCACCAAGGCAGTTACCGAACCTGCGCCCGGCGTGAAACCATATAACGCTCTGCAAGTGGCCGGTCGCGATATTTATGTGCGCGAAGGCTGCTACAACTGCCACTCTCAAATGATTCGTCCATTCCGTGCAGAAACTGAACGTTACGGTCATTATTCCGTTGCCGGTGAGTCTGTTTATGACCATCCGTTCCAATGGGGTTCTAAACGTACCGGTCCGGATTTGGCTCGTGTCGGCGGCCGTTATTCCGATGAATGGCACCGCATCCACCTGCTGAACCCGCGCGACGTTGTGCCGGAGTCCAATATGCCTGCATTCCCATGGCTCGCACGCAATAAAGTCGATGCCGAGGCAACTGTGGCGCATATGAAAGCCCTGCGTAAAGTGGGTACACCTTACAGCGATGAAGAAATTGCCAAAGCACCTGAAATGCTGGCTAACAAATCAGAGCTGGACGCTGTTATCGCCTATCTGCAAGGCTTGGGCTTGGCATTGAAAAACGTAAGGTAACATCATGGACGCTAACTGGGCTCGCTCGCTCTTTACTGTTTGGGTATTTATCAGCTTTATTTTAGTCCTCTATATTGTGTTCAATAGACGCAATAAGAAAAACTATGACGATGCTGCCAGCAGTATTTTCGATAATGACGAACGAAGGCCGTCTGAAAAGGACGATCAAGCTCAGTCAGTCCGTGATCACGGAGCAAAATAATGAACACAACATCCCAATTTACCAGTAGTTTCTGGAGTATATATATTGCCGTTATCGTCGTGCTCAGCTTCATCGGCCTGGCTTGGCTTCTGCTTTCGCAAAACGTTGTGAAACGCCCTAAAAAAGGCGAAGAAGTAAAAACCACAGGTCATGAGTGGGACGGCATTTCGGAGTACAACAACCCTCTGCCACGTTGGTGGTTTTGGCTTTATGTCTGCACATGGCTGTTTGGCGTCGGCTACCTGATTATGTATCCAGGTATTGGCGATTACAAAGGCCTGTGGGGCTGGAGCAGCCATGGTCAATATGAAGAAGAAGTTGCCAAAGCCAATCAGCAATACGGTAAAGTGTATGCTAAATTTTCCAATATGCCGATTGAGAAAGTGGCTAAAGACCCTGAAGCCCGTGCTATTGCACAAAACCTTTTCAATACCTACTGTATCCAATGTCACGGCTCAGATGCCAAAGGCTCCAAAGGCTTCCCGAATTTGACCGACGACGACTGGTTGTGGGGTGGCGAACCTGAAAAAATTCAGGAAACCATTGAAAAAGGCCGTACTGCCTCTATGCCGGCATGGGGGCCTGCTTTGGGTGAAGAAGGAGTGAAAAACGTAACACAGTATGTTATGTCTCTTTCTAAACCTAAAGGTCAATACGACGAAGAACGTGCAGAACGCGGTAAAGCCCTGTTTAGCGGCCCACCTGCCAACTGTTTCACTTGTCACGGCGACAAAGGTCAAGGTATCCAAGGCCTCGGCCCGAATCTGACCGACGATGTATGGTTGTGGGGCGGTACTCAAAAAGCGATTACCGAAACCATTACCAACGGCCGCAGCAGCCAAATGCCTGCTTGGGGTCACTTCCTTGACAAAGACAAGCTGCACATCATGACCGCTTATGTTTGGGGTTTGTCCAACAAAGACGGTAAAAAAGCTCCTGCTAAAAAAGCCGAGCCTGCTCCGGTAGCTCAACCTGCCGATGTTTCTGCTCCGGCGGCTGCTTCTGCTCCTGCTGCCGATAAAGCTGCTTCAGATGCTAAAGCTGCTCCGGCTGCTGAAGCCAAACCTGCTGAAAAAGCAGAAGCAGCTCCGGTTAAGGTAGACGGCAAAGCTGTTTTTGAAGCCAACTGTAAAACATGTCATGGCGGTATGATTCCGGGCGCACCTGTTGTCGGTAAAAAAGACGACTGGGCTCCTCGAATTAAGCAAGGTAAAGATACTTTGCACAAACACGCGCTTGAAGGTTTTAATTCAATGCCTGCCAAAGGCGGCAACAGCAGCTTGAGTGACGATGAGGTTAAAGCGGCTGTAGACTTTATGGCAAATGAGTCCGGTGCAAAATTCTAATTTTGAGTCGGATTGAAAAAAGCGTACCTAACAAGGTACGCTTTTTTATATTTGATAAAACCAATAAGAGAAGACATATCAAAGAGGTGAAATATATAAGGCCGTCTGAAACATTCAGACGGCCTTT
>NZ_KV799663.1:0-113681 GCF_001810035.1 Neisseria sp. HMSC058F07 | reverse complement strand
CCGTCTGAAACATTCAGACGGCCTTTGTTCTTGGTTCAACCAAAATTAATCAATCCAAAGTGGACGTGCTGCGTTTCAGGAACCATTCGCTGAAAGGCCACTCAACACTGTCGAGTAAGTTTTTGGTAATTAGCCCCAGTTCCGTATCGCCTTCGATTTGCAATTTACGGTTGAAAAATAAGGTATCGGGATCTTCCTCGCGCATCATCATGCGCATGAAGTCTATACCGTTGGCCGCCAGCCTCAGATCGGGGACGCCACTGAAGTTGTCGTCCAGGAATTTTTCCGTATTGGCACTAAACCGCACTTTGATACCGGCATCCAAAACTTCGATTTCGAATTTTCTTCCGGCAAAAAGTTCCATATCGGCAGGCAGTAAACCTTTTCTCAGCATGGTATTCAATACGGAGACCAAAACAAAGCGTGGAGGTTTGCCGGGAAGTTTGGTACCGATTTTTGTCATCCATTTGGGTAATATGATTTCAGGCAGCGCCATAATATGCCTCCTTCACGGTTTCAATACCGGGCTGACCGCGCCAATAGCCGTCAACCAGTGTTCCGGTAGTCAATCGTTCCAACTCAGGGTGGACATCTTCCCATGTGGCTTTTCCGTCCAATACATCGCGGTGAATTTGGATAATTTCAGCCATGCTGTGCATTTGTGGCGACAGTCTGAGCATATTCACGCCGATTTTATTCAAGTCTTCATGGTGGGGCAGTAGGTTTTGGCAGCCGTAAGACATGGTTTGGATGCCGTTGATGGTGAGAAACGGCTGGCCTTCTCGCGTATTCATGGCCATACCGTGCTCATGATCGAGGCAGCGGAACTCGCAACTGTCTTTATTCAGATTGTAATGGCGGGCGGTAAAGCAACGTGATGAATAGGCAAGCGGCATTTTACCCCAAGCGAAGAGTTCAGTTTCAATGCCGTCTGAAGCCTTGATGATTTCGGCAACCTTATCGCGGCTTAGCTCGGACGGTGCAATCCAGCGGAATGCCCCTAATTTTCGGAATACGTCCAAAGTAGTTTCGTTGTAGATATTCAGGCTTGCACCGGCAACAAAAGGAATGCCGTGTTCGCGTGCCAATTTGACCGCCCCCATGTCGTTGGCTTCAACTTTAAACTTTCCCTGCTCCGTGATTTTGCGCAAGCGTTTCAGATCGGATTCGCTTTCGAGCAGGACTTGTGAAGAAAGAATAATCTCCTTACCGCTTTCCGCCAAGTCTTCAGCCAGTCCGAACCAGTCGGCAAAGCGCATTTTCTGACGGCGTGAGCAGACTACCTCACCCAAATAGACCGTATCCAACGGCGTATCCAGCATGGAAACGTAAAATTCCAGCAGGGCTTCTTTTTGCCAGAAAAATAAAATAGGGCCCAGCGACAATTTCAATGAATTCATTTTTTTCCCCTTATTTCCATGGGCGGTTGTATGCGCCCAAAGTTGTCTGATGACCTTCCGAAACTTTGCTCAAGGCATTGTTCCAGGACGGATTGACTTTGAAACGCGATGGATCGGCTGCAGCTGCATCCAGTGCTTGGCGCAGGGATTTGGTTACTTGCGCCGTATACATCGGACTGCGTTGGCGTCCCTCGATTTTGATGGCGGACACACCGATTTTGATGAGTTCGGGCAACATTTCCAAAACATTCAGGCTGGTCGGTTCTTCCAAAGCATAGTAAGTTTCATCATTGACTTCAAAGCGGCCTTTGCACAAGGTTGGATAACCTGCCGGTTCATTGGGTTTGTATTGGTCTATCAATACCTGGTTTAGACGTACGTTCATGCGGTCGGGCAGTTGTTCCCAGCGGACGGATTTTGCCGGAGAGCAGACACCTTGCATATTGGGCGATTCGCCTGTTGCATAGCTCGACAAGATGCAACGGCCTTCCACCATCACACACAAACTGCCGAAACCAAAGACTTCAATTTCCACATCAGTATTGTCAATCACATGTTTGACCTGATCGATGGTCAGCACGCGCGGCAAAACGGCACGACGGATGCCGAACAGCTCTTTCATCATATTGATGGCTTCGTAATTGGTGGCCGAACCTTGTACCGACATATGCAGGCGTAAATTCGGATGTTTGTCTGCCGCATACGCCATGATGGCGGGGTCGGCAACAATAATCGCATCGGCACCCAAATCCGCCGCCGTATCCACAGCGGCGTGCCAACGCTCCACTTGGCCAGCTTGTGCGAATGTATTGATAGCCATCAGTACATTGCGCCCGCGCGCATGGGCGTAAGCAACGCCTTCCCGTG
Organism: Neisseria sp. HMSC058F07; assembly: GCF_001810035.1. Taxonomy (NCBI): domain Bacteria; kingdom Pseudomonadati; phylum Pseudomonadota; class Betaproteobacteria; order Neisseriales; family Neisseriaceae; genus Neisseria; species Neisseria sp. HMSC058F07. The sequence continues at coordinate 111,414 of NZ_KV799663.1, read as the reverse complement.
CCGATTTCATATCGAAATTCAGTCCCGGAAAGTTTCGTGCATTGGTCGCATCTTTCAAACCCATGTAAACCGTGTCCGCACCGTTGTCCACAGCGGTTTTCAGTGCAGGCAGGTTGCCGGCGGGGCAGACCAATTCTGGAATTTTCTGCATTTTGTGTTCCTCGTCTTGATGATAACCTCTATCGGGTTAATCAATATTTTGTAGAATTCTGAATATTTTATGGATTAATGACACAAGATATGCTGACTTAAATCAAATCGAAAAATTCAGGTTGACGTAGGCATGTTGTTTACAAAATCTTAACAGACGTTGTTTTTTATATATTTCATGTGCTTAAAAATTTTGATGACGGATTTTGTTTCAAAATTGGCTTATGTTTTTAACTATCGTATTTATTAATTTTTACAATAATGTCGATAGAAAAATGAAAAAAGGCCGTCTGAAAATCTGGTTTCAGACGGCCTTCTGCTTTAAAGGGATATATTTAAGAGAAACCCAAGCGTTTATCGGGTCGGGTAAATACAAAAATAAACAGGGAAGTTAACGCGCCCAAAGTATCGGCAAGCATGTCTTTTTGCGCGTCCCAAATATCGCCTTGAGAACCTAAGAATTCCAGTCCGGCCTCTCCGCCGTCGATGACGGCATATTGCCATTCAATGATTTCATAGGCGGCAGCAATGCTCATAATGAAGAACAGGGAGAAAAATAAGGCCAACGGCAGGTTGCACAGCTTGCGGCGCAGCAGCCATTCAGCCATTGGATAGGCGTAGAAGCCGATGATGTAATGGGCAATACGGTCGTAATGATTGCGGTTTTCGCCCAAAATCGGTTCGACAAAGCGGTTGATGGATTCAAATGGCACATCGGCAAAAGTGTAGTATGCACCGATGGAATGCATAATCAGCCAAAAACTCATGAATAAGTAGGCCAGGTTGCTGAAGCGGAAAATGCGGTAGGTGGCAACCAGAAGGAAGAATACGGATGCTACGGGGATAATTTCGGCGTACCAGACTGCGCGGTCATGAGGATTAATGCCTGACCAAACAATAAGGGCGAAGATAATTGCAGCAAGAAAAATAGGAAAGATTGGAGAGGGTTTATCCATGTTGTGTGTATGTAATAACAATGGTTACGTATTGTATAACGAATTGGTAGGACTGGAAGTTTCGATCATTAAAGGCCGTCTGAAAAACAGCTTTCAGACGGCCTGAAGTTTAGCCGTTCCAGAAATAACGGGTGATGTGGAAAAACACGGGTGCGGCAAAACAGATCGAATCCACACGGTCAAGCATACCGCCGTGGCCGCGTATCATATTGCCCCAGTCTTTGACACCGTAATCGCGTTTGATGGCAGACATAACCAGGCCGCCAAAGAAGCCCATCAGGCAGACGATAAAGCCGATAATGGCTGCTTGGCCGTGAGAGAACGGCGTAATCGGCGCCATCAGCGCGGCAATGGCAGTGGCCGATAAAATACCGCCGACAGTGCCGGAAATAGTTTTTGACGGAGAAAGCGAAGGCATGATTTTTGCACCGCCAATCAGTTTGCCCCAAACGTATTGCAACACATCCGATACTTGCACCACGCCAATCAGGAAGATCAGCAACAGGATATTGTTGCCGTTATCGAAGCCATCCAAGTCCAGAAACATCAGCGCCGGAACATGAGACAGACAGAAGATGCAAATCATCGCCATCCATTGTGTTTTGGCGGCGCGTTCCAAAAAGTGTGCCGTTTGGCCGCTGAGGCTGGCAATAATCGGCAGTATCAAAAAGCCGTAAACCGGAATAAAAATGCTGAACATGCCGTACCAGCCGTCATAGACGAAATAGTATTGCACCGGCAGAAGCAGGTAAAAGCAGACCACCATGCTGTAATAGTCGCTGCGGCGTCGATAGACGAGGGTCATAAATTCGCGCAGTGCGGCAAATGAAATCAGGAAAAACAGTACAACCGTCCCGATTTTGCCGAACCAAAATGCACCCAGCAACACCAACGTCATCAGCCACCATGCGTAAATACGGGCGTTGAGGTTGGCAATGGTGGCATTATCTGCGCCGTTTTTGCGCTTGAGCCATTGTCCGATGATGCTGGCAAAACACAATACGGCAAATACGCCGACAAAAATATAGCTGGCTTGCGGAGTCAGATGAGCGGCGGCTTGTTCGACAATGATTTGTTGGGAAGTCGTAGAAAGGCTCATGCTTGTTCTCCTTTGTTTTGCTGAACTTCAGATTCATTTTGGCAAAGCTCGCTGCGGTCGTTTTCAGACGGCCTGAGTGCCAGTAGCGCCTCACGGCTGCGTGTCAAAAAGCTGTCTTTGTCTTCGTTTTCCTGCAAAGTAAGCGGCTGTCCGATATGGACTTCACACAAAAGCGGGATAGGCAGGATTTTGCCTTTGGGCAGTACGCGGCTGATGTTGTCTATCCAAATCGGCACAAATTCGGTATTGGGTTTACTTTTCGCCAGATGATAAATGCCGGACTTGAACGGCAGCAGGATGGTGTTGTCGTCAGTATTACGCGTGCCTTCAGGGAAAATAATCAAAGAGTCGCCTGCGTTCAGCGCGTCTTTCATCTGTTCGGTAATTGCTTGCGGATTATCACTATGGCGCGGAATCAGCAAGGCATTGAAAACGTTTTGAATGATGAAGCGTTTGAGTTTGCTTGTCAGCCAGTAATCCGAACCGGCGACTGGGCGCGTGGACAAGCGCCAGCGGCGGGGCAGGGAAATCCACACCAATACAAAATCGCCATGGCTGCCGTGATTGGCGTAATAGACTTTTTGGTGCTGATTGAATGTCAGCTCGCGCGGACTTTTGGGGCGTACGCCCGTAAGAAAAGAGACCGACAGACATAAGGCTTGGTCAGTTAGCCAGGCAAGTTGTTTTTTGAGGAAGTTTTTCATTGTTTCTGCCTTTGGGAGTGAGATACCGCTCTAGATCTGGTTTGGGTAAATTAGCCAAAATAATCAAATGCTTTGGATAAGCAAAATTAAAAATTGTGCGGCGGTCAGGTATAAGCTTTTGCGCCATAAGGAAAGTGCGCCGTTTATCCGTTGGGTCAACGTACGGCTGCCTGAAATTTGGCGTAAACCGTTTTGCTGTAAGGTGTGGTCGAAGTCTTCAGGAGAGTAGCGGTTGTCGGCAAAGTCTTGGAACACGCGACGGTCGAAGTGAATGCGGATATGGCAGTACAGCAAAACTGCTGCCAAGACAAGTTGCACCGCAAACCATGCGCCGCCATATTTTGCCGACAAGGCGAGCAGCAAGGCATTGCAGGCGGCAACATAATGTGCGGTAGAGAGCAGGTGGGCAGTAATACGGCTGTCGGTTGCGTTGTCCATCATTATCCTTGTTTTAAACGGTTGGCCGCAGCTTCAACTGCTTGGGCGGTGGCCGGCGATAATACCATTTGCGGCCGAGCCTGTTTGAGTTCGGCCTTCGCTTGCGCCAAGTTTTTGCAGCCACCATAGACCAGCAGCCACGTCAGCACCACTGCGGCACTTCTTCCATAACCCAAAGCGCAACATACCAGCGCTTTGCCGTGTTTTTGGCGCAAGGTTTCCAATATCAAGGCCGTCTGAACCAAATCGTTTTCAGACGGCGTTACCATATCCAGTAAAGGCAGAGCGCGATATGCTCCCTGATAGCTACGGCAGGGATATTCGGCGCATACATCCAATACGACAGGCAAATGGTTTGAAATCCCTAAAACGCTGCCAATTAATACATCATTGCGGACTGGTGCCGTTTTCGCTTTACCGCGTAACCAATACGCCATGTTTAGCCGTACGCTCACCAGATAAGGCAATAGTAAAACCGTCGCTGCCACCGATAATTTACCGTTAGCCTGTTTTTGGAATATGTTTGCATTTCCAGTCAAATAGGCAAAGGATACCATCAGTAAAGACACGCTAATCCATATCAACCACAGCCACACACCACCCAGCAGCGCAGGCAAAGCCGTCAAACACGCGCCAAGTAAATACAGCAACGCAATCCTTCTTGAGCGTACATCACTCAAGCCCAGTCTTAACGGCGAAGTCATCTGACGCGGGAAAGCCCACAACACCAGCCAGCCAAGCAATGCTCCTGTCGGCACGTCAATAAAATGATGTTGATAAGTTGTCAGTACCGACAGGGCAATCAGGCTTTGCCATAAGAAAAGAGGCAGGCGGATTTTGGGAAAGCGCGTCCAATAAAATGCACCCACGATAATTGCCAACGCAATATGCAAAGATGGCGCTTGGTTGTACGGCAAATCAAATGCAGCCAATGAATCAAACAGCCAGCCTGACAGTCCATCGGCAGGCGGTTTAGGCCACCCGAAACGCAGCGGAAACAGCACAAAGCAAGCAGTCGCAATCAGTTGGGCGGCTACAAGGTGCGCTACATATCGGTTTTGTTCATGTGTATCACGGCAAAGAAAAAATGCCGCGGCATACATCAGGTTCAGCGACCAATAAGGCACAATCGTCCATGCCCAAAACGGAATATTGCGCTCCCATGCAAAAGCGATTTCAGGTACATAGTCCAGCGATGCCGCGTAATGGTTGGAGAGGCCGTAGCTGGTGTAGAACAGGATACCGACTGAAATCAGCTTGAGTAGGGAGGTTTTGAGGGTAGGTTTCATGGATAGGTACATGGTTTAAATAAGGCCGTCTGAAAGTTAAAAAATTGTTCAGACGGCCTTTATTTTTATTTCTTCACTGCCAAGCTCACGGTGAAAATACCGTCTTCGTCTATCCATTGATGGATTTTTTCAAAACCGGCTTTTTCAACCAACTGATCCATTTCCTGCTGACTGCGGCGGCGCATTACCCAGTTTGGGCTGCCTGCTTTGTGGCTGGTCAGGGCGCGGGCAATCATTTCCAGTTGCGGATGCCACGGCTGGCCGGTGTAAATCAGGTAGCCGCCGGTTTCAATGGCTTCTCCAAAGCCGTAGAGCGAGTTTAAAATCAAATCGTTGTCGGCAAACAATTCGTGCAAGCCGGAGACGATGCCTAGGGTAGGGCGCGGCTGTAAATCATGATAATTGGCGCGGTCGTAAGCATTGACTTCATTGAAGGTTACCGTGTTTTGCAAGCCGCGTTCTGCAATCAGTTTGCGGCCGGCTTCGACATTAATCGGGCTGTAATCGCGCAAGCGTACGGAATCAGGCAATGTGTCGGCAGTCAGGGCATCCAATACATAGCGGCCATGACCGGACGCGATATCCAAAACGTGTACAGGTTTGCCTGCTTCACGCAATTTAGCTGAGGCCGTCTGAATGGCTTTGCCGATATTGACTTTGCGTTGGCGAATGCCGCGCCAGCCGATGGCGTTGAGATAGTATTTGTCCACCCATACACCGAAAGCGTTGCTGCCTTGCGGTTGATTGCGGTAGACATAATCCAGCGTGCTACCCGAATCAAAACCTGTTTCTTGACCGATTCTCAAGCCTTCACTCCAGCGTGAACCCAGTTTGAGCGAGGCGCGATATGTTGCCCAAAATGCGCCGCGAGGCGTACAAACAGGCAAAGGCGTAGCCAGTTCGTCGGCTTCGCGACGGCTGTCTCCAAACAAGTGCGCTTGAGTCAGATCGACTTGTTGCAAAGGCTGATTGAAACGCTCGCGGATAAAACGGCGCATTTCGACAAATGCGATTTCACGGTCTTGCTCGCCTAACGTATCGTGGTAGAAACCGGGCAGGATATGGCGCTCTTTAATATGGCTGCCTAAGCGGTTGTAGAAATCGTGTTGCGGTTTGTGATGAACAACCCAATCGCTGCCTGAAATCAACAGTTGTATAGGCGTAGTAATCGCTTGTGCATCGGCAACGACGCGCTCGGCCGCCTCATATAAACCCAGCAGGATGCGCACAGAAATAGCGCGGGCAATCAGCGGATCATTGTCGTAGCTTTTTTGACGTTCGACATTGTGGGTCAGATAGTGGGCTTTGACGTAGCTGTTGACAAAGAAATTGCCACGCCATTTTTGCATAATTTTCAAACCGGTACGGGCAAACGGAACATAGAGTTTGACTTTGAACGCAGGCGAAGCCAATACGGCGCAACGGATTTTCGGCGCGTAATCGTGCAACCAAGTAGAAACCAATACCGCACCAACACTTTGTGCAATCACGCAGATGTTTTCAGGTTTGATGCCGTATTCGCTTTGAATGTGTCGGATAAAATCATCTACATCAGCAACCGAAGTACCGATACTCGGACTATCGCCGCGTTCACCAGGGCTGTAACCATGACCGCGCGCGTCCCAAGCAAAATAGGCAAAATCATCAAAACCTAGCTCATCTGCCACAAACATCATCCGGCCGGAGTGCTCATGCCCGCGATGGAACAGCACAATGGCTTTGTCGAAAGAACCATCAGCAGCAGGGCGATAGCGGTAGAAAAGCGAAGTACCGTCTTGGGTAGAAAAGAATTTTTGCTGTTCGGACATGAGAAACTCCTAATAGTCATATTTTTTGAACAGTATCATGACATATCGAATAAATGCAATGACTATCCGATAGACGGACGAATGCAATGATGGAGAGAAATGGTAAAAGATGGTTTCAAATTTCACTTAAAACTGATGACAGTGATTGTGAAAAGGGTTAGATAGGGGGTGGATAACCTTACAAACTACTACCGACATATCATCATAAACTCTTTGTTTTGCAATTAATTTACGAAACACAGTCAGACGGGACTTATCGTTATCATATTGTTGCCAAATTTTTTCTCTTATTTCTTCTGAAGGGGAATCGCTTAGGCCGTCTGAATAGTTTTCAGACGGCCTTTACTGCGTTTAACCAAGCACTAATTAACTGCTAATTTTGTCATGTTTTAATACATCCATCGAAACCCGAATACACATTTAAAAAGGAAATCAAACATGAAAAAATTTTTATTGACCGCCATCGTTGCTTTGTCTGCCGCTACTGCCGGTGCCAGTGATTATATCGAACACAAAATCTACAGCGACAAAAACTTCGAGCAAAATCGTGCTAAAGCCGTAAAAATTTTGGAACAACGCGGCTATCAAGTTCACGATGTTGAAGCCGATAGCCGTCGAGGTCAGCCTGTGTTGGATATCGAGGCTTTTAAAGATGGTCGTGAGTACGACATTGTTTTGTCTTATCCTGATTTGAAAATTATTAAAGAACGCATCGACTATTAATATTTTGATGCAAAGCGGGTTGTCGCAGGACTTTGGGGTTCTGCGGCAGTTTGCTATTTAGGTATTTAAAGAATGTAAGCTACATGTAAATTACCTAAAATAAATGAACTAAATATGCTTTTTATTTTCCATTTAATTCAAAGTGTTTGATGTTGGGAGTCATGATATGGATTTGAATGATTGGAAGGAAAATGGTCGGCCGAAGCAGATGGGCGACCAAGACAAATCTTTAAACGACGGCGTATCTGCCGATTCCCAACAGGACGTTGATTTTTGGGATCGCAATCGAAACAATACTGTTGAAAACGAAGTTGAGGTTGCGGCTGAAACGGTAGAAGTTCAGGAGGAGGTAGAAGGTCAGGAAGCAGTTGAACATCCTGAGATGCCGTCTGAAAAAAGTGAAAAGAAAGCCAAACGCAAAAAAGACAAGGCAAAAAAGAAAAAAAATAAAGCCGAAGATTTGAATGCGCCTGATTTGTTGGGTACGAATAAGGGCGTGGAAACCATGTTCCGCAACGCCGTACGCTCGGAGATGGAATTGTTGGCGCTGGCGGCAACCAAAGCGAATATTATGATTTCGCTGAATGGTTTTATCGTGTCTGCTCTGATGATTTCGGGCGCGTTTATTTTTTCATCGTCGCCCGAATTTTTGATTCCGGCCAGTACGTTTATGATTACTGCCGCCGCATCTATCGTGTTTGCGTTGCTTTCTGCTTCGCCGGAACGTATCGGCAAAATGCAGGCGGCGCGGACATGGTTTAAGGATTTTATCCGCGGCCGTTCTAAGCTGCGGGACTTGAAAACCCGCCTCAGTAGTACCGAAACGCGCTTTTTTGGCGGCAGCCAACCCAATATTTTGATTTATGAAGACCGTGTGAAACTGCAAAAAGATCAATATTGGGAAATGATGCAGGAGATTATGGGCGACCGTAAACAAATCTATGAAAAGATGAGCGACCATCTTTATTGGCTTGGTTTGTTGGCGGACAAACAGTTCAAATACATCAATTTGTCTTACGCGGTATTCCGCTGGGGCTTGCTGGCTTCACTGGTGGCGTTTATCGGCGTGAAAACATTGCCGTCATTGCTGATACCGCCGGCCAACAATGCGGCAGAGCTGCGTTCGCTGGGAATCAATATGTTTAACGGTGTGTACGAGCCTTCCGCCGTACAACAGCTTCCGGACGGTAATTTGCTGATTGCGGAAGACGAACCCAACCATGCATTCAGTATCATCAGCATTGATAAAACGGGCAGGTTTGTGGAAGACGAGGCATTGGATACGCGCGTGATTACCGGTTTCAAACGCCGTCTCAGCGACTTGGAGGCTTTGGCGCGCGATGATGAAGGCTTTATCTACGCGCTGACTTCACATTCGCGCACCCGTAAAGGCAACCGCTCACCCGACCGCGAACATCTGATGCGCTTTAAAATCCAAGACGGCAATGTGTTGGGGCTGACCAGTTACGACAATTTGACGCAGGTTTTGGAAACCGATCACAAGCTGCATGATTTGATTCGTGAGCGAACCAAGGCAGAAGTTTCTTTTGAAGAAATCAATATTGAGGGCATGGCGTTTGATCCGGTGAAAAAACGTCTTGTTTTGGGCTTCCGTGATCCTGAGTTCAACAATATGGCTTTGGTCGCATTTATCAGCAATCCGAAAGATGTGTTTGAGCGCAATGCCAAACCTGAATTTGATGAAGTGGCGGTGATTGATATTGATGGCGGCGGTATCCGTTCCCTCAACTATGATCCTGTGTTGAAAACCTACGTGATTGCCAATGAAGTGAAGGATGAGAATGGACAGAAATTTTCACAACTGTGGACTTGGAGCGGTAACCCGACCGATGAACAGCAAAAAATCTCTCTGCCTAATCTGCAACACATCACCAACGTTGAAGCTGTTGATTCGATTACCGTTAACGGCAAGCCTCAAATGATTCTAATGGGTGACGAAGGTAATGCTTCGCAGAAAATTACTGCCAAGTATATGTTGGTAGATTACAGTCAACTGGGTAAACAGTAAGTGATCTTCGCTGACGGATAAAAGGCCGTCTGAAACCGATAGTTTATGGTTTCAGACGGCCTTCAAGCCATTGATGACACGTTTGTAGCAGGTATAAACCAATGCCGCGCAGGCCAGCCACATAAGGATATAGAAAGTCGGATGGAAGCTGCCGGCGATTGCATACCATACTGCCAATGCACCGATAAAGAATGCACGGTCGCTTTTGCCGAATGGCCCGTCATAACGCCGGCTGTTGCCATGAACTTGTCCCAAAACGCCGCAAAACTCAGTCATTGCCGCCAGCCAAATAAACAGGGCAATTTGTACGCCGCCGAAGGGCGCGATGAAGGCAAAAGGCAGATACAAAGCAGCATCGGCGACAATATCGGTGATTTCATTCAAATAGCCACCCAATGCCGATTGTTGACCGAACTCCCGTGCCAGCATACCGTCCATCGCATTCAGTGCCATGCGGACAAACAACCAGATCGGCAAAAGCCAGAATAATGTGGATACACCTGCAAACAATGCTAAAAGCAAACCGAGCAAAATGGAAACGGCGCAGGCAAACAGGGTTACCTGATTGGCAGTAATGCCTTTTTGATACAGTCTCTTAACGATGGGGCGCAACAGGTTTTGGAATTTTGGTTTCAGGGCGTAGATACTCATCATTATGCAGAATAAAAGAAAACGAAGTGCCGTGATTATAGACGAAATCCGTTATAATCCGTCAATCTTCGAATCACGCGGTTCGCAAACCTCCCGCGTTAACAAAACTAGGAATTTACAATGGAAAAACAGCAAGCCCTCGTTATTTTTTCGGGCGGGCAGGATTCAACGACCTGCCTGATTCAGGCAATTCAAACCTATGGCCGTGAAAATGTGCAGGCCATCACTTTTCAATATGGGCAACGCCACGCCATCGAATTGGAGCGCGCGCGTTGGATTGCCCAAGATTTGGGCGTGAAGCAGACGGTACTCGATTTGAGCCTGATGCAACAGATTACGCATAACGCCTTGATGGATGATACGGTATCTATTGAAACAGCTTCAGACGGCCTGCCCAATACATTTGTAGATGGACGCAATGCTTTGTTTTTGCTGTATGCCGCCATTTACGCCAAAGGGCAGGGAATACGCCATATCATTGCCGGCGTGTGCGAAACCGATTTTTCGGGTTATCCCGACTGTCGCGATGTGTTCGTCAAGTCGATGAATGTCACATTGAATCTGGCCATGGATTACGCTTTTCAAATCCACACGCCCTTGATGTATTTAACCAAAGCGCAAACTTGGGCATTGGCGGATGAAATGGGTGTGTTGGATTATATTCGCGAGCATACGCATACCTGTTATAACGGCGTGGTCGGTGGTTGTCATGAATGTCCGAGCTGTATTTTGCGCGAGCGTGGTTTGTCGGAGTATTTGAAAAGTAAAAAGGCCGTCTGAATCAAGAGGGGCATATATTTCCAATAGCCAGTTGTACGAAAAGGCCGTCTGAAAAATTCATTTCAGACGGCCTTTGGCTATGTATTTTGTTCTGCTTAGAACAGCAAATCTGCCGGCTCGCTGCTTGCCGGAGCATCTTTCACAGGAGCAGAGGCTGGGGCAGTAGCCGGTTCGGAAGCGGCTTTAGTTGCAGAAGCAGGAGCGTCGGCCGGAGTGGTTGCCGGTTTGGCAGCAGGTTTTGCCGGTTTCACCGGAGTCGGACGAACGCTTTGTTTCGGTTCGGATGCTGCCTTGTTTGCATCGTCGGTAGCATCGACTTCGATTTCAGTACCTTGAGGCAATACCACATCTTTAGCAGGAGCCTGTTTCGGCATGACTTTAGGTTTGCTGTAAGCATCCGTGCCGCTGGTCCATGCCAAAGATTTCAAAGGCGATTTGAGTTTCACGCCTTTGGCGCAGGTCAGACAGTTTGCCGCTCCGGTGCGTCCTTTCAGGATTGCATCCACACGCGCGGCTGGAATGGTTTTACCGTGCGCTTTTGCCCAAGCGGCAATGCTTTTTTTCAGGGCAGCCGTATCAAGGTTTTTCTTGTCGTATGGGTCACGATAGGCAGCCAGCCACAAGTTTTGGTTGGCATCTTCGTTCAGGCTCGCCATTTGGTAGATAACGGAGGCAGGAGAACCTGTTGCGATGGTTTTGGCGAATTCTAATGCATCAGGCGATTTCATGCGCACGCAACCATGGCTGCGGACGCCGGGTACGCTGGCAGGGGCATTGGTGCCGTGAATGCCAAGGCTTAATTTAGGGTCGCCAAGGCGGACAAATACCGGGCCCAGCGGGTTATTTGGGCCGGCCGGTACGCTTTTAACGCCGTCATTGCGTTCTTTTTGGATAGATTTAGGGATGTGCCAAACCGGGTTGTAGGCTTTTGCACCGATTTTATGTTCGCCCAGATTGGTTTGGGTCATGGCTTTGCCGACGGCAACAGGATAAATTTTGCTCAGTTTACCGTTGTCGTAGAGGAACAAACGCTGTTGCGTAATATTGATAACGACGTGTTGTCCGGAAGAGGCGGGGGAGACGTCTGGAATAAGTGTGTTTGCAGCAGCGGCCGAGGTCAGAAGGGCGGCTGTCAGGCCAAGGAATAATTTTTTCATGTCGTCTTTTTTTTGTAGGGATTGAAATGAAAGTTTTTGGCGCATGATACCTGAAACTCTGTGTTTTTGTGAGAAAATATGCGCTTTCGGTATTGGAAGACAGTCAGACGGCCGGTAAGCGGCTGTCTGACGGAAACGGTATGAGTGTGAAAGAACGGTATCAAGAGGCGGAAGTTTTTTCTTTGGATTATGAGGGCAGGGGTGTTGCCAGAGTCGATGGAAAGACTGTATTCATCGGCGGTGCGCTGCCCGGAGAGCGTGTAACGTTTGCCATTCATAAAGAAAAAAAGCAGTTTGCAGAAGCTCAGGTCGAAACGGTTTTAAAACCTTCTTCCGAACGCATTGAGCCAGCTTGTTGCTATTTTGATACATGTGGCGGCTGTTCGCTTCAACATGTTTCTTTCGGAGCGCAAGTTGCGTTAAAGCAACGGATTTTGGAAGAGCAGTTGGAACGGATAGGTAAGGTCAAGCCGGAAATAATTTTACCTCCTTTATATGGTTACTCCTGGTATTATCGCGATAGAGCGCGTTTAAGTGTTTCGGTGGATAAACAAGGCCGTCTGAACCTCGGTTTTCAGGCCAAAAAAAGCCATGATGTCGTCAATATCCGCCATTGCCATATTTTGCCTAAGCATGTGTCCGATAGATTGCCTGATGTCCGCAATTTGCTGCAAAAGCTGCATGATGACGGTGTAAAAGTGAAATTTGTTGAGTTTTATTGCGGGAAAAATGTGACAGCGCTCAACATTCGTTTCATAAATCAACCGTTTGGACAAATATTAAGCGAATTGCGTAATTGGTTTGATAATATATTGTCGGGTGCTGAAAAGGCATGGCAAATATGGTTGCAGGATCATGCCGAGTCCTTGCCGTTTTATCCCGAGAATGCTCCTGCTCTGAACTATAATTTTGCTCAATTTGATGTAGAAATGCCTTACAAACCCGGTGATTTTACGCAGATTAATGCGCAGCTGAACGAAGTGATGGTGGCAAGGGCGGTCAGACTTTTAAACCCTCAAAAAGGGGAGCGGATTGCCGATCTGTTTTGCGGTTTGGGCAATTTTAGTTTGCCGCTGGCGAAAAGTGGCGCATCGGTTGTCGGTATTGAAGGCGCTTATTATTTGGTAGATAGGGCAAGGGAAAATGCCCGCCTGAATCGTTGTGCCGAGAATATGACGTTTTCTGTTGCCGACTTGTTCGATACCGATGAAAAAACTGTTGAGTCATGGGGAAAATTTGACAAGATGCTACTGGATCCGCCGAGAAGTGGGGCTTATGCTGTTGTCAAATCGCTACATAAGCCATTTTTACCTCAGAAGATAGTGTATGTTTCGTGTAATCCATCAACATTTGCACGAGATGCCGGTGTCTTGGTTGATAAGGGTTATAAGTTTAAGGCAGCGGGAATCATGAATATGTTTGCACAAACCTCGCATGTTGAATCCATTGGTGTGTTTGAGTTGTAAATTGGTATCAAGTCCTTTATGTGAGTAGGGTTTTTAATGTAAAAATGAGTGCATTCATGTTATCATCATTCGTTTGGGGAATTAATAACGTTGAAGTTGCGTGTAAAGCAACAGATGTTAATAAATGCAGCTTGCAGCACAAGACCGGGAGGTGTTCTTGAACTATCAACTTTTAACTATTTTTTTGCTGGTGCTTTTTTTGCTGGTGTTGTTTTTTGTTCGTCATAAACAAAGTAACAATTCAGACAAACAAAGCGCACATGCATCAAAAAGCGGCCGTACATCTGCTGCTCATACAGCCTCCTCTGAGGATGGAAACGACTGGATTGAGAAAGTCAACCAGACAGTTTCCAATGCGGATAATCAAGACTGGGAATGGGGCGGAAGCGGCTCAAACGATGCAACGGCTTCTGTTTCCGCACAAGAAGTCGATCCGCTGACCGAATATCAGGTTTATAAACAGTTCGGCTATGAAAGTAAAGCAGCGGAGTCTTTGGCCGGTTATCTCAATACCTTGGAAGACGGCGCTCCAGAAAAACTGGTTCATGAATTGATTGGTTTGAATCTGCGAGTTGGCAATATCGACATGCTGGCGGATACGCTTGAGCGTCATAGTACTTCCCTTTCTGAAGACAGCGTAGCCGAATACCTGAAAGCCGGTCTGGCTTTGGATTCTACTAACCTGCGCCTGCGTGTTTTCGCCGAGCATCATCTTGGTTGGAATATGCAGGAAGTGGACCGTCAAATTGGCGAACAAAGCGGTTTGGAAGTTGCTTCCGACGAGCATATTGCCTTTGAGAACGACTCGATTGAACGCATTGTCGTTCCAGGTATGGGCAAACGTGCGCCTATCGTATTAGGCAAGAAAGACTTTGGCGAAATCAGCCCTGAAGAGATGGGCGCGGTTATTGGTTTTGCCAAACCGGAACGTAGTGCAAAAATCCTGAAAGACAAGATCAGCTACGAGACTGCTTTGCATCAATACAACAAAGCAATCCAAACTTCTGCGAAGCCTGCTGGTCTCATTATCGATGCCTTGCGTCTGGATTATCAGAATGAAGAAGTAGGGCAGTTTGCCAAGCATCTGTGGAAGCTTTACCACTCTTTGGGTCAATATGGCCGTCAAGTAAAAGAACGTATGCTTGGCTGGGGTTATAGCCTTGGTTATCACGAAATTTTTGATGATTTGGAAAAAGGGCCGTCTGAACAGCAAATTAAAGAGATTGGCTTAAAACGCGGGTATATTCAGCCAAGTTCTTTGCAGATGAAAGCCAAATATCGTGAGTTGGTTCAAAAAGACTCTTCGGTTATCAGCGCCAGCTCTTCACCTGCTGATGAAGCTCTGAAAGAAGTGGAATCTTTGTTAGCCTACGGTCAGTTGGATTTGGCCATCGGTACTTTGGAACAGGCTGTTTTGCGGTATCCACAGGAATCGCAGTTGTACATTATCTTGTTTGATTTGTACGAACGCGTTGAAGATTGGGGACGTTTGGAACAATTTCTGCGCTTGTTGCGCGAGCGTGTTGTCAGCCTGCCTGAAGAGGTTGTCTTGGCAATGAGCCGTCTCTTGCAACGAATGAACCAATATTCAAAAAAATAAGATAATCGTAGAAAGTACGAGTGATGAATAATCATTTACCAAAAATTAAAACCATACGGGTTATGTTACAGGAGATGGGTGAGCAACAGCAGGCGGTATTCCGTATGGCTTTTAAAATGCACAATACGACGAATTACGTCATCGTTTCCCCTGATTCTGATGAAAAACCGGATTTGGTATTGGTTGATACCGATACTCCGGCAGGTGTAGAAGCTTGGAAAGAGTCGAAGAAAACTTATCCGGAAGTGCCTGTGGCGATGTTTTCTTCCGAGTTGCCGACAGTAACGACTCCTTATTTGGCTAAACCGGTTAAATTCGATACCTTGTTTCCTGTTTTGCGCAGCCTGGCTCAGGGCGGGAATGTTTTTGAGCCGTCTGAACAACAAGCGGCTGAAGAGAATAAAAGACAATCCAATTCCGATGGTACAAGAAAAGCAACCATTCGCCGATTTAATCCAAATAAAGGCTTGTTGGGCGCGCTGAAATTTGCCAGTCAAGGACACCAAGATATTGCTGTCTTGCATGAAGGCAAGCCGATATTAATCGTGTTTCCTAGTATCCAGAGAGTGCTGTTGACAGTCAGTGCCAATGAGTTGGAGAAATTGTGTAAGAACGATAACTTGGCTGTTGTGTGTAAGGCTGTTCCTGATAATCCTCAATGGAAAGAAAAAGCCAAAGTCACCATTATGTCATGCTTGTGGCAAATGGCTATTTGGACTGCATCAGGCCGTCTGATTTATCCGATGACGCCGCAAACTGTCTTTACACTCAAGCGGTGGCCAAACTTAACCCGTTTGGCGCATGTTCCGGAATCTATGCGTTTGTCGGCATTTCTGACGAAAACATCTGTTAATCTGAACATCCTCTATAAAGTCATGCCTTTAGAAATGCCTGATATTTTGAATTATTTATCGGCAACATATCTGACAGGCTTTTTAGCGACAGATACAGAGTTTGCAACTGATGCGAACAATACGCCTTCGTTGAACGAACAGATTGATGTGAATAGCAAAGACGTACCTGAAACAGCGATGAGCAAAGAGGCTCAAAAAATTGCCGGTCCGTCGAAAGAACAACCTCGCGGCCTGTTGCAACGCCTGATGCGTAAGTTGCTGGGCAAATCATAAAGGACACGTCATGAAAGAAAATAAAATTATCTTTACCGGTCCTGTCGGCGTAGGTAAAACCACTGCAATTTCAGCTTTATCTGATGAACCGCCGGTTCAAACCGATGCATCCGCATCCGATATGACACTTGTCCGCAAGGGGTACACGACTGTGGCAATGGACTACGGTGTCATTCATTTGGATGAGGAAACCAAGGTTCACCTTTATGGTACGCCTGGTCAGGAGCGTTTTAATTTCATGTGGGAAATTCTGAGCCAAGGCAGCATGGGCTTGGTACTTCTTTTAGATAATACAAGAAGTAACCCATTGAAAGACTTGCAATTTTTCTTGGATGCATTCCGGGAGTTGCTGAAAAAAGCGCCTCTGGTTGTAGGGGTAACGAAGATGGATATCCGATCCTTACCAAGCGTGGATGTTTATCAAAAGTATTTAGCACAGAATAATTTTAATGTACCGGTTTTTGAGATTGATGCGCGTCGAGAAGACGATGTAAAACAATTGGTTACTGCCATGTTGTTCTCAATTGACCCCGGATTAGAGGTATAAGATGGAAGCGACACTCTCTTTACAAGCAAATTTATATCCTAAGATTACACCGGCGGGTGCGTATTATGCTGTTTCAAGTGATACGCCCAGTGCCAGCAGAACTTTATTGTATGGTCTGTTGCGTGCAGAGCCGTCTGAAACCATCAGCAGTGAAAAACTTTTGGCGTGGGCAGACACCAGCGATATCAATACCGCTTTAAACCTGTTGTATCGTCTCCAACGCTTGGAGTTTTTGTACGGTGATGAGGAAATCAGCACAGAGGACATCCATCTGACTGACGAACAATTACCGACATTATTGGAACAGTTGTCTAATTCTGGCAAAGCTTTGTTGGCTGATGAAAACGGTTTGTATTTTGCCAATGCTAATTTCCATCATGAGGCAGCAGAAGAATTGGGCCTTTTGGCGAGCGAAGTGGCCAAAATGGAAGACAATCACCGTCTTTTGATTCGCAATAACCTGCATATCAATAATAGCGCATGGGGTATTTGTGATCCTTCAGGCCAAAGTGAATTGACCTTTTTCCCTCTGTATATTGGCATGACCAAGCTGATTTTGGTAATTGGCGGAATGCCTGACTTAAATAAAGAGGCTTTTGTTACTTTGGTTAAAGTGCTGTACCACCGATACGGCAGCCGTTGATTTTTGCCTGACCGATATTTATTTTAGAATGGAGCGACTATGCAACAACTATTAATCTCTGTATTAAGCGATTTGAACAATACCTCTGCTGATATCACTGCTTCTGCAGTTATTTCTACAGACGGCCTGCCGATCGCAACCATGCTGCCTTCCCACCTGAATGCAGACCGTGTAGGTGCGATGTCAGCAACGCTTTTGGCATTGGGCAATCGTTCCGTACATGAGCTGGCTTGCGGTGAGTTGGATCAGGTAATGGTTAAAGGTAAAAATGGCTATATTCTGTTGAGTCAAGCAGGTGAAAATGCAGTATTGGCATTGATGGCAAAAGAAAGCGGTAAATTGGGCTTGATTTTGTTGGATGCGAAACGTGCGGCTAAACAAATTTCTGAAATCTTATAAAATTTTTATAAATTAAAAAGATATAAAAATATTTTTGTTTTTATATAGATTGTTGCTTGACAGGCTTCTGATATTTTCTATATAATTTCATCTTTAATTCCCCGATAGCTCAGTCGGTAGAGCGACGGACTGTTAATCCGCAGGTCCCTGGTTCGAGCCCAGGTCGGGGAGCCAGATTTGAAAACCACCATCTTGTATGGTGGTTTTTATTTTATCTATTGGTTAATATTTTAAGATATTTTGATGATAATTGATTAAATGATTACACTTAATTCATCAGCCTTTATAGGAACAAATCATTAAGGTTACACCACAACCATCCATGTGAAAAGTGGAAAAGAGTTTTGGAAAGCTATAAATCGTAGCAATCCAAAAGATAAAACAATTTATGAAGTAAAATAATTTATGAAAGGTTAAAAATGATTTACTCAGCAAAGCTAAAAAAAATGGATGAAACAATTGAGGAATTTGCATATTTTTCTATAGAAAATAACGATCTATATTGTTTCCTTAATTGTTGTCCAATGGCTATTGAAGCAAATAAAGTTTATAATGTGGAACTTGACTATTTCATTATTGATGAATTTATATTGGAAGAGGTTAATACAGATGAATCTGTTATTATTCCTTTTGAAAGAATAGGTGATAGTACACAATATAAGATAACAGGTAGGCTAGATGGCAATACATTTACAGCTGGAAATATTTGCTTTGAAGATGATGCTCTTCAATTAGAATATTCTTATTTAGATGGCAGATTAATTACTTTAACTGTATGGAGATTAAGTATATCCGTAATTTCTGAAAGAATATAATCGTTATATTTTCTAAGAAAATTATTGTCTATATAAACCGTGTCGTCTGAAAAAATCCCAATTTTCAGACGGCTTGAGACCTTAGTAAAAAAACCTAAGTTTTTACCCAGGCATTTAGGGAATTCCTTATAAGAATCTTCTTTCAGCAAACCGAACAAACTATGATCAACAAATACATCGACCGATTCCTTTTGTTAAAGCTGGAGAAAGTGATTGATTGGCAGCTGTAGGCTGTTTTTAAAAGAAAATATGCTGTCAGACTTTGCCTTTCTTTCGTCAAACTGATAAACTGTTTGCCATTATTGTTGACCGAGGCATAAATTTTTCATGAAAGACGCAGAGCAGAGTAGTTGTTATACCGCTTCTTTCCCTTTATTTATGCCCGAAATTTGGCAGTCTGTCCGTTTTAAGCGGAACGGCTGCCTTTTTGTATTTTAAAGGAACGCAATCATTATGGATTTCAGTTGGTTGGCCGAGCCGCATACTTGGATAGGCTTTGCCACGCTTCTGGTGTTGGAAGTTGTTTTAGGTATTGATAACCTTGTTTTCGTAGCGATTTTGGCAAACAAGGTCAAACCGTCGCAACGGGATAGGGCGCGGATAACGGGCTTGGGTTTGGCTGTCGTTATTCGGATTTTCATGCTGGGCTTTATGGCGCACATCATGACACTGACACGCCCTTTGTTTGAGCTGGGTGGTCTGGAGATTTCCGGCAAAGACATGATTATGTTTGCCGGTGGTATTTTCCTGCTTTATAAAGCGACTACCGAGCTGCACGAACGCCTTGAAGGCCACAATCAATTTGCGGTTGCTGAAGGACAGAAGAAGCATTCTTCTTTTTGGGGTGTTGTGGCGCAAATTTTGATTTTGGATGCGGTTTTCTCTATCGATTCTGTTATTACAGCAGTGGCGATGGTGGATCATATTGTGGTGGCAATGGGTGCGGTTGTTGTGGCGATGACGGTGATGATTTCCGCCAGTAAACTGTTGACTGCCTTTGTGGACAAGCATCCGACCGTTGTGATGTTGTGTTTGGGTTTCTTGTTGATGATTGGTTTCAGCCTGATTGCGGAAGCCTTCCATTTCCATATTCCGAAAGGCTATTTGTATGCGGCGATCGGCTTCTCGATTTTGATCGAACTGTTTAATCAGGTTTCGCAAAAGAATGCCCGCAAAAATGACTACATCAGCACTTCTTGGCGTAAGCGCACCGCTGAAAATGTGTTGGGTATGATGGGTATCCGCGAAAGCATTTTGGCAAAAGCAGGCGATAATGGCGGCGATGACGAGCATTTTGAAGAAAACGAAAAATCCATGATTCGCAGCGTGCTGACTTTGGCGGAGCGTCCGATTATGGGCGTGATGATTCCGCGTCGGGAAATCGAGAAATTGGATATTTCCCAAAGTCGGGAAGAACAAAATGCGCAATTGAAAAATACACCGTATAGCCGTTTGTTGGTTGTCGGTAAAGCAGGTGTAGATGAGCCTTTGGGCTATATCAGTAAAAAAGATTTGCTGAACCAGCTGCTTGAATCCGGAGAAATCAATATTCAGACGGCCTTGCGCCAGCCATTAATTTTGCCGGACAGTACGACGGCGTTGAATGCGATTGAATTGTTCCGTCAAAGCAGCGCGGATTATGCGTTGGTGGTGGACGAGTTTGGCGCGGTGCTGGGTATGGTGACCATGAAAGATTTGTTGGAAACCATTGCCGGTGAATTCCCCGAAGAGTTTGAGCGTGAGGAAGAAGAAGCTGCTCCGGCCAGTCAGGATGAAACGCTGTCTGTGGATGGTGCATTGGAGTATGTGGAATTGGCTTCTCAGTTAAATCTGCCTGCTCAAGAGGAAGACGCCGATTTTCATACCGTTGCCGGCTTGATTATGGAAGAATTGCAAAGTATTCCTGATGTGGGCGACTTCATCGATTACCATGGCTGGCGTTTTGAAGTGGTTGAGAAGGACGGACAACGGATTGCCCGTGTAAAAATCAATCGTTTGCCGGAAGAAGAATAAGTAAAAGCTAATATAGTAAAGGCCGTCTGAAAATGTCCAGACGGCCTTTTTATTTATCCGACTTTAGTTACCGTAATGTCCCGAGCCTAAAATTCGGTGTGAATGTGCGCCGGTTGCATGGTAGGGATTGCTCGGAACTTGATTGCACCAACAGGCTGCAAGCCAGGCAAAAGCGGCAGCTTCGACCCATTGCGGGTCAAGATGGAGCTTGGCTGTGCTGTGCAATTTGGTGTCGGGAGAAAACAGGGTTTCCAAGTCTTGCATCAAAACCGGATTGCGGATGCCGCCGCCGCAGATGTAAAGATTATGAATCGCCGGAGCAGCTTGTTTGGTCGCGTCAAAAATGGTTTGTGCGGTATAAAAGACCAATGTGCGTATCACATCTTCCGGCTTTTCATTACCTTTCAGACGGCCTTGAAGCCAGCTTAGGGAAAACAACTCTCGGCCTGTACTTTTGGGATAAGGGCGGCTGAAATAAGGATGGTCGAGCAGGGAAGCGAGCAGGTCGGGGAGGATTTTGCCTTGTGCGGCTTTTTCCCCGTTTTTGTCGTAAGGCTGCTGCCAGATATGTTGCATCCATGCATCCATCAGCATATTGCCGGGGCCGGTATCGAAGCCGAAAGAAGGGCTGTCGGGCGGGAGGATGCTGATATTGGAAATGCCTCCAATGTTGAGTACGGCTCGGGTTTCATTCGCATCTCGAAACAGCGCTTCGTGAAAGGCTGGGACGAGGGGTGCACCTTGACCGTTGCAGGCAAGGTCGCGGCTGCGAAAGTCGCCGACAGTGAAAATGCCGGTCAGTTCAGCTAACAGGGAGAGGTTAACCAGTTGAATGCTGTAACCGTATTCAGGCGCATGGCGGATGGTTTGTCCGTGGCAGCCGATTGCGGCAATGTCTTTGGCCGACAGGTTTTGTTCTGCCAATAGTTGTTGGACGGTTTGGGTGTATAGGCGGCTGAGTGTTTGCGCCAGGATATTGCTTCTGTGCAATTCATTTTCGCCTATGTCTTGTAGTGCCAACAATTCTTGGCGCAGGCCGTCTGAATAGGGTAGAAAGCTGTGGGCAACGGCTCGTTGCCATTGCTTGCCCTGCATTTGAATCAGTACGGCATCGGCACCGTCCATGCTGGTTCCGGACATGATGCCGATATAGTATTGGGGTTGCATTTCGGTTACAGAAAGAGAAGGTAAAGCGACATTTTAACGCCTTTTGACGTTTTTACGGGAATTTCGGCATTTAATGTAAATAGTTGGTGCAAGAAAGATTACAAAGAGGTTAAAATAACGTGACTCAACATGTTTTCCAAAAGGAAACTTTCCATGGCTCAAACTCAGTCGAGTGCGAACTTGAAGCTGATTAATACGGTTTTTGCCGCTATGCTTGTGAGCATGGTCGGCTATTTTATTTATTGGGGCCTGGGTTATACCCACTACAACCACTCCGGCCTGTTTATCCTTGCTACCTTTTTCGGCGTCTTCATGGCGTTTAATGTGGGTGGTAACGATATTGCTAACTCTTTCGGTACAAGTGTCGGCTCCGGCACATTGACTATTCCGCAAGCTTTGCTGATTGCGGCAGTATTTGAAGTCAGCGGCGCAGTGATTGCCGGCGGCGAGGTAACAGATACCATCCGTAAGGGTATTGTCGATTTGAATGGCATGCATCTGGATCCGATGCAGTTTGTTTTTATTATGATGTCTGCGCTTTTGGCTGCGGCATTGTGGCTGCTTTTTGCATCGCGCAAAGGTCTGCCGGTTTCTACGACACACGCCATTATCGGCGGTATCGTCGGTAGTGCCTTGTGTATGGCGGCATTGAACGGTGTGGATTCCATTGCGCTGATTCAATGGGACAAGTTGGGCGAAATTGCCTTGTCTTGGATTTTGTCTCCGGTATTAGGTGGCATCGTTTCCTATCTATTGTTTTCACGAATTAAGAAAAACGTTTTGGACTACAACTCTTGGGCCGATAATACGCTCAAAGGCATCAAGTTGGAGAAGAAAGCCTATAAAGAAGAGCACCGCCTGTTTTTTGATGCCTTGAGTGAATCTGAAAAAGTCGAATACGCCACCAAAATGGCGCACGATGCCCAAATTTATGATGAGCCGGACTTTGATCCTGAAGAATTGCAGTCTGAGTATTATCGCGGTCTGCACCGCTTTGACAGCCGTAAGGGCGAAGTAGATTCTTACAAAGCACTGCATTCCTGGGTGCCGTTTATTGCTTCTGTCGGCGGCATGATGATTGCGGCCATGTTGATTTTTAAAGGTCTGAAAAATCTGCATTTGGGCATGAGCAACGTCAACAGCTTCCTGACCATTTTCATGATCGGCGCAGCTATTTGGATGGGTACGTTTGTATTCGCCAAAAGTTTGAAACGCAAAGATTTGGATAAATCGACTTTCCAAATGTTCTCATGGATGCAGGTATTTACTGCTTGCGGTTTCGCATTCAGCCATGGTGCAAACGATATTGCCAATGCGATTGGTCCGTTTGCCGCGATTATGGATGTGCTGCGTACCAACAGCATTACTTCTCAAAACGCCGTGCCGCCAATTGCCATGTTGACTTTCGGTATCGCTTTGATCGTCGGCTTATGGTTTGTCGGTAAAGAAGTGATTAAAACCGTAGGCACCAGCTTAGCAGAAATGCACCCCGCGTCAGGCTTCTCAGCAGAGCTTTCTGCCGCCGCCGTCGTGATGGCCGCATCATTTATGGGCTTGCCTGTTTCCAGTACCCATATCTTGGTAGGTGCAGTTTTGGGTATCGGCTTGGTTAACCGCAATGCCAACTGGAAATTGATGAAACCGATCGGCCTTGCTTGGGTTATTACCTTGCCTGCTGCTGCCGTTTTGTCTGTTGTCAGCTATTTGGTTTTGCAAGCCGTGTTTTAACTGACTGTTTGATTTAAAAAGGCCGTCTGAAAGATATTTCAGACGGCCTTTACTTATGTTCATAAGAGTAGATTTTAGATTGCTTTAATGTCGAACAAATAATGTTGTTCAATGTTTAAATTGATACAAGAATAATCAGCGTAATAAAGAAATACCTTATTGGGAATAGCTTAGAAAAGATTTTGGTTTCAAAACTTGGCTTGGTGGGGGTAAACAAGGCTATTTTTAATCAGCCACTATAAGGTTAAGGCAATAAAAAGCCCCAATTCATCGACGTTAAAGATGTCGTATTAAATTGGGGCTCTATTTATTTAGTGCAAGCCTTATCAGGCCGTCTGAACATTATTCAGAAGCTTCGTTGGTCTCGGCTTGAGTAGGAGCTACTTCTGCTTCTGTAGTAGCCTTAGCGGCTTGACGTTCGGCTTGTGCAGCCAATGCCTGTTGAACGGCTGGGTGCTGTTGGGCGATGGTTTGTTCTTCTGCGCTGACTTCGCCTTTGAAGCGGTTATTCAAGTCAAAACGTTTGCCGCCGCGAGCCAGGGCTTTCAGATAGCGCGGACGGCGGCAGTGGTTAGCCAGTACGCGTGCAATCAGTGCAGGGTCGTATTGGGGCAGGGCGGCAACCAAGTCTTGGTCGATACCGACGGCCAACGGTTTGAATCGTTTGAATACATCATATTTGCCGTAAATGTGGTCGGCAATCATGTCTGTCTGTTTTTTCTTGCTCATAGTTTGGACGGCAGATTTCAGCGCAGCGCCCAAAGCGGTTTCTTGTGCCATTGCGGTTGTATTCCTCTAATATAAATCCGTATTTTCGTCATACGGCAATAAGGTGCTATTGTAGTATAAAGACTGTGATTTGGCTAAATTTTTCTGAGAATATTCAGAAATAAACGGTTATTTTTCCAATTTGGCAATGTCTGGTGTATTAACCTGAACATCGGCATTTTGTGCACGATGGCGTAAGGCGTGGTCGATCAAGACCAATGCCAGCATGGCTTCTGCAATCGGAGCGGCGCGTAATCCGACGCAGGGGTCGTGGCGGCCGTGTGTGGCAAGTTCGACAGGGTTGCCCTCTATATCAATACTGCGGCGCGGTGTGGCGATGGAACTGGTCGGTTTAATGGCAATATTCACATGAATGTCTTGTCCGGTGCTGATGCCACCCAAGATGCCGCCTGAGTGGTTGGATAGAAAGCCTTGAGGCGTGAGCTCGTCGCCGTGCTCGCTGCCGCGTTGAGTTACGCTATCAAAACCTGCGCCGATTTCCATGCCTTTGACGGCATTGATGCCCATCATGGCATAGGCAATTTCTGCATCGAGGCGGTCAAAAACTGGTTCGCCTAAGCCGACAGGGACGTTGGCTGCTTCGATATGAAGTTTTGCGCCGACAGAATCCAATGATTTGCGCACGCTGTCCATATAGTTTTCCAAGTCCTCAATTTGGCTTTGGTTTGCGGCAAAAAAAGGATTTTGGGAAATATATTCGTAACCTTCAAACTGGATTTCTTTTTCGCCTACTTGGGTAACGTAGGCGGTAATTTCAGTACCGAATTTTTCTTTCAGCCATTTTTTCGCAATTGCTCCGGCTGCAACGCGGGCAGCGGTTTCGCGGGCGGAACTTCTACCGCCGCCGCGATAGTCGCGTGTACCGTATTTGTGCCAGTAGGTGTAATCGGCATGTCCGGGGCGGAAACTGGTGGCGATATTGCCATAGTCTTTGCTGCGTTGGTCGGTATTGCGGATTAGGAGAGCGATAGGTGTACCGGTAGTTTTGCCTTCGAATACGCCGGAGAGGATTTCGACTTGGTCGGCTTCGCGACGTTGGGTAACGTGGCGGCTGGTGCCGGGTTTGCGACGGTCAAGGTCATATTGGATATCCGCTTCGCTCAATTCTAATCCTGGCGGGCAGCCGTCGATGATGCAGCCCAAGCCTGCGCCGTGGCTTTCGCCGAAAGTGGTAACGGTAAAGATTTGTCCGAAGGTATTGCCTGCCATAGGGATACTCTTTTGAAATTGGGTTTGGAAATTTTTTACTTGTTTGGATAATTCTCAGGCCGTCTGAACAGATGTGAGAACGAAATCAAAGATTCTCGTTTCACCGTTCAGACGGCCTTTTGAGATGACTACTTAGTTCAATTTACCGTGGCACTGTTTGTATTTCAGGCCGCTGCCGCAAGGGCAAGGATCGTTGCGGTGAACAATCAGGCCGTTTTGTGCAAGCGCTTCAGGGCTGAAGTCTGTGCCGTCAGGGTCGAACGCTTCTGTAACCAAATCGGTTTGCGATTGACCGAGCAATTCTTCCATATCAGGCGCATCGGAGTGGACGGTTTGAACATCGCTGACGCTTTGTGCGGCGGTGTGGTCGTATTCGCTATTGCGCTCGATTTGAACGGCAGTCAGCAAAGCGGCAATGTTTTGTTTGATACCGCGCCACAGATTTTCAAACATGGCGAAAGCTTCGCGTTTGTATTCCTGTTTCGGATTTTTCTGAGCATAGCTGCGCAGATGGATACCTTGGCGCAAGTAGTCCATAGCGGCGAGGTGTTCGCGCCATTGGTTGTCGATAACTTGCAGCATAACATTGCGTTCGAAGTCTGACATAGCCTGTTTGCCGACCAATTCAACTTTTTCGGCATACTCGTCTTCGATGCGCTTGATGAGGCGTTCTTTAATGTCTTGGTTGTCCAAAGTGCTGTCTTCTTTCAGCCAGCCTTTAATATCGACATGCAGGCGGAAATCGGCGGCAAGTTGGTGCTCCAGTGCTGGAATGTCCCATTGCTCTTCCATGCTGTCAGGCGGGATGTGGTAATCAACCAAGTCGCTGATAACGTCGGCGCGGATTTCGCGGGTCAAATCACTGACATCTTTGCTGGTCAGGATTTCGTTGCGTTGATGGTAGATCACTTTACGTTGGTCGTTGGCAACGTCATCATATTCTAAAACCTGTTTACGCATATCAAAGTTGCGGCCTTCGACTTTACGTTGTGCGCCTTCGATTTGACGGGTCAGCAGGCCGTGTTCGATGGCAACGCCGCGTTCAGGTGCCAGGCGGTTGAGGATGGCGGCGGCACGGTCGAGTGCAAACAGGCGCAACAATGGATCTTCAAACGATAGATAGAAACGGCTGGAGCCGGGGTCGCCCTGACGGCCGGCACGACCACGCAACTGGTTGTCGATACGGCGGCTTTCATGGCGTTCTGTACCGATAATATGCAAACCGCCTGCGGCCACAACTTGGTCGTGTTCAGCTTGCCAACCGCTTTCAAGGGCAGAAATTTGCGCTTGTTTTTGCTGTTCGCTCAGGGTTTCATCGGCATGGATGGCTTCGATTTGATGTTTGAGGTTGCCGCCCAAAACAATATCGGTACCGCGGCCTGCCATGTTGGTGGCAACGGTAATTGCGCCGACTTTACCGGCTTGAGCTACAATCAATGCCTCGCGCTCGTGTTCTTTGGCGTTCAGAACGTTATGCGGCAGACCGGCTTTGTGTAACAAGTCAGAAACCAGTTCGGAGTTTTCGATGCTGGTGGTGCCGACCAAAACCGGTTGACCGTTTTTGTGGCATTCGGCAATGTCTTTGACAACGGCTTCAAATTTTTCTTCAGCTGAGCGGAAGATTTGGTCGTTGAAGTCTTTACGTTGTACAGGACGGTTGGTCGGGATGATGACGGTTTCGAGGTTGTAAATGCTTTGGAACTCGAAGGCTTCGGTGTCGGCCGTACCGGTCATACCGGATAGTTTGCTGTACAGGCGGAAGTAGTTTTGGAAGGTAATAGATGCAAGCGTTTGGTTTTCGCGTTTGATTTCTACGCCTTCTTTGGCTTCAACAGCTTGGTGCAAGCCTTCGGACCAACGGCGGCCGGCCATCAGACGGCCTGTGAATTCGTCCACAATCACGATTTCACCGTCTTGAATGACGTAGTGTTGGTCTTTGTGGAACAGGGTGTGCGCACGTAATGCCGCCATGAGGTGGTGCATCAGGGAAATATTGGCGGCAGAGTAGAGCGAGTCGTTTTCCTGTAATAAGCCCATTTGTGTCAGGATTTGCTCGGCGTGTTCGTGACCAGCTTCGCTCAGAATAACTTGGTGTGCTTTTTCATCTACCCAGTAATCGCCTTCGCCTTCTTCGGTTTCTTGGCGGATAAGGTGGGCCGGAACGGCATCCATTACGCGGTAGAGCTGGATGTTGTCATCTGCCTGGCCGGAAATAATCAGCGGCGTACGCGCTTCGTCGATCAGAATGGAGTCCACTTCGTCGACAACGGCAAAGTTCAATTCGCGCTGAACTTTGTCGTATTGGTCGGTAACCATATTGTCGCGCAGGTAGTCGAAGCCGAATTCGTTGTTGGTGCCGTAAGTAATGTCGGCACCGTAAGCGGTTTGGCGTTCGAAAGGTTGCAAATCGGCGACGATCACGCCGACACTCAAGCCTAAGAAGTTGTACAAAGGCTCCATAATGCTCGCGTCACGGGAGGCGAGGTAGTCGTTGACGGTAACGACGTGGACGCCTTTTCCTGACAATGCATTCAGGTAAACGGCAAGGGTGGCCACCAGAGTTTTACCTTCACCGGTACGCATTTCGGCGATTTTGCCGTTGTGCAGAACCATACCGCCGATAAGCTGTACATCAAAGTGGCGCATGCCCAATACACGGCTTGATGCTTCGCGGCAGACGGCAAAGGCTTCGACCAAGATGTCGTCCAGGCTTTGTCCGTCGGCGAGACGTTGTTTGAATTCGGCTGTTTTAGCTTGCAGTTCTGCATCGCTCAATGCCTGCATTTGTTTCTCAAGCGCGTTGATTTTGGCAACGGATTTACGATATTGTTTCAGCAGGCGGTCGTTGCGGCTGCCGAAGATTTTCTTAGCAATGTTTGTCAGCATGAATAATTCCTGCGCCTTGATATAATAGTGGGCGAAATTGGGATTTTAACACAAGCGCTTGTATAACGCGGTAATGCTGTTTGAAATAAAGGCGGTTTTGCTGTATTTCAATTGTAATTGTTTGGTTAATTTACTGAGAGGCCGTCTGAAATATATGGATTTAGCACAATTAGGCAAGCGCAATCATTTATTGGCGGGCTTGTTGCAACAATCGCAACAATGGCGGAAATTGGATGCAAAAATCAAAACGGTTTTGCCGGCCAACCTGCATCCGCATTTTCAGACGGCCTGCGTAGAAGACGGAAGATTGGTCTTGCTTGCCGCCAATAATATGGCTGCTTCGCGTTTGAAAATGATCCTGCCTGCCATGTTGCCCAAGTTGCAAACATTGCATACAGGCGTCAGGGAAGTGGTGGTCAGGGTAGTTCCCAAGCCTCCGGCTCAGCCGAAAACCAATAGTTTGAGATTGAGCGAGGCAGCTTTAGACAGCTTCGATGAGGCGGCAGCCAAATTGGAAGGCAAACATCCCGAATTGGCGGCGGCATTGGCAGAATTGGTGCGCAAGCACAGCCGCTAAAATCATGCCGAATGAGATTATGGTTAATAAATGTTAAAATTTATTTCATTTGACTGATAGCATCTAATACTAAAGAAATACGACCTAAACAGTAACTGTTTTCTTTTAGGTAAACTGATGTAAACTTGGCCTGAAATTTTGATTTCGTGTGAAGTTTGTAGCAAAATAACGCCTGAATTTCTTATCACTCTGCGTGAATAAGTTTAAGTTTGACATTTGTCTTTGTTAATATATTCGCGCGGGTTCTATTAATAGAACTTAACAAGACTCTCATCATTAGGAGATACATCAATGAAAGCTTATCTGGCTCTGATTTCCGCTGCCGTTATCGGCTTAGCTGCATGCTCTCAAGAAGCTGCAAAACCTGCTGAAGCACCTGCTGCTTCCGCTGCTTCTGAAGCTGCTCCTGCAGAAACTACTGCACCTGCCGATGCCGCTCCTGCCTCTGAAGCTGCTCCAGCCGATGCTGCCGCCGCTCCTGCTGCCGGCAACTGCGCAACTACTGTTGAAGCCAACGACGCTATGCAGTTTAACACTAAAGAAATCCAAGTGAGCAAAGCTTGTAAAGAATTCACCATCACTTTGAAACACACTGGTACCCAACCTAAAGAAAGCATGGGTCACAACATCGTCATCGGTAAAGCCGAAGACATGGACGGTATTTTCAAAGACGGTGCCGGTGCTGCTGCAACTGACTACGTTAAACCTGACGACGCACGCGTTGTTGCCCACACCAAACTGGTTGGCGGCGGCGAAGAAGCTTCCCTGACTCTGGATCCTGCTAAATTGGCCGGCGGCGAATACAAATTCGCTTGTACCTTCCCAGGTCACGGCGCTTTGATGAACGGTAAAGTTACTTTGGTTGACTAATCCGCCTCAAGCTCGAAAACAGACAGCCTGCCTTGCGCAGGCTGTTTTGTTATAATCTGGAAACATTAATTTAAGAATAAAACTTCAAAACCATGAATCCGTTTGAAACCAAAAGCGTTACTTTTGCCGAACCCATTGAAATGCTGTACGCCTGTCATGGCAAAGTGCGCCGTTTCTGCAGCCAGGTTGCCATGTTGTCGAACTATATTGCCGAAAACGGCTGCAATCAAATCGTTTTGCAAACCATCCGCCAAATTGCCCAATATTTTAATGTTGCCGCGCCGTTGCACCATGAAGACGAAGAAGAAAATTTCTTCCCGCTTCTATTGCAATATGCGCCGCAAGCTCAAGAAAGCGTTGACGAGCTTTTGCGCCAACATATCAGCCTGCACAACAACTGGGCGGCGGTATCTGCCGAATTCGCCAAACTCGAAGCAGACAACGCCTATATCCCCGATGCGGAAACGTTCAAACGCTTTGTCGCAGGATATGATGTTCATCTGGCGATTGAAGAGCCGCTATTTGATATGGGCAAAACCTTTATCCCCAAAGAAAAACTGACCGAAATCGGCGAAATTATGGCTGCACGCCGCCGCAAATAAGGTCGTCTGAAACAATCGTCTCAAGGAATACACTATGCTGACCCCAAAAAGTTGCGATTTGTTCAATATCCCTTTTTTCCAGTTTTCCCAGCTTAAAAAATACCAGCCTGAAAGCATTCCGCAAATCAAGGCAGACTATAAAGAAAACTGGCAGGTATGGCAGCAGCTAATCCAGCAGGTTGCCGCCGAATTGGGTGCACCGTTTGCGCCGCCGCATATCGAACGCTGGTGTAACGGCTGGCAGGTCCGCGCCCATTTTTTTGCCTATTTCAAATACGAACAATATAAAAATTCCGCAGCGATTTTATCGATTTTGCTGAATCGCCGCCGTTTGAGCGTCAGCTTGGACTGGCATTGCTATAAAGCCGATGTTTCTCCCATTGCGCTGCCTGATTACAACCGCTGGCTGGATAATTTTGATACTGAAAAATACGCTTCCTTCGATATGTGGCACGGTGCGGAAAGCGAATATGACGATTATCGTACCGTTGCCCAACAAAGCGACGGCGATAGAAAGCTTCGAGACGATAAAGATTTCTTCTGTATCGGCAAACACATCGAACGCGATGATTTGGGCAAGCAGGATGTCGCGAAATGGATAGTGGAAACAGTGGAAGACTTACTGCCGCTGTATGAAGCTTGTCATGGAAAATAAATCAGGATGCAGAAAGGGAAACTGCCCATTCAGTATCTTCAAATAAACTCAAGGCCGTCTGAAAATCATATTCAGAACGTTTCAGACGGCCTGTTTCTCAAAGTGAGCAAATATGACCGAAACCCAATCCCTAGAGCTTGCCAAAGAGCTGATTTCCCGCCCGTCCGTTACGCCGGATGACCAAAACTGCCAACAACTGCTGGCCGAACGCCTGCAAAAAATCGGTTTTGCCGTAGAAGAGCTTCATTTCGGCGACACCAAAAACATTTGGTTGCGCCGCGGTACTCAGGCTCCGGTGTTCTGCTTTGCCGGACATACCGACGTTGTGCCGACAGGTCCTGTTGAAAAATGGGATTCGCCTCCGTTTGAACCGACCGAGCGTGAAGACCGTCTGTATGGCCGCGGCGCGGCGGACATGAAAACCAGCATTGCCTGCTTCGTTACCGCCTGTGAGCGTTTCGTTGCCGAATATCCCGATCATCAAGGCAGTATCGCGCTCCTGATTACTTCAGACGAAGAGGGCGATGCGCTGGATGGCACAACCAAAGTTGTCGATGTATTGAAAGCGCGTGGCGAATTGATTGATTACTGTATCGTCGGCGAACCGACTGCCGTGGATAAATTGGGCGATATGTTGAAAAACGGCCGACGCGGCTCGTTGTCGGGCAATCTGACCATCAAAGGCAAGCAAGGCCATATTGCCTATCCGCATTTGGCAATCAATCCCGTGCATACTTTTGCCCCGGCCTTGCTGGAGCTGACGCAGGAAGTCTGGGACGAGGGCAACGAATACTTCCCGCCGACCAGTTTCCAAATTTCCAATATTAACGGCGGCACAGGCGCGACCAATGTGATTCCGGGCGAGCTAAACGTCAAATTCAATTTCCGTTTCTCTACCGAGTCTACTGAAGAAGGGCTGAAACAACGCGTTCATACCATTTTGGATAAACACGGCGTGCAATACGATTTGCAGTGGTCTTGCTCAGGCCAACCTTTCCTGACACAGGCAGGAAAACTGACCGATGTGGCACGCGAAGCCATTGCCGAGATTTGTGGCGTTGAGGCTGAATTGTCCACCACCGGCGGCACTTCGGACGGACGCTTCATCAAAGCCATTGCGAAAGAGCTCATCGAATTAGGCCCGTCTAACGCGACCATCCACCAAATCAACGAAAACGTACGTTTGGAAGATATTCCGAAGTTGTCGGCGGTGTATGAAGGTATGTTGAAACGCCTGTTGAAGTGAAAAGGCCGTACCGTAGGCTTTGAAAAACGATAGGGCGATACGATTCTTTTGCTCTTTCGGTTTTCTCTTAAGTTATCGATAATTGAACAAGGCAAAATATGATTACTCTGCCTTCTTTAAACGAGCTTCCATCAAAGTGGAATGAAATCCGAGAGCAGTTGGAAACTGACTTTCCCGCTACTCTCGAAGCCTTACTGCACGAGCGTCTTACCGAACACGAAGCCAAGCAGTTTGAGCAGGATTTTATTGACTGTATCGGTTGTGCGCCTGAAGAATATGTCCGTATCCGCCGAGCTATCCGACTGTTGGAAACGCGTTATCCTGATAGTCCGAACGAACTGACTGCGGCCGCGGTTGCCACGCCGTTGGGCGAGATGTTGGCGGTGTTCGGCAGCAAGGGTTTGTGTCTGCTGGAATTTGTCGGGCAGAAACATATGGAACAGGAAATCATGGCTGTCCAAAAAGCTTTGAACGGACAGTTTATTTTCCAAGAAAATGAGCAAACGCAACTTTTGCGTCAAGAATTGGATTTATACTTCCAAGGCCGTCTAAAAGTTTTTGCGACGCCTTTGGAAACGATAGGTACAGCCTTTCAGCAGCAGGTGTGGAATGCGCTGCTGACTATTCCTTACGGCGAAACGCGCAGCTACAAGGAGCAGGCGCAACAGTTGGGCAATCCTAAAGCCATTCGCGCCGTTGCCGCTGCAAACGGGCAGAACAAGGTGTCTATCTTGATTCCCTGCCACCGCGTTATCGGTAGCGACGGTAAGCTGACCGGCTACGCAGGCGGTTTGAACCGCAAACAATCGTTGCTTGCCTTGGAGAGAGGCGAGGTTCAGACGGCCTTGTTTTGAGTTTTGATAGAGGATAAGGGGCCATGCTTCGGGCAGGCTTCGCACGTTAAAAAAATTGAGCAGCAGAAGGTCGGTGGAAGCCCGACGAAATCTGCATGGAGAAAAATGTTGGGCAACGCCCACGCTAGAAAAAAGAGAAATAAGACATGAGCCTGAAAAACCGCCATTTTTTAAAACTTTTGGATTTCACGCCGGAAGAAATTACTGCCTATCTCGATCTTGCCGCCGAATTGAAAGCCGCTAAAAAAGCAGGGCGCGAGGTGCAGCGGATGAAGGGGAAAAACATTGCCCTGATTTTCGAGAAAACATCGACCCGCACCCGTTGCGCGTTTGAAGTGGCCGCGCGCGATCAAGGGGCAGGGGTAACTTATCTGGAGCCTTCTGCCAGCCAAATTGGGCATAAGGAAAGTATTAAGGATACGGCGCGGGTTTTGGGGCGGATGTTTGACGGTATCGAATATCGCGGTTTTGGACAGGATGTGGTGGAAGAGCTGGCCAAGTATGCAGGCGTGCCTGTGTTCAATGGTTTGACCAACGAGTTTCACCCGACTCAAATGCTTGCTGATGCGCTGACGATGCGCGAGCATAGCAACAAGCCTTTGAACCAAATTGCGTTTGCCTACGTCGGTGATGCGCGTTACAACATGGCCAATTCGTTGCTGGTGTTGGCTGCGAAACTGGGCATGGACGTGCGTATCGGTGCACCGAAAAGTTTGTGGCCGTCTGAAAACATTATCGAGACAGTGCAGGCTGTTGCCAAAGAGACCGGTGGACGGATTCTGTTGACGGAGAATGTGAAAGAAGCCGTGAAAGGCGTGGATTTTATCCATACCGATGTGTGGGTCAGCATGGGTGAGCCTAAAGAGGCGTGGCAGGAACGTATCGATTTGCTGAAAGATTACCGAGTTACGCCCGAATTAATGGCCGCGGCTGAAAATCCGCAAGTCAAGTTTATGCATTGCCTGCCTGCTTTCCATAATCGTGAAACCAAAGTCGGTGAATGGATTTATGAGACATTCGGCCTGAATGGTGTGGAAGTAACGGAAGAAGTCTTTGAAAGCGAAGCCAGTATTGTGTTTGATCAGGCAGAAAACCGGATGCACACGATTAAAGCGGTGATGGTAGCGGCATTGGGCGATTGAGTTTTGCGCTCAACGCTGCTTACCGCTTCATTTAATAGAGATTAAATAAAGGCCGTCTGAAAGAAAGACTTTCAGACGGCCTTGTTGTTTGATTGGGTTTATTGCCAAATCAGGACTTTGGGTTCGGGCGTCACTTGATAGCCTTCTTGACGCAATAGTTCGATTAAGCCTTTTCCGCTGGGTAAATGGGCAATGCCGACAGCAAAGAGGGTGCTTTGTTTGGCCGATTGCTTGCGGATTTCAGGTAGCCATGCCAAGTTACGGCGGATCAGGAGGTCGTTTTTCAGCCAATCGGACATGGCTTTGGAGTGTTTAGCATCAACACGTTTGAGGGTGCACTGTTCGGTTTCTTCCAAAAGTGGGATGAGTTCTTCAAAGCGGCCTTCTGAATAGGCTTGATGGAGTTTTTTGATATCTTCGGTTTCTTCTTTATTGGTTTTAATGCTGGCTTTCAGAAAGTTGAGCATGGTTTCTTCAGGCTGTGCTTTGAAGATTGCGGAAACTTCGTCCAAGCTTTCTAATGAACTACGCGGTTTGTTGATATTGACTGCTGCGTTGGTCAGCAACATATCTGCACCGGTTTCTGCGCTATATCCTTGGGGAAATGCGCTGCCGGCAAAAACCAATGCTGCCCACGGGTGGAGTTTGTCGGCAATTCTGGTGATGGGTCGGCTTTCTTCATTTTTTGAATAGATTTCTTGTAAAAGACGGAAATCTGTTTTGCCAAGCTTGCGGCTAAGCGGTTCGGTACTCATGACTTCTTTGAAGTATTTTTGATACATTTTTTTCGTTTCCGGACTGCTGTCCGGCAGTGGGTCAATTTCTGTGGTCAGTTGGTTGGTGGATTGCAACAGTTTGACCGCATCGGAAGACAAAGTTTGATTGGTTCGTCCCATGTGGATGGTGCCGAGCAGGTAGGAATCGGGTTGGCCTTCTTTGCTGATTTTCCAAACATTGCTGGTCAGTTTAGGCTGCTGCCAGTTAAGTTCGGCAGGTTTGTTGTCGGGTGAGATCGCGGCGGGTTTGCAGGCGCCCAGGGCGAGGGCAGTCAATGGCACAAGCAGGCAGGCAAGCAGTTTTTTCATGTTTTTCCTTATTGTGGTGTGCGGTAGGCAAGGGCAATTTAGAAATCGAGCAGGTTTTGAACCGGATGTTCGCCCGTTTCGGTTTTTTCCATTTTGCGGTTGCGGATTTTGGCTTTCCTGAGGGATAGAAGGTGCATGACTTGATGCTTTTGGCTGTCGGTCATCTGGAGCCAGTACAAGCGCTCTTCCCGGCTGCGCAGGCAGCCTTTGCAATAGCCTTTGGCATTGGCTTCACAAACGCCGATGCAGGGACTGGGGATGGGGAAAAAATCAGGTTGTTCCATATTTTAAAAGCGTTTGAGACAAGAGACTGGACAAACCAAAATTGCAGACTGCATTCGTATTTGTCTACACACGATCGGTGTATCCAGCAGGGTTCCTAATATCCAATTGAGTTGATCATTTCAATAAGTTTATATCTGCCACCCTAGGCATAAAAAACCTAAGAGAAACCATAAATATATCGCAGAAGAAGTCAGTATCTTCCCTATTTTCAGATTTCTCCAATAAAACCCAAGTAAGAACATTATAAAAATTAAAGGAATTCCAATATAAATATAATATTTAAGCGATCCTAATTCACTGAACACGTTTATAACAGAATAGAGACCGATAAATCCACCTGACCAAAAAACAATTATTGCTGGCCCTAAAAAAATAGCCGTTATTAAATGAGGGAGCAGTATGATTTTTATCCATTCTTTATATTTGTTGTTCATTTTAATCCCAATTACTTCAATGGTATCGTATCGATTCAAATGGGGGAGCAAAGTGTACAGTAACGTCACCAAGAATAATTACGGTATGTTTGGCAGAATCATGTTTTAATACATATTTGGAGTTCCGCTATATTTTGATTTTCAGACGACCTATGTGTAGCCCCAACTATCTGCATTTTATGACTTAATCAGTTTGCGCAAAGACTGATTGTTGTATTTGATATCGGCAATCAGCTGGTCATATTGGTGCATTCTACGGAGCGAGCGGGTAATTAGATAGACCGAGAAAATAATCAAGCTGATGTTCATCAGACTGACCAGTACGAGCAAAGGCCAAACATCAACGGCCTCGTACCATTTCGATGTCGCAATCAGCGCACTGAAAATAGACAAAGGGAGTGCGAAAACGGCAATGCCCGTACGCATGATAGCAAGTGCCGTGCGTTTTTCTGCAAGGAGAAGCTGTACTTGATTGATGCTGAGGATATCGTTTTGCTGTTCGGTAACCATAGGATACGCGCCTATACAAATTAACTTTGAATTCTGATAAAGCGGAAAATATGGTTTTATGTTACCCGAAAGTATTGAAAATAAAAACAAAGGTCGTCTGAAAATTTTTAGACGACCTTTTCCATTCCTGTTTATACGGTTTGCGAGTATTTGGCTTTGGTTTCTTTATGGCGCAAATGGTAGTCGAACACCATGGCGATGTTGCGGATCAGGAAACGGCCCTTCGGTGTCACGGTCAGGCTGTGCGGTTTGAGACGGACCAGGCCGAGGGTTTCAAGTTGCTTCATATCTTCCAGTTCGGCTGCAAAATAGCGGCTAAACGGAATGCCGAACACGCTTTCGTAAATTTGATAATCAAGCGAGAAGCGGCACATTAAATCCTGAATAATGTTGCGGCGCAGGATATCGTCTTGATCAAGCTGGTAGCCGCGCATAATCGGCAGATGTCCGGCATCAAGAGCGGCGTAATAGGCATCGATGTCGCGCTCGTTTTGGGAGTAGGTGCTGCCGATTTTGCCGATAGAGGACACGCCGATCGCTACCAAATCGCAGTCGGCATAGGTTGAGTAGCCTTGGAAGTTGCGTTGCAGGAAGCCTTCTTTGAGGGCGATGGAGAGTTCGTCGTCAGGTTTGGCAAAGTGGTCCATGCCAATGAAAACGTAGCCGCGCTCAGTCAGGGTTTGGACGCAATATTGCAGCATATCGAGTTTTTCTTCGCTGCCGGGAACGACATTGGTGTCGATACGGCGTTGCGGTTTGAAGATATGCGGCAGGTGGGCGTAGTGGTAGAGGGCGAGGCGGTCAGGGTCAAGCGACAAGACCGTGTCGATGGTGGTTTTGATGCTTTCGGTGTTTTGGTGCGGCAGGCCGTAAATCAAATCGACACTGACGGATTTGAACCCTGCTTCGCGGGCGGCATCGATGACTTCTTTGGTTTCTTCGTAACTTTGGATACGGTTGACGGCTGCCTGCACTTTAGGATCGAAGTCTTGAATGCCGACACTCATGCGGTTGAAACCGAGTTTGCCCAGTTTGAGGACGGTTTTGCGGCTGACTTTGCGCGGGTCGATTTCGATGGAGTATTCGCCGTTGGGGATGAGCTGGAAGTATTTGCGGATCATTTCGAAGACGCGTTCGAGTTGGTCGTCGCTTAGGAATGTCGGCGTGCCGCCGCCGAAGTGGAGTTGCGCAAGCTGGTGTCGTCCGCCTAAATGCGGTGCCAGCAACTCCATTTCTTTTTCCAGATACTGGATATAGGCATCGGCACGGCTTTTGTCTTTGGTAATGATTTTGTTGCAGCCGCAGTAGTAGCAGATGGTATTGCAGAAGGGGATGTGGATGTAGAGTGAAAGGGGTTTGTTGAGCGCGCCCATGTTACGCAGGTTTAAAGCTTGGATATATTCGGCTTCTTTAAAGCCTTCATGGAAGCGGTCGGCGGTCGGATAGGATGTATAACGTGGACCGCTTGATGGCAAACTGGCAATCAATTCGCGGTCGAATTCCGGTAATTCATTGTTTGTGTTAGTGTTATTTGAGATAGGGATGATTTTCATGGTCGGGGCTTGTAGTATGAAGTAAGGAAATTAGGGAAAATTTTAGTCAAAATTTCGATAGTTTGGTAGAATGCCTCATAATGATATGCCAACTTTGACATGGGTCAATAGTTATTCGGCTTCATCAGGGATTGAGAGAACTAAGCAAATTAAAGGTGCGTTATGGCCACACACAATGCAACACATCAAATGAAAACCTTGTGTTCCACATGTTCTTTACGCGAGCTGTGTTTGCCTGTCGGACTGATGCCTAACGAATTTTCACAATTAGACGCGGTTATCCGTCAAAGCCGCCGTCTGAAAAAAGGTGAATACCTGTTCCGTGCCGGCGAGCCGTTTACCTCTTTATTTGCCATCCGTGCGGGCTTCTTTAAGACAACAGTTGCCAGCCAAGATGGACGAGATCAGGTAACCGGCTTTTTTATGTCGGGCGAGCTGATCGGTATGGATGGGATTTGTTCCCATATTCACAGCTGTGATGCTGTGGCTTTGGAAGACAGCGAGGTATGCGAGCTTCCGTTTACACATATTGAAGAACTTGGTCAGGATATTCCCAGCCTCCGTTCTCACTTTTTCCGCTTGATGAGCCGCGAAATTGTCCGAGATCAGGGCGTTATGCTGCTTTTGGGCAATATGCGCGCTGAAGAGCGATTGGCAGCATTCTTACTCAATCTGTCTCAGCGTCTCTATTCACGAGGTTTTGCCGCCAATGATTTTATCTTGCGGATGTCGCGTGAGGAAATCGGCAGCTATTTGGGGCTGAAACTGGAAACAGTCAGCCGCACCTTGTCTAAATTCCATCATGAAGGCTTGATTTCTGTTGAACACAAGCACATCAAAATCTTAGATGCGACAACCTTGAAGAAAATGGTTTCTGGTTGTTCGCACGCTATCTGAATCTTAGGCCGTCTGAAATATTTCAGACGGCCTTTTTAACAAGAATTAAAGAATAATTGTTAAGTTACGCAAGTTATAGTCAGATATTAAATTGAAAAATCTTCAACAACCGGCGTGTACAGAATGCGGTCGACTACTTCTCTGGTCAGTTTCGGTGCAAACATCTGGATAAAGTCATACGCGTAACCGCGCAGGTAGGTATCGGTGCGTAAGGCTATCCAAGTGGGTGATGGTTCAAATAAGTGTGCCGCATCAATCAGCTGTAAATCTTGATCGACCGCAGGATCGTACGCCATTTTCGCCATTAAACCAACGCCCAAGCCTAAGCGGACATACGTCTTCAATACATCTGTATCGGCAGCCGATAAGGCAACATCAGGTTGCTCAATATGCGCTTTATTAAATGTACGCGCAATGCTGCTGCCGGAATTAAAAGCAAATTCGTAAGTAACTAGCGGAAAAGAAGCTAAATCTTCAAGGCTTAAAGGATTGCGGCAGTCCAAAAGAGGGTGATCGTGCGGAACAATCACGGCATGGTTCCATTCGTAGCAGGGTAGTTTGCCCAACTCGGGGTGATCGTCAATGCGTTCGGTAATAATTGCCAAATCTGCTTCTCCGCTGCTGACCATTTGGGCAATGGCAGAAGGGCTGCCTTGTTTGATGGTCAAATTGACTTTAGGGTAGTTTTTGACAAATTCCGCAACGATTTTGGGCAAAGCATAGCGCGCCTGGGTATGCGTTGTCGCGATGGTTAGCGAGCCGCTGTCGTGATCGGTAAACTCGCTGCCGATATTTTTAATGTTTTGTACATCACGCAAAATCCGTTCCGAAATCTCTAATACGGCTTTGCCCGGTTGCGAAACGGAAACCACACGTTTGCCGCTGCGGATAAAAATTTGGATACCCAATTCTTCTTCAAGCAGGCGGATTTGTTTGGAAATGCCGGGCTGGGATGTAAAAAGCGCATCGGCAGCCTCGGAGACATTCAGATTGTGCCGGTAAACTTCAAGGGCGTAACGTAATTGTTGCAGTTTCATGGTAGTAGTACCGAATACGTTGTTATTGTGGATTTTGTGCGACAAACGGCATGTAATTTAACATATTTTGCCCAGTTTTGCCCCGAGTTTTGAAAATGGTTGTTTTTAATGAAAATATCTTTTAATGATATGAAAACAGGAAATTCAGGAAAGAAGAGGGAAAGGGGTTTTGTTGTTTTTGTACAACTTTAGGTAGGTGAATTGTCTGATTTTGCCCTAAATTAATGACACAAGATTGATTTTTCGGCATGATTAACTACTAGGAAGCAGGCACTTCATGATTGTTTGAAGGCATCGAGTATTGACAGTTTGCCTTGCGCTTCTTTATAGTGCAACCTGATATATCCGATTTGCCGCTGTTTTGATACTGCGGCCTGTATATTGGTACTTTGCAGCGGTTGCTTTCCTAGTCCGCCGCATAACAATTTGATGAGGGAATAAAATGACCAAACAGCTGAAATTAAGCGCATTGTTCGTTGCCTTGGTTGCCTCTGGCACCGCTATGGCCAGCGAAGCGCACACCAAACACGGTTACACCGTAAGCAGCCAATCTCAAGAAATCGTCCGTAACAACTACGGCGAATGCTGGAAAAACAGCTACTTCGACAAAGCTACCGAAGGCCGTGTTGAATGTGGTGACCGCGAAGCAGTTGCTCCTGTACAACAAGCTCCTGAGTATGTTGATGAAACTGTTTCCCTGTCTTCTAAAACTCTGTTCGGCTTCGACAAAGACAACCTGCGTCCTGAAGCTCAAGAGAACCTGAACGCTTTGGCTCAACGCCTGAGCAACGAAAGCGTACAAACTGTACGTGTTGAAGGTCACACTGACTTCATGGGTTCTGAGCAATACAACCAAGCTCTGTCTGAGCGTCGTGCCAACGTAGTTGCTAACTACTTGGTAGGTCGTGGCGTTGCTTCTAGCAAAATCTCTGCAGTAGGTCTGGGCGAATCTCAAGCTCAAATGACTGCTACTTGTGAAGCTGAAGTTGCTAAACTGGGCAAAAAAGTTTCTAAAGCTAAGAAACGTGCTGCTCTTATCGCTTGTATCGAGCCTGACCGCCGCGTTGATGTTAAAATCCGCAGCGTGGTTACTCGTCAAGTTGCTCCAGGTCAAACTATCGAAGGTCAAGGCGAATTGCCTGCTACTGATGAAGGTTGGATCCCAGCTCCTTACAATGGCGTTCACGGTTACGCTAAACCTTAATCGGTTTTTGAAAAATGCCCTGCATATTGCAGGGCATTTTTTTATGGTTTATATTTGAAGAGTCGGGGAATTCATGATTCAAAATAAAAGGCCGTCTGAAAGACTTATTTTCAGACGGCCTTTTATTAAGACAGATTAGTTTGACTTGGGCCATTTCCATACGCAAACAGCGGCGAGTATTGTACAAATCAAAAAGATGATACTGGATAAGCCGTGCCAAACGCCGAATGTTCCACCTACTAGGGACAGTAACCAGTTATCTAGTCCGTACTTGTGTGCCTCGATAACCGGCGTAACCAAAAGATGATTACAGGCTAAGAGTAGCCAAAGTACCAATATCCACCAAGAAAGTAAGGCCAGCTGCCGTCTGAAAAAGGCATAGGCTGCGCCAAAAATAACTAAGCCACAAAGTGCTGTAATAGCAAATAAAATGCCGGCAATTTCTCCTGCCAGCATTTTGGGCAGGATGCGGAATAGGATAGGGGCAGTAACATAGCCTGCTGTCAGCTGCATACCAAGCCACATGGCGGCAGCGGTTTGGATAATTTTGTATAGTAGATTCATTATGCTTCTCCTGTGAAGATTTTATTTTCTTTGATTATGGTGTTTTTAGGTACAGCAAAAGGCCGTCTGAAAATGTTTTCAGACGGCCTTTTGTTTATTTAAATATATTGCACGGCAATGATGTCATATTCACGCACGCCGCCGGGTGCTTGAACTTCTGCAACGTCGCCTTCTTCTTTGCCGATCATGGCTCGGGCAATGGGGGAGCCAACGTAGATTTTGTGTTCTTTGATGTCTGCTTCATCTTCACCGACGATTTGGTAGGTAACTTGTTCTTCGGTTTCCAAATCTTCCAGTGTCACAGTTGTGCCGAACACAATTTTGCCTTCTGCATGGATTTCGGCAGGGTTGATGATGTGCGCCATAGAGAGTTTGTGTTCCAACTCGGCAATGCGGCCTTCGATAAAGCCTTGACGCTCTTTGGCGGCTTCGTATTCTGCGTTTTCAGACAAGTCGCCGTGTGAACGTGCTTCGGCGATGGCTTCAATGACTTCTGGGCGTGCTACGCTTTTGAGGTGTTGAAGTTCTTGTTTCAACAATTCTGCACCACGGACGGTCAAAGGGATTTTTTGCATTGAGTTCTCCATGAAAGCATGATGATGCTTTTAAAATTTTATCCGGCCACGCGCGGTAGCCGGATTGGAAATAAAAATACAAGCCGCCAAAGCTTGGCGGCTTGATGAATAAATAAGTAATGCCTGTATTCTACCAAATTCTGCCGAAACCGCAATAATTAAAACGGATTTTCAGTAAAGTGTTGTTTTCTGTCTATTTTGTTTTTCAGACGGCCTGAAAACTAAATATTGAAGTATTTCAAAGCTGCATCGGAAAAACGGTTTCTTAAATGAATGTTTTTGATTAAAATGCCTGATACTAATTCGTAATAATTAGTCTGCTTTGACTATATAAAGAGAATATATGGAAACAAAACCAACTTCCCAAAATGAACAACAGGCTAACCGCCGTTATTTGACTGTTTGGCGATGGCATTTTTATGCCGGACTTTTGGTTGCGCCGTTTTTAACCCTGCTGGCTGTTACAGGGTTGGGAATGCTGCTATTTGCCAATATTACCGGTAAAGAAGGCGAGCGCATACATGTTACGCCTCAGGCAGTGGTTCAGCCTTTGTCGGCTCAGGCTGAAGCTGCCAGACAGTTTGTGAATCCGGAAACTTCCTCTGTGGTGCAGTATATTGCGCCGCGCACAGATGATATGGTTGCCGTATTCCGCGTGAACAATGACGATAAAGCCACTATGGTTGCCGTTGATCCCTATACGGCAAAAGTCGTGAACACGATGCCGCGCGGTCAAGGCTGGTATCACACGATGGATGAAATCCACGGCGATATTATGATTGGGGCGACAGGGGACTACCTGTTGGAAACCGCTGCGTCGCTAACCATCATCATGATTGTGACCGGTATTTATTTGTGGTGGGTAAAACAGCGTAGTCTGAAGGCTGTTTTTTTACCTAAAGCAGGCAAAGGTCGTTCTTGGTGGCGCAACCTGCACGGTGCATTTGGCTCTTGGGTTTCTTTGATTTTATTGCTGTTCTGTCTGTCGGGCGTTGCTTGGGCAGGTATTTGGGGTGGTAAAGTGGTTCAAGCGTGGAGTCAATTTCCTACGGGTAAATGGGGCGTGGAGCCTAATCCTGTATCTTCCGTATCAACCCATGGTGATGTGCTGAACGACGGTAAATCCAAAGAAGTGCCGTGGATTTTGGAGCTGACGCCTATGCCGGTTTCCGGTACGACAATGGGCGAAAACGGCATTAATCCGAGTGAGCCGATGACGTTGGAGACGGTTGACCGCTTTGCGCGCGAAATTGGCTTTAAAGGTCGCTATCAGCTTAATTTGCCTAAGGGTGAGACCGGTGTATGGACGCTGTCGCAAGACTCAATGAGCTACGATATGATTAGTCCGACTGCGGATCGTACGGTACACATTGATCAATACAGTGGCAAAATCCTGGCTGATATTCATTTCGATGATTACAACTGGTTTGGTAAATTCATGGCGGCAAGCATTGCTTTGCATATGGGTACGCTGGGCTGGTGGAGCGTATTGGCAAATGTCTTGTTCTGCCTGGCGATTATCTTTATCTGTGTCAGCGGTTGTGTAATGTGGTGGAAACGCCGCCCTTCGGAAGCGCGAGGTTTAGTTCCTCCTGCACAGAAAATTAAATTTCCGGTATGGTGGGCAATGGCTGTGCCACTTCTGATTTTGGCTGTGATTTTTCCAACGGCCATTGCTACAATCGCTGTTATTTGGATTTTGGATACACTGTTGTTGTCGCGTATCCCAGCATTGGCA
This sequence comes from Neisseria sp. HMSC058F07, assembly GCF_001810035.1. Classification (NCBI taxonomy): domain Bacteria; kingdom Pseudomonadati; phylum Pseudomonadota; class Betaproteobacteria; order Neisseriales; family Neisseriaceae; genus Neisseria; species Neisseria sp. HMSC058F07. Next base: position 67,413 of record NZ_KV799663.1, on the reverse strand, counting down.
AGATGGTTTAAATAACCGTCTGATGTGATTAAAGGCCGTCTGCATCTTTTGTTTCAGACGGCCTTTGTTATAAAGGTTAAAAGAAGCAGGGGGAGTTATAATTCTGTTTAAGTTTATGCGTGAGATGGGAATTGTGATTGGCTTACAGGATTGTGTAAGAAAGACAAGGCGTTCTTGTATAAAAACAAAAAACCCACTTCATTGAAGTGGGTTTTTGATGAAGGCTTTAACCTTTGCGAGCAGGCAATTTTTCTTTAATGCGAGCTGCTTTACCGGTCAGGCCGCGCAAGTAGTACAGTTTGGCGCGACGTACGTCACCACGGCGTTTAACTTCGATTTTTTCTACGGTAGGAGAGTACAGTTGGAAAGTACGTTCTACACCTTCGCCGCTAGAGATTTTGCGAACGATGAAGTTGCTGTTCAGGCCACGGTTGCGGCGAGCGATAACAACACCTTCGTATGCTTGCAGACGGCTGCGAGAACCCTCAACTACGCGTACAGATACGACAACGGTGTCGCCTGGAGCGAATTCAGGGATTTCTTTGTTCAAGCGAGCGATTTCTTCTTGCTCTAATTGTTGAATCAAGTTCATTTGTTTTTCCTAAGTTATGATTGGATTTCCTGTTGCTCTTGCAAGATTTCTTTTAAGAGGCGGGATTCCTTTGGGATTAAACTGCGCTTTTCCAATAAATCGGGTCGGCGCTCTAAAGTGCGTCGCAGTGATTGTTTCAATCGCCACTCGGCAATCAAGCCATGATTCCCTGAGCGTAAGACATCAGGAACTGTCATGCCTTGGAATTCTACGGGTTTGGTGTAATGAGGACAGTCTAAAAGGCCGTCTGAAAACGAGTCTTGTTCGGCTGACTGTATATCGCCCAATACGCCCGGAACCAATCTTAAGACAGCATCCATCAACATCATGGCGGGTAATTCGCCACCTGAGACGACAAAGTCGCCAATGCTGATTTCTTCGTCCACACTGCTTTGCAATAGTCTTTCATCTATGCCTTCATAGCGTCCGCATAGAAGAATAAGATGGGGCAGTTCGGCAAGATCTGCGGCCTTTTTATGTGTCAGCGACTGACCTTGCGGACTGAGATAAATTACTTTGGCAGGTTTTTGCGAGTTTGCTTTGGCTTCTTCAATTGCTGCTTGAAGCGGCGGCGCCATCATAATCATTCCCGGACCACCTCCGAAGGGGCGATCATCAATATAACCGAGTTTGTTGTCGGCAAATTTTCGGGGATTGATGGCTTGAAACTGCCAAAGATTTTGTTTTCTTGCTCTGCCTGTAACGCCATATTTGACAATGCTGTCGAACATCTCTGGGAAAATGGTGATGGCTTGGATCAGCATCAGTAGTCCAAACCCCAGTCGGCGATAATGGTTTTGCTGTCGGTATCGACAGATTCGATATAGTTGGAGACAAAGGGAATCAGGATTTGTCCATGTTCGCCTTTAATCATCAAAACATCATTTGCACCGGTTTCCATCAGGTTGCTGACTTGGCCGAGGACGATGTTTTCTTTGTTGATGACGGTCATGCCGACTAAATCTGCCCAGTAGTATTCGTCTTCCTCAGTAGGGGCGAATGACTCTCTGGGGATTTCGATGGTATAGCCGCGCAAGGCAAATGCTTGGTCGCGATCGTCTATACCTTCAAATTTGACCTGAAGTTCGCCATTGACAATTTTACCTGCCTCAAGCACAACATTCAGGGTTTTGCCATCCTTGCACAACTGCCACTCGGGGTAGTCCAGCAGGCTGTCGGTATATTCGGTATTGGCAGCAATTTTAAGCCAGCCTTTAATGCCGAATACGCCTTTGATGTAGCCCATGGCTACCCGTTTTTGAGTGTCTGTCATGGTCGTTTCGGCTGATTAAGCAGCGATTTTTTGCTCTTTAATCAGTTTGGCAACTGCATCGCTAACTTTCGCGCCTTGAGCAACCCAGTGGTTGATGCGGTCTGCGTCGAAACGTACGCGTTCTTGTTTTTCGTTGGCAACGGGGTTGTAGAAACCTACGCGCTCGATGAAGCGGCCGTCACGACGGTTGCGAGAGTCAGTTACGACTACGTTGAAGAAAGGGCGGTGTTTTGAGCCGCCGCGAGCCAAACGGATAACTACCATTTTGAGTCCTTTTGAAAAATGCGGATATATAGAAACCGCTAATTTTAGGATATTTCACACGGGTTATGCAAGTTTTTATTTGTTTTTGTTGCTGTTTTGCCATTCGTTCAAATCGAGGCTGGCTTGATACAGTCCGCGGTCGGTTTCCGACGGGGTGACGGTAAATCCTGATTTTTCAGCGAGTTTGAGCATTGGGGTGTTTTCTTTGAGGATTTCCGCATTCATGATTTGATAACCTTGCTGTGTGGCAGTTTGGATAATGAGGCTCATCATTTTGCCAGCCAAGCCGGTTTTGCGTGTTTCAGGTGCTAAAGTAATGCCGAACTCGCACTCATTACGATTGATGCGGCTGTAACGGCTAACTGCGACGATACGGCCGTCTGAAGCGAAGGCTGCCCATGCGCATTCGGTATGGAAATCGGGACGGGTCAGCCGTGCGAGTGTGGGCAGCGGTAACTCGTTGGTATGGGTCATGAAGCGCGTATAGCGGTCGGCCGCGGGTAATTGGCGGACAAATTTTTGTTTGGCTTCGGCATCTTCAGGTTCTAGTGCGCGGATGTGCAGTGTGTTGCCGTCGGGCAGGATAAAGGTATCGGTTTGGCTCGGATAGGGTGCGAGTACGTTTTGTATCTCGGGCGTTTCGGTTTTAGGGTGCAGCAGTTCGGAAGCGGCTTCGCCGGTGTTGCGTAGGAATTCGGCTGCGACCGGATTTTTTTGTTGGAGGTAGGCGGCGGCGCTTTGCATTTTTGCTGCAGCTTGTTCTAAGGTTTGGACGGCTTTTTTGGGGATTTTGGTTGTCGGCGCGGCTGGTTTTTCCACAATTTCGGGAATGATGGTGCTGCTGTATTGGCTGCCGTTGTAGTTGAGGATAATGTCGCCGATATGCTGGTTGTTGCGGATAAGCGTGTTTAGGGAATGCAGGAACTGATTGAGAACGGAAGTGTTGTCGAGTTCTGCAAATTGGCTTAAACGCTGGATATCAAGCGTGGTAAAGGGAGGTAATGTGGCTTCGGTTTTGCCGTTGTAATGGGCGGTAAGGATATTGCCGTAAATGGCATGGCGGCTGAACCGGAATTGGACGGCATTGTGTTTTTGGGTTTGGCACGGAGGCAGGTATAGGGCTTCCGCCATCAGTTCGGTTTGGCCGGATGCAATGGCTTTATCGATACTTTTGCTTTTAGGTGTTTTCAGACGGCCTGTTTTGGCTGGCGCAGGGGTATTTTGCACCTGTTGCAAATAGGCTGTTTGATTGCGGAAATAAAGTGTCAGCAAGGCTTCTTCCGGTGTGTTAAACCGAGTCAGGCCGTCTGAAAAACAATAGCTGACGAGAATGGGCTTGCTGGTTTTTTGTGCCAAATTATCCAGAGTTTGATGAATACTGTATGCGTCCGGCGTATCTGGCGAAATAATGCCAAGTAGGGCTTGAGTATGCGGATTTTGTAATTGTTCGAGTGCCAAGCGGTGGATGCGTGCAGGCGTAGGGTTGCTGCCGATGCAGCCTTGTCGGATGGATGGTGCATCGGTTGGGAGGTCGAGGGTCAATTCGCAGGCATTGGCGGTAGTGCGCAGCCATTCTATCGGCGTATCGGACAGAATGGTGGGATGGGTAATGACGGGAATGCCGGAAAGGTAGGCTTTTAGGGCTGCTTCCAGTTCGGCGTTATTGAATACCGGTTGGAAATTGCAATGGCGGCTGAGGCTGCGCAGGATGGCTTTGTCTGTGTCGTCGGTGTAGTGTGTAGACAATAGGATAAGCGGAGTGTGGCGTGTAAAGTGGCGGATGGCACTGAACAGCTCGCGTTGGTTTTCGGCCGGATTGTAGTGGATCACGGCAACTTTAGTATGGCGGTTGTGGCCGAAGCGGTTGAGCCAGTCGGCCGATGTAGTAGGGCTTAGATCATAGTTGAGGCTGATGTGGCGCGATACGCCTTGATGCAGCGTGTTCAGCAGGTGGTTGATGTTGCGGCTGACGGTGCTGTGGCCGGTGAGTAATGCGATATGGCCGGCCGGATAGTCGGTTTGGGTGCTGATGTTGAGGTTGAGTGAGGGAAGTTGGATGCCTGCGCTGTTGCATACGGTGATGTTCAATTCATCGCCGTGATGTTTTTGAATGGTGGAACGGGCGTTTTTGCAGGATTCGGGCGGTAGGTTTTCCCAATCTTGAATCAGAATAATGTGGTGCAGGTCTTTTTTACGGCAGGCTTTGAACAGCGAGTCGTAATGGTCGGGCGGGATAACGGCAACAACCAAATCGGCTTGTCCCGGGATTTTGCTGAGGCTGGAGTAGGAGGGAATGCCTGCTACACTGCTGTGTCGAAGATTGACGGGGGTGATTTTGCCTTGATATGAGGAACCGAGCAGGTGGCTGAAAATGCGTTCGCCAAGGCTGTGCGGACGTTCGCTGGCGCCGACGAGGATGATGTGTTCAGGCATGAAGAAGTAGCCGGAGCCGGTTTGGACGGTTGCGCTCATGATGGTTCCTTATTTGTGTTTTTGGCCGTCTGAAAAGTTTCAGACGGCCTTATTTTTAGACTTCTTTTTTGTCTCCGGCTTTCTTTTTGGGAAGGATAAAACGCATCCTCAGGCCGTTGGGTTTGACATTTTCAGCAATGATTTTACCGCAGTGCTGTTCCATAATGTGCTGTGTCAATGCAAGCCCTAAACCTGTACCGGGCTTGTGCGCGCTGGAGTCGGCGCGATAAAAGGCAGTGAAGATATGCGGAAGCTGCATTTCATCGACACCCGGACCGTTGTCGGTCACATCGATAATCCAGTGTTTGCCGTCTTGTCCGATATGGGTTTGAATGGTGCTGCCTTCCGGACTGTAATTGATGGCATTACGGATAACGTTGTCAAAGGCGCGGTATAGATAGCCTTCGTTGGCGCTGACCACGGCATTTTCGGGGATTTTTGGGTCAATGCTCAGGGTAACGCTTTGGTTGTTTTGGTGGGCAATGCTTTGGTTGTCCTCAATCAAGTTGGTTAAGAACGGAACGAGTTTGAGGTTTTCTTTTTCCAAAGGAATATTGGAAGTTTCCAAGCGGGATAGGGTCAACAATTCGCCGACCAGAGTATCCATGCGCACCAATTCGCCTTCAAGGCGCTTGAGGTATTGCTCTTGCTTTTGCGGCTGAGATTGAATCAGGCCGACAATCGCCTGCATACGTGCCAGCGGCGAGCGCATTTCATGAGAAACGTGGTGGAGCAAATGACGCTCTTTGGCAACAAGTTTTTCCAGTTTCTCGGCCATTTTGTCGAACTGCACGGCAAGGTGGGACAATTCGTCGTCACGGTCGTCAACTTGCTGGGAAATGCGGGTTTCGAGTTCGCCATTGGCTACCCTGTCCATGCCACCGCCAAGAATTTTAATGGGCTTGGTGATGTTGTTGGCAAGGATGTATGCCATCAACAGGCCGACGATGATGATGAAAGACAGAATGATAAATTCATGCCAAATAGGCGAAAGCGGCAGGCCGGGAATAAAGAGCGGGCTAGGGAGGCGTTGAGCCTGATGGTTGTCCCAGCCTTTAATGAAGAAGAGGTATTCTTCGCCGAAACGGTCGTATTCGATGTGGGCTAAATCGGATTCGGGGTTATTGATGGCAAAGATGCGGGCACGTTCGATGGACAGGCTGTCGATGTTGCGGCCTAAAATATCTTTTTTATCGTCGCCGGTAATCACATAAACGGCATTGGAAACCGGATTGTTTTTCCATTCGGAAAGAATTTCGCGCGCACCGCTGTCTCCGCGCGAGTTAAACGCGGAGATGATGCTGCTCATCAATGTGGTTTCGATGGTGCGGCGTTGGTTGAATTGGTTTTCGGCGAGGGTGTTTTGTACCAGCCAAAATGAAAAACTCGCCACAAAGATTGCGCAGACGATGACTGCGCAAAATGTGGCGAAGATGCGTTGAAACAGTTTCATTGATCTGTTTAATCTTTAGTTTTTAACAAACAGGTAGCCTAAGCCGCGTACAGTTTGAATCAGGGAGGCATCGCCCAATTTGTGGCGGATGCTGGAGATGTGTACGTCGATGCTGCGGTCAAATTTAGCCAGTTTGCGGTCGAGTGCCTCGATAGACAGGGTCTCTTTGCTGACGACTTGTCCGGCGTGGCGCATCAAAACTTCGAGCAGGTTGAATTCGGTGCTGGTCAACTCGAGCGGAGTGTCTTTGATGCTGGCTTGGCGTTTTGCCGGGTACAAAACGACGTCACTGACAGAAATGCTGTTAGGCGCGTTGTTTTGTTCGGTGCTGTGTTGCGCACGGCGCAGGATGGCGTTGATGCGTGCCAAGAGTTCGCGCGGTGTACATGGTTTCGGAACATAATCGTCCGCACCCATTTCCAGACCGATGATACGGTCGATGTCGTCGCCTTTCGCGGTCAGCATGATGATGGGTACGGTGCTTTGGGTGCGTACGTTTTTCAGTACGTCCAAACCGTTCATTTTAGGCATCATGGAGTCTAATACGACGACATCGTATTGTCCGGTCAGAATTTCTTGAACGCCGGCTTCGCCGTCGGGAACACTATGAACGTTGAGACCTTCGGCAGTCAGGTATTCGGTCAGCAATTCGGTCAAGAGAGCATCGTCATCTACGAGTAATACGCGACTCATGGAATTTCCTTTTCGTGATTGTATGCGCTGCGGTACTAAATGGCAGTACGGCGCTTAAAATAGAGTTGTGTTCAATCTTAACATGCAATCTGCTTTTGTTGATAGCGTAATTTTCTGTGCTTTTGCGCTTTTTTGCATAGAAACTCGCTGCTCTTTACATTTTCAGACGGCCTGTAAGGACAAACTGACAATTGGGTGTGTTTTGTTCAGGGTTTGTCGCATGATTGGGCGGTTTGGTGTTTCGGTGCGTTGATGAAATCTTTGCAATCAGACAAAAGTTTGGGCAGCAAGGGAGCGAATGCCGGGTGACTGCGTATTTTGTCAGCGTAGAAATACATCATATAAGGATAATAATATTGCATTGCCTGCATCCATTGCGCACCTTCTTCTTTTTTGCCTTGTCGGTAGAGGTAAAGGCCGACTTGGTAGGCGCTGGAGTAGGGGCGGTAGGTCAGGGCTTTGAGTGCTGCTTCTTCCGCCCACGGACGGATGTAGGCATCGGTCGGGTCTGCACGTTTGCTCAAGCTCAAATCAGCGTAATAGGCAAGCATGGAGCTTTCTTTGGAAAGTCGTTGCAAGCCGTCGATTTTGTTTTGAACTGTTTGCTGATCGTCGGTTTTCCCTACACGGCTATATTGGGTCAGATTTTGATATTCCCAGCTGAGGTTTGCCATGCCGATTAAAATCGATAAAGCAGCTATACCGCCTACCCACTGTCTGATTCGGGTAGATAAAGGGCCGTCTGAAACATCTTTCGGATAAGAGGGTGTCAACGACAGAATCAGGCTAAATACGGTGAGGAAGTAGATATACCAAAGTGGATATTCAAGCATGCTGTGGCAGAGGCTGACGGCGGCGGCTGTCAGTAAAAACAGCGAGGCCGGTGTTTGGTTGCGTCCCAACAGTCGCCATACGGCTGCAAGCAGGGTTAAGGCTGCGAGCAAGGTGCCGACAATGCCCATTTCGGACAATAACTGCATGACGATATTGTGCGAATGGGTAAACAGTACGCCGAGGATGTTGTTGGGGAAGTATTGTTGTTGGGCATTGATCAGGAAGGTTTGTTGGGCAAAGCTGTTCCAGCCATGGCCGAACCAAGGTGCGGATTGAAAGGCAATCCATGCTTTGCTCCATTCGATTTGGCGCATGGAGCCTTCAAAACCGCTGGTGCCTGCGCGTTCGACAGCAGTTTCGTATTTGATGTTGCCAAACAAATCCAATAGGCTGCCCATGCCGAATTGGAAAGCGGCGGCCAGGATGGCGGTCAGAAGGAAAATGCACAGTGCGCGTTTGTGTTGGAAACGGGTACGCCAAAACCATAACGGTGTAATCAGGAATAGGGCGGCAATGTAGCCTAAGATGGTGCGTGAGTTGACCAGGCCGAGGGTTGCGGTCAAAGCCAATACAAACAGAAAACCTGCTGTATTGGACATTTTGCGTGCCGTCCATAAATAGGATGCCGCCAAAATGCCCCACATTAAATAATGTCCCAAATGATTGCGCTGGCCGAGTTGACCGTTTACGGTGCCGTTGCTTCGGGCAATGATGCCGTTCAACCACTCTACGTTGGACCAGCCTTTAAATTGCAGCCAGACGATGGAGGCCTGTATGGTTGCCCCTATCAATAAAGACCAAGCGAAGATGCTGACGACGCGTTCCTGTCCGTAAGCTGCTACCCAGCCCCGCACCGACCATGCGCCCAGTGCCAAAATGACAAATGTCCAGGCGGTAATATCGCTCATGCCGGGGTAGGTGGAATGCATGAGGCGTGCTTGGAGCAACCAAAATGCAGCCATGGCAAACAGGCCGATACTGAGTGTGGGAAGACGGATATTCAGCAGGCCTTTGTGTGCGCTAATCAATGTCAGTACCAATGAGCCGCTCAGTGAAATGGCTTCCAGATAAAAGCTGGGTAGTGGGCCGACTCGGTAGAGTGAAAGAAAAGGGACGGCGCAAATCCAAATAAAGCTGAGCCATAAAGGCCAAAAGGTTTTCACTGAAGATTCGGTCAGGCCGTCTGAAAGTGTGTGGTAGGTCATTTTGATGTGTGTTTTTGTTGTTTGATAAATGCAAGGCAGCCGAGGAAAAAGGCAATGCACAATAATACGGAAACGGCGGCGCAAATCCGGCTGGCGACGGCTGTGTCAGCCAGGCGCATACAGGCTTCGGCAAAGTAAATCAGAATTAGCATGGAGCTGTATTGGTAAGTGTAGATGCGTTTTTTCAAAATACCGGTCAACGGCAAGCACAAAGGCAGGGCTTTCAGTGCCAACCATGAGCCGCCTTCGCGCAATGGAGCGATCCACAATTCCCACGACAAGGAAAGCAGAATCAGCAGGATAAGGCTTATGGACGTTGCAAGATAAGGTAATGGGGAGCGTGTATTATTCACAAGATTGAGGGCGTAAGCCGTACTGGAAAACTTAAAATTATACCGCTAAAAAGGCGGGGTAAGCCAAGAATATTGCTTAAAGATGCTCAAGAAAGGATTTATTGTTTTTTCTTCAAATTAATGAAACTTTATCTTGTTTTATAGTCTTATTAATATATATATCTAATAAAGATTGTGCTACTATTATAAATACTTTATCTCAGGAGGATAGAAAACCATGAATCGCGTTGCTGAAGTTATCCGTGATGATATTAAAGTAATGACAGCCTATCAGGTTGCTGATTTGCCGGAAGGTTTTATTAAGTTGGACGCTATGGAGTGTCCGCATCATCCTTTCGCCGGATATGAATCTTTGTTGTCAGAATGGGCGGACTTGGCAAAGCAGGCACCGATTCATTTGTATCCCCATACTGCCAAGAGCGGGATTTATGAAGAATTGAGGGAAATTTTCGGTATTCCCGATAAAGCGGAAATCGCATTGGGCAACGGCTCAGACGAGCTTATCCAGTTTTTGACTATGCTGGTTGCCAAACCAAATGCGCGTGTATTGGGTATTGAGCCAAGTTTCGTTATGTATCGTCATAATGCCGCGCTTTATGGTATGGAATATGTCGGTATTCCCTTAAATCCGGATTTTTCTTTAAATCTTCCTGCCGTTTTGTCTGCGATTGAGCAACATCAGCCGTCATTAATTTTTATTGCCTATCCCAATAATCCTACCGGCGTGTGCTTTAAACGAGAAGAAGTAGAGGCGGTCATTCGTGCGGCAACCGGCATTGTGGTTGTCGATGAGGCATATGGCGCGTTTCATCATGACAGTTTCCTTCCGTGGGCGGGCGAAGTCGAAAACCTGGTCGTAATGCGCACCATCAGTAAAATCGGCTTTGCAGGCTTGCGGATGGGATATGCGGCGGCAAGTCCAAGCATTATGGGTGAACTGGCCAAAATCCTTCCGCCTTACAATATGAATCAATTAAGCTTGGCGGCGGCAAAATTCTCATTGAAACATCATCAAATCATTCAGCAAAACATTGATATATTAAAAAACGAGCGTTCGCGCGTGATGAATGAATTGTTGAAATTAAACCGTTTGGAAGTTTTTCCGAGCGAAGCCAACTTTATTACCGTTCGCGTTCCTGATGCGGACGGGCTGTTTGAAACATTGAAGCAATACCGCATACTGATTAAAAAACTGCATGGCAGCCATCCGCTTTTGGATCAGTGTGTCCGCATAACCATAGGCTCGGCAGCGCAAAATGATGCTGTCTTGGCCGTTATTAGAAACCTTTACCCCAATCTTTGATTCCAAGGAAACTACCATTATGAACAAAGCTCAACTGCATTTGACCAATTTTCTGTTACTGGTTGAAGAAGCCGGTTCATTGACCAAGCTTGCACGCGCGTGCGGTTATGAAAACTCCGCCTCTTTGTCTCAGCTCAAACGCCGTTTGGAACAACAAGCAGGCGATGAGTCTGCACGCGGCATTCGTCCGAGCCTGGCTGCGAAGTTGGAATCCGGCATGCACAAACGCAAAGGCTGGCTGAACCGTGATCACAGCAAAGACCAAGAAAAAGCAGCAGCGGTTGAAGTGGCGCGTTTGGAAAAACAAACTGTCGAAGCAGTCGAAGCTGGTGTTTCAACCGAAGACCGTTTTGTTACCGTTACCCGCAATACCTGCGAAACCCAAATCACCGTCAGCCTCAACCTTGACGGTACCGGTAAATACCGCTTGGATACCGGCGTTCCTTTCCTTGAACACATGCTTGCCCAAGTGGCGCGCCATGGTTTGATTGACTTGGATATTACCTGTAAAGGCGATTTGCACATTGACGACCATCACACGGTTGAAGACATCGGTATCGTGGTGGGTCAGGCCTTGAAACAGGCGCTTGGCAATAAAGCCGGCATTACCCGTTACGGTCATGCCTATGTTCCGCTGGATGAAGCGTTGAGCCGCGTGGTCATCGATCTTTCCGGCCGTCCTGGTTTGGTGTATAACATCGACTTTACCCGCGCCCTGATTGGCCGTTTTGATGTTGATTTGTTTGAAGAATTTTTCCACGGCCTTGTGAATCACAGTATGATGACCTTGCACATCGATAATTTGAGCGGCCGTAATGCACATCATCAAGCCGAGACCGTTTTTAAAGCCTTCGGCCGCGCCTTGCGCATGGCGGTCGAATACGATCCGCGCATGATGGGTCAAACACCTTCTACCAAAGGCACGCTGAGTGAAGAATCTGTTCAAGAAGAAGCGGAAGCCGCGTCTGAAGAATAAGGCATCGTGTGAATGAATAAAGGCCGTCTGAAACCGATTGGGATTTCAGACGGCCTTTTATTATTTGTCTTGTATAGTGGCAATATTTTGTTTTAAACCATCTTTTGCTACAATCATTCTTATTATTATATTAATCATTAAATGTTTTCAGACGGCCTGAGGAGAAACAATGAAAGTAGCGATTGTCGATTATGGAATGGGAAACCTGCACTCAGTATTGAAATCTGTTCAGGCGGCGCAGGCCTTGTCCAATCAAAATGCTGAAATTTATCTGACTTCGCGGCCTGAAGAGGTGATGGCGGCGGATAAGGTTATCTTTCCGGGGCAGGGCGCCATGCCGGATTGTATGTCGGCGCTGAAGGCAAGCGGTTTGGGCGAGGCGGTTTCAGACGGCCTGAAAAACAAGCCGTTTTTTGGAATTTGCGTAGGTGCGCAATTATTGTTCGAACACAGCGAAGAAGGCGATACAGATGGTTTGGGTTGGTTTGAAGGACAAGTAAAACGGTTTTTGCCCAATCAAACCGATGCACAGGGAGGCCGTCTGAAAGTGCCGCATATGGGTTGGAATACAGTGCGCCAAACCCGTCCGCATCCTTTATTTCAAGACATTGGGCAGAACGAGTATTTCTATTTTGTCCATAGCTATTATTTTGCACCGAAAAATGAAGAGATTATTTTAGGTGTCAGTGAATATCCGAATGAATTTGCCTGCATTGTCGGTAAGGACAATGTATTTGCCACACAATTCCACACGGAAAAAAGCCATCAGGCAGGATTGCTGCTGCTGCGTAATTTTTTAAATTGGCAGATTTGAGGCTTTAACATAAATCTGCTAAAAATCGCTAATTTGTGTAAAATATACTGAAATTGAATAGAGGAGAAGAAAATGCTGTTGGTACCTGCCATTGATTTGAAAGAAGGACGCTGTGTTCGCTTAAAACAAGGTTTGATGGAGCAGGCGACGGTGTTTTCCGACTCGCCGGCAGAGATGGCGTTGCATTGGCGCAATCAAGGCGCACGCCGTTTGCATTTGGTTGATTTGAACGGCGCATTCGCAGGCGTTCCTCAAAATTTTCCGGCGATTAAAGAAATTTTGGCCGCCGTGGTTAAAGATATTCCGGTACAGCTTGGCGGCGGTATCCGTGATTTGGGCACCATCGAAAAGTATTTGGATTTGGGTCTGACCGATGTGATTATCGGTACGGCCGCGGTAAAAAATCCTGAATTTGTGCGCGAAGCATGTAAGGCCTTTCCGGGTCAGATTATCGTCGGCTTGGATGCCAAAGACGGTATGGTGGCGATAGACGGTTGGGCAACGGTAACGGAACACCATGTCGTCGATTTGGCCAAGCGTTTTGAAGACGATGGCGTCAACAGCATTATTTATACCGATATCGGTCGCGACGGTATGATGAGCGGCGTGAATATCGAAGCCACCGTCAAATTGGCTCAATCAGTGAATATCCCGATTATCGCTTCCGGCGGCTTGACGAATTTGGACGATATCCACGCATTGTGTGCCGTCGAAAAAGAGGGTGTGAGCGGTGCGATTACCGGCCGCGCAATTTATGAGGGAAGTATTGATTTCGCACAGGCACAAAAAATGGCCGATTCTTTGGCTTGACCTAAGTGCGTTTAATTATGCAGATTGGGGCTTTGCAAGGTGTAACAGCGCAGGAGTTGGCGTATAGCTGAAAATGCCTTCAAAAGCGGCATTTTGCAAAGTCCTTAGACTTAAAATCTGTCTGAAATAATTATAAAAAAACAACTCACTCAATATCTTATTTTATTAAGGGATTGGTATGCTTGAAGCGTTTGTTTTGGGTTTTTGGATTATCTGGTCATCCGACCGCGAAGTGTATCCGCTAAGCGAAAGTTTGTGGTTTACACTGATTGCAGTGATATTGCGGCAGCTGACGGCGTTTGATTTGCCGATTATCGATACCTATTGGATGATTTTCAACGGGATAATCTGGGCATTTGCCGGTTTAATTTTTTCCATTGTCGGCCGCATTGACAGCAATTTCATTATTTCCTGTGTTTTGGCGATGATAGCCGGCATTGGTTATTTTCAGCTGTTGCAACATTTGCCGGATTGGTTGAGCAAATTTTTGGCCTGACGGTTTCAGACGGCCTGATAACGGATAATAGGTATTGAGTATGGCATTGGCAAAACGAATTATTCCTTGTCTGGATGTAAAAGACGGTCGCGTGGTAAAAGGTGTCAACTTTTTGGGTCTGCGCGATGCAGGCAATCCGGTTGACGTTGCCAAACGCTACAACGATGAAGGCGCGGATGAGTTGACCTTTTTGGACATCACTGCCTCCAGCGACAATCGCGACACTATTTTGCACGTTATTGAGGCAGTCGCTTCACAAGTTTTTATTCCATTAACCGTCGGCGGCGGTGTCCGTACGGTTGCCGATATCCGTCGTCTGCTTAATGCCGGTGCCGATAAGACCAGCATCAATACGGCCGCTGTAACCAATCCTGATTTGGTAAACGAAGCGGCCGGTTTTTTTGGTTCGCAAGCGATTGTTGTTGCCGTGGATGCCAAAGCGGTTAACCCTGAAAACACCCGTTGGGAAATCTTTACCCACGGAGGACGTAATCCGACCGGTTTGGATGCGGTGGAATGGGCTGTCGAAATGCAGCGGCGCGGTGCAGGCGAGATTTTGCTGACCAGTATGGACCGAGACGGCACCAAGCAAGGTTTCAACCTGCCTTTGACACGCGCGGTCAGCGAAGCGGTCGATATTCCGGTCATTGCTTCTGGCGGCGTCGGTTCTGTTCAACACTTGGTGGACGGCATTAAGGACGGGAAGGCCGATGCGGTATTGGCCGCCAGTATTTTCCACTTTGGCGAAGCGAGCATCCGCGAAGCAAAACTGGCCATGCGTGAAGCAGGAATTGAAGTGCGTTTGTGATTACTATCCAAAGGCCGTCTGAAAATATGGGAAAAAAATGCGAATGTCGAACATAAACGAAACGCTGCTGAATGCCGTAAAATTTGATGAAAAAGGTTTGGTTTGCGCGATTGCCCAAGATTGGCAGACACACCGTGTGCTGATGGTTGCCTGGATGAACGCCGAAGCCCTGCAAAAAACCGTAGAAACCGGGTTTGCCCACTATTACAGCCGTTCCCGCCAAAAACAATGGATGAAGGGCGAAGAGTCAGGGCATACGCAAAAAGTACATGAATTGCGCCTGGATTGCGATGGCGACGCAGTGGTCATGTTGATTGAACAAAACGGCGGCATTGCCTGTCATACTGGGCGCGAAAGCTGTTTTTACAAAGTTTGGCAAGACGGCGCATGGCAGACAGTCGATGCCGTGTTGAAAGACGAAGAGGCGATTTACGGACATAAACATCCTTAAGGCCGTCTGAAAGAAAATAAGAGAAACTGACCATGACCGATACTATCCTTACCCAAATTCAAAACGTCATCGATTCGCGCAAAGGCGGCGATCCCGATGCTTCTTACGTTGCCCAGCTGCTGCACAAAGGCGAAGACAAGATTCTGAAAAAAGTCATCGAGGAAGCGGGTGAAACCTTGATGGCCTCTAAAGATGGCGGTGGCGAACATTTGGTTTACGAAGTGGCGGATTTGTGGTTTCACACCATGGTTTTATTGGCGCATCACGGATTGCGTGCCGAAGATGTAGTAAACGAGCTTGCGCGCCGTCAAGGTTTGTCGGGATTAGTGGAAAAAGCTTCTCGCAAAGAATCTTGAATTTATATTACAATCCCGTACTTGACCTGTTTCAGAATCCGTCTCTTGGGGTAAAAACGATTTCACTTTTTGGGTTGAAACCCGTTACGCCCGTTTTCAGACGGCCATTGGAGCCATTATGGATAATTGTATTTTCTGCAAAATTGCAACCAAAGATATTCCGGCACAAACCGTTTACGAAGACGATGAGATGCTTTGTTTTAAAGACATCCGTCCTGCCGCGCCGGTGCATCTGCTGCTGATTCCGAAAGTGCACTTTGATTCACTGGCACACGCCACTGCCGAACATCAAACCCTGTTGGGCAAAATGATGTTGAAAGTTCCTCAAATTGCCCATGAGGCAGGTTTGACCGACGGTTTTAAAACCCTGATCAATACAGGTAAAGGCGGTGGACAGGAAGTCTTCCACCTGCATATCCATATCATGGGTACGCCCGCATAATTATTATCTCTTTTTAAATTAAACAAATTCAAGGATTTATCATGGGTAGCTTCTCTCTTTGGCACTGGATTATCGTACTGATTATCGTCGTTTTGGTATTCGGTACCAAAAAATTGCGCAACGTCGGCAAAGACCTCGGCGGTGCAGTGCATGACTTCAAACAAGGCCTGAACGAAGGTACAGACGGCAAAGATGCCAAAAAAGATGAAGTCATCGAACACAAAAAAGACGAAGACAAAGCATAATCCATGTTTGATTTCGGTTTGGGCGAGCTGCTGCTGGTCGGCGTTGTCGCCCTGATAGTGCTTGGCCCCGAACGTCTGCCGCAAGCCGCGCGCACGGCCGGGCGTTTGGTCGGCAAATTGCAAGGATTCGTCAACAACGTCAAGCAGGAGCTCAACACTCAGGCTGAGTTGGACGAATTGCGCAAGGTGAAGCAGGAATTTGAAACCGCCGCATCCGAGTTTCGCGACGGTATCAAAGACTTGGGCAATGATGCACAAAAAAATCTGAGCGATATTTCAGACGGCCTCAAGCCGTGGGAACGCCTGCCTGAGCAGAAAACGCCTGCCGATTTTGGTGTGGATGAGTTGGGCAATCCATTGCCTGATCTGGCTTCAAGCAGCACTGAAAATGAAAGTGCGGCCCAAGCTTCTGAGCAGGGTGGGGCAGTGCAAACCCAAGAGCTTGTCGAGGCTGAAAATGCCGAATCCGAGCAAGACCGCGCTTGGCGTGAGTATTTGACCGCATCGGTTTCCCCCGCACCGGCGGTTGAAGTCAGCTATGTCGAAGCTCCTGCTGCCGATGTTCCTCCGCTGCATACGACTTCTTTGCGTAAGCAGGCGATGAGCCGCAAACGCGATATGCGCCCGAAATTCCACGCCAAGCCCAAACTGCGCGTCCGTAAGTAAAAAGTGAGTCAACCGGTGTCCGAACCTCAACACGAACAACCCGTCCAACCGCTTATCGAGCATCTTCTCGAGCTGCGCCGCCGAATGATGTGGATCGTCATCGGTATCGTTGTCTGCTTTTTGGGCATGATGCCGTTTGCCCAGCAGCTCTATACTTTTGTTGCCGAACCATTGATGGCCAATCTGCCTAAAGATACCAGCATGATTGCGACCGATGTGATCGCGCCGTTTTTTGTGCCGGTAAAGGTTACCTTGATGGCGGCGTTTCTGCTGTCGTTGCCGCACACGCTGTATCAAGTCTGGGCGTTTGTCGCCCCGGCTTTATACCAAAACGAAAAGCGTTTGATTACGCCGCTGGTGTTGTCCAGCGTGACGCTCTTCTTTGTTGGTATGGCGTTTGCCTATTTTCTGGTATTTCCCGTTATTTTCAAATTCTTGGCCGGTGTAACCCCTGTCGGTGTCAATATGGCGACCGATATCGATAAATACCTGTCCTTTATTTTGGGCATGTTTGTTGCATTCGGTACGACGTTTGAAGTTCCCGTCGTTGTGGTGTTGCTTGCCAAAATGGGCATTGTTTCGACTGCACAGCTTAAGAATGCGCGTCCGTATGTGATTGTCGGTGCGTTTATCGTGGCCGCAATCATCACGCCGCCTGACGTAATTTCCCAAACCCTGCTTGCCGTTCCGCTGATTCTGCTCTACGAAGCTGGTATTTGGTTCAGCCGTTTTGCCAAAGCGAAAACGCAGCAGGAAGATGAGGATACACCGCAACCACCGGCAGAAGTTTAAGAATCAAGGCCGTCTGAAGAATTTTTCAGACGGCCTTTGTATCATGGCACTTTCAGTTTTTAAGAAAAAGCATGATGAATGTTCGGGGAATCGTAAAACATTACTGTCCAGATTCTTTTGATTCGGCTAACATTTTTGACCGAGGATTTTGCCGAAATCGAAGCAGTAATGCGTAACAGTCCCTCATGCCTCAATGGGCTGGATTTTAATACCAAACTGCCGGAATTACGTTTGGGAAATGGGGTGATTTTTACCAAGGCATAAGCCGAAAATACTTGATTTTAGGTAATTGAAAAAATATTCGTTTCTATTTTATCGAGAAGAATGATGTCAGGCCGTCTGAAAATTAACTACGTTTCAGACGGCCTTTTTGTCACCCTTGTTTTTCGTTGTAATCCTTATTTATCAAGCATCTTACAAAAAGGGTTTTGAAAAAGAGAAGTTTATATTTTGACTAAATCCAGCCGTATGAATCCATAGTGAAATGTGTTATCTTATCTACGTGTGTTAAGAAACATTAATAAGTTTGTATTTTTCTTACAGAGAAAGGCTTCAAAATGGATGGATGGACTCAAACGCTGAGTGCCGGTACTTTGCTCGGTATCGCCGCGGCAGCGATTTTGCTGATCTTGATTTTGATTGTAAAACTGCGCGTTCATGCCTTGCTGACGTTGGTATTGGTCAGCTTGCTGACTGCCATCGTAACAGGTCTGCCTATGGGCAGCATTGTTAATGATGTATTGGTCAAAAACTTCGGCGGTACACTTGGCAGCGTGGCGTTGTTGGTTGGTTTGGGTGCAATGCTTGGCCGTTTGGTGGAAACTTCCGGCGGTGCTCAGTCTTTGGCAGATGCGCTGATTCGGATTTTTGGTGAGAATCGTGCGCCGTTTGCCTTAGGCGTGGCTTCTTTGATTTTCGGTTTTCCGATTTTCTTTGATGCCGGTTTGGTGGTGATGTTGCCGATTGTGTTTGCAACGGCACGCCGCATGAAGCAAACTGTTTTGCCCTATGCGTTGGCATCTATTGGCGCATTTTCCGTCATGCACGTCTTCCTGCCGCCACATCCCGGCCCGATTGCAGCTTCTGAATTTTATGGCGCAAATATTGGTCAACTGCTGATTTTGGGTTTGCCTGTTACCTTGATTACTTGGTATTTCAGCGGCTATTTATTGGGTAAGATTTTGGGCCGCAGCATTCATGTGCCCGTTCCTGATTTGCTCAGCGGCGGTACGCAAGATAACGACCAACCGAAAGCGCCTGCAAAGGCATCTACGGTCATTGGCATTATGCTAATTCCTATGTTGTTGATTTTCTTGAATACTGGTTTGTCTACTCTGATCAGCGAGAAAATGGTCAGTGCGGATGAAGGCTGGGTGCAGTTTGCACGAATGCTCGGTTCGACACCAATTGCTTTGCTGATTTCTGTTTTGGTAGCCCTGTATGTATTGGGCAGTAAACGTGGTGAAAAAGCCAGCGCTTTGGAGAAAACCATTGATGGCGCATTGGGCCCGGTTTGCTCGGTTATTTTGATTACCGGTGCAGGCGGTATGTTCGGCGGCGTATTGCGTGCTTCCGGTATCGGTAAGGCTTTGGCCGACAGCATGGCTGACTTGGGTATTCCTGTTTTACTGGGCTGTTTCTTGGTAGCTTTGGCTTTGCGTATTGCGCAAGGTTCTGCGACTGTTGCCCTGACTACCGCTGCCGCGTTGATGGCACCGGCCGTTGCGGCGGCAGGTTTCAGCGATTGGCAGATTACTTGCGTGGTATTGGCGACGGCGGCAGGTTCCGTTGGTTGCAGCCACTTTAACGACTCAGGCTTCTGGCTTGTCGGCCGTCTGTTGGATATGGATGTGCCGACGACCTTGAAGACATGGACGGTCAACCAAACACTTATCGCACTCATCGGTTTTGCTTTATCGTCAGTGTTGTTTATCTTGGTTTAATCGAAAATGGCCGGCGGATAGTGTTTTTGAGATAACACAATCCGCCTGTTTTCAAATACCGTTAAAATCTAGATAAACAAGGAGTAGAAAAATGACGACACATTTTGTCATGATGGGCGTGTGCGGTTGCGGTAAAACCACTGCCGCATTGTCTTTGCAAAAACATCTCAACCAATGCCCATATGCCGAAGGCGATGATTTCCATACTCAAGCCAACCGCGACAAAATGGGTGCCGGTATTCCGTTGACGGACGAAGACCGCTATCCTTGGCTGGGCAATTTGCGTGACTGGATGACAGAGCAGGCAAAAAACGGGGAAAAATATTCCATTGTTACTTGTTCCGCACTCAAGCATCACTATCGCGATATTCTGCGTGGTGCAGAAGGGAAGGTGGCTTTTATTCATCTGACTCCGCCTCAAGCAATCAATCTTGAACGTATGCTGTCGCGTCAGGGGCATTATATGAAAGCCGGAATGCTGGATTCGCAGCTGGAGATTTTGGAAGAGCTGGGTGCGGATGAGTACGGCGTTAAAATTGACAATCCGGGTTCGCCTGAAGCCGTTGAGGCAGATATTGTGAACTGGGTGAAAGCGCAAGGCTTGATTTAGTAATGATCAGAAATGGAAAGGCCGTCTGAAATATTTCAGACGGCCTTTTTTGATGGGATTTAGAATGTTTTTTGCGAGTCAAGCAATAAGGTAACCGGCCCGTCATTGCAAAGGGAAACCTGCATATGGGTTTGGAATCTGCCGGTTTCGACAGTCAATCCATGTTTGCGCAAAAGTTGCGCGGTATATTGATAAAGCTTATCCGCTTGTTCGGCAGGGGCAGCATTGGAGAAAGATGGGCGGCGGCCGCTGCGCGCATCAGCGTAAAGGGTAAACTGGGAAACCAGTAATATCGAGCCACCGACATCTTTGAGCGATAAATTTAATTTGCCGTTTTCGTCTTCAAAGATACGCAGGTTGGCGGTTTTATCCGCAATGTATTTGGCGTCTGTTTCTGTATCGGTGTGGGTAACGCCGAGCAATATCATAAATCCGTTGTCGATTTTGCCGCAGGTTTCGCAGGAGTTTTCGGACAAAACGTCAACTTTGGCTTGGGTAACTTTTTGGATAACAGCGCGCATGATGTTTTTGAATAAAAGAAGTTTGTAAAAAAGGGCGTAAAAGACACGCCCTTTGGGTTGGAGTATGGTTTCAGACGGCCTGAAACCATTGAATCAATTTACGGATTAATGCCGTTTTCTTTTAAGATACGTTCGATCTGATTCTCGACTTTTTGTCGTTTAACAGCTTGGGCAATCTGATTGCGTACCAGTTCGAAAGGTTCGGCATTGGGATCGTGTTCTACTGCACTGAGTTTAAACAGATAAAAACGGTTTTCCATTTGAATCGGCTCATGCGTTACATCGCCTCGGTTCATGTCGGCAAAAGCGGTAGCCAGTTGAGGAGAGAGCTGCTGCGGAGAGATGAAGCCGTCGAACTCTTGTTCGGGGTTTGGATAGCGTTTCATCAGCTCTTCAAATGACAAGCCTTTTAGCAGCAGCTCTCGCGCGGCGCGTACTTCGTCGGCTGAAGCAAAGCTGACTTGTTGCAGCTTGATAATGCGTGTTTGATGGTCGTAGAAACGGCGCAACTCAGCATCGTCAACCGCGGTTTGACGTTCTAGATAAGCAGCGTATTGGTTGGCATAAAACTCAGCTTCAACGTTTTTAAGCTGATTCTGCACTTCTGCATCTTTGTCCAAACCAGCCTGGATGGCTTCATTTTTCAAAATTTCCAAAGTCTGCAAACGTGTAACCACATCTTTGCGGATTGCCTGACCATCGGGTTTGGCAGTCTGGTTGGGATGTTGATCGGCTTGTCTCAATACTTCGGCAACCATGCTGTCGATACGGGCGGGATCGATTTCAGGTGCTTTGGCAGTTGCCAAGCCGATGGTTGATAGGGCGAGGATAGCCAAAACGGCAGTTTTGGGCTTGATGTTCATGTGAGTTCCTTATTGCCCGCCGTTATCACGGCGGGCACGTTATATTATTTGTTGACTTTGATGCTGGCTTTTTTCAGCAATGATTGAATGGCCGCATCAACACGGGCTGCCTGTAAGTCGCTGCCAATCTCGTTTTTAGAGGCTTCGTAAGAAGGTACGGTAACGTTACGGCGGTCATTGACGTAGAAAACGGCGTACAAATTACCGTTTTGCAGCGGCGTTTTAGTGTGCGCACCTTTTTTCAGGTCTTTGACAGCTGCGTAAAGCGGAGGCGCTGATTCTTGCAAATCTTTAAGCGGAACATAAGCTTTAGGGATACCGCCGGCTTTTTTGGCCGCTTCGTCAATTGAGTATTGGTTCAATACCGAAACAAAGCTTTTTTTCGCATCCAAATCGGCAATGGCTTTTTGGGCATTGCTGCTGCTGTCAGTCACGATTTCGCCCATTTGGACTTCCTGAGTACCTTTATAGAAGTTGCTGAAGTCGTTGTAAGCGGCTTTGACATCTTTTTCTTGAACAGGATATTGACGGACGATATGCGCCGCGAAAGCTTGGCCTAACAAATCATTTTCGAAAACTGCCCATTCGGTTTTGAATGTGGCTTTTTTATCTGCACCTTGCTTGGCGGCATCGGCACGCGCTTGCTCCAATGCAGTTTTGAATTCAGCGCTTTGATCCAGTTTTAATTTTTTAGCTTCTTGGGTAACAACAGTGCTGATAACTTGGCGTTCAGTCAGCATTTGACGCAATTCAGGAGTGTCTTGAACGTTCGGGTTGCTGGCGCGTACGGAAGCAACTTGGTCATCGATAACGCTGCTGTCGATGGCTTGACCGTTGACGGTCACCAAAGTTTGGGCAAACAGGGTGCCGGTAGTCAGGGCAAGCATCAAGGCTGAAGCAAAGTAGGTTTTTTTCATCGTATTTCTCTTTTAAATAATGATTGGAAATAAATTAATGATTAGAAATCAAAGTTTAAGTAGTAATCTTAATGGAAGTATTCGTCCGGCGTGGCCGCTTTGATACTGAGTGCATGAATCAGGCCGTCTGAAAACAAGTCTTGCAAAAGCTGCTTAATCATACGTTGCCGCTGGAGGCGACCGATATTTTCAAATGCGTTGCTGACCACCAATATCGCATAATGCCCGCCGCCTTTATTGCCGGCATGGCCGGCGTGCAGATGGCTCTCATCTTCAAAATCGAAGAACTCAGGCTCAAGTGCCTGCAGGCGTTCCTCGATAATTTGACGCATATTGCTCATTTGAACACGGCTTTAAAGGGTTTAATCAATACTTCTGCGTATACGCCGGCATCGACGTAAGGGTCTTGTTCAGCCCATTCTTGTGCTGCGTCCAAAGATTCAAATTGAGCCACAATCAGGCTGCCGGAAACGCGTTCCGGATTGTCTGGTAGAGGATTGGGGCCGGCAGTCAGCAGACGGCCTTGCGCTTTCAATTCTTCCAAGCGTGCCAAATGAGCAGGGCGGGCTGCCATGCGTGCTTCGTGGACATCTTCGGCATCAGTGGCCAAAAGCATGAAATATTCCATTATTGATCCTCCTTAGGCTGGAAACGCATCAGATACATGCCCTGTGCGATAGAAAAAATGATTGTGAAACCCAATGTGCCGAACAATTTGTAATTGACCCATTGGTCTGGAAAATACGTAAAGACAAAGAGATTGGCAGCCCCCATAAAAATCAGGAAGCCAATCCATGCATAAGTCAGGCGCGTCCATACAAAATCAGGAAGCTGCATTTCTTTACCCATCACGGCTTTTAGCCCGTTTTTACCGGCAAGATGGCTAAACAGCATGACGATTGCGCCGATCCAAAACAGAACGGTCGGTTTCCACATGATAAAGCGGTTGTCTTTCAGCAGAATCGTTGCACCGCCAAAAAAGACAATCAAAATCAGACTGACCCATTGCATGGTGTCCAGTTTGCGGTGTTTCCAAAAGGTCAGCGCAGCTTGGGCAATACCGACTATAACCGCAACAGCCGTTGCGGCAATCATGTCTTTGGTGATGATGTATGTGATGAAAAATAAGAATACGGCGAATAAGTCGCTCAAAACCTTCATATATTAATGATGAAACTAATTGAGTAAATGCTAATCATACAGGGAGATGTGTTTTTTTGCACCTTTCCCCATGACTTTAATACCACATATATCCATATGAGATATTTGTTTTGGGTTGGCGAAATTTGTAAAAAAGAAACACAAGCATGCAAAAGTAATAGATTTACCAAGGAATTTCAGGCTGAATAGCCTGTATTGCTTGGCAGAAATGGGTTAAAAATATATCATGACGTAATATCTAGTAAATATATGGTTAAATGCGCGCACATTGGTTAGTACCATAATTTCCGAACAGGGGATCAGTTTTGAAAAAACATCACAATATTAAATTAATTACAGCTTCTATCGCTTTAATGACATCGCTCAGCGCTTCTGCAGGTTTGGGCGGTTTGAACGTTCAATCTCATTTGGGTGAGCCTTTTACAGGCAGTATCACTGTGACTGGCGAGGAAGCTCAGGCTCTGCTTAATGGCGGTAAGGCCACTATTTCAAATGGTAATTTGCGCGCGGCGGTACGCAAATCAGGCGATAAGGCAGTCGTTACCATTCGTTCCTCTAAAGCCATCAAAGATCCTGTTTTGGTTTTCCAAGTAGGTGTCGGCGCGCAATCGCGTGAATACACTGCTATCATCGATCCGGCCGGATACGACGCTAAAGATGCGGCATCCGTCCGCCCCCGTCAAACTGCCGAATCCCAATCCTTCGAGCCGACACGCAATGCCCAACAGCCTGCAACTAAAAACAATAAAGCAGTAGGTAATCAGGCAGCTCAAGCGCGTAAGGATGTGCAGCGTAAGGCTGAGAAAAAACAAGTTCAGACGGCCTCTGCTAAAAACGACACAGCTGCACGTTCAGGTAGACAGCATTTGGTGCGTACGGGTGAAACCCTGATTGCCATTGCGTCCAGCATCCGTCCGCAAGGTATGACCTTGGATCAAACCATTCAAGCATTGGTTAATGCCAATCCGGATGTGTTTATCGATAACAATGCCAACCGTATGTTGGCAGGTAAGGTGCTGAATATTCCAAACCGTAGCGAATTGCAACGTTTGGCTGCTTCTGCTCCTGCTAAAACTAATACGGCAACAGAAAAAGCCAATGAAACCGCTAATGCAACAGAGGCTAAAACAGAAAAACCTGTTGTTCAGCCTGAGGCTCAAACTGAAGCCCAGGTTAAAGATGCTGGCGTAAATACACAGCAACAGGAAGAAGTAAAACAAGCTTCAGCTGAACAAACAGAACAAGCAGCATCTGCAGCGGTTAATGAAAATGCCGCATCGACTGTTCCTGCATCCGATATTCAAGAAGCTATGGCTTCTTCTGATGCTCAAGAGAATGTAGTGGCTTCTGAGTCTGTTGCAACCACTGATTCTATCGCGGAGCAAACAGAGGGCGAATCAAATGGCAATTTATGGAAATGGTTATTGGCAGGCGGTGCAGCCCTTATTGCTGCTTGGTTGTTGTTAAAAGCTGCGGGTAAACGTAAAGACGAGCCTGAAGCAGCACCTGTAAGCCGTATGGATGAAGAGAAGGCTGTACAGAAAGATGTTGCTGCTTCAGCTGCTGCGGTTGCTGCAACTAAAGTAATGCCGTCTGAAAAAACTCAAGATGGCCTGCTTATCGAAGACGATTTTGAAGATGATGTGGTTATCAATGAAGTAGAAGAATCTTCCAATATCGATGATGTCAAACTTGATTTAGGTAAGATTGACAATAGTCAGGCAGGTATTCTTTCAGGTGCAGTAACGCATGATGTTGAGACAGAACAACGTCGCCATGCTGATTGGGACAATATCGAATCAACAGAAAGCGTGTACGAACCTGAACCAGAAAATCCATATCAGCCGGTATCCGTTGTTATGCCTGAACGTAAAGAAGAGCAGGCAAATACATTTGCTGAGTTTGATTTGGCGGCAGAGAAAAAAGTCTCCGAGTCAAGAAATGAAGAGCCACTCGAGTTTACGGTAGAAACCCCTGAAGCTTCAGACGGCCATGCGTTGCCATTCGAGATCAAGCAAGATCAAGACTTGCAAATTCAAGGAACCAAAGAAGAAGTAGAGAAAGAAGAAGCTGCTTCTGAGTTTGTGATTGAAGAAGGTGCATTGGAATGGGGAGCTGAAGATGTTTCAGTAGCCGCCGATAAAAGCAATAGTGAAAGAGGCTTTGTTTCAGAATCAGTTGGCATGACTGCACCGCTTGAAGCCAAATATGATTTGGCTAAGATGTATATCGAAATCGGTGATCCTGAAGCGGCTCGAGAAACATTGCAAGGGCTGATTGAGGAGGCTGAAGGCGATATTCTGCATAAAGCCCAAAAACTGATGAAAGAACTTGGCGCGTAAGTGCTAGTCAAATGAAGATGCCGTTTCAGACGGCATCTTTTTTATGGTAAATTAAAAAGCAAGATTTTATCTGAGTCTATTATTGGTTGGGTAAGATTTCAGCTTTATATGATGGTTGAAGATGAAGGCCGTCTGAAATACAAAATGGAGGCGTGTGTTAATCACGCCTTTTTAATATTTGTTACTTGAGCGTAGGCAACAATATCAATTTACAAGAAGTATAAGAAATGACTGAACAAGTAAATACAACAGGACATCTGGTGCAGCGCTGGGCTTTGACCCTCTCTTATGACGGTAGTCGTTTTTATGGTTGGCAAAAACAGGCTGGAGATTTGCCGACTGTTCAGACGGCCTTAGAGCAGGCATTAACTTCAATAGCAGGAGAGCAGATTAATACTATTGTTGCAGGAAGGACAGATACGGGTGTACATGCGACAGCTCAGGTCGTACACTTTGATACATCTGTAAGCCGTCCGGAGCAAGCGTGGGTGCGTGGAGTCAATGCGCATTTGCCTGACGGTGTGGCTGTATTGCTTGCGCAAAAAGTTGCACCTCATTTTAATGCTCGATTTGATGCTTATGGCCGGCATTACCGTTATTTGCTGGAGTCATCTCCGGTTTGTTCTCCGTTGTTGGTTGGCAGGGTGGGGTGGACACATTTGAAATTAGATTTAAATCTGATGAGGCAGGCTGCTGCTTTATTGGAGGGTGAACATGACTTCTCCAGCTTTCGTGCGGCTGAGTGCCAGGCAAAATCGCCTATAAAAACGCTATATAGGGCAAGTATTAGTGGGACTCCTCGTTATTTGTGCCTTGATTTGCATGGAAATGCATTCTTGCATCATATGGTGCGCAATATTATGGGCGCATTGGTATATGTGGGAAGTGGTAGGATTAGTGTGGATGAATTTCAGTCAATCTTTTATGCAAGAAGCAGATTGAAAGCGCCTCCGACCTTTATGTCTGACGGTCTATATTTGACAGGCGTTGATTATCCTGATGAGTTTGGGGTGGTAAGACTGCCTCTGCCTGAGTGGATGAATGTTTCGGGTAACGTTTTTCAGACGGCCTAATTGGCGGATTGTTGGTATAAAAGCAACAAAATAGCTGGATTGATGTGTAAATTAATAAAGTGTTGTAAAAATGCACAATTGGTTTTAAAAGAAATTTATCATTGATTTTAAATAATAAATTTCATTTTTTTAGGCTGTGTTTGCCTTTGCTGGGTTTCAAGGGTGGTGGGGGTGGATTGAATAAAGTTTGTTTTTTTAGAGAGGAGCAATTATAGTAACAGTCATGGAATCGCTGATTCCAGCGATAATGTAAGCCTAAGCGGATTGTCCGGTCTGCTTAAGTTATTTCTTCACAATAGAAAAGGAATACAGCAATGAAAAAATCTCTGATTGCTCTGACTTTGGCAGCTCTGCCTGTTGCAGCTATGGCTGATGTGACTCTGTACGGTCAAGTTAAAGCCGGCGTTGAAATTTCTAAAGTAAAAGTGGGTAAAGCTACTTCTAAAACTGCTACTGAGATTGCTGACTACGGTTCTCGCATCGGCTTCAAAGGCCACGAACACTTGGGTAGCAACTTGAATGCTATTTGGCAAGTTGAACAAAACACTTCTATCGCCGGTGGTGACTCTGGTTTTGCTAACCGTGAATCTTTCATTGGTTTGGAAGGTGGTTTCGGTAAAGTTCGTGCCGGTAACCTGAACACTGCTCTGAAAGACAGTAGCGACAGCTTCGACCCTTGGGAATCTGGTGCCGCTAACGCAGATGCTCTGCAACTGGGTAAAATTAAACGTGTAGATACTCGTAAAGTATCTGTACGTTACGACACTCCTGTATTTGGTGGTTTCAGTGCAAGCGTACAATACCAACCTCGCGACAATGCTAACCCTGGCGATAAATACACTCACACTGTGAAAAGCCGTGAATCTTACGATTTGGGCCTGAACTACGAAAACTCTGGCTTCTTCGGTCGCTATGCTGGTTCTTATGCTAAACGTGCTGACTTGGATGCTGGCTACTTGGATGCATTCAACGGCAACACTACTTTGGCTGCTGGTGCTTACAAGGATCACCAAGCACACCGTCTGACTGCTGGTTACGATGCTAACAACCTGATGGTTGCTGTTGTAGGTCAATACGAAGGCTTCAAAGCTGACGTAGCTGGTGCTAAGAAAAACGAACGTACTGAAGTTGGTGCAACTGCTGCTTACCGCTTCGGCAACGTAACTCCTCGTGTTTCTTACGCTCACGGCTTCAAAGCTAAAGAAGATGGCGTAAAACAAAAAAATAGCGCTTACAACCAAGTTATCGTTGGTGCTGACTACGACTTCTCTAAACGCACTTCTGCCCTGTTGTCTGCCGGCTGGTTGAAAGAAGGCAAAGGCGACTACAAATACGAGAAAACTGCTGGTACTGTTGGCCTGCGTCACAAATTCTAATCTGACTTAAGATTAGTCTGAAAAAAGAGCCTGTTTTATATAGGCTCTTTTTGTTTTTGTAAGAAATGTATTTTGTCATTGTAGGGGTAGGTTAAAGTATTTTCGATATTCGTTTTCAGGCGGCCTATGGAAATTTAAGTCAGGTTCTATTCTATTTAATATATGCTAAATGAAATTTCAGAAATTGTTTTGAGTATTATTATAAATAAGTTAATAATATGGGGATGATTCTTGGATTGAGTTGATTTTCCTATGTTTCATGCCTAATAATAAAAGGTTCATCTAATGTAGTTCTAAAGTATTATTAGTATGTAGAATCTGGTTTTAAGATTTGTAAACTTGATTTTAATCAAATTATTGCTGATAGATGATTCATATAATATAAGTGTTTAGAGTATCGATATATCGGGAATAGCCATGTCCTGTCTTGAAATGAAGTGCTTAAGTGGCATTTGGAAACGAATCCTTATGCTGTTTGCTGTATTTTTCGTGATGATGGTAAGCCTGCCTGCTTACGCGGAACGCTTGCCTGATTTCTTGGCAAAAGTTCAGCCGTCTGAAATTTTCCCAGGTGCTGACCGCTACGGTAAGCCTGAAGGTAAGCCCTTGGTTGCTCGCGTGTACAAGGGCGAAGAGCAGCTTGGCTTGGTTTATATCACGACTGACGTGGTCAATACGCGCGGTTATTCGAGCAAACCGATCGATACGATGGTTGCATTGGCCAATGATGGCACTATTGCCGGCGCAAAATTGGTTGAGCACCATGAGCCGATTATGCTGATCGGTATCCCGCAATCCCGTGTCGATAAATTCATTGACAAATATATCGGCTTAAATTTTATTAAAAACCCGCCTCAACCAGGTGTTGCACCAGGGGATATTATTAGTGGTGCGACTGTGACCCTGATGGTCATCAATGACAGTATTCAGCGCTCTGTTAAAGCAGTAATCCATCAATATCATTTGGGTACAGATAAAGCAGTTCAAGCCGGTACGGCAGCTGCTTCCGACGAACAGTCTGCCGAGCCTGCCGTTCAAACCCGTCCGCGTCGTGTTGCCAATCAAGACAAACAAGATATCCTGTCATGGAATGCGCTTTTGGAACAAAAAGCCGTCGGTCATCTGCATATTTCTATCGACGAAATCAATAAACTGTTTGAGAAAAGCGGTAAAGCAGGTGTGGCAGATCATGCGGAGCAGGGTGATGGTAACGATACATTTATTGATCTGTATGTTGCCTTGGTCAGCCAGCCTTCCATCGGTAAAAGCCTTTTAGGTGAAGCCGGTTGGAAAAACCTGCAAAAACGTTTGAAACCTGGCCAAGAAGCCGTGATGGTGGCCGGCGAAGGTCGCTATTCTTGGAAAGGTTCGGGTTATGTTCGCGGTGGTATCTTTGACCGTATTGAAATGATTCAAGGCGATACCAGCTTCCGCTTTACCGATGCGCAACATGAACGTGTAGTTGCTTTATCCGCCGAAGGTGCGCCTGCATTTAAAGAAGTTTCTTGGTTCACTATCCCCGAAGGTGTGGAATTTGATGGTGCTGAACCATGGCGTTTACAACTGATGATTCAACGTGTGTTGAGTGTTAACGATAAGGCTTTCGTAACTGCAGATTTGGATTACGAATTGCCAAAAGGCTACTACGTTGACGATCCTAAAGCACCGCCGGTTGAAATTAGTGCACCGGTTGAGCCGGTGGCTGTGGCAGCCTCTGCTCCGGAAGAAAGTACAGGTATTGCAGAAGATGCAACGGCTGAGGAAGGCGTATCCAACCAACTTTGGAAACAGGTTTGGAAAGCCAAACAAGGTCAAATCGTGGTTGTCGGTATTGCTTTGACAATTCTTCTGTTGGTATTCCTGTTCCAAGATTGGATTGTCCGTTACGAAAAATGGTATGACCGATTCCGTCTCTGTTTCCTGACCTTTACGCTGTTTTATATCGGCTGGTATGCTCAGGCACAATTATCGGTAGTGAATACTTTGACGTTGTTCTCAGCTGTTTTGACTGAGTTCCACTGGGAATTTTTCCTGATGGATCCGCTGGTATTCATTCTGTGGCTCTTTACAGCGGCGACCATGCTGTTGTGGAACCGCGGTACATTCTGTGGATGGCTGTGCCCTTTCGGTGCATTGCAAGAGTTAACCAACCGTATCGCTAAAAAATTGGGTCTGAAACAAATTACAGTGCCACACTTGTTGCATACCCGTCTGAGTGCGATTAAATATGTAATTTTCTTCGCTTTGCTGGCAATTTCCCTGTACGATTTGGGTACGGCTGAAAAATTTGCTGAAATTGAGCCTTTCAAAACTGCAATTATTTTGAAATTCATGCGTGAATGGTGGTTTGTTCTGTTCGCCGCCGCTTTGCTGATTGCAGGCTTGTTCATCGAACGTTTCTTCTGCCGTTATCTGTGTCCTTTGGGTGCAGGTATTGCATTGCCGGGCCGCTTCCGTGTGTTTGATTGGCTGCGCCGTTATAAAATGTGCGGTAACCCATGCCAGATTTGTACACACGAATGTCCCGTACAGGCAATCGCACCTGAAGGCGACATTCATCCGAACGAATGTATCCAATGTCTGCATTGTCAGGTAATGTATCATCACGATACGCGTTGTCCCCAAGTAGTGGCAACGAATAAGAAAAAACAAAAACAAGCGGCGGCAAAAGCTGAACAGCATGATGCGGCAGTGACGCAAAATGCTCAAGCACAAGTCGTCCAGTTTGTTAAAAAAGAATCGGCAATCAGTGTCGACAAGTAGTAATTTATCAATAAAAAAAGAGGGCTGTATCGGCAGCCTGACTTAGAAAGTTTTTCATCGGCAGGCCGTCTGAAAAATCGGCCGCCGGATTTTATCCAAGGAGTGTCGTATGTCAGACGAAAAATTAGAACAAAACGGCTTAAGCCGTCGTTCATTCTTAGGTACTGCCGCTGCTTCCGGTGCGGGTATTGCTGGTGCCGGTTTGTTGGGCTTGGCCGGTTGCTCTAACGGCGAGGGTGATAAAGCTGCTGCTTCCGGTGCTGCACCTGCCGAAAAAGCCGCTGCTCATTCTGCCGAACCGGGCAAACAAACTTCCGAAGTTGGTCCAGGCGAACTTGACCAATACTACGGTTTCTTGTCAGGCGGTCAATCAGGTGAAATGCGCTTGATCGGCGTACCTTCTATGCGTGAGTTGATGCGTATCCCTGTGTTCAATATGGACAGCGCTACCGGTTGGGGTCGTACCAACGAGAGCCTGCGTATTTTGAATGAAAAAATTACGCCGGAAACCCGTAAATTCCTGCAAGACAGCGGTCTGCGTTGCTACCCTAACGGCGACTTGCACCACCCGCACTTGTCTTTCACCGACCAAACTTACGATGGCCGTTATGCTTACGCCAACGATAAAGCAAACACCCGTGTTTGCCGTATCCGCTTGGATGTGATGAAAACTGATAAAATCATCGATATTCCTAATGCTTCAGGTATCCACGGTCTGCGTCCTCAACGCTATCCGAAAACTGGCTACGTATTTGCCAACGGTGAGCATATCGTTCCTGTTGACGGCGTAGGCAAATGGGATGATCCTAAAACTTGGAATGCCGTTTATACTGCAGTTGATGGCGAAACCATGGACATCGCATGGCAAGTATTGGTAGACGGTAACTTGGATAATGGCGATGCCGACTACCAAGGTAAATACTCTTTCTCTACCTGCTATAACTCTGAGCGCGCTCTGACTGTACAAGGTGCATCTTCTAACGAACAAGACTGGTGTGTAGTATTTAACCTGGCCGCCATCGAAGAAGGCATCAAAAAAGGCGACTTCAAAGAAGTTAACGGCGTAAAAATGTTGGACGGTCGTGCGGAAGCCAACTCTCCATACACTCGTTACATCCCGGTTCCTAACTCTCCTCACGGTTGTAATGCAAGCCCTGACGGCAAATACATCATGCTCAACGGTAAACTGTCTCCAACCGTTACCGTATTGGATGTTAGCAAACTGGATGACTTGTTTGCAGGTAAAATCAAAGAGCGCGATGTTGTCGTAGCCGAGCCTCAACTGGGTCTTGGCCCATTACACACTGCATTTGACGGTCGCGGCAATGCCTATACTACATTGTTTATCGACAGTCAAATGGTGAAATGGAACATCGACGACGCGATTAAAGCCTATAAAGGCGAGAAAATCGATCCGATCAAACAAAAACTCGACGTTCACTATCAACCGGGTCACAACCACACTACCATGGGCGAAACCAAAGAAGCCGACGGTAAATGGTTGGTATCTTTGAACAAGTTCTCTAAAGACCGCTTCTTGAATGCCGGTCCTTTGAAACCTGAGTGTGACCAATTGATCGACATCTCCGGCGACGAAATGCGTCTGGTGCATGACAATCCGACTTTTGCCGAACCACACGACTTGTGCTTGGTTGCTGCGTCTAAAGTGAACCCAAGCAAAACTTGGGACCGCAAAGACCCATGGTTCTGGCAAGAAGCTTTGGAACAAGCTCAAAAAGACGGTGTTGAGCTGGAAAAAGCTGCCAAAGTCGTACGTGAAGGCAACAAAGTACGCGTGTACATGACTGCCGTTGCGCCTGCTTACAGCGTTCCTCAATTTGAAGTGAACCAAGGCGACGAAGTTACCGTATATGTAACCAACGTTGAGACCATTGAAGACTTGACTCACGGCTTTACTTTGGAAGGTTATGGCATTGCTATGGAGATTGGCCCGCAAGCTACATCTTCTGTAACCTTCAAAGCTGTCCGTCCAGGCGTACACTGGTACTACTGCCAATGGTTCTGCCACGCATTGCACATGGAAATGTCTGGCCAAATGATTGTTAAACCAAAATAATTTCGGTTTGATGATTTAATTCTTCAGGCCGTCTGAAAAAACATTCTTTCAGACGGCCTTTATAGCAAAGTTGTTTGTCGGCCGATATGGTCACAAAATGAAAGCCATCATCAGACAGCTTTGCTATAACACCAAAATACCTGTTTCCGCATCGGTTTATCATGCGGCAAGCAGGCCGTCTGAAACAGAGATATGATTATGACGCACACACAAATCCATCGTTCCAAATGGCAACGTGCCGCACTCGTATTGCTGCTTGGCAGCATGGTTCAGACGGCCTTTGCCGCAGTCATCAACGTATCCGCACAAGACAATCTCAATGATGCTTTGGCGCGCGCCCAAGCCGGCGATACGCTCAAGCTTGCCTCCGGTATATACAAAACCAAACTCTATATCGACAAACCCATTACCATCGAAGGCCCTGCCGACCGTTCCGCCAAGATTGTCGGCGACCGGAGTGGGAGGACGGTTGCCGTTCATGCGCCTGATGTAACTTTGCGCAATCTGACCGTTTCCCATTCCGGCATGAGTTTGCCGGCAATGGATGCCGGTATCTATTTAGAAGAGACGGCAACGCGCGCGCTGGTGGAGCATAACAACATCGTCGACAATTCCGTCGGCGTGTATATTCACGGTGCGGCAGAATCCATGGTGCGGGAAAATAAAATCATCGGCGATGCAACCCTGCGCGTCAACGAACGCGGCAACGGCGTAACCGTCTGGAATGCGCCCGGTGCGCAAGTGATTGATAACGATATTTCCAAAGGCCGTGACGGTATTTTTTCAAATACCAGTACCCATAATACCTACAAAGGCAACCGTTTTAGCGACTTACGCTTTGCCGTCCATTATATGTACACCAATGACAGCGAAGTCAGCAACAATATCTCCGTCGGCAACAATATGGGTTATGTGCTGATGTTTTCCGAACGCCTGAAAGTGTATGGCAACATTGCCGTTGGCAGCCGCGACCAAGGCATTATGCTCAACTACGTCAATTATTCCGAAATTCACGATAATGTGATCAACAAGGCAGGCAAATGCGTGTTTGCCTACAATGCCAACTACAATAAAATTTTCGACAACCATTTTGAAAACTGTCAAATCGGTATTCACTTTACCGCGGCCATTGAAGGCACAAGCCTGTTCAATAATTCGTTTATCAACAACGAAAGCCAAGTCAAATACGTCAGCACCCGTTTCCTTGATTGGGGCGAGGGTGGTCGCGGCAACTATTGGAGCGATAACAGCGCCTTTGACCTTGACGGCGACGGCTTCGGCGACAGTGCCTACCGTCCCAATGGGATTATCGACCAAATCATCTGGCGCGCACCCGTCGCCCGGTTATTGATGAACAGCCCTGCCATCAGCATTGTCAAATGGGCGCAATCTCAATTTCCCGCCATCCTGCCCGGCGGCGTAATTGACAGCAAGCCTTTGATGAACCCTGTCCGCAATAAAACGACAACCAAATACGAAGCCATGAAGGACGAATTGCTGCATGAAGCAAAAACGCACCAATCCGAATGGGGTAATGCCGAAAACGGTGCGTTGACAGGCGGAAATGCCAATATGTAACCTTTCAGACGGCCCAATATCAAAGGCCGTCTGAAACATTCACTAGAGGAATATCCATGAGCAGTACCAACCACGTTGAATTAAGAAACGTGACCAAGCAGTTTGGCAGCCAAAAGGCCGTCAACCAAGTCGATCTGGTTCTCAAGGCTGGCGAGAGCGTCGGCATGGCAGGACACAACGGTGCAGGCAAATCTACCATTATGAAGCTGATACTCGGCCTGATTACGCCGACCGAGGGCGAAGTGATGCTTTTGGGAGAGCCGACCGGCAGTAAAGCAGGGGCGCAGCGTCGCAGCCAAATCGGTTACCTGCCTGAAACGGTTGCATTGCACCCTTCATTGACCGGTATCGAAACCATGGATTTCTATGCCAAACTAAAAAAACAGCCCCTGAGTAAAAACCGCGAATTGCTCGAGCGTGTCGGCATTTCCCAGGCCGCACGCCGCCGTGTCGGCACTTACTCTAAAGGTATGCGTCAACGCCTCGCTTTGGCACAAGCCTTGTTGGGCGAGCCTAAAGTTTTATTGTTTGACGAGCCAACTACCGGCCTTGATCCGGCTTCACGTCAAATGTTTTACGAAGTTGTGCGCGAACTCAATGGGCGCGGCGCAACCGTATTGCTCAGCACCCATGCACTGGCCGAGCTTGACGGCCACGCCGACCGCATCATCGTTATGAAAAACGGCGTGAAAGTTGCTGACGGCAGCATGGATGAGTTGCATGTTCAAAGCGGTCTACCGCTGACCGTCAACGTCCGCTTGAAAGAAGCGCGCCCGTTGAGCGAGCGTTGGCATCCGCTTTCAGACGGCCTGTCGTATAAAGCGCAATGTAAAGCCGAAGAGCGTATGGGACTTTTGAGCGAATTGGGTGATTTGGGTAGTCTTGCCTACATCGATATCCACACGCCAACACTTGATGATATGTACGCGCAATTCTTGAAGAGGGAAGACGTATGAACCCCGTTTGGATTATTACCGGCAAAGAAGTCCGAGACAGCCTGCGCAACCGTTGGGTTCTTGCCGCCGCACTTTTGCTTGCCGCATTGGCACTGTCATTAGGCTTTCTCGGCAGCTCGCCTACCGGTTCGGTCAAGGTTGATCCCTTGACGGTAACTGTAGTCAGTCTGTCCAGCCTGTCTATCTTCTTGATCCCGCTGATTGCGATGTTGCTCTCTTATGATGCACTGATCGGCGAAATCGAGCGCGGTACAATGGCGTTGTTGCTAAGTTACCCCATCTCGCGCAACCAAATCCTTGCCGGTAAATTTATCGGCCACCTCATCATTCTTGCCCTTGCTACCACCGCAGGCTACGGATTGGCAGGTATTACCCTTCAGCTTGCCAACGGCGGTTTTGATATTGCCGCATGGCAACCTTTCGCCCTTTTGATTGCTGCCAGCGTGATTCTTGGCGCAGCCTTTTTGTCCATGGGCTATTTGATCAGCGCAAAAGTTAAAGAACGCGGTACAGCCGCCGGTATCGCCATCGGCGTATGGCTGTTTTTTGTCGTTATTTTCGATATGGCGCTTTTGGGTGTTTTGGTTGCCGATACCGAACAAGTCATTACCGCGCCTGTAGTGGAAACCGTTCTTCTGTTCAACCCCGCAGACATTTATCGCCTGCTGAACCTGACGGGTTACGAAAATACAGCCATGTATGCCGGCATGGCAGGTTTGAGCGAACAAATCAGCCTGAGTATGCCTATTTTGCTGACGGCTCAGGTATTATGGGTTATCATTCCTTTGATTTTAGCCGCCTGGATTTTCGGAAAGCGACAAATATGAGAAAAATATTATTGACAACCTTCACACTCATCGCATTGGCAGCCTGCAGCAAGCAGGACAACAGCCCTCCGCCTGCGCCCCAACAAATCAGCGACAGCGCGGTCGGTCATTACTGCAGCATGAATTTGACTGAACACAACGGCCCTAAAGCGCAAATCTTCTTGAACGGCAAACCTGACAAACCGGTTTGGTTTTCCACCATCAAGCAGATGTTCGGCTACACCAAACTGCCCGAAGAGCCTAAAGGCATTCATGCCATCTATGTTACCGATATGGGTAAAGTCAAAGATTGGGAAAAACCCAATGCTGACACTGAATGGATAGATGCGAAAAAGGCCTATTACGTTATTGAAAGCAGCTTTATTGGCGGCATGGGTGCGGAAGACGCGCTTCCGTTTGCCGACAAGGCTCAGGCTGAAAAATTCGCCAAAGAAAAAGGCGGCAGAGTAGTCGGTTTTGCAGAGATGCCCGACGAATACATTTTCAAATAAAACAACCAATAAAGGCCGTCTGAAACAGTTTCAGACGGCCTTTGTGTTGGAAGCTGCAGATTGCTGATTTAATGAATGCGGCTTTCAATATAAAGATAAAAAATCTAAGGAATACTTTATGTCCACCCCTTTAACGCGCCGCCGTTTCCTTGCCATAGCTGCCACCCTTGCCGCCGGTGTCAGCATTCCTTTTGCCATCAGCCGCAAAACCAATCAGCTGACTCATTCAGCCAGCCCGAATCAAGAAGGGCAGCCTGTTATCTGGAAAGGGATTGCATTAGGCTCGGGTGCGGAATTGCGTTTGTTCGGCGTTGGGCGCAGGCAGGCGGAGATACTGATCAACAAAGTATTGGCAGAAGTTTCACGGTTGGAAAAAATCTTCAGCCTGTATCGGGACGACAGCCTGATCAGCCGTTTAAACCGAGAAGGCCGTCTGAAGAATCCGCCATCCGATTTTTTGCAGCTGCTCAGTATCAGCCGAGATATCCATCAGCTGACGCAGGGTGCATTTGATCCCAGCATTCAGCCTTTGTGGAATCTGTATGCCAACTATTTCAGGAGAAACCCCAAAACCGAAACGCCACCATCTGAACGCAGTATCAAAGACACGCTCAAATTAGTGGATTTCAACAAAGTCGATTTTGATACTAAAGAAATCCGTTTTGCCCAAAAAGGCATGGGCTTGTCGCTTAACGGCATTGCCCAAGGCTATATCACCGACAAAGTAGCCGAATTGTTGAAGCAGCAAGGCGTTACCCAGGCATTGATTGATATGGGGGAGATTTACGGCTTTGATAATGCCAACCAGCGCGAGTGGAATGTCAGCATTCGCAATCCTGACCAAGAAGACCAAATCCTGACCACCATTGCCATGAAAAATCAAGCGTTTGCCACATCGGGTGGCTATGGCACGGTGATGGACGAAGCTGGCAAATTTACCCATCTTTTTGATCCGCGTACAGGCGGAAGCCAACCGCGCTATAAAAGCATGAGCGTCATGGCGGAAAGTGCGGCAGTTGCCGATGCTTTTTCTACCGCATTTTCTATTATGGATGAAGCGGCCATCCGAGCAGCGGCCCAAGTTAAAAAGGCACAGGTTTGGCTGGTGATGCCAAATAATGAATTGAAGAAGATTTGAGATTGAGAAAAAGAATAGTTTTGCCAGTTGCTTTGAATATATGAATAAGGGAAAGTCTAAAATATTGAAATAATGAAATATAAAAAAAGAAGGGCTGCCCAAGGGGCAACCCTGAAACTCTTGCAGCTGGGAGTAATTAGCAAGAGATTACGACACTTAAAACAAAAATTCACTCATTTCAAAGCACGAAGCTTTAATATCTAAGCAAAACGGTATTTCGACCGCTCAAACCCCTTCGATACGGAGAAACACAACATACATGGGAAAATCCGACAAAGTGGTTTGAAGCAATTCAGATGAACGGTCTGTAATGCAGATAACCGGATGTCTTTAGATAAACGGTATAATATCAGGATAAGCGGAACATTACTAGTGAATATTATAAAAAAGTAGAATAATTCATTTAGTGATTGATTATATTGAATAAAAACATGATTTCTTATTGAACTTTTTTACAACATATTGATTTGGTTTTAAAAAGGGAATTACGTAAGTATTTGGCGTTAATCAAAAAACTTGTTTTGAGCTTTGAGAAGAGATAATCAATAGAAAAAGGCCGTCTGAATGTTCAGACGGCCTTTTTTCAAAAAGTTACTTATTTGGTGGCAGAAGCAGTAGAAGCAGCTTCGGCTTGAGCGCCTGCAGCTGCGTTTTCACCCCATGCCGCAGGATATTTGTAACCGGCAAAGCGTTTTTGTGAGTAAGCTTTGAACTCGTCAGAGTTGTAGGCTTCGGTTACATCTTTCAGCCATTGGCTGTCTTTGTCGGCAGTGCGGACGGCAGACCAGTTAACGTAGGCAAAGCTTGGCTCTTGGAACAGGGCTTCGGTCAGTTTCATGCCGCTGCTCATGGCGTAGTTGCCGTTAACGATGGCAAAGTCAACGTCGGCACGGCTGCGTGGCAGTTGGGCGGCTTCAAGCTCTACGATTTGGATATTTTTTGGATTCTCGGCAATATCGTTTTTAGAAGCAGTCAGCGGATCAACGTCGGCTTTCAGTTTAATCCAGCCCAATTCGTTCAACATAACCAATGCACGGGCAAAGTTGGATGGGTCGTTAGGCGCAGAAACGCTGACGCCGTCTTTCACTTCGTCCAAAGATTTCAGTTTGCCAGGGTACAGGCCCAAAGGTGCAGTCGGTACTTGGAAGGCTTCAGTGATGTCCAGTTTGTGTTCTTTTTTGAAGTCATCCAGATAAGGTTTGTGTTGGAAGATGTTGATGTCCAATTCGCCTTCAGCCAAAGCAAGGTTGGGGCGCACATAGTCGGTGAACTCGATCAGTTTGACTTTATAGCCTTTTTTCTCCAAAGCCGGTTGGATTTGGTCTTTTACCATATCGCCGAAGTCGCCGACGGTTGTACCGAAGACGATTTCTTTTTTCTCTGCGCCGTTGTCGGCAGAAGAAGCAGCAGAGGCAGCAGGCGCGCTGTCTTTTTGACCACCGCAGGCAGCCAATACGATGGCCAGCGCAGCAGCAGAAAGGGTTTTGAAGAATGTGTTGGTTTTCATATTTTGCTCCAGATGGATGATAAAACGGTTTCAGACGGCCTTAAGCTGCCGCCGTCAAAAAAAGAGGAATTGTAAATCTATTTTGGGAATATGAGGGTGTTTTTTGTAGATTTATTTGGTATATCCTAATATGTTCTAAATAGATAACAGGCCGTCTGAAAAATAGTAAGTCCATTTCAGACGGCCTGGTTTGTTTAACGTTTATCCAGTTTGCGCGCCAATCTGTTGCCGATACCTTGAATCAGGATAACGAGTAAAACCAGGATGGCAACGATGAAGATGATGACTTCCATTTGATAGCGGTAGTAGCCGTAACGGATAGCAAGGTCGCCCAAACCGCCGCCGCCAATCATACCTGCCGCCGCGCTGTACGACAAAAGGCCAATAGCCAGTACGGTAATGCTGGAAACCATACCTGCGCGCGCTTCATTCAAAAGCACTTTGCAGATGATGCTCATGGGTGAGGCACCCATTGCGGAGGCCGCTTCAATTACGCCTCTGGGTACTTCGCGCAGGTTTTGCTCAACCAGACGGGCGAAGTAGAATAGGCCGGATACGCTCAATACCAATGAGGCGGCAACCGGGCCGATGGTCGTGCCGATGATGGCGCGTGTAACAGGAATCATGGCAATCATCAGGATGACGAAAGGGAATGCGCGCATCAGGTTGACCAGGTTGTCCAAAAACAAATT
Organism: Neisseria sp. HMSC058F07; assembly: GCF_001810035.1. Lineage (NCBI taxonomy): Bacteria > Pseudomonadati > Pseudomonadota > Betaproteobacteria > Neisseriales > Neisseriaceae > Neisseria > Neisseria sp. HMSC058F07. The sequence goes on along the minus strand of NZ_KV799663.1, from coordinate 27,280 downwards.
CAGCTGTTTGTTGTAGTGCAACTGATGGCTTGACGTCACAAACAGCAATACGCCCAAAATCGTACCGAAGATAACGGCGAAAGTAGTCGATAGGCCGACCATAATAAAGGTTTCGCCCAAGGCTTGGATAATTTCGCCCTTCATGCTGACGATGGTCTCAACAGCACTTTCAAATGTTAAATCTGCCATATTAGTCCTCTCGAATCAGCTCTTGCCCGATTTCGGATTGGGCATGGATTTGGTTGCCGTGTACTTCAACGATTTCCAGCAGACGGCCTTTATCCAAGAGGGCGGCACGGTCGCACAGGCGGCGGATAACGCTCATTTCGTGGGTAACGATGACGATGGTTACGTTGAAACGTCGGTTGATGTCTTCCAAACATTTCAAAACGCTGCGCGTAGTGGCGGGGTCGAGGGCGGAAGTGGGTTCGTCGGCGAGGATGACTTGAGGTTGCGGCGCCAGCGCACGGGCAATGCCGACACGTTGTTTTTGACCGCCGGAAAGTTGGGACGGGTAATGGTTGGCACGGTCTTGCAAGTCGACAATTTCCAAACATTCTTCAACACGCGCTTGGATTTTTTTAGACGGCCATTTGGCAATTTCTAAAGGGAAGGCGACGTTTTCGGCAACGGTACGGTTGCTCAATAGGTTGAACTGTTGGAATACCATGCCGATGTTTTGTCGGGCGTGGCGCAGTTGCGTGGCGTTGAGTGCGGTCAGCTCTTGGCCGCACACGCTGACGGTACCTGTATCCGGACGTTCCAATAAGTTAATCAGGCGCAGCAGGGTGGATTTGCCTGCGCCGGAATAGCCCATCAAGCCAAAGATTTCACCCTGTTTGATTTCGAGGCTGGTCGGCTCGACGGCGACAAAGTCTTTGTTGTCGCGTGTTTGATAGTGTTTGGAGACGTGATCCAGAATAATCATGGTTTATCCGTGTTTTCTTTAATTCGTGTGGCCATCAGGGTGTGCAGACGGCGGTTGTCGGCGCGTGCGACGGTAAATTGCAGGCTGCCGATGATGACTTTTTCGCCGCGTACGGGCAGGTGTCCCAATTCTTGAATGACCAGGCCACCGATGGTATCGGCTTCTTCGCTGCTGTATTCCGTACCGAAGAAGGTGTTGATGTCTTTGATTTCGGTGGCAGCGTGGATGCGCCAGCGTTCGGAAGAAACGGCGTGGATATTGTCGGCGCTGTCGTCTTCATCAAATTCGTCTTCGATGTCGCCGACGATTTGCTCGATGATGTCTTCAAAGGTTACCAGGCCGGATGTACCGCCGTATTCGTCAATGACAATCGCCATGTGGTTGCGTTGTTCGCGGAATTCTTTTAAAAGGGAGGCCAGTGATTTGCCTTCGGGGACGAAAACGGCAGGGCGCAAGACGGATTTCAGGTGGAACTGCTCGGGGTTGAACATATATTTGAGCAGGTCTTTGGCGTGCAAAATGCCCAAAACTTCGTCTTTGTCTTCGCCGATGACGGGGAAACGCGAATGGGCGGTTTCGATGATGTAGGCCGTGATGCGCTCGATGCTGTCGTTTTCTTTCAATACGTTCATGCGGCTGCGCGTAATCATGGCATCGCGCACTTCCAGCTCGGCAAAGTCCAATACTTTTTCCAGCCGGGTCAGTGTGTCGGCATCAAAAACTTCCTGCTCGTGCGCTTGGCGCAGCAGGGTCAATACGTCTTCGGCGGAATCAGGCTCGCCGGCAAGTCGGGAGATTAGGCGTTCGAAAAACTTGGGTTTCGACTGCGTACCGTCCATTTTAATATTCGTCCTCTTGGTAGGGGTTGGGGAAGCCTGCCGCCAGCATCAGGCGGATTTCTTCGGCTTCCATTATTTCGGCTTCATTGTCTTCGATGTGGTCGTAGCCCATCAGGTGTAAAGTACCGTGTATGGTCAGGTGGGCAAAATGCTGCTCAGGTGTTTTGCCTTGTTCGGCGGCCTCTTTCAAAACCACTTGCGGACAAATTACCAAATCGCCATACAAGCCGTCTGAAAACTGGTCGGGCAGGATTTCGCCTTCGTTGAGCGCGAAACTCAATACATTGGTGGCGTAATCCTTGCCGCGGTAGTCGCGGTTGTAGGCGCGGGCTTCTTCTTCGTCCAGAAGAATCAGGCTGATGTCTGCGCGGCGGTATTCGTTTTTCAAGGCCGACCACGCCCAGCGGTAGAAGTCGTTCTCTGACGGAAGGTTGGCGGCGGAAGAAGCGTTTTCAAAGCTCAGATGAAAACGTTGCCGCTGTAAGGATAAAAAAGGATATTTCTTGGCGCGTTTCATGTTGTCCGGAAAATTTGGTTTTTAGGCGTAAATATAACATATTCACCCCCATGCCGTCTGAAAAAACGCCCAAAATATGATAGACTTCATGCCGTTTTCCATCTTTCAGGCAACCATTATGAACCCGAAAAAACTCGTTATCGCCAGTCGCGAAAGCCTGCTTGCCATGTGGCAGGCAAAACACATCCAAGGCCGTCTGAAAGCCCTGTATCCCGATTGCGAAGTCGAGATTTTGGGCATGACCACGCGCGGCGACCAGATTTTGGACAGAACTTTGTCAAAAGTCGGCGGTAAAGGCTTGTTTGTCAAAGAGTTGGAGCAGGCTTTGTATGACGGCCGGGCCGACTTGGCCGTGCATTCGATTAAAGACGTGCCGATGGATTTACCTGAAGGTTTTACGCTTGCGGCCATCGGCGAACGCGCCAATCCGTTTGACGCATTTGTGTCCAACCAATACGCGCGTTTGGAAGAAATGCCCAAAGGCGCTGTCGTCGGCACATCCAGCCTGCGCCGCGAAGCCCAGTTGCGCGTGCGCTATCCGCATTTGGTTATCAAACCTTTGCGCGGCAATGTGCAAACCCGTTTGTCCAAACTCGATAACGGCGAATACGACGCGATTATTTTGGCTGCCGCCGGTTTGCAGCGTCTGGAATTGGACGAACGCATCCGCATGATTTTGTCGGAATCCGACAGTCTGCCTGCCGCCGGACAAGGCGCATTGGGTATTGAAATTGCAGCGCATCGCGAAGATTTGTACGAAGTCTTAAAGCCTTTGAACCACGATACCACACACGCCTGCGTTACGGCCGAACGTGCGTTGGCGCGCGCTTTGGGTGGAAGTTGCCAAGTGCCGCTGGCCGCATATTGCACTGAAGAAAACGGCTTGCTGACCTTGCGCGGCTTGGTCGGTCATCCTGACGGTTCGGTAATTTTGCAGGCGGATGCGCAAGCCCCTGCCGAATACGCCGATGCCTTGGGTCGTGCAGTCGCCAAAAAACTGGCAGATGATGGTGCGGAAGAATTGATTGCTGCCGTATTGCAAGAATAGGCTTAAAACAGCATAGATCATTTAAAAGGCCGTCTGAAACTTTCAGACGGCCTTTATTTTTTGATGCTTAAGGATTCATAATCCGCGCAACCAAAGCTTTTTCTTTGCCTTGCATATTCGGGATTTTGACCTGAATGCCGTTGCCTGGGGCAACATCGACAGGCTGGCCTTTGCGGGTCATTTGTTCCAATTTGATGGTTTGGTTGCCGCTCGGGTGGATGATTTCGAGTGAATCGCCGACAGCGAAGCGGTTTTTAACTTCGATTGTCGCCCAGCCGTTTTCATCAATTTCGGTAACGTGGCCGACGTATTGGCTTTGTTTGGCGGTGGAATGGCCGCTGAGGTAGTTTTGGTAGTCTTGAGTTTGGTGGCGTTCGAGGAAGCCGCTGGTGTAGCCACGGTTGGCGAGGCCTTCGAGTTCGCTCAACAGGCTGTAATCAAACGGACGGCCTGCAACGGCATCGTCAATCGCTTTGCGGTAGGACTGGGCCACGCGTGCAACATAATAGAGCGATTTGGTACGGCCTTCGACTTTGAGGCTGTCCACACCAATTTTTGCCAGTTTCTCAACCACTTCAATGCCGCGAAGGTCTTTGGAGTTCATGATGTAGGTGCCGTGTTCATCTTCCATAATCGGCATCATTTCGCCCGGGCGGTTGGACTCTTCAATCAGGAAAACTTTGTCGGCGTAGGGATGGCGTTTTTGACCATTGATGCCTTCAAAGTTTTGGTTGGCTTCTTCTTGAGCTTTTTCAAAGTTGAAACCTTGCAGAAGTTGGGCGTCGCCTGCATCGCTTTCAGTGGCGTTGTGAACCTTGTAGTCCCAACGGCAGGAGTTGGTGCAGGTGCCTTGGTTGGGGTCGCGATGGTTGAAATAGCCGGAGAGCAGGCAGCGGCCGGAGTAGGCGATACACAATGCGCCGTGAATGAAGACTTCGAGTTCGATGTCGGGGCATTCTTGGCGGATTTCGGCGATTTCTTCCATGCTCAATTCGCGCGACAGAATAATGCGCTCAACGCCGATGTTTTGCCAGAATTTCACGCCCCAGTAGTTGGTGGTGTTTGCCTGTACGGACAGGTGAATCGGCATTTCCGGCCATTTTTCGCGCACAGTCATAATCAAACCCGGATCCGCCATAATCAACGCGTCGGGTTTCATGGCAATCAAGGGCTCCATATCGGAAACAAAGGTTTTGAGTTTGGAGTTGTGCGGCAGCGTATTGACGGTCAGGAAGAATTTTTTGTTGCGCTCGTGCGCTTCTTTAATGCCTTGCTCGAGGACGTCGAGTTTGGCAAATTCGTTGTTGCGGGCGCGCAGGGAGTAACGCGGGCTGCCGGCGTAAACGGCATCTGCGCCGTAATCGTAGGCGGCGCGCATACGTTCGAGGCCGCCTGCAGGCAATAAGAGTTCGGGTGCTTTCATGTTTTATGCTTTTTAAAATGTTTTCAGACGGCCTTTAAGGGAAGAGGGAAGGCCGTCTGAAAGATGTTTGAAGAATGGGCGGATTATCCGCTGTTTTTGTGTTTCGGTCAATTTTGTGTCGGGTTTGCGCTTTGTTTTTTATACGGAAAATGTCCTATATGGGCAAAGGCGAAAAGGGGCTGCAATTCATTGGAAATGTAAAAAAAGCAGGGTTGGGCGGAATAATTTAACAAAAAACCGTTCAAGCAATGTATTTTCTTGTAAAATATCAAGCTTCATTTTAAAAAATATTCGGATTCGTTACCGATTTTGACCGACGGAAGATTTATGGATTTTCGTTTTGACATTATTTATGAATACCGCTGGATGTTTTTATACGGTGTGTTGACGACGCTGGGACTGACGGTGGTTGCAACGGCAGGCGGCTCGGTTTTGGGTTTGCTGCTGGCATTGGCGCGTTTGATCAATCCGGAAAAAGCCGGTGCACCGATGCGTGCCTTGGCTTGGGTGTTGCGTAAGATTTCTTTTTGGTATGTGACGCTGTTTCGTGGTACGCCATTGTTTGTACAAATTGTGATTTGGGCTTATGTTTGGTTCCCATTTTTCGTTCACCCGGCAGACGGTATGCTGATTAGCGGCGAAGCAGCTGTTGATCTGCGCCGTTCTTATGGTGCGCTGATTGCCGGTTCTTTGGCTTTGGTTGCGAACTCAGGTGCATATATTTGTGAAATTTTCCGTGCTGGTATTCAATCGATTGATAAAGGCCAAATGGAAGCTGCACGTTCTCTGGGTCTGACCTATACTCAGGCAATGCGTTATGTCATTTTGCCTCAAGCGTTGCGCCGTATGTTGCCGCCATTGGCCAGTGAATTTATTACTTTGTTGAAAGACAGCTCATTGTTGTCCGTCATCGGTGTGGCTGAGTTGGCTTATGTACAAAGCACGATTACCGGTCGCTATTCTGTCTATGAAGAGCCGCTTTATACAATCGCGCTGATTTATTTGGTTCTGACAAGCGTTTTGGGTTGGGTATTCCTGCGATTGGAAAGCCGATACAATCCGCAACACCGCTAATCGGTTTGAATCAAAAAAGGAAGACTTGAAAAAGTCTTCCTTTTTTATTTGCCGTCAATGTTTCAGACGGCCTTGAATCAGAATGCTTCGCCGACTTTAACACCGCCTGCGATGTCTTTGGGCGTTGCCAGTTTAGCGGTCGCCTGTTGTGCAGCTTGGAATGTTTCGGTTGCCATGATGTCGGCTGCTTCCTGGATGGTCAATGTGTTGGCCATGTATTGCCAACGTGCGGCCAAATCGGCGTTTGCCGGCGCGTGAAAACCGTCTCGCAATTCATCGACCAAGTCTGGACGGTTGCACACCAGTACAATATCGCAGCCTGCTTCAAAAGAAAGTCGGGCGCGTTCTTTAATGCCGCCGACGCCGCATGCGCCTTCCATGGTCAGGTCGTCTGAAAAGATAACGCCGTTAAATCCGATTTCTTGGCGCAGGATTTGTTTCAGCCATTTTTCGGAGAAGCCGGCAGGTTGGCTGTCGATTTGCGGGTATACGACGTGGGCAGGCATGACTGCGGCCATGCCTGCCTGGCTCAGTGCGCGGAAGGGGATAAGGTCGGCAGCTTCGAGCGCTTCGCGGCTGCGTTCGTCGCAAGGCAGGACATGATGGCTGTCGCCTTCGACAAAGCCGTGGCCGGGGAAGTGTTTACCGCAAGATTTCATGCCGCCTTTGTTCAGGCCTTTTTGTAAGGCAAGGGCAAGCTGGGTTACGATGTTGGCATCGCGGTGGAAACTGCGGTTGCCGATAACGGCACATTGACCCCAGTCCAAATCCAATACAGGCGTGAAGGATAGGTCGATACCGCAGGCGGAGAGTTCAGTTGCCAAAACCCAGCCGACTTGTTCTGCTTGGGCGCAGGCGGCTTCTTGGCCTTCGTTGTCCCAAATTTCGCCCAATACGTTCATGGCAGGCAGGCGGGTGAAGCCGTCAATAAAACGTTGAACCCGTCCGCCTTCGTGGTCGACGGCGATGATGAGTTCAGGCGTGCGGACGGCTTTGATTTCTTGAACCAAAGCTTTGAGCTGGGAGACGTTTTCAAAGTTGCGGCGGAACAAAATAACGCCACCGACGGCAGGGTCGAGCAGGCGTTGTTTTTCTTCTTCGGTCAGATGGTAGGCGGCGACGTCGGCCATGACGGGGCCGCGTGGAAGATGGGGCATATTCATTGTTTTGTCCTGAATAATGGATATATGGGTAATTGCAATATTCAGACGGCCTGAGCGTGTCGGAATATCTCAGGCCGTCTGAATATTGGTTTTGAATTAGGCAGTTGCTTTGTTCTTGTCTTTTAAGATGAAAATCAACACAACCATCACGATGCCGGTTACCACAAAACCTAAAGGCGCAGAGCCGGTCATGCCTAAAATCAGGTAGCCGATAGCGGCAGAGGCGGCAACGGTCAGTGCGTAAGGGAATTGCGAGGTAACGTGGTCGATGTGATTGCAGTGTGCGCCGGTAGAAGAGAGGATGGTGGTGTCGGAAATCGGCGAGCAGTGGTCGCCAAATACGGCACCGGCCATTACGGCAGACATGCAAGGGATAATCAGCGAAGGTTCGACTTTGACGGCCATGGCGGCGGCAATCGGCAACATGATGCCGAATGTGCCCCAGCTTGTGCCGGTAGCGAAGGCCATCACGCCTGCGAGCATAAACAAAATCACGGGTAGGAAGCCTGCGTGGATATTGCCTGCCACCAAAGTGGAGAGGTATTCGCCGGTGTGCATCTCGCTGACAACGGTGCTGATGATCCATGCCAAAATTAAGATGGTAATGGCACCGCGCATAGAGATGATGCCCTGCCAAATGGCTTTAGGGTAATCGCCGGTTTTGATGGTGCCGATGGTGCAGAGGATGACGGCCAATACGCCGCAGGTGCCGCCGAATACGAGGGAAGTGTTTACATCGGTATTTTCAAATGCGCTGAGCAAAGAGAAGGTTTCAGAAGCTTGTGCGCCAGTGTAAATCATGGCGGAAACAGTGGCGACGATCAGTACCAAAACCGGCACAATCAGAGCGAATACGCGACCGTTGGGATGGCCTGTTTCAACGGTTTCATCATGAATTTCATTCAAAGCGGCGCGTTCCAAACGGGCCATGGAGCCGATGTCGAAGGAGAACCAGGCCACGACAAACACCATAATCAATGCGAAGACGGCGTAGTAATTCATCAGGCTCATGGCCACGAATGCGCCCATTGGTGTGTAGTCTGTGATGTTGTAAGTCACCAAAAGGCCTGCCAAAGTAGCAATAATCGATGCCCCCCAGCTGGATACAGGCATCAAAACGCACATCGGCGCGGCAGTGGAGTCAAGGATATAAGCCAGTTTGGCGCGGGAAACTTTGAATTTGTCGGTTACAGGGCGGGCAATCGCGCCGACGGCAAGGCTGTGGAAATAGTCGTCAATAAAGGTAACGAATACCAGGCAGGCAGTCAGCAGCTTCGCACCACGGCGGCCTTTGATGTGCTGTTTTGCCCAATCGGCAAATGCTTGGTTACTGCCTGAATGCGTCAGCAGGGAAGTGAAAATCCCCAAAAGCACTAAGAAGAGCAGGATTTTGGGTTTGCCCAAAGACCAATCGCCGTCCGCCCAAGTCAGGCTGACGGCCATGTCTTTCAAGTGAACCAAGGCATCAAGCGGATTACCGCCTACCAGCAGGAATGAGCCGACGATAATGCCGACACCCAAGGACAGCAATACACGACGCGTGGCAATGGCCAGGGCAAGCGCGATGGCTGCAGGAATAATGGATAAAATAGAATTCGAATAATTAATAAGTTGCATAATTATATTGTATATAAGCGGTGAAATATTTTCAGACGGCCTAAACTGGAAGACGGATAACAAAATACCCACCGCCTCTGACAGATGGGTATTTTATCATTTAACGCATCATCATGCCGTCTGAAAATCTTGCTATTGCAGATTTAGCGCGAGGAACAAAGTATTGCCTTCGCGTTGTACCAAAAGCGGTACGTTTTTGCCTGCGCTTTCCAATGCGCTACGGAAAGTGGATTCGTCATTGACGCTGATTTGGCTGACGGCAATAATTTCGTCGCCGCGTTTGAGGCCGGCACGTTCGGCCGCACCGCTAACGCGCAGAACGATTAAGCGTTGTTTGCCGTCTGCGTTTTCAACCTGCAAAGTTAGGCCTGCATTTTCAACGGTAAATCCGTCATGGCCGCCTTCGTGTTGCGGGTGTTCGGCTTCTTTTGCAGAAGTTTCCGTTTGTTCGGCTGCGCTGCCAAGTTTGACTTTGACATCGGTTTGTTTGCCGCCGCGCCAAATGCTCAAAGTCACTTCTTTGCCCGGCATCATCGAGCCGACCATGACCGGCAAGTCGCTGGAGGCACGGACTTCTTCTCCGTTTACGCTGCGGACAATATCGCCGACTTGCAACCCGGCTTGTTGCGCTGCGCTGTTCGGCATGATTTTGGCAATCAGCGCGCCGCTTGCTTTGTCCAAACCGAAAGATTTGGCCAAATCGTAAGAAACTTCTTGGATAACCACGCCTAATTGACCGCGTTGGACTTTGCCGTTGGCTTTTAATTGATCGGCCACATTCATGGCAACATCAATCGGAATGGCAAACGAAATGCCCATGAAACCGCCGCTTCGGCTGTAAATTTGCGAGTTGATGCCGACTACTTGGCCGCGGAGGTTGAATAACGGGCCGCCTGAGTTGCCGGGGTTGATGGCAACGTCGGTTTGGATGAACGGCGTGTAGTTTTCATTCGGCAGGCTGCGGCCTTTAGCGGAGACGATGCCTGAAGTTACGCTGTTGTCAAAGCCGAAAGGTGCGCCGATGGCGGCTACCCATTCGCCCGGTTTCAAATCTTTCGGATTGCCGATTTTGACAACCGGCAAGTCTTCTTGCGGCTCAATTTTTAAGAGGGCAACGTCGGATTGGGCGTCTGAGCCGACCAGTTTGGCCGTGTATTCGCGTTTGTCGTTGAGCAGGACTTTGATATTGCCCATGCCAGCAACCACGTGGGTATTGGTCAGGATATAGCCGTCTTTGCTGATGATGAAGCCGGAGCCGAAATTCAGATCGTCGCTTTCGGTATCTTCTTGCGGCATGTCTGGCATATTGGGAACAAGGCGTTTGAAGAACTCGTAAAACGGATCGTTGTCGGGAAATTGGCTCAGGTCCATGCTGTGGTCGTCATCCGGTGTCGCAGAGCGTTTTGCCGGTGTCGCTTGAATATTGACGACGGCCTGTCCTTCGTTTTGCACCAGTTGGGCGAAGTCGGGCAACAACATACCGACTTTTCCGTCATCGGTATTGGTTTCAATACGTTGAACGAGTTCTTTGTTTTCGTCTTTGTCGAAAAAGGTGCTGACTTTGTCGCAACCTGAAAGAAGGGAAGCTGAGAGGACAGCAAGGGCCAGATATGTGTTTGTTTTAATATGCACGAAAGTTCCTTTTGCCGGTGCCTATCGTATTGTCGGCATGCGTTTGAATCGGCAGGCAGTTTTATTGTTTGAATGCTGTTTAAATGTATAAGGTAGGATTTTTACACTTTAACGGTTTTTTTTCAAGCATTTCATTTTAAATGAAAAAATGATAATTGGGATTTTATTGTTTTAAGGCCGTCTGAAAACTTTTGAATATGACCTGTCGGTCGGTTCGCTTTTTTCAGACGGCCTTTAAATTGTGGTCAGTCGTGTTGATCCAAATGGTAGATCTGTGCCACGGCATCGATTAATTCGCTGTTGTCCGAGCCAGCTTTATTGAGCGTGCGTGTCGGAGAGTGGAGCAGTTTGTTGGTCAACTGAATGGAGAGGCGTTCGAGGACATCCTCGGCGGATACGCCTTTTGCCAGTTGCTTCATGGCATTTTCCAATACTTGGCGGCGTGCACGTTCACCTTCGTCGCGCAAGGCGCGGATAAGCGGAACGCTTTGGCGGTTTTTCTGTAGGCGGATAAATTCGCTGACTTTTTCTTCCACCATGCTTTCAGCCGCCGCCGCTGCTTTTTTGCGCGCATCTTTACCGCTTTGGACAATGTCCATCATGTCGTCTACGGTATAGAGATATGCGTCTTCCAATTCGCCGACTTCGGCTTCGATATCGCGCGGAACAGCCAAATCCAGCAGGAAAACAGGCATGTTGTGGCGTTTTTTCAATGCGCGTTCGACCATGCCTTTGCCGACGAGTGGGAGTTGGCTGGCAGTGGAAGAAACAACCACGTCGTAATCGTGAAGAATATCGGGCAATTCGTTCAGCAGGCAAGCTTCGGCGTTGACACCGAGTTTGTCGCACAATTCCTGCGCGCGCTGGTGTGTGCGGTTGGCAACGGTAATGAGCTTGGGATTTTTGGCGGCAAAATAAGTAGCCACCAGCTCAATCATTTCGCCTGCGCCGATAAAAAGGACGTTCAGATCAGAAATGGAAGGGAAGATTTGCTCTGCCATTTTGACCGATGCAGAAGCCATGGAGACGGAGTTTTCGCCGACAGCAGTGTCGGTACGCACTTCTTTGGCAACGGCAAAGGTTTTTTGAAACAGGGCGTTTAAGTGGGTGTTGATGCTTTCCTGTTCTTGCGCAACGCGGACGGCATCTTTGATTTGACCGAGAATTTGCGGTTCGCCCAAGACCATGGAATCTAAACCGCAGGCGACGCGGAAGGCGTGGCGGACGGTTTCATTATTATCTAAGGTATAGAGGTAAGGGCGGATTTCTTCGGCAGGCAGGTCGTGATATTGTGCCAACCAGTCGATGATTTTTTCGGTTTCGCCGACGCAGTAAAGCTCGGTGCGGTTGCAGGTAGAAAGAATGACTGCTTCTTCCGCCGCCTCACTACGCGCGAGGTTGGACACGGCATCCGGCAGATTTGCAGCTGCAAATGCCAGTTTTTCGCGTATGCTCAAGGGCGCGGTTTGGTGATTGAGTCCGACGACGGTAAGTTGCATGGTTATGGTATGACTGGGTAGTGTGTGTGGTGGGTATTATAGCTTAAGTGGGCTTTAAAATGAATGTGTTGGGGGAGAAGATGCAATGAGGTTTGCCATCGAAAAGGCCGTCTGAAAAGATTCAGACGGCCTTTTATCAAGAAAGGCTTAAACGGCTTCAGCTTCTTCTGCCAAGAAACCGCGCAGTTTTTGCATAGCTTTGGCTTCGATTTGGCGGATGCGTTCGGCAGATACGCCGTATTCGGCAGCCAATTCGTGCAGGGTCAAACCGCCATCGTCTTGCAACCAGCGGCTTTCAACGATACGGCGGCTGCGGTCGTCCAGTTGTGCCAAGGCGTTTTGCAGACCTTCGGTTTGCAGGGCGTAGTGGGCTTGTTTGGACAACTGGCGGCTAGGCTCTGCATCGTGATCGGCCAACCAGTCGATAGGGGCGAAGTTGTCTTCGTCATCGTTGTTTTCTGCCATGATGCCGATATCGTGACCGGTCATGCGTTGTTCCATTTCCAAGACTTCGGACAATTTGACGCCCAAATCGTCGGCGATTTCTTGCGCTTCTTTTGGAGACAAGGCATTCAGGTTTTTACGCATGCTGCGCAGATTGAAGAACAGTTTGCGTTGCGGTTTGGTTGTGGCAACGCGGACCAAACGCCAGTTGCGCAAAATGAATTCATGGATTTCGGCTTTAATCCAATGCACGGCAAACGAAAACAGGCGCGCGCCGCGGCTCGGTTCGTAGCGTTTGACGGCTTTCATCAGGCCGATATTACCTTCTTGAATCAGGTCGGCTTGGTTGAGGCCGTAGCCGTCGTAACCGCGTGCAATGGATACGACGACGCGAAGATGAGACAGAATAAGCTGTTTGGCGGCGTTGAGATCGCCTTTTTGTTGACGTTCGGCCAGTTGTGTTTCTTCTTCGGCAGTCAGCATGGGAATGCTGTTGACAGTATGAATGTATTGCTCGAGGCTACCGTTGCCGCTGTGGATAACGGGTAATGCAAAAGCTTTATTCATAAAGGATACTCTCCTTGATTGGGCCGTCTGAAAACGGCTTTTTGTTTATTGTGTGACAAGCAGTATAACACTGCCTGTGGTTTGTTTTGTTATGGGTTGGATTTTTTCTGTAAATTAACGATAGATCCAATAGTTTTTACTGCTTGAATCGCAAGGGTTGATTGTCTTAGAAAATTTGAGTGATTTGCTAGGTTTTGGCTAAGTATATTACAAACATTTCTGTATGTAAATAGTTTTGGTGATGAAAAAGACCTTGTATAACAAGGTCTTAAAAATTTTTTATTCTGGTTTTTTCCGGCCAATCAGGATAAGGAATACGCCGATAACGGCCAAAATGCTGATAAGCCATGTTGAGCCGCCTGCTTTCATATAAGGCGTTTCGCCGATATAGCCTTTAACGTGGCCTTCGAGGACGGTTTCTGTATCCGGTTGGGCTTCGGCAACAATCGTACCTTTAGGGGAAATAATGGCGGTCGCGCCGGTATTGGTGGCGCGAACCATGTAGCGGCCCAGTTCCATTGCACGCGCTTGGGACTGTTGAAGCTGCTGGTACATGGCATTGGACTTGCCATACCACGCCATATTGCTGATGTTGGCAAGCAAGGTGGAGCGTTTCGCCGTTGCAATGAGTTCGTCGCCGAAACCGTCTTCATAGCAGATATTGAAGGCGACTTTTTGATCTTTCATCACCAAAGGCGCTTGGTTGTCGCCGCCTTTTTGAAAGTCGGCCAAAGGCATATCCATCATTTTATAGAGGCGCTCGGTAATGGTGGGCAAGGGCTTGTATTCGCCAAATGGAACGAGGTGGTTCTTGGCGTAGTAGGGGATGGTATCGGAAGTGCTGTTGTGATAGTCGCTCAAATTGATGACTGCATTTTCGTAGCCGTTGCCGTCGGGCGTATATTGGCTGATACCGATGGCCAACGCGCTGCCGTTGCTTTGCGCTTGCTCGGCGAATTGTTCCAAGATGCCTTCGGGCAGGTCTTGGCGCATCAGTGGCAGGGCGGTCTCGGGCAGGATGACGATGTCAGCACTGGTTTTGCTGATTTGTTCGTAGTATTTCTGAATGGTTGGGATGATTTGCTCTTCTTTCCATTTCAGATTTTGCTCGATATTGCCTTGAATCAGGGCAACCGTGCTGGTGCTGCCGTCAGGGCGGGTGTATTCGGTTTGTTGGGAAATGTAGCCGACGGAGCAGAGTGCAACGATAAGGAATAAGGGCAGGAGGCGGTGTTTCAGACGGCCGTGGTTGTCAATCAGCAACACCAGCCATGCGCTGAGAAAAGCGGTTGCCAGCGTGACCATATGAATGCCGCCCAAAGGCGCGAAGCCTGCCAACGGGCTGTCTTTGATGATTTGGGAATAGCCGATTGCACCCCAGCCGAATCCAGTCAGGAAACGTTCGCGGGCAAATTCTGCCAGCGTCCACAAAATCGGCAGCAGGAGGCCGGTTTTGGCCCAGCGCGACAGGTTGCATTTTCTCCACACCCAAAAACAGATGGCCGGATAAAGCGCAAGAAATGCCGGCAGCAGGAAGGTGAGGGGGATGGCGTATGAATCCGGCAAACCCGAAACATCATGCAAGGCAGTGTGTATCCAATAAAACTGCGCCGTATAACCGATTAATCCGAACAGATAGGCAGTCATGACGGCAAAGCGTGGACGCAATTCAATCAGGCGTATCAGCGCGCCAAACAACAGCGGCATCAGCCAGAAATGATAATACGGGGCGAAAGTGAACGGTGTCGCGGCGGCAATCAAGATGACCAGCGGCCAGTAAAGCAGCGGATGTTGCCAATATTGTTCGAGTTTACGGAAAATATTCATGCTTTAAATGGTATTGAGGCCGTCTGAAAAGTTTTCAGACGGCAGGGAAACAAAATCAGTCTTTTTGAAACAATTTCATTGCAGGCAGGACGATTGCGCAAGCCAATGCACCGGCGGCTACTCCGACCACCAAGTTGGCGATATGTTCCATCATGCCGCTGTCCCAATGCTGTGCGTGGAGGAAATCGTGCAAAAAGCCAAGGTTGTGGGTGATCAGTCCGCCGCCAACCAAGAACATCGCCAGCGTGCCGACAATGCTCAAGCCACGCATAAACCAAGGCATAAATGAAATCAAACTGCGTCCGATACCTTGCACAGCAACGCTTTTTTGGCGCATCAACATCATGCCGAGGTCGTCAAGTTTGACGATAATGCCGACCAAACCATAGACCAATGCCGTCATGCCGACACCGATGGCGGCCATAACCAAAGAACGCGTCATCAGGTCATATTTTTCAACAACGCCCAGCGCGATAATAATAATTTCGGCGGAGAGGATGAAATCTGTGCGGACCGCGCCTTTCACTTTTGTTTTTTCGTCTGTGACTTCAGGCTTGGCATCGTGTCCGTCTTCGTGTTCATTGCGGTGCAAGAATTTGTGCAACAGTTTTTCCACGCCTTCAAAACACAAATAAACACCGCCGATCATCAACAAGGGCGTAATCAGCGCTGGCAGGAAAGCGGAAAGCAACAGTGCAAGCGGCACCAGAATCAGCTTATTGACCAGAGAGCCTTTTGCCACCGCCCAAATAATCGGCAATTCGCGCTCGGCGGATACGCCGGTTACCTGATTGGCGTTGAGCGCCAAATCGTCACCGACCACGCCGGCGGTTTTTTTTGCGGCGACTTTGGTCATCATCGCTACGTCGTCCAAAACGGCGGTAATGTCGTCCAAAAGCGTAAAGAGAGAGGCGAAGGCCATAATGTTGTCCGGATAAAATCAAATAAACGCGCGATTATATATGAAAATTCAGTTGCTTGAATGGTTTCAGACGGCCTTTGACGGAAATTAACCAAAGGCCGTCTGAAAATGCTATTTCGGCGTATAACGTCCAGCCATGGCTTTATACACCATATTTTCGTATTTCAAGGCTTCATAGCGTTGGTTCAGTAGGTTTTGCGCCGAGCTGTATTCCGAATTCAAAGCCTCCAGCCAGTCTTTCAGCTCGTTTTTACCGTGTTGGTAGCGTACTTGATAGTAATGGCTGTTTTTCTTGTCCAACTGATAACGCTGTTCTTGATTGGCAAGGCTGGCCTGCGCGTTTTTGTAGGCAAGGTAATTGGTGTTGACCTCGTTGAGCGCGGTAGTCAGGGCTTTTTCAAAATTCAGCTTGGCACTGTCCATCTCCGCTTGTACGGTTTTGTCTTTCCATTTCATGATCTGCCAATTAAGGAAAGGCAGATTGATGGTGGCCGATCCGCCTAACATAGGGATATTGAACGTGCTTTTCGCTTTATCGGAAGACGTACTCAAACTTGCGCCCAAAGTAATCGACGGATACCAACTGCGTTTTTGCGCGTTGACCGATTGCTGCGACGCCTGCAGGCGGTATTCGGCGGCGCGCAGGTCGGGGCGGTTGGCTAAAACGGTAATCGGTACGTCCAAGTTCACGCCTTTGACCGGCAGCAGGCGGAATTGTGCCGGATCGGCGGCCATGTTTTCAGACGGCCTTAAATTCAATAAATTACGCAAAACCTGTTTTTGCGTATCCAAATTGTTTTGCAAAGACAACAGGCTGTTTTCTGCGCTCAGCAATGACTGTTTGGCTTGGGTCGGCTGGCTTGAGTCGGCTCGGCCGTAGTGGAACTTGGCATTCGCAATGCGGTTGATTTCCTGGTATTGCTTCAGCGATTTTTTCGCCAACTCGATGGCTTCGTTCAGGTAGGAGATATTGAAATACGCATCGGCGACATTATTAATCAAAGTCAGGCGTGTATTGGCCATGTCTTCATGCGTGGCTTGGTATTCCCATACCTGCGCATCGGCAGTGGCACTGAGTTTGCGCCACAAATCCAATTCGTAGCTCAAACCAAGCTGGCTGCTGAAGGTATTGCCATGGCTGCCGGTTTTCAGGTTTTTAGAAGCGTTCGCGCCCAACGATCCGCTGAACGAAGGCACCAAATCCGCGCCCAAAATATTGGCTTGATACAAAGCTTTGTTGACGCTGATGGCGGCCTGTTTCAAATCGACATTGTTCGCCAGCGCCTGCTCCATCAGCGCATTGAGCTGCTGGCTTTGGTAGATTTCCCACCAGTTGCCGTTTACATCGTAGCGTTCGGCAGTTTCCGCCGCGCTCATGACTTGGCCGGTCGCTTCCAGCGTCAGGTTCGGATTGGCTTTAGGCGCGGCGCACGCACTTAGGGCAAGGGCAACAGCCAATGATAAGGCTGCTTGGGAAAAAGGTTTCGTCTTCATAAAAAATCTTTCGGGTAACAGCATTTCAGACGGCCCTAAAATAATAGGCCGTCTGAAACATAATCAATCCTGAGCCAGCGCATCAATCGGGTTGAGCTTGGAAGCCTTGTTGGCAGGCATAAAGCCGAACGCGACGCCGATGGCGGTGGAGCAGACGACTGCGCCGATGACGGAAGTCATGGAAATGCTCATTGGGAAGTCGGTAACAAAATAGTTGAACACCAGGCTGATGCTTGCGGACAGCAATACGCCGGACAGGCCGCCGATGATACAGATTAAGACGGCCTCAATCAGGAACTGTTGCAAAATATTGTTGCGGCGTGCGCCGATTGCCATGCGAACGCCGATTTCTTTGGTGCGCTCGGTAACGGAGACCAGCATGATGTTCATCACGCCGATACCGCCGACCACCAAAGAGATGACCGCGATGGAAGAAATCAGCAGCGTCATGGTGCCGGTTGTGCTTTCCACCATTTCTTTGATGCTGTCGCTGTTGTTCATAAAGAAGTCTTCTGTACCGTGGCGTGCTTTCAGCAGCTCGGTCAGGCTTTTTTCGGCAACCTGTGTGTTGGCATCGTCTTTGATTTTGACAACGATGGAGTTGGTATAGCTTTCGCCGGTAATTTGGTGCATGACCGTTGTATAAGGCGACCAAAGCATCAGCGAGTCGGAATTGCCAAATGAGTTGTCATCCTTTTTCATAATGCCGATGACGGTTAGCGGACGTTTTTTGAAAAGGATGGTTTTGCCTAAAGGATTGACACCTTCGCCGAAGAGTTTGGTTTTGGTGTTTTGGTCGATGACGACAACTTGGGCATCGGTTTTTACATCGTCATCATCAAACAGACGGCCTTCTTCCAATTTCAAACCGCGCACGTCGAAATATTGTTCGCCTACGCCGTAAAGCGAGGCGGTCAGGTCGGTGTTGCGGTAGGTCAAGGTGCCGCTGGAGTTGGTTTGAGGGGTGGCGGAGGCGACGTAACTTTGTTGGCTGATAGCTTTTGCGTCATTAATCGTCAGTGTCTTGATCCGTCCGCTTCTACGGTCGCCAAAACCACGGCCGGGGAAGATACTGATGGTGTTTGTGCCCATCGAGTTGATGTCTTCCAAGATTTTTTGTTGAGAACCATTACCCAAGGCCACTACCGATACTACCGAAGCGATACCGATGATAATCCCCAGCATGGTCAGCAGCGAACGCATTTTGTGCGCCATAATCGCCTGTACCGACATTTTGAATGCTTCCATAAATTGATCGTAATAAAACGACCAGGAAGCTTTTTCTTTAATCCTCTCCACTTTGCTTGGCGGAATATCGGGATTTTTAGACGTATCCGAAATAATCTGACCGTCGCGAATTTCGATGACGCGGTTTGCATTTGCCGCAATGCCCGGATCGTGGGTAACCATAATCACGGTATGCCCGTCTTCGTGCAGCTTGTGGATGATTTCCATCACATTTTTACCGCTGGCGGTATCCAATGCGCCGGTTGGTTCGTCGGCAAAGATGATTTCGCCGCCGTTCATCAACGCGCGGGCAATCGAAACGCGCTGTTGCTGCCCGCCGGAAAGTTCGCTGGGTTTGTTGCCTTCTTTATTTTGCAAACCCAAATCGCCCAACAGTTTTTCCGCACGTTCCGCGCGCTCTTTGCTGTCCATGCCCATATATACGGCAGGCAGGGCGACGTTGTCCCGGGCGGTCAGCGAACTTAACAGGTTGTAACGCTGGAAAATAAAGCCGAAACGCTCACGGCGCAAAGCCGCCAGCTCATCCGGCTGCATTTGCGATGTTTCGATGCCGTCGATTTGATAAGAGCCGGAAGTGGCGGAATCCAGACAGCCCAAGATATTCATCAGCGTTGATTTGCCCGAGCCGGATTGGCCGATAATCGCCACAAAGTCGCCTTTTTCAATAGAAAGGCTGACATCTTTCAATACATGCACACGGTTTTCACCGCTACCGAAAAAACGGTTGATATTCTTACATTCGATTAAACTCATAATCTTTCCGGGCGAAAAATAGACATACAGAAACCAAGGCCGTCTGAAACACAGCCAAACCTTTCAGACGGCCTTAATCAATCAGCGGGGAGGGCCGCCGCCCATCATCGCGCGTTCGCTGCTCTTATTCTTTTCGTCTGCGCTCATTTCAGAAACGATTACTTTTTCGCCTTCTTTCAAGCCGCTTTTGATTTCGGTATTCATACTATCTTTCAAACCGACGGTTACTTCGCGTTCTACCGCTTTATTGTCTGCACCCAAAATGCTGACATAGGATTTACCGTTATGTTTTTTTACAGTCAGCGTCGGTACCAGTAAGACATTCTTCACGCCGTTGATTTCAATCGTGTTTTGAGTGGTCATGCCGATGGAAAGTTTGCCGTCGGAATTTGGCACCAAGGCGCGGGCATAGTAGTAAATCGCATTGGAAGTTGTGTCCGTGCTGCTGGTGTAGCTGCCCAAAGACATGGTGGTCAGGCCGGGGTCGACGCTGTCCAATTTCGCTTTAATCGGCGTGTCCGGCTCGGACAAAATGGTGAACGAAATATCCTGACCGGCTTTGACCTTTGTGATGTCGCCTTCTGCAATCTGCATTTTGTTCAACATGGTTTCCAGATTGGCCAGCTGGATAATGGTCGGCGTAGATTGCGCCGCATTGACGGATTGGCCTTCTTCAACAGGAATGGCGACCACGGTTCCGTCCATGGTGGCGGTAATCCGCGTGTGTCCCAATTCGGATTCGGCCGTATTGATGGAGATTTTGGATTGTTTGATGGAGGCCTTCAGTTCGGCGACATTGGCTTTGGCTGCGGCTAAAGAGTCTTGTGCAGATTCCAAATCTTCTTTGGAAGTGGCTTGTTCTTTCCATAAGGCAAGTTCGCGCTTATATTTTTTCTCCGCACTGGAAAGCGCAATTTCGGCAGAAACCAATTTTGCCTGATAAGTTTCCAGTTTGGATTTTTCGGTATTTAAGGTATTGAGCTGATTGGTTGAGTCGATTTCTGCAATCAAATCGCCTTTTTTCACTTGTTGGCCCAGTTTCACATACAGTTTTTTAATCTGGCCTGAAGCTTCCGCGCCTACGGATACCAAATTGGAAGGCGAGATTTCGCCGGTTGCCGATACGGTTTGACGGATATCGCCGAGTTTGACCACTTCCGTAATAAAAGAAGACTGAGGCTCAGGCTTCATCAAAGACCAGCCGCCGAAAGCCGCAGCCACGATAACAGCCGTACCGGCCGCCCACTTGAAAACTTTAGACATATAAAAGGAACCAATTCAATAAAATAACGTCGCAGACAAGCAACCAATGTATTGATAGAAACAAAAAAACAACTGGATTTTACTGTAAAGACCAAGACCAACCAAGAGACGGTCAACTTAAATTGAAGTTTAACTTATTGAAATAAAAAATAAAAGGATGAAGATATTTTTCAGAACTTGTACCTCGTTTACATAAATTCCCAAACTCCCTCCGAATCTGAACATTTAAGCCGCAAGAAAACGACTATAATATTCATGTCTTATTCCAATTATTAACGACACAAATAAAATGAAACACCAACAAGGCTTCACGCTTATCGAGCTGCTGATAGTCGTTTTGATTGCAGCCATTCTCGCTACCATCGCCTATCCGTCTTATCAAAACTACATCCGCCAAACGCGTCTCGCATCCGTCCGCACACAGATGCTGCATAATGCCCAACAACTTGAACGCTACTATACTCAAAAAAGTACTTTTGTAGGGTTTCCTACCGAAAATTTGCAGCAGAATCAATATTTCAATATTAGTTTTTCCGAAGGTACGGATTCTATGCCTGATCCTTCCGATTCAGGTTATATTTTGAAGGCTGTACCCAATAGAGAAACCAATGCCGATGAAACTTGTACCGTTTATTACAACGACAGCGGTATCATCTGGGCAAACAGTGATAAACAAAACTGCCCCGGTTATGAAATACCAAAATCGGAATAAATCGAAATATAAAAGGCCGTCTGAATTTTAGACGGCCTTTTGGATGGTTTGGCTGTATAAGCACATTAGCTTATACAGGGCAAAGATTGGTAATCCCGGCCCGATGTGAAGCCCATCTTAGCCTTTGCGGCGCGGTTCGTCAGGGCGGATGCGTGAAGCCAGTTGGTCGAGGATGCCGTTGACGAATTTATGGCCGTCGGTGCCGCCGAAAGTTTTGGTGACTTCAATGGCTTCGTTGATGATGACAGGATAGGGGGTCTCAGGCATGGTGCTCAGCTCATGGCAGGCAACCAGCAAAACGGCGCGTTCGATAGGGCTGAGATCTTTCTCGTCGCGGTCGAGCAGGGGGCTGATTTTTTCCATGTATTCTTCGGCATGGGTTTGCGCGCCGAAAAACAGTTTGTTGAACAGCTCTTCATCCATATTGGGCGCTTGGGACAGTTCGCGGATGTTTTTGGCGATTTCGGGAGCGGCTGTTTTGTTGATGCCTGCTTGATAAATGGCTTGTACGGCAAGCTCGCGTGCGCGGCGGCGTGGGCTTTTCATGGGTATTCCTTGTGAAGAGGGTGCCGATGGTTGTCGGCTGAATATTGAATGATTCAGACGGCCTCAATGTCATGATTGGGAGGCCGTCTGAAAATATGCGGTATTCAATACGGGGAGAACTTATTCTTCGTCGTCTTCGTATTGTTCTGACAAAAGATGGTTGACCAAGTTGGCACATTCTACGGCAACTTTGGCGGCATCGGAGGCTTTTTCTTCGATGCGTGCGACGGCCTGTTCGTCGTTTTCGGTCGTCAGGATGGCGTTGGCGATCGGGATGTTGTAATCAAGGGCAACGCGGCTGACGCCTGCGCCGGATTCATTGGATACCAATTCAAAGTGGTAGGTTTCGCCGCGAATGACAACGCCGATGGCAATCAGGGCATCGAATTGTTCGGATGAAGCGAGGTTCATCAGCGCGATAGGCACTTCAAGCGCGCCGGGGACGGTGGCAAGCGTGATGTTGTCTTCGGCTACGCCCAATTCTTTTAAGGTGCGGCAGCAAACTTTGACCATTTCGCTGCCGATTTCGTTGGTGAAGCGGGCCTGAACGATGCCGATGCGCAAGTTGGTACCGTCGAGGCGGGGTTCGATAATGTTCATGATGATTCCTTCAATATTGGTGAAATAGGGATTCGGCTCGGTTTCAGACGGCCTGGTTATAGGGAAGGCCGTCTGAAACGAAATGGGGATGGATTATTCTTGCGGCTGCCAATCGGCAACGGCTTGGAACTCGCCGTCTTCGTTTAATTCCCACGCGCTGCCTTCTGCCTGAGTCAGCAGGGGCGCGATGTCGGGATTGTCTGCGGTAATGGCGGAGAGGCTGACAATGCTGAAGTTGTCGGGATTGTCGGTGTATTCGTCGGTTTCGTCGCCGCTGAAAATACGCCAGCCGCTGTCGTTTTCAAATACGGGGGCTTCGCGGTAGAGGAAGCCGACGGGTTTGCCTTGTTCGGCGACGGTGTTGGTAACAATGCAGCGGTCGAGCGCTGCGGCCAATGCTTGGGCAAATTTGTTCATGGAGTTGGCAAAGAGATGATTTGGCATGATTTTACACGATTCGCCGCTTTTCCGCACGGATGTGTGCAGGGTCGGTTTGATGGTACAATGTCGGCAAGTGCCGTCAGGTTTGAACATGACGGCTTTTGATTGTTTATCGGCTTGAGGGACGCAAGAAACAATGAGCCAAAATAAAAAAGTTGCCGGTGTAGCCTTTTTATTTTGTTTCACTGCGGATGAGGCGTGCTTTCCGGCTGTTTTTTTGAAAGTATGGAATGAAACCTGATTTGCTCAAACAGCAGGCGCATCGAGCGATTCAAAAGCGTCTGGGCTATGAGTTCCGCAATATGGAGCTGCTTCAGCAGGCTTTGACTCACCGCAGCTACAATGCCAAACACAATGAGCGTTTTGAATTTGTCGGCGATTCGATTTTGAACTATTCAGTGGCGCGGATGTTGTTTGACGCGTTTCCGAAATTGTCGGAAGGCGAGTTGTCGCGGATGCGCGCGGCTTTGGTGAATGAAGGCGTATTGGCTGAAATCGCGTTGGAAATGAATGTCGGCGACGGTTTGTATTTGGGTGCCGGCGAGTTGAAGAGCGGCGGTTTCAGACGGCCTTCGATTTTGGCTGACGCAATGGAGGCGATGTTTGCGGCGGTCAGCTTTGACGCTGATTTTTCTGCGGCGGAAAAAGTGGTTCGCCATTTGTTTGCGGAACGCGTGAAACGTGCGGATTTGAATATCGGCAAGAAAGACAGTAAAACCGCTTTGCAGGAAGCCTTGCAGGCACGTCGCTTTGCCCTGCCGAAATACCGAATCGAAGAGCAGGCGGAGCAGACGGCTGATGCGATGTTTGTGATTTCCTGTGATTTGGGCGAACTCGGTTTCATCTGCAATGCACGCGGCAGCAGTCGGAAAGTGGCCGAGCAAAAAGCGGCATGTGAAGCTTTAGAGTGGTTGGAACAGAAGTTCCCTTTGAAAAAAGCTAAAAAATGATACTTCAGACGGCCTTTGAAAAAATGCAAAGGCCGTCTGAAACAATCAAGAAAGTCATATATAAATGGATATCGAAACCTTTTTGCAAAACGAGTCGCAACACCCGACGGATTATCGTTGCGGCTTTGTGGCCATCGTGGGTCGTCCGAATGTCGGCAAATCCACGCTGATGAACCATTTAATTGGTCAGAAAATCAGTATTACCAGTAAAAAAGCACAAACCACGCGCAACCGTGTAACCGGTATTTACACCGACGACACGGCGCAATTTGTGTTTGTCGATACGCCTGGTTTTCAAACCAATCACCGCAATGCCTTGAATGACCGTCTTAATCAAAACGTAACCGAAGCGTTGAGCGGCGTGGACGTGGTGGTTTTTGTGGTGGAAGCCATGCGCTTTACCGATGCGGACCGCGTGGTGCTGAAGCAGTTGCCTAAGCATACGCCTGTGGTATTGGTGGTCAATAAAATCGATAAAGATAAAGCCAAAGACAAATTTGCGCTTGAGGCTTTTATCAATGAAGTGCGCCAAGAGTTTGAATTTGCCGCCAGCGAGGCAGTCAGCGCGAAACATGGTCTGCGTATTGCCAATTTGCTGGAATTGCTCAAGCCGTATCTGCCGGAAAGTATCCCGATGTATCCGGAAGATATGGTGACGGATAAATCCAGCCGATTTCTGGCGATGGAGATTGTGCGCGAAAAACTGTTCCGTTATTTGGGCGAAGAGTTGCCGTATGCGATGAATGTTGAAGTGGAGCAGTTTGAGGAAGAGGAAAGCGGACTGTTCCGCATTTATATCGCGGTGTTGGTCGATAAAGACAGCCAAAAGGCGATTTTGATTGGCAAGGGTGGGGAGAAATTGAAGAAAATTTCTACTGAAGCCCGCCTTGATATGGAAAAATTATTTGATACCAAAGTCTTTTTGAAGATTTGGGTGAAAGTGAAATCCGGTTGGGCAGACGATATTCGTTTCCTGCGCGAATTGGGATTGTGATTTAATGTGTTTGAACAAAGGCCGTCTGAAAAATTTTCAGACGGCCTTTTTTTATCAAGCCAACAACTCAGTCAGACGTTTGACGATTTCATCCGCTGCTTGGCGTTTGGATGTTTCCGGAAATGAGGTTTCGGCAAGGTCATCAATAATGGTGATTTGATTGGTTGGTTTGCCCATGGAAACGGAAACTTGGTTGGCTACCAGCATCGGTACGTTTTTGCGCAAACGTTTTGCCCGAGCAAATTCCAAAACCTGATGGCTTTCGGCAGCAAAGCCGACGCAGAATGGTCGAGAAGGTAGGGCGGCAACGGATGCGAGAATATCCGGATTTTCCGTCAGTTCGATAATTGGAGGCTGATTGCCGTTTTTCTTCAGTTTCTCGTTGCTGCTGTTTTTGACTTTATAGTCTGCAACGGCTGCAACGGAAATAAAGACATCTTGCTCATGGATATGGCGGTGAACTGCCTGATACATGGCTTCTGCGCTGACAGCTTGTTCGGAATGAGCCAAGCCTGCTGGCAAGGCCATCTGAATTTGACCGTAAATCAGCGTGACTTTCGCTCCGGCAGCACGGCACGCACGTGCTAAAGCCATGCCCATTTGTCCGCTGGAAATATTGGTAATGCCGCGGACAGGATCGATGGCTTCAAACGTTGCGCCGGCTGTAATCAGAACTTTTTTGCCGCTCAATAGCTTGGGTGTCCATAAATCCTCTAACAAATCTGCCAGATCGACCGCTTCGACCATTCTGCCGGTACCTGTTTCGCCGCAAGCCTGTTCGCCGCTGTTTGGGTAAAACACGGTAATGCCGTCTGAAACCAGCTGCTCAATATTGCGCAGGTTGGCAGGGTTGTTCCACATTTCGACATTCATTGCAGGCGCAACGGCCAAAGGACATTTTCTGGCTGCGGCCAAAGTAGTCAACAGGTTGTCAGCCAATCCGTTGGCAATTTTGGCGATCGTATTGGCAGTGGCTGGTGCAATAAGAAATGCGTCAGCTTCACGCGTCAGATTGATGTGCGCCATGCCATTATTGGAAGTGCCTGAATAGGTATCCGATAAAACAGGGTTGCCGGTTAAAGCTTGGAAAGTCAGTGGGGAGACAAATTTCGTCGCAGAATCTGTCATTACCACTGATACAGAATGTCCTTGCTTTTTCAGCAGTCTGACCAGTTCGCAAGATTTATACGCCGCAATACCGCCGGTAATGCCGAGGAGAATGTGTTTGCTCATAAATAATGGGTTCATTAAATGAGGTATATAGGAATCAAATCAAATTAGATTTGTTCGATGTTGATCCTGGCCAGTTTTGCTTTAATCGCATTGCCATATCTCTTCGGTAAGAATGCTGAAACCACCCCGTTTTTCACTTCAGTCACATAACTGCAGACTTTAAATTCAGGAACAACATTGAGCGAGTAGTCCGGATTGACCAAAGGCGAAGCACTGGAGTACAGCGTCCATCTTGCCAGACTGCCGTCTTCATAATCAGTCGTTGCATTAAAGCTGGTGACCCCTTCGCTGAAAGCGATTTGATAATTAGAGTAGAACTCGCCGGGAATTTCGTGTGCATTACAGAAATCAAATAATCTGTCATGTGCAAACAGATTCTGACGGATATAGGCCCACAATTCTTTTTCTAGAAAATCTTGGTCGGCAAAATGCCTGGAAGGATAGCCCTCGTCGACAAAGTTTTGAATCCTTTCCTGCATATCTGGGACTGCGCCCGCTTTAGCGCCCCACATACCCGCAAGAATTAGGGCAGTATGCGAGCCCGAGTCACGAATAGTGTGGAATAGTGTACCACTTTTTATCCATTCGGATACGGCCGCTGCATCACGATAACAAATAATAGAATCTGCATCACGGAAAATAACGTATTCAACCTCGGGATCATTGATGGCAAGAAAGCGCCACATCGTACCCGGCCAGTTGTCCAATGGAGCGCCAACCTTAATCACTTCTGCACCGTTATTTCTAAATCGTTGAATAGCTTCAGCCGATACAGAATCGTCAATATAAAAACGACATGTCCAACCGGGGAAAAGTACAGGAGCAAGCTGGGTGTTTAAGACGGCAGGCTCAATATATTTGGAATTATTGCCAAATAAAGAAAAGGAGATAATCCGTTTGCCGTTTTTTGGAGCTGATGTCGGAATTATTTCATGTTCTAGGTCTGGGATGGCTTTGTCTTTTAGAACCAAAGCCTGATGACCGTAAAACCCGGTTTTTTCCCAATTATCTAGGGCGCCGTAAGCATGGGCAAGTAAATCCAAAGCAGGAATATAGGTGCTATCCAGCTCTAACGTTTTCATTTCAGCCTCAATGGCTTTTTCCCATTTCAACTGCTTCAGATAGGCATAAGCAACTTTGTGATGAAATTCGACAGATTGTGGATTGAGAAGGCAAAGAATCTCGGCACGTTTTAGCGCTTCCTCGTAATTTTCCTCTTCGATAAAAGAGTGATATGCTTGTTCAAATTTTTGTTGAATCTTTTCGTTATTCATAATAGGGACTATTCTAAATTTATGATTGTTTTATTGGAGAAAGTAGAGATTGTAAGAGTAGATGGGACTAAAGCGCCAGTAGTATAGAGATATAGAGTGTTTGAATGTGGCAATTAAGAGTAAAACTGCAGGACTATTTATCTTTGGATATCTGTTTTATCTATCGAACGATAAAATCCAATAAATTTTAAATTATTTAAATACAGATAGTTGTGAAAAAATTTTAATTTTTTTGAAGTTGGGTGTTGACTGGTTTTGTAGGTAGGCGTATA
>NZ_KV799662.1:0-15679 GCF_001810035.1 Neisseria sp. HMSC058F07 | reverse complement strand
CGTAGGTGCGGGTGTGGTTTCTTCTGTAATCGCTTAAGTTTACAGGCCAATAGCTCAATTGGTAGAGTATCGGTCTCCAAAACCGAGGGTTGGGGGTTCGAGACCCTCTTGGCCTGCCAAATAAAAAATTAACCGGCCTTGTGCCGGTTAATTTTTTTGTACTTAAGTTTTAAGATTATTTGGAATTAATTAATGGATCAATGCCACTATCTAAAATAAAGGCGGGGGGGGTATTGATAAGTGAGTAAAGATGACAGAACATCCGTCTGGACGCAAAGAAGACCATCAGAAAAAGGAAGTTGTGGTAAGTAATAAGCCAGCTCCTGAAAAGAAAGAAGGTCTGTTTGCATATTTTAAGAGCTCTTGGACTGAGTTTAAGAAGGTAGTTTGGCCGAGTCGTGATGAAGCGGTCAAAATGACTGTATTCGTGATTATCTTCGTTGCAGTTTTAGCAGCCTTCATTTATACGGCAGATACAATTATTTCATGGTTGTTTTTTGATGTTTTATTAAATAGGAAAGGGTAAAGATGTCAAAGCGTTGGTATGTGGTACAGGCCTATTCCGGTTTCGAGAAAAATGTTCAAAAAACATTGAAAGAGCGTATTGCTCGTGAAAACATGGAAGAATATTTCGGCCAGATTCTCGTTCCTGTGGAGGAAGTAGTAGATATCAAGAATGGCCGAAAAACCATCAGTGAGCGTAAATTCTATCCAGGCTATGTATTGGTTGAAATGGAAATGACTGATGATTCATGGCACTTGGTTAAGAGTACCCCTCGAGTAAATGGTTTTGTAGGCGGTAGTGGAAATCGCCCGATCCCAATTTCTCAAAAAGATGCAGATGCTATTTTGCAACAAGCTAAAACAGGTGTTGAGAAGCCAAAACCAAAAGTTGAGTTTGAAGTTGGTCAGCAAGTTCGAGTAAACGAAGGCCCATTTGCTGATTTTAACGGTATTGTTGATGAAGTTAACTACGAACGTAATAGACTGCGTGTTTCAGTTCAGATTTTTGGTCGTGAAACACCGGTTGAATTAGAGTTCGGTCAGGTTGAAAAGATTTAAGTGGTTTAATTCGCTTGAAAATTTTTTTTTAAGCGGATATAATCGCAAATTCTGTTTGGGAAGCGGAATGGTTCCGCGTTATACCCGTTTTTAGGAGTTCTTAAGTGGCAAAGAAAATTATCGGCTACATCAAACTGCAAATTCCTGCAGGTAAAGCCAATCCATCTCCCCCAGTTGGTCCTGCTTTGGGTCAACGTGGTTTGAATATCATGGAATTCTGTAAAGCATTTAATGCTGCAACCCAAGGTATGGAACCTGGTTTGCCAATTCCAGTCGTTATTACTGCATTTGCGGATAAATCATTCACTTTTGTGATGAAAACCCCTCCAGCTTCTATCTTGTTGAAAAAAGCTGCTGGTCTGCAAAAAGGTAGTTCTAATCCTCTGACTAATAAAGTGGGTAAATTGACCCGCGCCCAGTTGGAAGAAATTGCTAAAACTAAAGAGCCTGATTTGACTGCTGCTGACTTGGATGCGGCTGTTCGCACTATTGCCGGCTCTGCTCGCTCAATGGGCTTGGACGTGGAGGGTGTTGTATAATGGCTAAAGTATCTAAACGCTTGAAAGCTCTGCGCTCTTCTGTTGAAGCTAACAAACTGTACGCAATCGACGAAGCAATTGCTTTGGTTAAAAAAGCTGCTACTGCTAAATTTGACGAGTCTGTTGACGTATCTTTCAACCTGGGTGTTGATCCTCGTAAATCTGACCAAGTTATTCGTGGTTCAGTCGTTCTGCCTAAAGGTACCGGTAAAACAACTCGCGTAGCTGTGTTTACTCAAGGTGCAAATGCAGATGCTGCTAAAGAAGCTGGCGCAGATATTGTCGGCTTTGAAGATCTGGCTGCTGAAATTAAAGCTGGTAACTTGAACTTTGACGTTGTTATTGCTTCTCCTGATGCAATGCGTATCGTTGGTCAATTGGGTACCATCTTGGGTCCTCGTGGTCTGATGCCAAACCCTAAAGTAGGTACTGTTACTCCTAACGTTGCTGAAGCAGTTAAAAATGCAAAAGCAGGTCAAGTACAATACCGTACAGATAAAGCAGGTATCGTTCATGCAACTATCGGTCGTGCTTCTTTCGCTGAAGCTGACTTGAAAGAAAACTTCAATGCGTTGCTGGATGCTATCGTTAAAGCCAAACCTGCTGCTGCTAAAGGCCAGTACCTGAAAAAAGTTGCTGTATCCAGCACTATGGGTTTGGGTGTTCGCGTTGATACTGCAAGCGTGAACAACTAAGAAATTTTCAGGTGATCCAGTTTTCTGGATTGCCTGAATTTGGGCTACTTAAAATTAAGTAGATGTCCAAGACCGTAGGGATCGTAAGATTTAATCGTAACTGCCCTACGCAGACGGTAGTCCTGAAACACATTGCAAGATTGCTTGTAAGATGTCTTTTTAGGTTACCGCGCTGGTGGGATATCATTTCGGTATCCTGTTTATAAACAGTGGGAGGTAGACCTTGAGTCTCAATATTGAAACCAAGAAAGTGGCCGTAGAGGAAATTAGCGCAGCAATTGCTAACGCTCAAACTCTCGTAGTCGCTGAATATCGCGGTATCAGTGTTTCCAGCATGACTGAGCTTCGTGCGAATGCACGTAAAGAAGGCGTGTACTTGCGTGTTCTGAAAAATACTCTGGCTCGTCGCGCAGTAGAGGGTACTTCATTCGCAGGTTTGGCCGATCAAATGGTTGGTCCATTGGTTTACGCTGCTTCTGAAGATGCTGTTGCTGCTGCTAAAGTGCTGCACCAATTCGCGAAAAAAGATGACAAAATTATCGTTAAAGCCGGTTCTTACAATGGCGAAGTGATGAACCCTGCTCAGGTTGCTGAGTTGGCTTCTATTCCAAGCCGCGAAGAACTGTTGTCCAAACTGTTGTTCGTTATGCAAGCTCCTGTATCAGGCTTTGCACGTGGTTTGGCTGCTTTGGCAGAGAAAAAAGCTGGCGAAGAAGCCGCTTAATCGATTTTGTTTCATTTAATCAATTATTTTTTAATACAATATTTGGAG
The DNA here is from genome assembly GCF_001810035.1 of Neisseria sp. HMSC058F07. Taxonomy (NCBI): domain Bacteria; kingdom Pseudomonadati; phylum Pseudomonadota; class Betaproteobacteria; order Neisseriales; family Neisseriaceae; genus Neisseria; species Neisseria sp. HMSC058F07. The sequence goes on along the minus strand of NZ_KV799662.1, from coordinate 12,611 downwards.
TAAAATAGCATGGCTATTACTAAAGAAGACATTTTGGAAGCCGTTGGTTCTTTGACCGTAATGGAATTGAACGACCTGGTTAAAGCTTTTGAAGAGAAATTTGGCGTTTCTGCTGCTGCCGTTGCAGTTGCAGGTCCTGCAGGTGCTGGTGCAGCTGCTGCTGAAGAAAAAACTGAATTTGACGTAGTATTGGCTTCTGCTGGTGATCAAAAAGTTGGCGTGATTAAAGTTGTCCGCGCTATCACTGGCTTGGGTCTGAAAGAAGCTAAAGACATCGTTGACGGTGCACCTAAAACTCTGAAAGAGGGTGTTTCTAAAGCTGAAGCTGAAGACATCCAAAAACAACTGGAAGAAGCCGGCGCTAAAGTCGAAATCAAATAATTTAATGCTTCCTGTGAAGGCTGGCAGTTTTCTGCCAGCCTTATTTTGCTTCTTCAAATAAGCATCAGGCATTGTTTACATTTATTTGCATAGTCTTGATAAAACCATTGCAAATAAATGTAAATATCAGGTTGATGCATGCCGTTGTTTTAGACGGCCTATTATTTAAAATTGCTTTTCGGAGTGTATATGAGCTATTCGTTTACCGAGAAAAAACGTATCCGTAAGAGTTTTGCAAAGCGAGAGAATGTCTTGGATGTTCCTTTCCTGCTGGCAACCCAAATTGATTCTTATGCGAAATTTTTACAGTTGGAAAACGCTTTTGACCAACGTACTGATGATGGTCTGCAAGCAGCATTCAATTCTATTTTCCCGATTGTGAGCCATAATGGTTATGCACGATTGGAGTTTGTGCATTACACATTGGGCGAACCTTTGTTCGATATTCCTGAATGTCAATTGCGCGGTATTACTTATGCGGCTCCATTGCGTGCACGTATCCGTTTGGTGATTTTGGATAAAGAAGCGTCTAAACCGACCGTAAAAGAAGTTCGTGAAAACGAAGTATATATGGGCGAAATTCCGTTGATGACGCCAAGTGGCTCTTTTGTCATCAATGGTACAGAGCGTGTAATTGTTTCCCAGTTGCACCGTTCTCCTGGTGTGTTCTTTGAGCATGACCGTGGTAAAACACATTCTTCCGGTAAGTTGTTGTTCTCTGCTCGTATTATTCCTTACCGTGGTTCATGGTTGGATTTCGAATTTGATCCAAAAGATTTGCTGTATTTCCGTATCGACCGTCGCCGTAAAATGCCGGTTACGATTTTGTTGAAAGCTTTGGGCTATAACAATGAACAAATCTTGGATATTTTCTACGACAAAGAAACTTTCTATTTGTCTTCAAACGGTGTTCAAACTGATCTGGTTGCAGGCCGTCTGAAAGGTGAAACTGCCAAAGTTGACATCTTGGATAAAGAAGGCAATGTACTGGTTGCCAAAGGTAAACGCATTACTGCGAAAAATATCCGTGATATTACCAATGCAGGCTTGACTCGTTTGAATGTAGAGCCAGAAAGCTTGATAGGCAAAGCATTGGCTGCTGACCTGATTGATCCGGAAACCGGTGAAGTATTGGCTTCTGCTAACGATGAAATTACAGAAGAACTGTTGGCTAAACTTGATATCCATGGTGTAAAAGAAATTACGACCCTTTATATCAACGAATTGGATCAAGGCGGTTACATCTCCAGCACTCTGCGTACAGACGAAACTGCTGATCAGCAAGCTGCACGCGTAGCGATTTACCGCATGATGCGTCCTGGCGAACCGCCTACCGAAGAAGCTGTTGAGCAGCTCTTCAACCGCTTGTTCTTCAGTGAAGACAGCTATGATTTGTCTCGCGTAGGCCGTATGAAATTCAATACGCGCACATACGAGCAAAAACTGTCTGAAGCACAACAAAACTCTTGGTATGGCCGTTTGCTGAACGAAACTTTGGCCGGTGCTGCCGAAAAAGGTGGTTACGTTCTGAGCGTTGAAGACATTGTTGCTTCCATTGCTACATTAGTTGAACTGCGTAACGGTCATGGTGAAGTAGACGATATTGACCACTTGGGTAATCGTCGTGTTCGTTCTGTGGGTGAGTTGACTGAAAACCAATTCCGCAGCGGTTTGGCTCGTGTAGAACGTGCAGTTAAAGAGCGTTTGAACCAAGCAGAATCTGAGAACTTGATGCCGCATGACTTGATCAATGCGAAACCTGTTTCTGCCGCGATTAAAGAATTCTTCGGTTCCAGCCAATTGAGCCAATTTATGGATCAGACCAACCCATTGTCTGAAGTAACCCATAAACGCCGTGTATCTGCATTGGGCCCGGGCGGTTTGACTCGCGAACGTGCAGGCTTTGAGGTGCGAGACGTACATCCGACCCACTATGGCCGTGTATGTCCTATTGAAACACCTGAGGGTCCAAACATTGGTTTGATCAACTCATTATCCGTTTATGCGCGTACCAATGATTATGGTTTCTTGGAAACTCCTTACCGCCGTGTTGTCGATGGCAAAGTAACTGAAGAAATCGACTACTTGTCTGCTATCGAAGAAGGCCGTTATGTGATTGCACAGGCGAATGCCGATTTGGACAAAGACGGTAATTTGATTGGCGACTTGGTCACTTGTCGTGAAAAAGGCGAAACCATTATGGCGACGCCTGACCGCGTTCAATATATGGACGTGGCAACCGGTCAAGTGGTATCCGTTGCAGCATCTCTGATTCCATTCTTGGAACATGATGACGCGAACCGTGCATTGATGGGTGCCAACATGCAACGTCAGGCTGTACCGTGTCTGCGCCCTGAAAAACCGATGGTTGGTACCGGTATTGAGCGCTCTGTTGCCGTTGACTCTGCAACTGCAATCGTTGCCCGCCGCGGCGGTGTGGTTGAGTATGTAGATGCCAACCGTGTTGTAGTTCGTGTTCATGATGATGAAGCGACTGCCGGTGAAGTGGGTGTCGATATTTACAACTTGGTTAAATTCACCCGTTCTAACCAATCTACCAACATCAACCAACGTCCGGCCGTAAAAGCAGGCGATGTGTTGCAACGTGGTGACTTGGTGGCCGACGGTGCATCTACCGACTTGGGCGAGTTGGCTTTGGGTCAAAACATGACCATCGCCTTCATGCCATGGAACGGTTACAACTACGAAGACTCGATTCTGATTTCAGAAAAAGTGGCTGCAGACGATCGTTATACTTCGATTCACATTGAAGAGCTGAACGTTGTCGCACGTGACACTAAACTGGGTGCGGAAGACATTACCCGCGATATTCCGAACTTGTCTGAGCGTATGCAAAACCGTTTGGATGAATCCGGTATCGTATATATTGGTGCAGAAGTAGAAGCTGGTGACGTCTTGGTAGGTAAAGTAACACCTAAAGGCGAAACCCAACTGACTCCTGAAGAAAAACTGCTGCGTGCCATCTTCGGTGAAAAAGCGTCTGACGTAAAAGATACTTCATTGCGTATGCCTACCGGCATGAGCGGTACCGTTATCGATGTTCAAGTCTTTACTCGTGAAGGTATTCAACGCGACAAACGTGCTCAATCCATTATTGATTCTGAGCTGAAACGTTACCGTCAAGACTTGAGCGACCAGTTGCGTATTTTTGATAACGACGCATTTGACCGTATCGAGCGTATGATTGTTGGTCAAAAAGCCAATGGTGGTCCGATGAAGCTGGCTAAAGGCAGTGAAATCACTACCGAATATTTGGCGAGCCTGTCCAGCAAACATGATTGGTTTGACATCCGTTTGGCTGACGAAGATTTGGCCAAACAGTTGGAACTGATTAAATTGAGCCTGCAACAAAAACGCGAAGAAGCGGATGAGTTGTATGAGATCAAGAAGAAAAAACTGACCCAAGGCGACGAGCTGCAACCGGGCGTACAAAAAATGGTGAAAGTATTTATCGCCATCAAACGCCGTCTGCAAGCCGGTGACAAAATGGCGGGTCGCCACGGTAACAAAGGTGTGGTATCACGCATTCTGCCGGTGGAAGACATGCCTTACATGGCTGACGGCCGTCCGGTAGACATTGTACTGAACCCATTGGGCGTACCTTCCCGTATGAACATTGGTCAGATTTTGGAAGTTCACTTGGGTTGGGCGGCAAAAGGTATCGGTGAACGCATCGATCGTATGCTGAAAGAGCAACGCAAAGCCAGCGAGCTGCGTGAATTCTTGAACAAACTCTACAACGGTAGCGGTAAGAAAGAAGATTTAGACAGCCTGACAGATGAAGAAATCATCGAATTGGCTTCTAACCTGCGCAAAGGTGCGTCTTTCGCCTCTCCTGTATTCGACGGTGCGAAAGAGTCTGAAATCCGCGAAATGTTGAACTTGGCTTACCCAAGTGAAGATCCTGAGGTTGAGAAACTGGGCTTCAACGACAGTAAAACTCAAATCACGCTGTATGACGGCCGTTCCGGCGAAGCATTTGACCGCAAGGTTACAGTCGGTGTGATGCACTATCTGAAACTGCACCACTTGGTTGACGAAAAAATGCACGCCCGTTCTACCGGTCCATACAGTTTGGTTACCCAGCAGCCTTTGGGCGGTAAAGCTCAGTTCGGTGGCCAACGTTTCGGCGAGATGGAGGTTTGGGCATTGGAAGCATACGGCGCGGCATACACGCTGCAAGAGATGCTGACTGTGAAGTCTGACGACGTGAACGGCCGTACCAAAATGTACGAAAATATCGTCAAAGGTGAACACAAAATCGATGCCGGTATGCCTGAATCCTTCAACGTATTGGTTAAAGAGATTCGCTCACTGGGCTTGGATATCGATTTGGAACGCTACTAAACAGAAGTTTTCAGACGGCCTTTTAAGGTCGTCTGAAAAAGCGGTTTCAGAATAAGAATGAAGCAATCGGCATTTAGGCCATCTGAAATCAAAAGTACCGTTTCCCAATATCGAAAATCCGCCATGCGGTAAAAATACTTCCTTCAAGGAGCAAAAATGAATTTGTTGAACTTATTTAATCCGTTGCAAACTGCCGGCATGGAAGAAGAGTTTGATGCCATCAAAATCGGTATTGCCTCTCCCGAAACCATCCGCTCATGGTCTTATGGCGAAGTTAAAAAACCTGAAACCATCAACTACCGCACGTTCAAACCTGAGCGTGACGGTTTATTCTGTGCCAAAATCTTTGGCCCGGTCAAAGACTATGAATGTTTGTGCGGTAAATACAAACGCTTGAAATTTAAAGGCGTAACCTGTGAAAAATGTGGCGTAGAAGTGACCCTGTCTAAAGTACGCCGCGAACGCATGGGCCACATTGAATTGGCAGCACCAGTTGCCCATATTTGGTTCTTGAAATCCCTGCCTTCCCGCTTGGGTATGGTACTGGACATGACTTTGCGCGATATCGAACGCGTATTGTACTTTGAAGCATTTGTGGTAACCGATCCCGGCATGACTCCGTTGCAACGTCGTCAATTACTGACTGAAGACGATTACTACAACAAACTGGACGAATACGGCGACGACTTCGATGCCAAAATGGGTGCAGAAGGTATCCGTGAATTGTTGCGCACCTTGGATATTACCGGCGAAATCGAAATCCTGCGTCAAGAGCTGGAATCTACCGGTTCTGACACCAAAATTAAAAAAATTGCCAAACGTTTGAAAGTATTGGAAGCTTTCCACCGTTCCGGTATGAAACTGGAATGGATGATTATGGACGTGCTGCCGGTATTGCCGCCTGATTTGCGTCCGTTGGTTCCATTGGATGGTGGTCGTTTTGCCACTTCCGATTTGAACGATTTGTACCGCCGCGTTATTAACCGTAACAACCGTCTGAAACGTCTGTTGGAACTGCATGCGCCTGACATCATCGTTCGTAACGAAAAACGTATGTTGCAAGAAGCAGTTGACTCTCTGTTGGATAACGGCCGTCGCGGTAAAGCCATGACCGGCGCCAACAAACGTCCGCTGAAATCATTGGCTGACATGATTAAAGGTAAAGGCGGCCGCTTCCGTCAAAACCTGCTGGGTAAACGTGTGGACTACTCTGGTCGTTCCGTGATTACCGTAGGTCCATACCTGCGTCTGCACCAATGTGGTCTGCCGAAAAAAATGGCGTTGGAACTGTTCAAACCATTCATTTTCCACAAATTGGAAAAACAAGGTTTGGCGTCTACCGTTAAAGCTGCGAAAAAATTGGTAGAACAAGAAGTACCTGAAGTATGGGATATCTTGGAAGAAGTGATCCGCGAACATCCGATTATGCTGAACCGTGCGCCAACCCTGCACCGTTTGGGTATTCAAGCGTTCGAACCTATCCTGATCGAAGGTAAAGCGATTCAGTTGCACCCATTGGTGTGTGCCGCATTTAACGCCGACTTTGACGGTGACCAAATGGCTGTACACGTTCCATTGAGCTTGGAAGCACAAATGGAAGCACGCACGCTGATGCTGGCTTCAAACAACGTATTGTCTCCAGCCAACGGCGAACCAATCATCGTACCTTCTCAAGATATCGTATTGGGTCTGTACTACATGACCCGCGACCGTATCAATGCCAAAGGCGAAGGCAGCCTGTTTGCCGATGTGAAAGAAGTGCATCGTGCATACCATACCAAACAGGTTGAACTGGGTACGAAAATTACCGTACGTCTGCGCGAATGGGTAAAAAACGAAGCAGGTGAGTTTGAGCCTGTCGTTAACCGTTACGAAACGACTGTCGGCCGTGCATTGTTGAGCGAAATCTTGCCTAAAGGCCTGCCGTTCGAGTACATCAACAAAGCGCTGAAGAAAAAAGAAATTTCTAAACTGATTAACGCATCATTCCGTCTGTGCGGTTTGCGTGACACAGTTATTTTTGCCGACCACTTGATGTATACCGGTTTCGGTTTTGCGGCTAAAGGCGGTATTTCCATTGCGGTTGACGATATGGAAATTCCGAAAGAAAAAGCAGCCTTGCTGGCTGAGGCTAATGCCGAAGTTAAAGAAATCGAAGACCAATACCGTCAAGGTTTGGTGACCAACGGCGAACGTTACAACAAAGTGGTCGATATTTGGGGTCGTGCCGGCGATAAGATCGCTAAAGCGATGATGGACAATCTGTCCAAACAAAAAGTTATCGACCGTGACGGCAACGAAGTTGATCAAGAGTCCTTCAACTCTATTTACATGATGGCCGACTCTGGTGCCCGTGGTTCTGCAGCTCAGATTAAACAGTTGTCCGGTATGCGTGGTTTGATGGCCAAACCTGACGGCTCTATTATCGAAACGCCAATTACCTCTAACTTCCGCGAAGGTTTGACTGTATTGCAATACTTTATTGCGACCCACGGTGCGCGTAAAGGTTTGGCGGATACCGCGTTGAAAACGGCAAACTCTGGTTACCTGACCCGTCGTCTGGTAGACGTAACTCAAGACTTGGTCGTTGTTGAAGACGATTGCGGTACTTCAGACGGCTTTGTCATGAAAGCAGTAGTACAAGGCGGTGACGTAATTGAAGCGTTGCGCGATCGTATTTTAGGCCGTGTTACAGCATCAGATGTTGTTGATCCTTCAACTGGCGAGACTTTGGTTGAGGCAGGTACACTGCTGACTGAGAAATTAGTTGATATCATTGACCAATCTGGTGTTGACGAGGTTAAAGTCCGTACGCCAATTACTTGTAAAACCCGTCATGGCTTGTGTGCACACTGTTATGGCCGCGACTTGGCGCGCGGTAAACTGGTTAACGCTGGTGAAGCTGTAGGTGTAATTGCTGCACAATCTATTGGTGAGCCAGGTACTCAGCTGACCATGCGTACGTTCCACATCGGTGGTGCGGCATCTCGTGCGGCTGCTGCCAGTCAAGTGGAAGCCAAATCCAATGGTACAGCTCGTTTCAGCAGCCAAATGCGTTACGTTGCCAACAACAAAGGCGAATTGGTTGTCATTGGCCGCTCTTGTGAAGTAGTGATTCACGACGATATCGGTCGCGAACGTGAACGTCACAAAGTACCTTACGGTGCAATCCTGCTGGTACAAGACGGCGAAGCCATTAAAGCCGGTCAAACTTTGGCAACTTGGGATCCGCATACCCGTCCGATGATCACCGAACACGCAGGTATGGTGAAATTCGAAAACGTGGAAGAGGGTGTTACCGTTGCGAAACAAACTGACGATGTAACCGGTTTGTCTACTTTGGTAGTGATTGACGGCAAACGTCGTTCTTCTAGTGCTTCTAAACTGTTGCGTCCGACTGTCAAACTGTTGGATGAAAATGGTCTGGAAATTTGCATTCCTGGTACGACTACCCCAGTTTCTATGGCATTCCCGGTCGGTGCGGTGATTACTATCCGTGAAGGTCAGGAAGTCGGTAAGGGTGATGTGTTGGCGCGTATTCCACAAGCGTCTTCTAAAACCCGCGATATTACCGGTGGTTTGCCGCGCGTTGCTGAGTTGTTTGAAGCACGCGTGCCGAAAGATGCCGGCATGTTGGCTGAAATTACCGGTACCGTTTCCTTCGGTAAAGAAACCAAAGGTAAACAGCGTCTGATTATTACCGATGTAGACGGTGTAGCATACGAAACGCTGATTTCTAAAGAGAAACAGATTTTGGTACACGACGGTCAAGTGGTAAACCGCGGTGAAACCATCGTGGATGGTGCCGTAGATCCGCATGACATTCTGCGTCTGCAAGGTATCGAAGCATTGGCTCGCTACATTGTTCAAGAGGTACAAGAGGTTTACCGCTTGCAAGGTGTGAAGATTTCCGATAAACACATCGAAGTCATCATCCGCCAAATGCTGCGCCGTGTGAACATTGTGGATGCTGGTGATACAGAGTTTATTACCGGCGAACAAGTTGAGCGTAGCGATGTGATGCTTGCCAATGAGAAAGCCATCGCTGAAGGCAAAGAGCCGGCACGTTATGAAAATGTGTTGTTGGGTATTACCAAAGCTTCCTTGTCTACCGACAGCTTCATTTCTGCAGCATCGTTCCAAGAAACAACCCGCGTCTTGACCGAGGCCGCTATCATGGGCAAACAAGACGAGCTGCGCGGTTTAAAAGAGAACGTGATTGTCGGTCGATTGATTCCTGCCGGTACAGGTTTGACCTACCACCGCAGCCGTCATCAACAATGGCAGCAAGCCGATCAAGTAACTTCTGAAACCGAAGCTTTAGACGAATAATCCCGAGGGATTATTGTGAAAATAAAACCGCAAGCCAGTCTTGCGGTTTTATTTTTTAGAGGACTTAAAAGAGGGTAGAGTTTAAGGCCGTCTGAATAAATAAGGAAAGCAATGGAGAAAATAAGTAGAGAACTAAATTGCGGACTTATTTAAAATGACAAAGGCCGTCTGGATATTTCAGACGGCCTTTGTTTCCAAAATTTAGACATAAATTGGAAAACACCAAACTTTATCAGTCATTTGCTTGACTAAACCCTTGCAATAAAAATATAATTCCAATCTTGTCGACATGGTGTCGGCAAGTATTTAACTCAACAGGACGAGAAAATATGCCAACTATTAACCAATTGGTACGCAAAGGCCGTCAAAAGCCTGTGTACGTAAACAAAGTGCCTGCACTGGAAGCTTGCCCGCAAAAACGTGGCGTCTGCACCCGTGTATACACAACTACCCCTAAAAAACCTAACTCTGCATTGCGTAAAGTATGTAAAGTTCGCCTGACCAACGGTTTTGAAGTAATTTCATATATCGGCGGTGAAGGCCACAACCTGCAAGAGCACAGCGTCGTATTGATTCGCGGCGGTCGTGTAAAAGACTTGCCAGGTGTACGTTACCACACTGTACGCGGTTCTTTGGATACTGCAGGTGTTAAAGACCGTAAACAAGCCCGTTCTAAATACGGTGCTAAGCGTCCTAAATAATTATCGGGACTCAAATAGGCACGTCGGCCGCCTAAGCTGAACAACGGCCGAGTAAGTGAATACTCAATTGGGTATTCATGGGAATTGCCCCAACTGAATAGATTAAAGGAAATTAAAATGCCAAGACGTAGAGAAGTCCCTAAGCGCGACGTACTGCCAGATCCTAAATTCGGCAGCGTTGAGCTGACTAAATTCATGAACGTATTGATGATTGACGGTAAAAAATCTGTTGCAGAACGTATCGTTTACGGTGCGTTGGAGCAAATTGAGAAAAAAACCGGCAAAGTAGCAATTGAAGTATTTAACGAAGCCATTGCAAACGCCAAACCTATCGTGGAAGTGAAAAGCCGCCGTGTAGGTGGTGCAAACTACCAAGTTCCTGTTGAAGTTCGTCCTTCACGTCGTCTGGCCTTGGCAATGCGCTGGGTTCGCGATGCGGCCCGTAAACGTGGTGAGAAATCTATGGACCTGCGTTTGGCAGGCGAATTGATTGATGCGGCTGAAGGTCGTGGCGGTGCGTTGAAAAAACGTGAAGAAGTACACCGCATGGCTGAAGCTAACAAAGCATTCTCTCACTTCCGTTTCTAATATCGAAAGGCTAACAAAATGGCTCGTAAGACCCCTATCAGCCTGTATCGCAATATCGGTATTTCTGCCCATATTGACGCGGGTAAAACAACCACAACAGAACGTATTTTGTTCTATACAGGTTTGACTCATAAATTGGGCGAAGTGCATGACGGCGCGGCTACTACCGACTACATGGAACAAGAGCAAGAGCGTGGTATTACCATTACTTCTGCTGCTGTGACTTCTTATTGGTCTGGTATGGCGAAACAGTTCCCTGAGCACCGTTTCAACATCATCGACACTCCGGGACACGTTGACTTTACTGTAGAGGTAGAGCGTTCTATGCGTGTATTGGACGGCGCGGTAATGGTTTACTGTGCAGTAGGCGGTGTTCAACCTCAATCTGAAACCGTATGGCGTCAAGCTAACAAATACCAAGTACCTCGCTTGGCATTTGTAAACAAAATGGACCGTCAAGGTGCCAACTTCTTCCGCGTTGTTGAGCAAATGAAAACCCGTTTGCGCGCAAACCCAGTACCTATCGTGATTCCGGTTGGTGCGGAAGACAGCTTCAGCGGTGTCGTTGACCTGTTGAAAATGAAATCCATTATTTGGAATGAAGCCGATAAAGGTACAACCTTTACCTATGGCGACATTCCTGCTGAATTGGTTGAGACTGCCGAAGAATGGCGTCAAAACATGATTGAAGCTGCAGCAGAAGCCAGCGAAGAATTGATGGACAAATACTTGGGCGGTGATGAGCTGACTGAAGAAGAAATCGTAGGCGCATTGCGTCAACGTACTTTGGCCGGTGAAATTCAACCAATGTTGTGCGGTTCAGCATTTAAAAACAAAGGTGTTCAACGTATGTTGGATGCAGTTGTAGAATTGCTGCCTGCTCCTACCGACATTCCTCCAGTTCAAGGTGTTAACCCTAACACTGAAGAAGCCGACAGCCGTCAAGCCAGCGATGAAGAGAAATTCTCTGCATTGGCGTTCAAAATGTTGAATGATAAATACGTTGGTCAGCTGACTTTCATCCGCGTTTACTCTGGTGTGGTGAAATCCGGTGATACCGTATTGAACTCTGTAAAAGGTACTCGCGAACGTATCGGTCGCTTGGTGCAAATGACTGCTGCAGACCGTACTGAAATTGAAGAAGTACGCGCTGGTGATATTGCAGCTGCGATCGGTCTTAAAGACGTTACTACTGGTGAGACCTTGTGTGCAGAAAGCGCACCTATCATCTTGGAACGCATGGAATTCCCTGAGCCGGTAATCCATATTGCCGTTGAGCCGAAAACCAAAGCCGACCAAGAGAAAATGGGTATCGCCCTGAACCGTCTGGCGAAAGAAGACCCTTCTTTCCGCGTTCGTACAGACGAAGAGTCCGGTCAAACCATTATTTCTGGTATGGGTGAGCTGCACTTGGAAATTATTGTTGACCGTATGAAACGCGAATTCGGCGTGGAAGCAAACATCGGTGCGCCTCAAGTGGCTTACCGTGAAACCATCCGCAAAGAAGTTGAAGCTGAATACAAACATGCCAAACAATCTGGTGGTAAAGGTCAATACGGTCACGTTGTGATCAAAATGGAACCTATGGAACCAGGTGGTGCGGGCTACGAATTTATCGATGAAATTAAAGGTGGTGTGATTCCTCGCGAATTTATTCCGTCTGTCGATAAAGGTATTCGCGATACTTTGCCTAACGGTATCGTTGCCGGTTACCCAGTAGTTGACGTACGTGTGCGTCTGATCTTCGGTTCTTCACACGATGTTGACTCCTCTCAACTGGCCTTCGAATTGGCTGCGTCTCAAGCCTTCAAAGAAGGTATGCGTAAAGCCAATCCAGCTCTGTTGGAACCAATCATGGCAGTTGAGGTGGAAACACCTGAAGAATACATGGGTGACGTAATGGGCGACTTGAACCGTCGTCGTGGTGTTGTATTGGGTATGGATGATGACGGCATCGGCGGTAAAAAAGTCCGTGCCGAAGTGCCTCTGGCAGAAATGTTCGGTTATTCTACCGACCTGCGTTCTGCAACCCAAGGCCGCGCTACTTACTCTATGGAGTTCAAGAAATATTCTGAAGCTCCTGCCCACATAGCTGCTGCTGTAACTGAAGCCCGTAAAGGCTAATCAGGCAAATAGGTCGTCTGAAAGGCTGAAATGATTTTTCAGACGGCCTCTGTTCTTTAATCGATCTTTAATGTAAAGGAATTAGCTCATGGCTAAGGAAAAATTTGAACGTAGCAA
>NZ_KV799661.1:0-209 GCF_001810035.1 Neisseria sp. HMSC058F07 | reverse complement strand
GGCTATGATGTTGAAGCAGAAATCGAAAAATTCTTGTGGATGGATGCCGTGATTTGGCAAATGCCAGGCTGGTGGATGCACGAACCTTGGACAGTGAAAAAATACATAGACGAAGTATTAACTGCCGGACACGGCAAGCTTTACCACAGTGATGGCCGCCATCGTGTCAATCCGATAGAAGGCTACGGCACAGGTGGTTTGTTGCAAGG
>NZ_KV799660.1:0-741 GCF_001810035.1 Neisseria sp. HMSC058F07 | reverse complement strand
ATAAACACCTTTTAAACGGTCTTTAGCAGCCTTTAATTTAACCTCAATCTGAGATGCATCCCATGCTTTTGACGTGGTAGCTGTACCAAAATGCTGATGGACGGTTTTGCCGCCGAAGGCGTTGTGTTGAAGGTAGAAGAAACGAGCGGCACGTTGAATATCTGTCATGCATTCAGGCGGCGTGTTTTGCAGGCAGGAGAATGTCTCGCGGCTGGTCAGCGTCCACTCGAACTGACGGACGAACTCGTCGAAATGGTGTTGTACCACACGATAGAGATTGATAAGCTGTCCGTTGATATCGTTGAGCACCTCAACTTTTGCAGGAATCGGGCGCATAAAGAATAATGCTGCACCACCGGAAAACAATTCAACATAACAAGAATGCTCGGGGAACATGGGCAAAAGATGTTTTGCCAAACGACGTTTGCCACCCATCCAGGGGATAATAGGTAATGTCTGTTGCATTTTTTGCATCATATATACTCCTAAATTATGGCAGATGCTCTAAATCAGATTTAATATGATGCTCAAAGGCATTCTTTTGATTTATTAATTAGCTGAAAGAATTGATGTTTTTACAACGAGCGCACTTTATTTGTACACAACCGCTGCCTTTTGCCAGCAATTTCCCACAAAACTTACAGCGTAATTCACGATAGATTTGCATTTGCATCCACTCCTGTATCAGATAGAATGCCTCGGTCTCTAGAGACTAAGGCGGCCTTAGAAGTCAATGCAGGC
>NZ_KV799659.1:0-21631 GCF_001810035.1 Neisseria sp. HMSC058F07 | reverse complement strand
CGACGGCGAGACGGTGGCCGAGGCGTTTTATCAGGTAAACAAGGACGAAATGGAGCGCGGCGCGGTCACTTCTTGGGCGGCTCGTGGCGTATTGGCATTGATGAAAATCCGTGCGCGTGACGGCCATGCGACGTTCGATTCGGAATATCAGAATGATCCGGTTGCCGGTGAGGCCGCGCCGTTTGCGAACAGCCTGAATTTTTGGGTCAATCGTGATTCGGATTGGATTTTTTATGGTGCGTGCGACCCGAGTTTGGGCAAGGCCGGCAACAGCCGTGACCCGTCTGCGTTGTGTATCGGCGGGTACAACCGCCGCACGGGTGTGTTGGATGTGGTGGAGGCTCTGATTAAGAAACGCCTGCCGGACAAGATTATTTCCGACATTATCGAACTGCAACGGCGGTACCGCTGTGTGTTGTGGGGCATTGAGACGGTGCAGTTTCAGGAGTTTTTAAAGACTGAGCTGGTCAAACGCGGCGCGGCTGCCGGTATCCCGATTCCGGCACGCGGTATCAAGCCGAGTGCGGACAAGTTGCTCCGTATTGAAAGCCTGCAGCCGTATATGCAAAACGGTCAAATCCGTTTGCACGCCAGTCAAAGCACACTGATTGACCAATTCCGCCATTTTCCGATGGCAGACCATGACGACGGCCCCGATGCGGTGCATATGCTGTGGGGTTTGGTTCAAAGCAGCGCGACTGTCGGCGGCTATATTGCCGTGCCTAGAGAGCACGGTTTGTCCGGACGGATGGGGAGCGGCGCATGGTAAAACTGACACGGGATACAGCCTGCTAAGGAGTGGCACGGCTGAAAATGGGGCAAGTTTAACTTGCCCTTTTTTACGTCATGAAAAACCTACTCCGTGCGTTGTTTAGTAAAGCCGCACCTAAAACGCCCGATAAACAATCCCAAACGGCGGATATCGTTAAAAACCGCACTACCCATGAGCATCCGAGCAAAGGGCTGACTCCGCAGTCGCTCCATCGGATTTTGGAAGATGCGGAAAACGGCGATATTCAGGCGCAGTCCGAACTCTTTGTCGATATTGAGGAGAAGGATGGCCATATCTTTTCGGAGATGAGCAAACGCAAGCGCGCGGTAATCGGCTTGGATTGGAATATTGTTCCGCCTCCGGACAGCAGCGAAGCGGAACGGAAGCTGGCCGAAGAGGTTGATGGCTGGCTCAATCAGATGACCGATTTAGAGGATATGATGTTTGACCTTTTGGACGCGGTCGGACACGGCTTCTCCTGCGTGGAAATCGAATGGGAAAACCTTGGTTCGTTATGGTTGCCCAAGGCATTCCATCATCGTCCGCAGGCTTGGTTTAAGGTCAATGCAATGGATGAGGTGTTATTGCGCAAAGACGGCAGCCCAGATGGCGAAAAGCTGTGGGATTTAGGCTGGATTGTCCATAAGCACCGCAGCCGTTCGGGTATTTTGGCAAGAAGCGGTTTGATGCGCACGCTGGTGTGGCCTTATTTGTTCAAGAATTACTCGGTGCGTGATTTGGCCGAGTTTTTGGAGATTTACGGCCTGCCGACCCGAATCGGTAAATATGCCTCCGGTGCGGACGACAAAGATAAGCTCACCCTTTTGAATGCGGTGCGCGAAATCGGCCATAACGCGGCGGGGATTATTCCTGAAACCATGCAGATTGAGCTGCTCAACGCGGCCAATGGCAGTGCGGATCCATTTCAGGCAATGATTGATTGGGCGGATAAAACGTCTTCAAAAGCGATTTTAGGCGGCACGCTGACCAGCCAGGCTGACGGCAAGACTGCTACCAATGCGCTGGGGCAAATCCATAACGAGGTGCGCCATGATTTGCTGGTGTCCGATGCCAAACAACTGGCCGGCACATTGACGCGCCAATTGATCCTGCCATTGTTGCAGCTCAATAAAGGCAATGTCGATGTTTCACGTCTGCCGCGCTTTGTGTTCGATACGCAATTGCCTGAAGATTTGACGGTGTACTCCGACTCTTTGCCTAAATTGGTGGGGATCGGCATGAAGATTCCGTTGTCGTGGGCGCAGGAAAAATTAGCCATTCCTTTGGCTTCCGAAGACGAGCCGGTATTGGCTTTTCAAACCGACGTTAAAACGGATTTAAAAAACGCTTCTCTAAGCTACCGCCGTGTGGCTTTGAGTAAAACTGGCGAGATTGTCGGCGCGGCGCAGGCGGATTTGGATAATGCGGACTTGAGCAAAGTGGCCTTGCCAGAAATGATTGAGCCGTTTTTACGCGGCTTAGGCCAGGCTTTGACCGAGGGTGATAGTTATGAGGATGTGCAGGAGCGTTTACTGCGCGTTTATCCCGACCTGACTGCCGAGCAATTTCAGATGGCCTTGGCGCGTGTGGTTTTTGTGTCGGACTTATGGGGACGGATGAATGGCTGATTTGAGCTACGCATTCGGCCTTGAGCCTGAACAGGCCGTCAAGTATTTTGAGGGGCTGGGCTTTAATGTGCCGTCCGATTGGAAAGTAACGTGGAATGAAGCGCAGGCTAAGGCACGGGCGATTGCGGGCATTCACAAGCAGGATATTGTCGCGCAAATCCACGGTGCTTTGTATGAAAGCCTGAAAAACGGTACGTCATTTGAGAAATTCCGTGATGATGTGGTAGGCCGTCTGAAACAGCATGATTGGCAGCTGCTGAAAGATGGCGACATTGTGAATGCCAACACCGGCGAAGTAGATGGTAAAGGCATCACGCGGCATCGACTGGAAACTATTTTCCGTACGCAAATGCAGTCGGCCTATATGTCCGGGCATTGGCAGGCTCTTGAAGATGGTCGAGACTCTGCGCCCTGGCTGCAGTATTCGGCCATTCTTGACAGCCGTACCCGACAAAGCCACGCTGCGGCGCATGGCGCGGTGTATCACATCGACGACCCGTTTTGGAATTACTTCTACCCTCCCAACGGCTTCAACTGCCGCT
This sequence comes from Neisseria sp. HMSC058F07, assembly GCF_001810035.1. Lineage (NCBI taxonomy): Bacteria > Pseudomonadati > Pseudomonadota > Betaproteobacteria > Neisseriales > Neisseriaceae > Neisseria > Neisseria sp. HMSC058F07. The sequence continues at coordinate 18,689 of NZ_KV799659.1, read as the reverse complement.
GTACCGTGCGGGCGTTTTCAGACCGTGACTTGAAGCGGCGCAATCTGCTGCCGCAAAAAGCGCAACTGGAAGATACGGAAGTGGTGGTCAACCGCAAGGGCGACACCCGCCCGGCCAAGGCGGTGAAGCTGGCCGACGGCAGTCGCTTTTATACTGATGCAGGTTTTCAGAATAATGTGGGTAAAAGCCATTTGGCCAACTTGGGGCAGTTGCAGATGCAGCGTGCAGTGGATTTGCCGCCGAAGCTGGCAAGTGTGGCGATTCAGGAAGCTTTAAAAGAGCCAAAATGGAGGGCAGCCATATCTAAACAAGCATCGGAAATGGTTGATCGGGTAAATATGGAGAAATTTGCCAGGGGTGAAATGCTGTATATCGGAGCGTTGGCTCCGTCGGTATTAGAAGCTCTGGCCGCAAAGAATGTCTATCCGCAATCGGCTGTGATCGCGATGAGTGATGAGCGAATATTACACGCGATACGTAACAGTAAAAATAAACCGTTGCCTTTGGCATTTTGGAAAGACCTGCCAGAACAGCTGCAAAATCCGGAGGCAATACTCATTGGCACGGCAGGCCGCAATGCCGATGGCCAGCAGTTTCTGTTGTTTGTGTATCCGGGAGTGAATAACAAAGGGAAATTGGTTGTAACAGTGGATTATCAGGCTAAGGCAAGAAATCCCTATACCGGCAAAAAAGAAGCGGTTGCCGTCAATATGGTTAATACAGGAAATTATGCTGAAGATGGGGATATTTATAAAAATGACAGATATGAATTAATCTGGAAGAAATAACCAAGTTGGCGGCTTTGCCTGATTCGAACAGGATAAAACAGTGGATAAACCACCGAGGCCATTCCAGTTGGCGACCCGCCGACAACTTGGTATTAAGGATAATATACTGATGATTGAGATAAAAATCAACACAGACACGTTGCAAAACAGCTTAAACGCCATTGCGCAACGTACAAGCAATACCCAGCCATTGATGACGCAGCTTGCCCGCATCATGCGCAACGCTGTGCTGGACAACTTCGAGGCAGGCGGCCGCCCCGCGTGGGCTCCGCGCAAGTATCCGTCCGCGCGAGAAGGATCGGGGCTGTTGCAGGCCAGTGGGCGTTTGCGCAATTCGATTACGCAGAACAGTACGGCCACGGAAGCCGTGGTCGGTACCAATGTGGAATATGCGGCCATTCATAACTTCGGCGGACAAACTGCACCGCATACGATATTGCCGAAAAACGGCAAAGCCTTAAAATTCGGCGGACGGTTTGCCAAACGCGTCAATCACCCCGGCAGTAAGATTCCTGCACGTCCGTTTATGGTTCTTCAACCTGACGACGAACAGGCTTTAGTCGATGCGGTAAATGATTACTTGGATGCCGCTCTCGGTAATTAAAACAAAAGCCGTCTGAAATTGCACACAGACGGCTTTTATATATCTTCCCCTTATCTACCCTTTCCCGAAACGTTTAAATCAATCTGTGAGGGGCTTAAAAGGCTTCTGAAACGGTTTTAAACATACTCTCTTTTTCATTCTCCGATATTTCTCATTTTCGTTCCTTACTGACAGTGATTCAGCCTCTTGTGCCGGCTTGATGGCTCATGATTCGGCAATGGATACAAAAACCTTTCTTGCCGCCTTATCTGCCGCCAAAGTCGGAAATACGGACGGCCTTATCAAAATCGTACCCAAAGGTCAATTTGCACCAGTCGACGGGCGCACCGATACAGGCGTGGCGCACTGGACGATGACTGCCTCTTTGGCGCAGCAAATCATTGCCGCCTTTGATGCCGGACAAACAGACCTTGTTGTGGACTACGAACACGCCACACTGAAAGCTGCGGAAACCGGACAGCAAAATCCTGCTGCCGGTTGGATCAGCAAATATGTGTGGGATGACGATCGAGGTCTGATGGGCGAAGTGAAATGGACACAACGCGCAAAAGACATGATAGACAGCGGCGAATACCGCTATCTGTCGCCGGTACTCGAATACGACACATTGGGCAATGTGCGCGGGCTGCACAGTGTGGCGTTGACCAATTCGCCTGCGCTGGACGGCATGGCTCTGGCTGCATTGAGCCGCCAAAACTCTATTAACCCCAAACAGGAAACAAGTATGAACAAGGAAGCTTTAATCAAGCTCTTGGGCTTGGCGGCAGATGCCGACGATAAAGCCATTGAAGCGGCTTTGGCCGAAGCACAAGAAAAGCTGGGCGGTAAAACGCTGACCGAAGCACTGGCTGAACACAAAGACGAACCGCAAGGCGGCGAAGGCGGTAAAGGCGATGCCGGCAAGCCCGAAGACAATCCTCAAGGCGGTAATGCCGACGACGGCGAAGTTGCCGAACTGAAAGCCCAAGTGGCTGCGTTGAGCAAGAAAGTGATTGCAATGGAAGTGGGCGGTACTTCAGACGGCCTGATCCGTGCCGCTCTTTCAGATGGCCGCCTGCTGCCGCATCAAGAAGCATCGGCACGACAACTGGCTGCCAAAGACCCAGAGGCATTTAAGAATCTGATGGAAGGCAGTTTGAAATTGGCCGCGTTGAGTAAAACGCAAACCGGTGGCAAAGGCGCTGAAGGCGGTGAGCCTGCGTTGACTCCGGAAGAAATCGAAGTGGCCAAGCAATTGGGCATTTCAGCCGAAGATTATCAAAAAGCCAAATAAGGCTTTAAACAAGGATTAAAGCATGATTATCACTCCAGATACACTGAAAGCGCTGTTTACCGGCTTTAAGAAAAACTTCCAAGACGGCCTGAAAATGGCGGACAGCCAATACAAGGAAATCGCCACTGTTATTCCGTCCTCTACTGCTTCCAATACTTACGGCTGGCTCGGTCAATGGCCTGCCTTCCGCGAATGGGTGGGCGACCGCGTATTCCAAGATATGAAGGCACACGGCTATGCCATCACCAACAAGCATTTTGAAAGTTCGGTCAAGGTCAACCGCAACGACATCGAAGACGACAACGTCGGCATTTACGCGCCGATGATGACCGAAATGGGCCGTGCTTCCGCCGTTCATCCTGACGAATTGGTATTTGCTCTGCTGAAAAACGCGCATGCTACGTTGTGTTATGACGGTCAGAACTTCTTCGACAACGACCACCCGGTATATGAAAAAGTCGATGGCACCGGCCAATCCACCACTGTATCCAATATTTTCACCGGTACCGAAGCCGCTTGGTATTTGCTGGATACATCACGCGCCCTGAAACCTCTGATTTATCAGGAACGCAAGCCTAAGCAGTTCACTGCCATGACCGCCGCTACCGACGAAGGCGTATTTATGCGCAACGAATACCGCTACGGCGTGGACGGCCGTTGTAATGTTGGTTTGGGCTTCTGGCAAATGGCGGCTAAGTCGCAAGAAACCCTGGATGCCGAAGGTTTTGAAAAGGCTTACAACGCAATGGTCAGCCTGAAAGGCGACGGCGGCCGACCGCTGGGTATCCGCCCGAATGTGCTGCTGGTTCCTCCTTCTTTGGAAAACGCCGCCAAAAAATTAGTGGAAGGCGACCGCCTGGATAGTGGTGCGTACAACCCGAACAAAGGCAAATGCAAGGTAATCGTATCTCCTTGGTTGCTGTAACCCTTTAGATAGGCGGGCTCTGCCCGCCGAAAGGATAAGAAATGGCAAAAGTAAAAAACGAAGATGAAAAAACCGAGCAAACGGTTGGCGCAACTGTGGATGTAAACCCCGAAGACGTTAAGTTGCAGGCGTTTCTTGAGGCTGAAGTCGAAAAATTGAACGCCGAGCTTGAAGCGGCGCGTATGCGTATCGCCGAATTGGAAGCTCAATTGGAACAGGCCGCAAGCCCTGCCGTTGAAGCGGCAGAAACGCAAGAACGCTATCAGGCAGGCGGTGAAGCGGCGGCCGATGCCGAAGTGGTTGCCATCAAATCCAAACATGGCCATGCGTTTTGGCGCAGCGGGTATCACGTTCAACCGCATTTTACCTTTGTGAAACGTGCCGATTTCGAGCCCGAAGCGTGGGAGCGCCTGCTGGCCGAACCGATGGCTGTTGTTTGTGAAGCCTTGCCTGTGGAGCAGGATTAATGGCTTACGCAACGGTTGCCGATTTGGTGGCGCGTTATACCGAGCCGACGATTGCGGGTTTGACCGACCTGACGCGCTTGGGAAGCGTGAATGCCGAAATTGCGCAACAAGGTTTGGATGATGCCTCCGCCGAAATCGACGGCTATCTGGCATCGCGCTATGAATTGCCGTTGCCTGCCCCTGTGCGCCTGTTGAGCCTTTATTGCTGCGACATTGCCGTTTACCGTTTGGCAACGGGCAAGCGCCAACTGACGGAAGATATGGTGCACCGATATGAGGCGGCGATTGCGTATCTCAAATTGGTGGCATCAGGCAAGGCTGGTTTGGGTGTGGCTGAAAATGCCGACCCCAAGCCGACCGTGCAAGGTGATGCGGTAATGTTTGCCGCCAAGGAAAAGGTGTTCGGCCGTGATAGCGTCTATTGAACAAGCCATCAAACAGCGTCTTTCAGACGGCCTTGGCCAAATGGTCAGCGGTGTGCATACATACGGTGGCGAATTTGACGGCGAAGGCTTGGCTCAAGTGGTCAACCAGTTCCCCGCCGTTTGGGTCATGTTTGCCGGCATTACCGACAGCGAGCCCCATGATACGCGCCGAACACGCTACCAAGTCACTGGTCACTTTACTGTCTTGGTCGGCGACCGTGCCAGCGGCAGCGAGGCGGACAGCCGCTTCGGCGGTTTACACCGAAACGATGTCGGCACTTACCGGCTGATGCAGGCCGTGCGCCTGTTGCTGATCAATCAGACTATGGGTTTGTGTATAGGCCGTCTAAAGCCGGGCAAAGCAAAAAGCCTGTTTTCAAAACAAATGGAGTTGGACGCAATCAGCGTATTTGCGCTGGATTTTGAAACGCATTGGTTCGAAGACGCACTGCGAGACGGCGATTGGCCACGGCCTACGGTTTCAGATGTTCAACAGGCGCAAGTATATGCCGACGTATCCGAATACCAAGGCCGTACCGATCCAGAACATCCCGACTTTAAAGGCGCAAACCTTGAGCTGCGTATCCCGCCCAAAAAACCAAACCAACCCGCCGATATGGCGGCCATCGTTAAAACCGAGGTAAAACATGACTGAAACCATTAAAGTTCGTGCCTCCGCAGGTCTGCAAGTACCTATGGCAGGCAAGCCACATGAATATATTACCGACCAAGAAGCGGTCGAAGTGCCGAATGCCGCGTATTACCTGCGCTGTATTCACTACGGCGACTTGGTTATTGTTGAGGACAAACCGAAAGGCAACAAATCATGACTTCCGCAAACGTCAGTTTCGACAAAATTCAGACCAGTACGCGTAAGCCAGGCGTTTACGTCGAATGGAACACCAAGCTTGCTGTACGCAACCTGCCAACCAACAAGCAACGTGTGCTGCTGATTGCGCAACACAGTAATCCCAAGGCGGGCAAGCTGACTGCGCTGGCAAATATCTATTCTGCGGCCGATGTCGCAGCTGCGTATGGTGCCGGCTCTCAGGCGCATTTGATGGCATTGGCCGCTATCAAGGCTTACGCATATGCAGATTTGAGCCTGATTACCGTTGCCGACAATGAAGCAGGCGTTGCGGCCACCGGCAATATCACGATTACAGGCACTGCCGATACGCAAGGCGTTTTACGCGTCAACATCGGCAATGCCGATACGCTGACCGTCGGTGTCGCCGCCAATGCAACCGCCGCAACCGTAGCCGCTGCCGTCAAAGCCGCCATTGATGCCGAAACATCATTGCCGGTAACGGCGACAGCCTCTGAAGGCTTGGTAACGCTGACAGCTAAAAATAAAGGCACGCACGGCAACCATATCCGTATCCGTGCCAGCAATACCGCCGAAGGGATTACCGTTGCGGTCAAGGCAATGAGCGGCGGTGACGCCGATGCCGATATCGGCCCTGCGTTGAATGCAGTGATTGCCGAAGGCCATAATTTGATTGCGGTAGGCTGTACCGATGAGGCGAACCTCTTGAAGTTGCGCACACATTTGGAAACTGTCGGCGCACCCGAAGAAAAACGCTGGGCATTGGGTATTTATGGCCAAACCGGTGCATTGGCGCAAACAACGACACAAGCAGGCCGTCTGAACAGCGGTTATCTGTATTCGGCCTGGTATCGTAAAACGCCTAGCCTGCCATGTGAGCTGGCAGCCGCGTTTGCGGCCGTTGTGGCCAGCGAGGAAGACCCGGCTCGTCCGCTCAATACCCTGAAGCTCAACGGCATCGGTGTGTGCGACAGTGCAGACAAGACTATGCGTACCGAACAGGAAAACGCGCTCTACAACGGCGTTACCCCTATTGAAACCAGCCCAGACGGCACATCCGCCCAAATCGTCCGCGCTATTTCGACTTATACCAAAACTGCCAACGGCACGGCAGACGAAAGTCTGCTCGATATGACTACCGTACGCACATTGATTTATGTATCAGGTGCGTGTGCCGACCGTATCGCATTGCGTTTCCCGCGCGACAAAATGACCAAGCGCACCATTGACCGTGTCCGCTCCGAATTGATCGACGTGTTGATGAAATGCGAAGAATTGGAAATCGTCGAAGACGTTGAAAACAATTTGGCCAACCTGATTGTGGAACGCGATGCACAAAACACCAGCATGCTCAACTGCCGCGTGCCGTCCGATGTGGTTAACGGCCTGCACCAAGTAGGCATGGTTATCGACCTGTATCTGTAAAAAGGAAAGAACATGAGTACAGAATATGTAGGCAGCGTAACGCTGTATGTCGGTGCGACCGAGGTGGAAGTCACCAAGATTGATGTGAAAAACATCACAGGCAAAAAAGAAGTTAAAACCATGAACCGCACACGCCGCGTCAAAGGCTTTACGCGCGGTGTCGGCCAGTATGATATTTCTTTTACCGCCGTCGTGCCGACAGACGGTACGGTTATCGATTGGGACAAAATCGAAGACGCAAAAATCTCGCTGGTCCCTGATATCAATGGTGCGCGCCCAACCTCCTATCTTGGTTTTTGCGCGAAGGAAGCCGGTGAAAGCTATACGGTGGACAACGAATTGGTCATTGATGTGACCGGCTTTGCAACCCGTAAAGTGATTGAGTAAGCCGTCTGAAACTGACACCTGTTAAAGACGGTTTAAATAGCCTTTAAACGATAATTGGATTTTTATCCGATTAACCGTTTAGAGGCTTTTATTATGTCTTCAATTTCCAAAGAACTCGAACATGCCGCAAAAGAGTATGAGCTGGTTGTTTCTCCCGACCTGAAAACCGTTTCAGGCCGTCTGAAGTACGGTATCTCTGTTGACGGCGCTGTCCATCGTGATTTTTCCATGCATCTGCTGACCGTGCGCGAAGATATGGCTATTGACCCAACGCTGGAGGGTCAGGCGCGTATGTTGGCAGCCTATTCAGCCTCTCTCGACCATATCGGTACGATTCAGCCTGATGCCTTAACGCCCGACTTCTTGGCCGATGAGTTGGTCGCCACCGATTTTGACGCGCTTTATTTCGCCCAAGAGCTGTTAGCAAAAAAGCGTCTGTCCGTTCAGCCCGTGCCGACCGCTACCGATACGCAGTCTTGAAGCTGGGGAGTTACGGTATCTCTGCCGACGATATCGGCAAGATGACTCAGCCGGAGCTTGATGGATGGCTCAAACAGGCCGATTTGATTGACCGTGGCCGTGCCGCTCCCGTGGTGCTGCCCTGGTTTGCGCCGTCTGCCAAAACTTCAGCCCCATCTGCATCTGGCGGACACACTCAAACCTTTATCAGTAAACGGAAGAAAAAATGAGCCGTAATACAATCGAATTAGTTGCCAAGTTCCGAGATGACGCAAGTGTCGGCCTGCGCCGCTTGGCGACCGAGGCCAACCGTACGATGCAGATTCAAAGCCGTGCGGCATCATCTTCCGGCAGGCAACAACAGCTGATGCATGCAGCTGCCGCCCGTTTGGGTATTCGCACAGAGCGTGAAATCCGCCGTGAAATCCAACGTACTCAAGCGGCCTACAACGCAATGGCCAAAAGCGGCCGTGCTTCGCACAATGAACTGGCGCGAGCCGCTCAACAGACGCGCAGCCGTATTCGTGAGTTAAATGCCGAAATGAACAGCGGCAGCCGTTTCAACCGAATGATCCAAGGAGGTAAAAGTTTGGCGCGCGGTGCGACTTCGGTTGCCGCCGGTGTCATGGCCGGCGGTTATGTGTTGGCCCAGCCGGTCAACCGGACAATGGACTATGACACGGAGCTGCGTCACGCGACCAATACCATGTATGCAGGCAAGACTTTGGCGGAAAAACGTGCCGGCATGGAGGAAATTAATAAAACGGTAAACGATGCCGCTTATCTTGGCGGAACATCTAAGGAAGCAGCTTTACAGGCAATGAATACCATGGTGGCCAGCGGTTCGTTGAGTGATGCTGCCGTGAAGCAGATGTTGCCAACCGTAATGAAAACAGCACTGGCCGCCAATGCCGATGCCGATGATATTGCCAATATTGTGACCAAGGCGAAGCAGGCAGGGTTTAAAGAAGCCGATATTCCTGCTTTGCTTGACCGAGCCATGCAATCGGGCGCGGATGGCGGTTTTGAGCTGAAAGACATGGCGCGATGGTTGCCGCAACAGTTGGCAGCAATGAAGTCCGCAGGTATGGGCGCGACACTGGATAATTTCAGCAGTTTGTTAAATGCAAACCAACTGGCGTTTATGACTGCAGGCAGTACAGACGAAGCCGGTAACAACCTGGTCAATCTGCTGGCGAAAATCAGCAGTCAGGACATCGTTACTAAGGCAAAGAAAATCGACATTAACGGCCAAGAGGGTTTTGACTTCACGGCCAGTATGAATAAGCGTCAGGCTGCAGGCATGAACTCGCTGGACGCATTGGTCGATATTGTCAGTGAAATCGTGAGCAAGGATGAAAAGAGTGCGGCATTAATGAAACAAATGGCTGCTGCTCAAGGCGATGAGGCTAAGTTGGCTTTACTGGAAAACCAGAAAGCTTTGGTTGACGGTACGGCTGTCGGCCAGTTGGTTTCAGACCGCCAAGCCTTAATGGCGTTGCTCTCGCTCATCAACAACAAGCAAGAAGCCGCACGACTGCAGCAAGGACAAGCCAACGCCGCCGGTGCAGTAGATGGGGCTTATCAATTTGTGGCCGAAGGCTCCGGATTCAAAAAAGAACAGCTCAAAACGGCATACAGCGAAGCTGAATATGGCGCATTCTCAAGCTTTACCGACATGGTGGCCAATAAGCTTAAAGGTATTGCCGACTGGGCCAGAGGTAATCAGGAAGCCGCGCAGACAGCGGTGGCGGCGGGTCAAGGAGCTGCGGCAGTATCCGCAACTGTGGGAACAAGCTCAATGGTAAGCGGCGGATGGCGGTTCTTCCAAGGCGGTCAAGGTGTTGCCGGTGCCGGCCGTTTTCTGCCTTCTGCAGGCTCAATGGGTGCCTTTACTTTAGGTGCTGCTCCGTTGGCCGCTATGGGCGGCGTAACACATTTGGCGGCGCAACGGGATAAATATGACGACTGGAGTAAACCGTTGGTGGCATTCGCCGACCGCTTGCAGTCGTTTTTGCCTGATTTTATGTCGTCTGCCAAAAACGAATACATGAGAAAACGGGAGGAATTGGGTGGGAATAACTCTCCGCTCGACAGCCCTGTTCTCAAAGAGAGTATGGCGCAGCTCAGTCAATCTGCACAAACCAATCAGCAAGCCAGCCAACAGTATGTCACAGCGGCAACTGAAAATCAGGCTGCAACTGCCCAGCTTACCAATGCGGCCACCCAGATGACTGCGGCGGCGGCGCAAATGCAGGCGGCGGCAGGTAAGCCGATACCCGTTACAGTCACCGTTCAAAACGGCAATATTATGGCCTATATCAATCAAGCGGCGGCGCGTGCGGCAGCTAAAAATTAAGGATCCGTGATGAGTTGGAAAGATACTTTGCTTGATGCCAGTTTCAAGGGTGTCGGCTTTGATGTAATCGATGATACGTTGCGTGGCACGCACGCCTTAGCCGAACACGAATACCCGTTTGTTCAGGGTTCGGATATTGAGGACACGGGCGTATCGGCAATGGATATGAGCCTGACGGCGGTATTGTGGGGGGATGATTATGAAAGCAGGCTGCAAAGCCTGTTAGGTGTTTTGCGGGAGACTGGTGCGGGCGAATTGATCCACCCGATTTACGGCAGCGTGCCCGATTGCGTGGTGGCTGATTTTGAAGCTGCTCATAATGAAGAAAATCCCGATTACTGTACGGTGCGGATGACCTTTAAGCAAAGTGTCAAAGCCGCCCCGTTTTTTGACCGTGAATTGCCGTCTGCACTGGCCGATGAAATCGATTGGCTGGCAGATTTGGCCTCATGGCAGGGTTTTGAAGTGTTTCAGACGGCCTTGGGCAAGATTCAGAAGGCACAAAGCCGTTGGAACGCATTTCATGCCACAGTATTGACGGCAATCGGCGTTATGTATGGTCAGGTAAACGGCGTATTCACCGGCTCCATGAATCTTCTTAACAACCCGCGCGTATTGGTGGCTGAGTTGAAATCAGTATTCGGTGTGTTGGCAAATATGCACGTCGTAGGTAAAAGTGGGCTGGATGGCTGGCGCGATATGGTTGGCGGAGTGTCAAAAGCCGCCACTACGCCGTGGCAGGTAAGTCGCGGGACAGAAGGCAGCGTTTCGGCAATCGATTTGATTCAGCGTGCAAAGGTTGAAGATGTCGCTGCTTTCACAGCGTTCACCGCAACTGTTGGAGCGTGTGCTTTGGCAGAACAGGCCGCAGATATTCTGGCAACACAAATTGATGCGCCAACTTTGACGCCCGTGGAAATCTCACGCCTATTATCCGATACCCATGCTGCTTTACAACGCACGCTGGCCGCAAACCGTATTTTGGCAATGATGTTGGCAGATGAGGCAAAGGCCGAGAAGATGGCTTATTCCTTGCTAAGGTTATACCAAACACCAGCAGACAGTGCTGATGATGTGTATCGCCGCATTGAGGCTGCCGGCCTGTTGCCGCAAACACCATATCTTGAAACTGCCGCCGAACTGACTGAAAGTTTGCGTGATACGGCGCACAAGCTGCAAAAACAGGCTTTTGCCGTTTTGAATATGCGTCCTCCGTTAGTGCAGAAAATTGTAGGACGTGATACCAGCCTGCATCTGTTGGCGTTTGAATGGTATGGCGATTACAGCCGTTTTGGCGAGTTGTTGCGTCTGAATCCACAAATCCGTCATCCGAACTTTCTCAGTAAAGGAGAGGTGTTGAATGCCTACGCCAAATAATACCGTCACTCTGATGATTAACGGCAAAACTCATGGGCAGTGGACGAATTACGACATCGTTTCTGACCTGCTCACCCCCGCCGATGACTTTTCAGTCACGCTTGGCCGTCCGGTAGATTCAGTTCCGACTGCAGTAAAAGAAGGCGATAAAGTAGAAGTCCGTGTCGGTGGGGATACGGTATTAAGCGGCCGTATCGACCGTGTGCACACTACGACGGAGAAAGGCAATAAAACGCTGACCATTCAAGGCCGTGATGATGCCGGTATCCTGTTGGACTGTTCTGCGCCGTTGTTTAATGCGCAGGATATGGATTTAAACCAAATTATTGAAAAAATCGTCAAGCCTTTGGGTTTGTCAAAAATCCGTATCGATGCAGCCAAAACCAATAAAACCCATAAAGTTCAAATCGAGCCTGGAAGCCGTGCATGGGATGCCTTGACACAATATGCCGAAGCCAACGGGGTATGGCCTTGGATGGAGCCTGACGGCACGTTGGTTGTCGGTGGCCCCGACTACACCACGGCACCTGTTGCCGAGTTGGTCTTACGGGTCAGTGGCGACAATAACAATATCAAGCGCCTGGAAGTCGAGCGCAATATGGCTGCTCGGTACAGTGAGGTCACGGTATTGGGGCAAAGTCATACCGGCAAGCACAATATCAAAGCGACGGTGAAAGATGAATCCCTTAAGCTGAGCCGGCCTTTAATCGTGACAGAGCCTGATGTTGACAGTCAGGCGGAAGCGGAACATAAAGCGAAGAAACGCCTGGCGGACAGCCGCTTGGAAGGCTTGACCATCACTGCGGTGGTACAGGGACACCGAACCGATGACGGTACATTGTGGCAACCAGGTCAGCGAATCAATGTATTGAGCGAACCGGACGGCATTGACGCAGTGTATTTCCTGATGGCGAGAACCTTTGTCGGAGGCAGAGGTCAAGGCACGGAAACCATATTAACGCTTAAAGAAGACGGTGCATGGGTGTTGGATGCAGATCCTCCTAAGAAAAAACAAGGCGCAGGCAAAAAAGACGGCGGGAAATCTGCACACAAGTCGTCTGAAAATAGAAAAGCCAACGGTCAAGCACCAGTCAAGCCGAAGAAACGCCGTCAGGCTAAAAAGCCAAAACAGGAATTGCAGGTTATTTAAATGGATATTAAAACCATAGATAAGCGTATCAAACAGGCGTTTAACACTGTCCGGCAGGGCTTTCGCGGAAAGGTTGCCAGAGTCCAGGCAGGTGGCGGTGTGCAAAAAATCCAAGTCGAAGGCTTGGACGGCGAAACCGTGCAAGACTTGGAGCATGCCGAAAACTTCGGCTTTACCAGCAATCCGCCTGCCGGCAGTGATTGCGTTGTTGTGCCGCTGGGCGGTAAAACCAGCCACGGTATTATCGTTACCACGACAAACGGCGCGTACCGCATTACCGGTTTATCTGATGGCGAAACGGCGGTTTATAACGCTGACGGTGCCAAGATGGTGTTAAAAAAGGGGCGCGTCATTGAGATTGACTGCGATAAATTAAATATTAAAGCACCTAGCGGCGTAAATATCACTTCAGAAAAGGTCGAATGTTCTGCGGTGTTGACTGCGCAAGGTCAAATCAACGGCAATGGCGGTATGGCCGTGCAAGGCGGTAGCGGTACGACATTTACCGGCAACGTGGACATGGTTGGCGATTTGAATACTACCGGCGCATTAACCAACAACGGTAAAGATGTCGGCAGCACCCACAAGCACACTGAGACCAACGGTTCGGAAACCGGAGAAGTCATTTAAACTGGTTTTAAAGACCGTCTAAGAATCCTTATTGGTTTTTTAGGCGGCTTCTATATTTGTCTGACATCAATCCACTCAAAGAAAGAGCGTCCATATCCGAAAATTCAGGTATGGACGCTTTACTCAACCCACAAACAGGCGGCTATGTGGTCAACCAATCCGCCCAATCCATCGAAAACGAGCTGTATATCCGCTTGGTAACACCCTTGGGCAGTTACTGGGCAGACCGCACGCTCGGCAGCCGCCTACATGAATTGCGCCGCCAAAAGCATTTAAAGCGCATTGAAGTGCTGGCCAAGCAATACGCCGAGCAAGCCTTACAGCCTGTAATTAAGTCTAAACGCGCCCAATCCATCCAAGTAACCACATCCACCCCGCAGCGCGGCTGGCTGAAATTGCATATTGAAGCTGTCGATGCCGCAGGCGATACCGTAACCCTTAGTCACAAAGTGGCCGTGATATGACGCAAGCACTTAATTTCGAGCAAATCCGCGCCAATTATCTGCGCGACCTGCAAAACCAAAATCCTACCGCCCATATACACGCAGGCAGCGACAACCATGTACGCGCTACCGCTATTGCTGCTGTGGGCGAAGGCCAATACCAGCATCAAGAGTGGATTTTGCGTCAAGCGTTTGCCGATACCGCCGACAGTGCCTATCTGGAAAAACATGCCGCCAAATACGGCATTTACCGAAAAACTGCCACCTTTGCGGGCGGTAAGGTGCGTGTTCGCGGCGCGGTCGGTGCAATGGTACCGGTCGGCCAACAAATCAATGTGGGCGATAAGGTGTATTTAGCCGCCGAATCCGCCGTTATCGGTGCGCTTGGAAGTGCCGAAATAGCCGTTATCGCCACTGTTTCGGGTAGCGCTCAAAATCAAACCGGCGAATCCGCAGCTACGCTGCAAAGCGTACCTGCGGGGATTGACAGTTCCGCCGTCTTGCTGACGATGGTCGGCGGTACGGATGCCGAAAGCGATGAGAGCCTGTTGGCACGCTATGAAGAACGCCTGCGCCGACCTGCTGCGGGCGGTAACCAATACGACTTCCGCAATTGGTGCTTGGAAGTACCGGGTGTGGTTGATGCATTTATCTACCCTTTACGTCGTGGTAACGGCTTTGTCGATGCCGTCATTTTGGGTGAAAACGGTATTCCCAGCGCGGAAACACTGGCCGCCGTACAAGCTCATGTCGATGCAGTACGGCCTGTTACCCGTAAAAACGGCTTTCTAGCCCTTGCGCCCAGTATCCAGACCGTGAATGTAGCCGTCACCATTACCTTAAGCAGCGGCACGGATACCGAAACGGCCACTGCTGCTATCAAATCAGCTGTGAACGCCTATTTTGATGCTTTAAAGCCCGGCGACACCCTAATTAAAAGCCAGTTGGAAACCTTAATCAGCGAAGTGTACGGCGTGCGTGACCGTGTCTTAACCACACCTGTGAGCAATATCAAGCCCCAGGAAAGTGCCGAAGACATTTACTGGCTGCGCCCGGGCAGTATTAACGTGGAGTACACCGCGTGAACCATCAAGCCTTACTTGCCGCCATGCGCCCGCCTGTCAGCTACGACACCGTAGGAGAAACGGCAGAAATCAAAGCCGAAGCGGGTGTGTTTGATATTGTGGCCGACCATGCGGAAGGAGTGAAAAATGCGCCGTTCCCTGACGAGGGAAACGATTACCTGTACCGCTGGGAAGAGCTGCTGGCCATTACCCCGCCTGCCGGAGCCAATACCCAACAACGTACTGATGCCGTACTGGCCAAACTCAACGCCTTGGGCGGTTTGAGCATTGCCTACTTTACCGCCATCGCCGAATCGGCAGGCTACACCGTAAACATTTACGAAGAAGACCAATTCCGTGCCGGTGAAAGCTGTGCCGGAGATTGTTTGAATACTGAAGATGCTATTTGGCGTTGGTGCGTCGACATCGCCGACGGAAAAGCCACCGCCTATATTTTCAGAGCCGGACAAAGCCGTGCCGGCGACCGCATCAGTGTATACACCGACCCGATTATCGAAACAATGTTCGAAGAATTAAAACCGGCATGGACTTATTGCCGTTTTGAGTATGAAGAAGAGGTATAAAAATGGACTTAATCCAAACCCCGAGTAAGCAATTTATTGACGGCGACCGCCGTACGCCCGGTACGCCCGTGCCTGCATGGTGGTTGAATCAATTGCAAGGCGAGTTGTACAGCATTTTAAACGCGGTTGGCATTGAGCCTAACAAAGCCGACCATGCCCAAGTCTTATCAGCTATTAAAACGCTGGCCGCCGATGCTTCTCAAGTGGCCAGTATTGAGGCTTTGCGTAAATACAGCGGTGATGGTTATGTAAACGTTAACGCCTATCACCCCAATACAACAGTGGGCGGCGGCGTGTTCGTGGCGGATAAAGCAGATAAATCTACCGCTGATAACGGTTGTACCGTTATTGTTTCTACCGACGGCACGCGCTGGAAGCGTGTGTTTTCAGGGATGCTTAACCTGCATGATTTTGGCTATGTAGCCAGCAAAAACAATGCACTAGCAACTTTAAATGCCGCTGAAGCCGCCGCGCTTGGCATTGTTGTCGACTGCTTGGGTTTGTCAATTGATACGGGTAATACCTACCCGCAAAAAAACAAATACACAAACGGCAAGTTTGTGATTAACGGCAAAACTGTCGATGTTCAATACCAGCCTATCAGAAGCGGTATCGGTCGATTCATTTCTGGCTCAGGGGCCGCCGCGAACATTAAATCGAATGAGTGGACTGGTGCTGGAATTGTAGCGATTGGCGAAGGTGCAATGAATCAAACTGAAAAGTGTGTTTCAGCTATCGCAATTGGTGATCGTTCACAAGGTTTTTCCCGTATTAGTCGCGACAATATTTCTATTGGCCCAGACAGTCTTATTAATGTACAGGCCGAAACGGAATGGTACGACCAGTCTAAGATGTCCGGCACGCGCAACGTCGGTATTGGCGGTAATGCTGGGCGCGGCATCACTAGCGGCTTTTCAAATGTAGCAATCGGCAGAAATTCAGGTCAGGGGCTGGGAACTGGCTATTCGAATGTGGTATTAGGTTCGGCAGCGTTGGCCGGTGTTGCCCCAATAGGACTGACTGGCGATATTGAAGTTTTTTGGCCATCCCCAACGTCTCGCACCGTAGCTATCGGCGAATCTGTTTTACAGATGTACCAAGGACGAGATGCGCAAACTGCAATTGGTGGAGGTGCTGCAAGAAATACAAAAAAAGCTGAAAAAGTGACCGCGATTGGTGCTTCGGCGTTAGAGAACTTAGAACGAACCAGCGCTCCGAATGGAGGCGATGTGCTATGGACTGGCACTGAGAGCGGAAATTATACCCAAAGCGGCAGTAATATTACTTTGACATTTGGCAATATTCGCGGCGCAAAAGTCGGTTATTGGGTGGGAATCCGCCTCACTTCAGGCGAAGCCAAGACAGTTCAGGGTGATGTAGTGCCTGCTGAAGTGGTTGAAGTAACAGAAAGTAGTATTAAAGTCCGTAGTCCTAAAGAACTTAACGCATCAGGAGTGGCGGAGCTTAAATATGTCTATTCGTCATCATCTTCGGCAGCGAAGAATGAAGAGTTAACAGTGATTGGTACGAATGCACTGAAAGATGCAGTCAGCGGTGCATATTCTACTGTTATTGGTGCAGATGCCATGTTGACAAGCAGTAACCCCCAAAAAGTTGTGGCGGTTGGGGCATCATCATTCAGAAATGGAACGCATTATTCAAGTGTCGCTGTGGGATATTGGTGCGCGCCTACTATTAGTAGTGAGCAGTGCGTTTTTATTGGCGATTCAGCAGGATATCGAAATGTTCAGGGAAATGTTTTAAGCGGGAAAATAACTAATGCCATTGCGATTGGTTACGGTGCGCGAATCAATGGAAGTAACGAGATTCAGCTTGGCGGGTCGGGACAAACATTGTACGCCCCGACAGCGGTAAATATTCGTTCGGATGCCCGCGACAAAACGGATATCGCACCACTGGATATCGGTTTGGATTTTGTTAAAAAGCTGCGACCGGTAACTGGAGTATATGACCGCCGAGACGCCTATACCGACGAACTTTTTACCGATTTGCCGCCGGAAGAGCGCGCAGAAAAACTGCGGGAGTGGTGGCGGGCCCCAACCAAAGACGGACGCTACAAAGAAGACCGCATCCAGCATTGGTTTATTGCTCAAGATGTTGCTGCATTAGAAGCTGAGTACGGCAAACTGCCGATGGTGAATTGCAGGATGGACACTTACACAATTGAGTACGAGACATTTGTGCCCGTTTTAACAAAAGCGATTCAAGAAATGTCTGCTCAAATTGATGACCTTAAGAAGCAGATTGAGGAGTTAAAAAAATGACAAGATGCGTGATTGACCAAGACGGATTGTTCGTAGAGGAGCAATATTTTGATGACGGGCGCGCCAGCATCGAAGCTGAAATGCCTGATCTCGCACAATATCAGGCTGCCCAGTGGGATGGGCAAGGTTGGCAGATAATTCCCGACTATCGCGGATGCGTAGTTTTTGTCGGTGAGCAAGAGCAGGTGTGGGATAAGTTAGGTGATTTGCCCGATGGCATCAGCCTGACCCCGCCTGAATCGGCAAATATTGACGGCGTAAAATCCGGAAAACTTGTCGCATTAAATGCTGCCGCTCAGGCTTTTATTAACAAGCACGCCGGTATCGACAGCGTACCTGAATTTGAGTTTGCAAGCTGGGCAATTCAAGCCGCTGAAGCGAAGGCTTGGCAGGAAGATAAAGCCGCGCCAACGCCAGTGCTTGACGGCATCGCCACAGCCCGCGGTATTCCTGCTGATACGCTTAAGGCTGCTGCGCTACGTAAAACGCTGGCCTATGAGCAACTTGCCGCCCATGTGGCAGGCCAGCGCCAAGCGCTGCAAAGCAAGATCGAAGCAGCGAAAACGCAGGCCGCGCTTGATAAGATTGTAGTCGTATTCACACTGCCGGAGGCCGTCTGAATGGTTCAAGTCTATTTGGCACTCTATAAAGGCAAAGCCGCAATCAACACCCCGCGCGATGTGGTTAAACGCATTGCCGACAGCGTTGTACGATTGGCAACATGCAGCCCGTACAGCCATTGTGAAATCGCTGTTAAGCACCCACGCGACGGCCTGTTTGATTGTTATTCGTCTAGCGCGAGAGACGGCGGGGTGCGCATTAAAACCATGCCGCTGCCTGCTGATAAATGGGACTTAATCCCGCTGCCGCAATCTGTTGCCATATCGGCCAGCCGCTTGTTCCACCGTACACACGGGGCAGGTTACGACTGGCTAGGTGCGATTGGCGTGGTACTCAAATCACCACACAGCAAAAGCCGCTGGTTTTGCAGCGAATGGTGCGCATATGTAATAGGCTACACTAACCCGTGCCGATACAGCCCGCAAACCCTGTATGCCGCGGTATCAACTAAAGATAGACCGTCTGAGAAAATGGAGGAAACAAAGTAATTTAGAAAGTTTTAAATAAAGTGGAGCGGCGACGTGTCTGTGTTGCGAGCACCGGCACGCCAGCCAAGCAGAGCAAGCCTGCATTGACTTCTAAGGCCGCCTTAGT
>NZ_KV799658.1:0-415 GCF_001810035.1 Neisseria sp. HMSC058F07 | reverse complement strand
AGGGCTGGTGTTTGTTTTTCAGGTATCGCGTGTCTATGCCTAATGCCGCGTGTATTTCCGGCCAGTGGTATTGTGCGGCGGCTTTAATGTCTTGATATGTTGGCTTCATTGCTCTGCCTCCTCTGTTACAGGTTCTAAAACGATTCCGGCTGTCGGGTCTGTTTCCCATATTGCGGGCGTTTCCGGCTCTAGTTGCTCCGTGTCGGCGTGGGCGGGCTGGTTACAGGCTCGGACTACCAAAGCCAAAAGCAACACCCAAAACACCAGCAAGGCGCGGTTTAAATACCGGCGGAAACGGTCTGATTTATTGGTCTGTTTCATGGTTTATCCTTTGCTATGCCTCCAGTGTTTCAAAACGTGAATCTAATAAAATCAATAAGTTATAAAAACACTAGGGCGAAGTTTGCCCTATGCC